>NZ_JBFADC010000002.1:249429-853065 GCF_040641195.1 Glycomyces sp. NPDC021274 | reverse complement strand
CACCACCCCCCCCCGCCCCCATGCCCAGCCGTCGGGGGGGGGGCGGCCGCCCCCCCCCCCCCCCCCCACTCCACCGCGAACCACCGCTCCTTCGAGCAATCCCTCACACGCAGTACCACCGAAAGGACAGCGACGTGGCTACTCCCTCACACGGGTCGATCTTCCGGCGCCGATCACTGCTCAAGGCGGCCGGCCTCGGCGCCGCCGGCGCCGCGGGTCTTCCCCTCGTCTCCGCGTGCAGTGACATCCAGAGCAGCGACGGCAGCACGCAGGTCACCGAAGGGTTCGACTTCCTGCCGCAGTACAAGGAATGGCCGCTCCCGGTCGAGCCCGACCTCGTGGGCGAACCGCCGAACCACCGGTCCGGGTTCCTCTCCTACCCCGAGCCGGCACAGGCGATCCCCGAACCGCCCGCGAACAGCGGCACCTACCGGATCACCGTTCCGACCTGGGGCACACCGCCTCCCAGCGACGACTCCTACTTCGCGGCGGTCCAAGAAGCGTGGGGCGGCACGGTCATCGAACTGGCCCACGCGGACGGCAACACCTACGCCGAGACCTCGAACCAGTGGATCCAGGCCAGCGAGTTCGGCGACGGCATCCACATGTTCAGCTGGATGCTCGGCTCCCACCCCAACTTCCGCGAGACCGTGGTCAACCGGTTCTACGACCTCACCGACATCCTGACCGGCGACATCTCCGAGCGCTGGCCCCTGCTCGCCGGCCGGGTCACCGAGGCCTGGGGCAAGTCGGTCTGGTCGAAGGACCCCGAGGACCCCGAGAGCGCCCGCCTCTACGGCATCCCCGGCAGTCTGGCCGGCGGTCCGCAGAACGGCATGTACGTCCGCACCGACCTGCTCGAGGCGGCGGACCTGGCCGTTCCCACCACAGTGGAGGAAGTGCTCGAGGTCGCCCGCGCCTGGTCGGACGACGCGGCCGGCAGGTGGGCGTTCTACGGCCTCGACTACCTCACTCCCCAGTGGTTCGGTCTGGCCTCCGGCAACGGCTGGGCCTGGATCGACGGGAAGCTCGTCCACAACTGCGAACGCCCCGAGTACACCGAGTGGCTCGAGTTCCGGCGCACGGTCTGGGACGAGAAGCTCATCCACCCCGACGCCCCCGCGGCCTCCCTGGACCCCAAGGAGCTGCACAAGGCGGGGACGACCCTGTTCCATCAGGACGGCATGTCCTACTGGGGCGACTACAGCGGCAGCGTCACCAGGGGCGAGATCGAGGGCGCCGTCGTCCCGCTCGGCCCTGTCGCCGCGGGCGGGCGGACGCCGGTGGTGTTCGGCACCGCCGACGTCGAGGGCTGGCTGTTCCTCAGCAAGAGCCTCTCCGTCGAGCAGGTCGAGGAGATCCTGGACGTCGCCAACTTCTGCGCCGCCCCGTTCGGCACCATCGAGAACCAGCTGCTCGACTACGGCATCGAGGGCGACCACTTCGAGTTCGACGCCGCCGGCGTCCCGCGCACGAACGACCACGGCAGCGCGACCATCGGCGGCTACTACGGCATCTCCGGCAAGGTCCAGACGTTCCACACCGGCGACCCGGTCCTCGTCCAGCAGCGGTTCGACTACGACGCCTCGGTCCTGGACCACCTCGAGAAGGACATCTTCGAAGGCATCCGCGTCGAAGCGCCCGCGGCCTTCATCTCCGCGTTGCAGACCCTGAAGGACCAGGAGGCCGACGTGGTCTACGGGCGTTCCGAGATCGCGGACATCCCGGCCATGGTCGACACCTTCCTGAGCAACGGCGGCGAGGACGCGCGAGCGCCGTTCACCGACGCCTACAAGATCGTCAACGGCGAATAAGGCGAAGGAGGGGGAGCGGCACGCACCGTCGATCGGGCGATGCCGCTCCCCCTCGACCATTCCTCCGAAAGGGAGTCCTCATGGCAATGCAACGACGCACGTTCCTGAACCTGGGCGCTGCCGGCGCCCTGGGCGTGGGCGTGTCACTGCTCGGCACCGCGCAGGCGCACGCCGCACCCGCACCGGCCAACCCGTTCGCCGTGGGCGTGCGCAGGTACGACTGGTACCGCGGCACCCGCCCGGTCACCACCTACGTCTACTACCCGGCCGCCGGCACCGCAGGCGGCACCCCGGTCGCGGACGCCCCGGTCGCGAACGGGGTCTTCCCCGTCTACGCCTACACCCACGGCCTGGGCGGCAACCCCGCCAACTCCACGTTCGCCCCGGGCCTGGCCTCGGCGGGCTTCATCGTCCCGTCCCCGCACTTCCAGCACAGCCTGAACGACGTCAACAGCGGCAACACCTCCCGCGACGTCTCCCAGGTGCTCACGAACACCCTCGCCCTCAACACCAGCGGACCGCTCGCCGGACACGTCCGCACCGACATCGGCGTGGGCGCCTGCGGCCACTCGATGGGCGGCATGACCACCCACGGCCTGCTCACCTCCTGGCCCGACAGCCGCATCATCTCCGCCAACCCGCAGTCGTGCCTGGACATGGGCAACCCGTCGAGCTCGGTCAACGCCAAGGTCCTCTTCGTCCACGGCGACCAGGACGGGACCACCGCGTACTCCTCGGGCCGACAGGCCTACAACGAGATCACCTGGCCGAAGGCGTTCCTCACCTTCGTCGGCGGCAGTCACAACAGCTTCTGGGACGACCTGCGCTTCAGGAACACCGTCCGGAACTGGGCGCAGTGGACGATGTACGGCGACACCGCGGCCCGGGACCGCCTGCCCGTCGACGCGGCCGGCTCCAACACCAAATGGGAGGCCGCGCTGGGCGGCAACCCCAACGGTCCGGGCTCTTACCGGCTGATCGCGCAGCATTCGGGGAAGTACGCGGACATCAACGGGGTCTCCACTGCTGCCGGGGCGCTGCTGCACCAGTGGTCGGGCACCGGACGCACCAACCAGCAGTTCCAGTTCGTCGACGCCGGCGAGGGCCACTTCAAGATCAAAGCGAGCCACTCGGGCCTGGTCCTGCAGGTCGCGAGCAACAGCAACGGCGCGGACATCACGCAGCAGGCCGACACCGGCGCGCACAGCCAGCACTGGCGCCTGACCGACCACGGGAACAACGTCGTCAGCATCATCAACCGCCAGTCCGGCCTGGCCATGGACGTGTGGGGCTACTCCAGTGCGGACGGCGCCCGCATCTCCCAGTACACCCCCAACGGCAACGCCAACCAACGCTTCACCCGCCAAGCAGTCTGACACCGCTCAAGTGATCGACCCTGTGCGGCCGGACCGCGGTCCGGCCGCACAGGCGTGTCTTCAGCGCGGCGGCGACGCCGTGAGGGATCGGCGATCACGCAGTGAAGGGGCGGCGCGAATGCGCCGCCCCTACTCGTGTTGTGCAGTTAAGCCGTACCGGTGACGATGTCGCCGTTGCGGGTCACGGTGTACTCGACGGTCTGACCGCTCCAGAAGTGGACGGTCAAGGTCACCGTGGAGCCGTCGGTGACCGCATCGAAGAACGCCTTGGTCATCTCGATGGCGCCCTCGGCGTAGCGCACCTTGAAGGCGACGTCGAACTCCTTGTAGGAGGTCCAGTTGTGCGGACCGGCGTTGGTGCCGTCCGCGTAGGTGGCCTCCACGGTGGCGACGCGGTCGCCGTTGAACTCGGTGGGGATCTCCAGCGAGGCGGTGGTGCCCTCGGCGTCCTGGAGGACGGGGTCGCTCGCGCTGATCACGTTGAGCTTCCACGGCATGCCGGCCGAGAAGCGCACCGAGAGCTGCGCGGTCGTGCCGGGCTCCCGGTCGCCGAGGATGCGCTTGAGGACCTTGGCCTTGATGGTCAGCGTCGTACCGTCGAGGACGTAGTCCTTGCCTGCCTTCAACTTGCTGTTGCCGAAGTAGAGGGCGCTGAACTCGAGGCCGTTGAGGTTCAACGTCACCGTCTGGTTCCGCACCTTGGTCTCGGCGTCGACGAAGATGAGGTCCGAGGAGGCGGTGCCCGAGCGGGTCGTCCAGGACGAGGAGATGTAGTCGAACTGTTCCTGGTCGCGCCATTCGCGCGCGAAGCGGTCGTAGTGCGTGCCGTTGTCCCACCACATCGTGGTGATGCCCGAGGTGCGGGCCAGGTAGCCGAAGTGCTCGAAGAACTTCAGGTACTCGCCGCGCTCGACCTTGACGTCGTAGCCGTCCAGCAGGCCGTACTCGCCGATGATGACCGGGATGCCCTTGGAGACGAAGGTGTCGACCTGGTCCTGGAAGTTGGCTTCGAGGAGTGCCCGGCTCTCTTCGTCGTAGGTGGTGACCCCGGCGATGTTGACGCTGAAGGGCCAGTAGCCGTAGTTGTGGGTGGTGGCGGCCAGCATCGGGTCGTCCAGCGCCTCGATCTCGGCGGCGAGGGCGTCCAGGTGGACCTGGTCGGACCTGGTGTAGATCGTCTCAAGGACTAGCAGGCGGTCGTCGTTGCCGCCGCCGGAGCCGCGCACGATCTCGTGGAACGAGCGGTTCAGCTCCGCCATGAGCTCGTGGTCTTCGTCGATGCCGGAGGTGCCCTCGAAGCCGACCTCGTTCATGGCCTCGAAGACCAGCTCTTGCGGGTAGTCCTCGAAGGTGTCGGCGATCTGGGTCCAGGTGGCGTCGAACTGGGCCATGACCTGGTCGTGCTGCTCGGGCTTGGACAGGTTCGTGATCCACTGCCACGAGTCGTGATGCGTGTTGATCATGACGTAGAGGTCCGACTCGAGCGCGTAGTCGACGATCTCCTGCACCCGCTCCATGACAGCCGGGTCGATCGTGTAGTCGGGCGCGGGACCGGTGTGGTTGCCCCAGCTGACGGGGATGCGGACCGAGTTGAAGCCTTCGGCCTTGATGTCGTCGAAGAAGGATTCGTCGACGCGCGGGTTGCCCCAGGCGGTCTCGTCGGCGCCGGGGCTGCAGCACATGGCGTCGAGCGTGTTGCCGAGGTTCCAGCCCGGCTGCATGGCCGCGACGATCGCCTCGGCGGACTGCGGCTCGGCGTCCTGAGCCTGCGATGCGGCCGGGACGGCCAGCATGGAAAGGGCGATCGGGGCTGCCAGGAGCAGCCGCATTGCCTTGCGTATCAAAGGAGTTCCCCTTTCGGCGCACCCTGGGACGGTCCGCGAGCGCGGATGGGTGCGATGGGTGGATGCCGGCTCGTCCCGGGTTGCCGCGGGACGAGATATGGAAAGACTGCTATATCCCACTGGCCGGTGTCAATGTTTGGACGCCCGTAAAAACTTAACAATTCAATTATGACCCGGATGCCGGTGAACAGGCGCTCGAGGTTCGTCGCCCGCATTGAACAGGTCGGGTCGTGCTGCGCTCCCGCCTCGGCGGAAGGCGATGCACCGGACGGGGCGTGCAGGGCCGCTACCGGTGAGGGCCGCTGTCGGTGAGGACGTCGACGAAGTTGCCTCGCACCTAGCGAACGACGACCGGCTCCGGTGCCGCAGTCCGCACCTGCCCGTCTGCTTCGATTGCCCGCGATCCCGGAATGCACGCCGCGAGGACGGCTGCCGCTGCCGACACCAGAGCGCCGACGAGCAGTGCGACCCGGAATGCCGCTTCGGATGGCAGGGCGGTGGCGCCGGAGCCGATCGTGAGACCGGCCAGCACGACGCCGATCACCGTGGAGCCGATGGTCGTGCCCAGCGAGCGCATGAGGGTGTTGAAGCTGTTGGCGGAGGCGGTCTCGGATTTCGGGACCGAACCCATGATGAGCGCCGGCATCGCGCCGAAGGCGAACGCCACGCCGCTGTTCACCACGACGGCGGTGGCGAGGATCCCCCAGGTGCTCCCCATGCCCAGCAGGGCGACGCCGTATCCGAGGGCGATGATGATCGAGCCGAGCACCAGGGTGAACTTCGGTCCCCGGGCGTCGGAGAGGTGGCCGCCGACCGGGGCGAGGATGAGCATCATCAGTCCGGCCGGCGCCATCCAGAGCCCGGCGGCGAGCACGGATTGGCCGAGCCCGTAGCCGGTGAACGCCGGGAGCTGCAGCACCTGCGGCAGGACGAGCATGCTCGAGAACATGCCGAAGCCGACGAAAATCGAAGCGATGTTGGTCAGCAGTACTCGCGGACTTGCGGTGGTGCGCAAGTCGACAAGCGGCTCCGCCTTCCTGGTCTCCCACCACCCCCACGAGAGCAGGGCTGCGACGGCGAGTGCGAGCAGGCCGAGCGTCAGCGGCGACGACCACCCCCAGCTCGAGCCCTTCGACAGCGGGAGCATCAAGCTCACCAGTCCGACGGCGAGTCCGACGGCCCCGACCCAGTCGAAGTGCTGACGCCGTGCGGCGGTTTCGGGCGAAGGGGCGGCGATCCAGAGGACGACGGCGATCAGGACGGTGATGGCGGCGCTGCCCCAGAACAGCGCTCGCCAGTCGGCGAATTCGATGACGGCAGCCGAGGCCGGCAGTCCGATCGCGCCGCCGACACCGAGTGTCGAACTCACCGTTGCGATGGCGGAGGAGAGCTTCTGCGGCGGGAGCGCATCGCGCAGCAGGGCGATGCCGAGCGGCATGATGCCGCTGCCGAGCCCCTGCAGCGCGCGGCCGGTGATCATGAGTTCGACGTTGGGCGCGAGTGCGCACACCACCGCGCCGAGCGCCAATGGAATGGTGCAGACCAGCAGCATCCGCTTCTTGCTGAACATGTCGCCCAGGCGTCCGGCGATCGGCACGAAGACGCCGGCGGCGAGCAGGGTCGCGGTGACGACCCACGCGGTGTTCTCGGCGCTCGTGCCGAAGATGTGCGGCAGCGACGGGATGAGCGGCGTGATCATCGTCTGCGTGAGCGCTGCGGAGATCCCGGCGAATGCCAGTGCGCCGACGAGCAGGCCTGAACGCTCCCGCAGAGCGGTCAAGTGCGTCGAAGGTCTGTTCAGAA
The DNA here is from genome assembly GCF_040641195.1 of Glycomyces sp. NPDC021274. Taxonomy (NCBI): domain Bacteria; kingdom Bacillati; phylum Actinomycetota; class Actinomycetes; order Glycomycetales; family Glycomycetaceae; genus Glycomyces; species Glycomyces sp. NPDC021274. Next base: position 846,228 of record NZ_JBFADC010000002.1, on the reverse strand, counting down.
TTTTCAAGGCTCGTCCTTGTCCTTGTTGCAGTGCAGTCGGTTTCGACCGGTCGTCGATAGTCCGAAGGCGCGAGGAGTTCGCGGTCGATGTGTTCGCTGAGCCAGGCCGAGCGCAACGTGCCGCAGATGCTCGGTGGCCGCGCTGGCAGGCCCGCTTGACACGGGGTGGCTTCATCTATATCTTAGTCACACGTGTTACTAGATGTAGTCACACGTGTTGACCAGGGATGAAGATCTACTGCCTGTTTGTGCCCGAGTGTCCTGGTCGAATTTTGACGAAGGAGTCAATATGGCATCGCATCAAGAATCCGGGGCCCCCGTTGCGGAGGCCGGCCCGGCGGTCGGCTCTCCCGATTCGCCCGAGAACGCTCCGGCGGGGTCGCCGCCCGCCGCCGAGACTCCCGTGCGCATGGGGGAGCGGCTCGCCTACAGCGTCGGCGACGTCGGCGGCAACCTGATCTTCGCGGCCGTGTCGTCGTTCGTGCTGTTCTACTTCACTGACACCGTCGGCATCGGTGCGGCGATCGCAGGCACGATCATCCTGCTCGGGCGCGTGCTCGACGGCACGATGGACCTCGTCATCGGCACCATGATCGACAAGACGAAGACCCGCTGGGGCAAGGCCCGACCATGGGTGCTCCTGAGCACTCCGATCGTCGTGCTGGCGTTCATCGGGCTCTTCAACGTGCCCGCCGGGCTCAGCTCGACGGGCAAGGAGATCTACGCGTTCGTCTTCTACTTCCTCTGCCTGGCCATCGGCTACACCGGATCCAACCTCGCGTACCACACGCTGCTCTCCGTGATCACCTCCGACGGCAAGACCCGGGTCAGCCTGACGGTGATGCGCACCTTCGCCGCCCTCACGGCGACACTGCTCGTCAACTTCTTCACGATCCCGCTGATCGCACGCTTCGGCGGCGGCCAGGGCGGCTGGACGGCGGTCGTGACGATCTACGGGGCGGTCGCCGCCATCACCTTCATCGTCGTGTTCCTCGGCACGAAGGAGCGCGTGACCACCACCGTCGAGAGCGACCACAGCGCGGCCCGACCGGTCCGTGAACTCCTCCGCATCCTCTTGAAGAACCCGTACTTCTACCTCGGCTTCGCGCTGTTCTTCACCCAGAACCTGGCCGCCGGCATCGGAGGCGCGGGCATCTACTTCGCCCGCGACGTGCTCGGCGACGCCGGCCTCTACGGCTTCTTCAGCCTGGCCGGCATCGGCCCACTGCTCATCGGCATGTGGTTCATGCCCGCCATCACCGGGCGTTTCGGGAAGCGGCTGCCGTTCCTCGTCGGCTCGGCGCTGGCGGCGGCGGGGATGCTGATCGCACTGAGCGACCCGACCGACTTCAATGTGGTGATCGCGGGCGCCCTGATCCGGGCGATCGGCACGATCCCGGTCTCCGCCGCGCTCTTCGCGCTCATCGCCGACATCGTCGACTACGGCGAGTGGAAGTCCGGCGTGCGCATCGACGGCATGACCTACTCCGCGGCGACCGCGGGCCAGAACCTCGGCGCCGGCGTCGGCGCTGCACTGATCGGCTGGCTCCTCGCGTTCGCGCAGTACGACGGCACCGCCGCAGTGCAGCCGCAGTCGGCCGTCGACATGGAGGTCTTCCTCTACCTCGGCATCCCACTCATCGTCTGTGTACTGCAGTTCATGGTCGTGTTCTTCCTCAACCTCGACCGCTACCAGCCGCGGATGACGCAGGACCTCATCGCGAGGCGCACCGGCGCCCTCCCCGCCGCCCAAGACTGAGCTCCCGCGCGGACCGGGATCAGTCCGTTCACGACAGCACAGAAAGCACCCGCATGTCTCGACACTCTTTCAATCGTCACTGGACGGTGCGTCCCAAGACGAGCATCTTCGCGCAGCTCGGCCGCCCGGCCGCGGCAGCGGAGGAGGTCACCCTGCCCCACGACGCCCTCTTCTCCGAGGAGCGGTCGGCGGCCAACCCGGGGAAGACCGCCTATTTCCCGAGCGCCGCCTATGAGTACTCGAAGACGTTCAACGTGCCGGAGTCGTACCGGACCAAGCGGGTCGCCGTCGAATTCCAAGGGGCGCACCGGGACGCGATGGTCTACGTCAACGACGCCTTCGCCGGGCAGCGCCCGTTCGGATACTCGGCCTTCACCGTTCCGCTCGACGACCACCTCCGCTACGGCGAGGAGAACACCATCACGGTGGAAGTGCGGGCGCACGACGACTCCCGCTGGTACGCCGGGGCGGGCCTGTACCGCGAGGCGACGCTCATCGTGACCGAGCTGATCCGGATCGGCCTGGACGGGCCCCGCATCACCACTCCTGACATCGATGCCGACCGCGCGATGGTCGAGATCGCGGTCCCCGTGGACCACCGCGGCCTCAGCGCCGAGACGGTCTCGGTGCGCACGGAGCTGCTCGACCCCGCGGGCCTGGTCGTCGCCGGCACGAGCGCACCGATCACCGTGCGGGCCGGTACCACCGGGGTCGCCAGGCATCGGCTCCTCGTTCCGGAGCCGCAACTCTGGAATGTGGACACGCCGCACCTCTACAGCGCCGTCGTCCGGCTCGAGCAGGACGGGACGGTGCTCGACGAGCGCCGCAACAGTGTCGGCATCCGGCGCCTGCAACTCGACCCCGTGTACGGCCTGCGCATCAACGGCGTGTCGACGAAGCTGCGCGGCGCCTGCATCCACCACGACAACGGCCTGCTCGGGGCGGCTGCCGTCGCCCGCGCGGAGGAGCGCAAGATCGAGCTGCTGAAGGCCGCCGGGTTCAACGCGATCCGCAGCTCGCACAACCCGGCGAGCTCAGCTCTGCTGGACGCCTGCGACCGCATCGGCATGCTCGTCATGGACGAGGCCTTCGACATCTGGACCGAGAGCAAGTCGAACTTCGACTACTCGCTGGCCTTCCCCGAGTGGTGGGAACGCGACATCGAGGCCTTCGTGACCAAGAACCGCAACCACCCCAGCGTCATCTTCTACTCGATCGGCAACGAGATTCCCGAGACGGGCCATCCACTCGGCTCCGAATGGGGACGGCGCCTCGCCGAGAAGATCCGCGAACTCGACGACACCCGCTTCATCACCAACGGTGTGAACGGCTTCGTCTCCACCCTCAAGACCCTGCTGCCGATGATGCAGCAGCGCGGCGCCTCCGGCGGCGACGGCGGCGTCAACGACGCCATGGGCAACGCCGGGGACATGCTCAACCGGGTCAACACCTCGACCACCGTCACCGAGCGGACCGCCGAGTCCTTCGCGCTGCTCGACGCGGCGGGCATGAACTACGGGGACGCCCGCTACGAGATGGACTGCGAGCTGTTCCCCGACCGCGTCATCATCGGCACCGAGACCTTCCCCCCGCACATCGACGTGAACTGGGCCCTGGTCCGCAAGCACGCGAACGTGCTCGGCGACTTCACCTGGACCGGATGGGACTACCTCGGCGAGGTCGGCATCGGCCGCAACCAGTTCCTCGACGAGCCGTCCGCGTTCGAGGCGCCGTTCCCCTGGCTCACCGCCTGGTGCGGCGACCTCGACCTGACCGGCTACCGACGACCGGCCTCCTACTACCGCGAGATCGTCTTCGGACTGCGCACCGAGCCCTATATCGCGGTCGTCGACCCGGCCGCGGTGGGCCGGGAGGCACGCCCCGGCCAGTGGGCCTGGAGCGAGAGCATCGCCAGCTGGGACTGGGCGGTCGACCCCGGGACCGCCATGCGCGTCGAGGTCTACAGCGATGCCGAGGAGGTGGAACTGCTCCTCAACGACCGCTCCCTCGGCACACGCCCCGCAGGGCAAGACCACCGCTTCCGCGCCGTGTTCGACCTGCCGTACGAGTCCGGATCCATTGAGGCATATGCGATACGCGGCGGTCAGCGGGCCGAGCGCTTCGCGCTGCGCTCGAGCGTCGGCGGCGTCCGACTCGCGGTCACCGCCGACCGCGACGTCATCCGCGACGACGCAGACGATCTCGCCTACTTGGACATTGAGCTGCGCGACAGCGCGGGCACACTCGTGACCGACGCCGATCGGACCGTCACGGTGACCGTGGATGGCGCCGCGCTCGCCGCGGTCGGCAGCGCCCGACCCGACAACCTCGAGCGGTTCGATCAAGGAGCGCACTCGACCTACCGCGGACGGGCGCAGGCGATCATTCGCCCGACCGGTCCCGGCCCCGTGGCGGTCACCGTCGGCGCCGAAGGCCTGGAATCCCGCGAGCTGCGCCTCTCGGTCAAGTGACGCCCGCGGGCGGTATCAGGAACTCTCGCGCTCCACGAGCGTGAACCGGTGCACCGGCTCGGTCTCGGCGTCGACGTCGCGGCCGAGCCGGCGCTCCAACTGGATCGACAGCAGGTCGACCATCGTCGCGATACCCGTATCCACGGTCGACAGCGTCGGTGAACTCAACGCGCTCATCGGCGTGTTATCGACTCCGACCAGCGAAACCGTCTCCGGCACCTCCACGCCTTCGCGGCGCGCACCGGCGAGCAGCGCCATCCCCACATCGTCGTTGTAGCAGGCGATCCCCGCAGGACCGCCGGCCTCGAGCACCGCTCGCAATGCCGCCGCACCGCCTTCGACGGTGAGCGGCACTGAGACGGTGCGCGGCGGCTCCAGTCCGCGTTCCTCGCAGTAGCGCTGCAGCGCCTTGAACCGATGGGGCCCGTAGGCGTCGATGCGGTTGTCGGAGAGGGACGCGAACCAGAGGCGGCGCGGTCCCCGGCGCAGCAGCGCGTCGGCCTGGATCTCGCCGATGCCTCCGTCGGGCTGCCCGCCGCCGCGCCGCAGCGACGACACGACGATCACGCCGGTCTTCTCAACGTTCTCGCGATCCTCTGCACTGAGCACGCCGAAGTCGACCACGGCAAGGGGTCGCAGCGCCCGTATGGCGTCCAGTGTGGCATCGACGGTCGTGCTCGCGAAGCGGACGACCACGTTGCCGCCGAAAGTGGCGGAGTGCTCCACGACGCGGTCCACCGCGTCTTGCAGGTTGCTGCCGAACGTCGTGTTCGGGAGCAGCACGATGACCGTGTCGCTGCGTCCGCTGACGAGCGATCGCCCCGCGGACGAGGGCCGGTAACGCAGCCGCTCGGCGGCATCGAGCACACGCCGCCGAGTCTCCTCGGGAAAGCGGTCGAGCTTGCCGTTGAGGATGAAACTCACCGTAGACCGCGAGACCCCCGCCAGGCGGGCCACGTCAGCGGCGGTGGCCGGCTTCTCCAAGACAGGCTCAGACGTCATCCCACCATTCTGATCGACGCGCAGTCGCCGATCCAGGCGGGTTGGTCGTAGTGCTCAGGGTGACGCTCTTCATGCTGAGCACCGATCCGGAGGTCATCCCGGTGCATCGGCGGCGTCCCGTCGATGCACCGGCTCGAGTCAGCCGCCGTTGGACTGGCGGGTGCCCTCGGCGAGGGCCTCGAAGGTGTAGAGGTAGCCGCCGTCGGGGCCGCTGACGGTGACGACGCCTTCGGTGGTCCCGGGTTCGATGGCGACGTTGGTCGCGGTGTCGAGGTCGGGGGCGTCCTCGGGAAGCGCGATCACGGCGAGGAGATCACCGTCCGGACTGTAGACGTGGATCTCCGGTTTGCCGTGGAAGCCTTGGTAGACGTTGCCCTCGGCGTCGACCGCCGTCGAGTCGACCCGCGCCTTGCCGCCGTCGACGTACATGCCCGGGTAGGCGGCCGCCACCCCGGTCCGGGTCTCGTCGAGGGCGAAGTAGTCGATGCGGTTCGCGTTGTACTGCGCGATCCAAAGTCCCGAGTGGTCCTCATCGAAGCTGATGCCGTTGGGGGAGGGGAGATCGGCGGCTAGCACGATGGCGTCGCCTTCGGCGCTGACGCGGATGATCCTCCCGGGGGTCTCCCATCCGGGGCCGTCCATGCCGCGGGTGTCGGTGATGTAGAGGTTGCCTTCGGGATCGAAGGCGATGTCGTCGGGCAGCATCGTCGCGCCCTCGATCTCGCCGGCGAAGAGCGTCCGCGGGTCCGTGCCGTCAAGGGCGATGCTCTTGACGGCGCCGCCGACGAAGTCGGTGAGGTAGAGGCGGCCGTCGACCGGACTGATCTGCGCGGAGGTGAACGCGCTCGTCTCGTCGGTGTAGACCGGTTCGGCCGTCTGCTCCTCGACGTCGACGCGGAGCACCTTCGGCTCGCCGGAAGGCGCCATGACGTCGACCAGGAAGAGCCGCCCGTCCTCGTCGAAGACCGGGCCTTCGAGCAGCGTCCCGCCGGACAGGGCGTGGGGTTCGGTGACCTGCATCAGCTCGTCCGCGATCTGGTGTTCGGTCTCACGGTCCTTCTCGGCGTGGGCCGGGTCTGCGCCGCACCCGCCGGCAACGAGCGGGACGAGCAAGGTGCAGGTGATCAGGAGGCGCTTCACGAGGCCACCTCTGCGGCGTGGTCGAGGCGTCGTTGTGCGTCCTCGTCGGTGCGGACCAGCACCTCGCCCATGTCGCCGCCACGCCATTCGCGCAGTAGGCGGTGGAATGCGACAGGGCCGGGTGCGTACGAGGATCCAGCGGAGGTCCGGGCGCCCTCGCCGTTGTAGTAGCCAGGGGTGCAATCGGCCAGGAAGTCGCCGCCGTCGCGCGTGGTGTCCTGAATGGTGCGGGCCCATCGCTCGGTGGCGTCGGCCGTGGGCTCGATGCGTCGGGCTCCCTCGTCTTCGGCGCGGGCGATGACGGCGGCGACGTGCTCGGCCTGCTCTTGGAGGATGTGGACGAAGTTGACGGCGTTGGCGTTCTGGAGGGAGCCGAGGTGGAACAGGTTCGGGAACCCGTGGCTGTAGAAGCCGTGCAACGTGCGGGGGCCCGTGGCCCACGACTCGAGGAGGCTCTGCCCGCCGCGCCCGGTGACCGGCAGGGTGCCGGACATGACGCCGGAGATGCCGGCGTCGAAGCCGGTGGCGAAGATGACGCAGTCGACCTCGTACTCGTTGTCGCCGACGACGATCGCGTTCTCGGTCATACCGGTGATGCCGTGGGTGTCGGCGGTGTCGACGAGCGTGACGTTGGGGCGGTTGAACGCCTGGAGGTAGTGGTCGGAGAACCCGGGACGCTTGCACATGTACCGGTACCAGGGCTTGAGCGCCTCCGCGGTGGCCGGGTCGGCGACGATCGCGTCGACGCGGGCGCGGATGCGGTTCATCGTGGCGGCGTCGTCCAGCTCGTCGCGGACCGCCCGGTCCTTCTCGGTGAGGGACTCGTCGACGGCGCCGGTGATGATGCTGCGCTGCAACGCGACGGTGGCCGTCCACCCGTCGGTGACGAGCGGTTCGTCGACCGGCTCGCCTGCGAGAACGGCGAGGAAGTTCTCCATGCGTTCGCGCTGCCATCCCGGTTTGAGCGACGCCGCCCATTCGGGGTCGGTGGGGCGGTTGTCGCGTACGTCCACGGTGGATGGTGTCCGTTGAAACACGAACAGCTCGTCCGCGCTCTCGGCGAGCACGGGCACGACCTGCAGTCCTGTCGCGCCGGTACCGACGACCGCGATTTTCTTGTCGGCGAGACCGGTCAGGTTCCCGTCGGCGCTGCCTCCGGTGTAGCCGTAGTCCCAGCGGCTGGTGTGGAAGGTGTGCCCGCCGAATTTCTCGATGCCGGGGATGCCCGGGAGCTTGGGCTGGGTGAGCGTGCCGGTCGAGGTGATGACGTACCGGGCGCGGAAGCGGTCGCCGCGGTCGGTCTCGACGATCCACTCGTTCGCTTCCTCGTCCCAGGTCAGAGCAGTGGAGCGGGTCTGGAAGAGCGTGTCGCGGTAGAGGTCGTAGTGCTCGGCGATGCGCACGGCGTGGCGACGGATCTCCTCGCCTTTCGCGTACCGCTCGGTCGGGATCGTGCCGGTCTCCTCGAGCAGCGGCATGTACACGTAGGACTCGATGTCGCAGCGCACGCCCGGGTACCGGTTCCAGTACCAGGTGCCGCCGACGTCGCCGGCCTCGTCCATGAGCCGGACCGACTCGAACCCGGCCTCCCGCAGCGACGCGGCCGCGAGGAGGCCGCCGAACCCGGCGCCGATGACGAGGACGTCGACCCGGCCCGTCTTGGGGCCGCGTTCCTTGAAGGGGGTGTAGGGGTCTTTCGCGTAGTAGCCGAACTCGCCTGCGGCGCTTCGGTACTGGCGTGCGCCGTCAGGCCGGATGCGGCGATCGCGCTCGCGGGCGTACCGCTCGCGGATCGCTTCGAGATCGATCGGCGCTGATAGGGGCTCGTACATGCTGGCTCCTTTTGCCCAAGGGTGTTCGAGCTGTGGCGGTTTCGGACCCGTCGCGGCATCGGCCGCAAACGTCCTGCCAAAGAAGTTAGCCTGAAGCTAACTAAATTTGCAAGGCGGTCTGAGCGCAGCGGCTACCGTGTAGAGGTGACGAACCAGGACAGGCGTGAAGTGCTCAAGAGCATCGAATCGTTGCGGGTCGCGATCTCCGCGCGGTCCATTCCTCGCATCATCGGGCGGCTGATGGAGACGCAACTCACCCTCCAGCAGCTGAAGGTGCTCTCGTCGGTCGTGGTGAACGAAGCGGCCACGACAAGCGCGCTCGCGGAGGATTTCGAAGTTTCCCTGCCCACGATGTCCCGACTCGTCGACCGGCTGGTCAAGCAGGAACTCGTCGAGCGGGCCTCGGACGATGGCGACCAGCGCGTGCGCCGGCTACGGCCCACTCGGCTCGGCCGCGCGGTCGTCGCCGAGATCCTCGGAGCCAGGCCGGAGCTCGGGATTGACGTCATGGACGGGCTCAGCCTGGACGAACTCCGCGCGCTCGAAACGGGCATGCGGGCCGTGAGTCGTGAACTCCAAGCGCTGAGGCACGGCGCGGTCACCTAGCGGTTCGCCAATTGCCCCACTGATCGAGTCCGTCTCGGCAGGACACTTAGTAACACGTGATACTTTCGATCGCGTACCGATGAGCGGTTGCTCTTTGTCAGGCTCGCGGTAATTCGCGCACATGCCGTATTACCTGGTCTTCCATCAATCATCCTGGAAGATGGAGCCCACTTGTCAATCGATGAGAAGCCAGGTCCGCCACCGCGAGCTCACTGAAACCAACGACACGAAGAAAGGCACACCATGAGCCTCGAATCCGTCAGCCTGCGCTTTGCGGGACGGACCGTCATCGTCACAGGCGCCGGGTCCGGCATCGGGCGCGCCACGGCGCTCCGCCTTGCCGCCGAGGGCGCTGCGGTCGTGGCCGCCGATGTCAATGCGACCGGCCTCGCCGAGCTCGCCGCCGAAGCCGACCGTGTCACGCCCGTCGCCGGCGACTTGACCGACCCGAAGACCGTCGCCGAGGTGGTGGCTGCCGCCGACGGCCGCATTGACGGACTCGCGAACGTCGCGGGCATCATGGACGGGTTCCTCCCGGCCGCTGAACTGGACGACGCCACGCTGGAGCGCGTGTTCGCCATCAATGTCACCGCCCCCATGCGGCTGACCCGCGAGGTCCTGCCGCTCATGCTCGAGGCAGGATCGGGATCGATCGTTAATGTCGCCTCCGAAGCGTCGCTGCGCGGCTCAGCCGCCGGCGCGGCGTACACCGCCTCCAAACACGCCATCGCCGGTTACACCAAGAACCTCGCCGTCTTCTACGGCCCCAAAGGCATCCGATCGAACGCCGTGGCCCCCGGCCCCACCATCACCGGCATCGAAGGCTCGATGAAGTCGGCGCTCGCCGCCGAACGCATCGGACCGATCATGCAGGCGGTCCTGCCGGCCCCGGCCCCGGCCGAACACCTAGCGGCGTCCATCGCATGGCTGCTCAGCGACGACTCGGCCAACGTCAACGGCGTGATCCTCCCCAGCGACAACGGATGGTCCGCGATCTGACCGAGCCGACCGGTCGGACTCACGTACAACGGACACGCGCAACGGCGGGGCTGCGGGATTTCGACCCCGCAGCCCCACCAGCGTCCCTGCAGCAGGGGATAAGGCGATGTGCCCCGCTGCGGCGGAGACCGGCTCCTTCTCGGGCTCGTCGGCGGTGTAGTCCCCGAGCTTGCGGTTCGGCAGGAACAATGCGAGCACGGTGCCGACGAGCACGACGGGAACGAGTCCGGCGAACACCGGCAGCAGGGCGTCGGCGTAGGCGGTCGTGATCTGGTCGTGAACGGCCTCGGGCAGTCCTCTGACGATGGCGGGGGTGATCGACTCGGCTCCGGCGCCGCCGAAGTCCGTGCCGATCCCTGCGAGCGCGTCGGTGAGCCGGTTGGTGAAGATCGCGCCGACCACTGCGACGCCGAGCGTGGCGCCGATCTCCCGGAAGAAGTTGTTCGAGGAGGTCGCGGTGCCGACCTCGCTCTGGGGGAAGGCGTTCTGCACCGCGAGCACCAGGGTCTGCATGATCAGGCCGATGCCCGCGCCGATCAGCCCGATATAGACGCACAGCAGTGCGACCGGCGAGGACGGGTCCAGTGTCGACAGGAGCCCGACGCCGACCGGCATGATCGCCATGCCCGCGATCACGAAGCCCTTGTACCGCCCGAACTTGGAGACGAGCACGCCCGAGGTCGAGGCGGTGAGCATGATCCCCGCGACCATGGGGATCAGCAGTAGGCCCGACTCGGTGGCCGAGTAGCCGTAGACCATCTGGAGGTAGGTCGGCATGTAGCTGATCACGGCGAACATGCCGACGCCGATCGCGATCATCCCGATGAGCGTGGCGACGCTGAAGACCGGGTTGCGCAGCATCCTCAGGGGGATGAGCGGTTCGGCGACACGGCTTTCGACGACGCAGAACAGCACCGCGGCGGCGACCGTGGCGGCGCCGAGCCAGAGGATCTGGGGCGAGGTCCATTCGTATTCGGTGCCGCCCCAGGTGCACAGCAGGATCAGCGCGGTGACGGCGACGGCCATGAGCGCCGTCCCGAGGTAGTCGAACGCGACCTTGACGTGCTTGCGGGGCAGTTTGAGGGCAGTGGCGCTGATGATCAGCGCGGCGGCGCCGAGCGGCAGGTTGATCCAGAAGGCCCAGCGCCAGTCGGTGTGGTCGGTGATCCACCCGCCCAGCAGCGGCCCGCCGACGGCCGCGAGTCCGAACACCGCGCCCAAGGGGCCCATGAACTTCGCCCTCTGGCGTACCGGCACGAGGTCGGCGATGATCGCCTGCGACATGATCATCAGCCCGCCGCCGCCGAGGCCCTGGAGGGCGCGGTAGGCGATGAGCTGCGGCATGTCCTGCGCGAACCCGGCCAGAGCGGATCCGGCGACGAAGACCACGAGGGCGGCCAGGAACAACTGCCTGCGGCCGATGAGGTCGCCGAGCTTGCCGTACACGGGCATGCCGATGGTGGCGGCGAGGATGTAGGCCGTAGTCACCCATGCCATGTGGCTGAGTCCGTTGAGCTCGCCGACGATGGTCGGGAGGGCGGTGGCGACAATGGTCTGGTCCAAGGCGGAGAGCAGCATCGACACCATGAGGGCGGCGTAGATCCACCCGAAGTGCGACGGCAGGCGGGAGCCGGCCCCGGTGTCGTCGAGTGCGGCAGAATCGGTCATGGTCGGCTGGCTCCTAGTGCGGGAATGATGACTGAGTCGACGAAGCGGACGAGATACGCCTCGTCGGGGAACGCCCCGGTGTGGATGCGGTGCACCACGGTGGAGGCGAAGAGGAGTTCGGGGACGAATTCGCGCGCCGGTGCGTCCCGCGCGATCTCCCCTCGGTCGGCGGCGCGGTCGAGCACGGTGTCCACTGCCTGACGCATGGGCTCGGCGAGGACCTCGCGCTGTGCCTGGGCCAGGGATTCGTCGGACCGGGCGGCGTTGGCGAGCCCGGTCATCAGCTCGTGGTCCTCCGGCGCGGTGTCGACGATCGCGCTCAGCCCTGCGAGGAGGTCGCCGCGGAGGCTTCCGGTGTCGACATCCTCAAGCGGCGGGGGCCGGTGGTGTCGCACGGCTTCGAGCACCAGGCGCGGCTTGCCGTCCCAGCGGCGGTAGAGCGTCGCCGTACTGCAGCGGGACTGGGACGCAATCTGCTGCATGGTGACCCGTTCGTATCCGTACCTGCGCACCAGCAGCATGACGGCCGCGAAGATCTCGGCCTCGCGCTCGGGCCCGAGTCGTGAACGTCGATTCACAGTGCCCTCCTTATCGAAACGAAAACACTTCTTTTCGATAATAGCGGCTCTTCGCCGGTTCGCGAGCCCGACTCCAGGTCCACCCTCAGCGGCGCCGGCTTCGCCAGATATCGCCACCGGCTCGTATACGGCTATATGGCAGATATCATCCTTTTGTCCATCGGTCGAGCTCGGGCCGAAATCAGGCCTGTAAAGGGGTTCGACCATGGCGAAGACGGCGATCATCACCGGCGGCGCAGGCGGCATGGGACTCGCCACCGCGCGCCTCCTGGGCGCCGACCACCGCATCGTCCTGGCCGACCTCGACCAGGAACGCCTCGACACCGCGGCGGCCATACTGGCCGACAACGGCATTGAAGCGGGCACCTTCGTCTGCGACATCACCGACCGCGATTCCGTCGGCGGCCTCTTCCGTGACGCCGCCGGCGGCGGGACCGTGCGGGCGGTCGTCCACACCGCCGGCGTCAGCCCGCAGATGGGCGACGCGGCCAAGATGATCCGCATCAACGCCCTCGGCACCGTCAACCTCACCAAAGCCGCGCTGGGCGCAGCAGGCGAAGGCTTCGCGCTCGTCAATGTCGCCTCCATCGCCGGACACCTGATCCCGCGCGCCATCCAGCCCCGGCGGTCTTACCGGCTCGCACTCACTGATCCCGAACGCTTCACTGCGAAACTCACCACGGTCGCCCACCGAGCCCCGCAGCGCCTCCGCTCAGGCCTGGCGTACGGGATCAGCAAGCACTTCGTCATCTGGTTCTCTCAGGAAATGGCCGAGAGCTTCGGCGCCAAGGGAGCCAGAATCCTCTCGGTCTCCCCGGGCAGCTTCGACACCGCGATGGGACGGCTAGAAGAGGCGAGTGGATCCGGCCGCCTTGTCGACCATGCTGCGCTGCAACGCTACGGCCGTCCCGAGGAGGTCGCCGAGGTGCTCGCGTTCTGCGCGAGCGAGCGGCCCGGCTACCTAACCGGCACCGACATCCTCTGCGACGGCGGCGTCAATGCCGGACTCGGCCGCAAAGACCGCCTCGCCATGGCAAGCGGCAGATAGCGATTACTGCAACGAGCGGCGCTTGCGGCGCCACCGTCGGCCGGCTCACCTTCAAGGCCACGTCATCGAGACCGGCCAGGTCCTACCGGCTCATGACTACCCTCGCCGAACGAGGCGTGCGACTGGCGAGCTCCCAGCCCAGGCGGGGGTGGACCATGTCGACCCCGTAGCTTCGGGCGAGTTCGGCCTGGGTGGTGCCGGCGGTCGCGTAGGTGTGGCGTTGGTCGGGGGTGAGGCGGTTCTTTGTGGCTTGGGGTCGGGAGATTGCTCTGATGTCAAACGTTCTACATTCTTCGACCAAGCCTTACCCGGTGCTCCTGCCCAGGGGCTGAAAGCGATGGCGGTGGTGGCGGGGGCGGAGAGGATGCCGTGGAGGGTGGCATAGCCGCGCCCCGGCCTGCGGGCGCGCAGCGCCGACGCGAAGACGGCGTCGACACAGGGTGCACGCGTCCGCGGTGCCCGCCCCGATCGGAGCGGGCACCGCGGTGCTCACCGGCCCTCTGCTGCGCAGGATCGTCCCGCGTTCAGGCCTCCCGCTGGAGCTTCGCGACCTCGTGCTCGAGACCCTCGCGAGTCAGGCGCAGCTGCTCCTCGGCCACCTCCACAGCCTCCAGGAAGCTGCGGGCCCGCACCAGCTGCCTGATCCGGTCCTCGGCCTCGCGGTCGCGGCGGCCCTCGTTGCCCCGGCGGTACTCCGCGACGGCCCGGTCGGCTTCATCCTTGGCGCGCGCCTGCGTCTGGCGCATGAGCTCGGAGGCCTGGGACCGCGCCTGGGCGATGATCTGCCGCGAGTAGTGCTGCGCCTGGTTGACGTAGCTCTCGGCCTGCTGCTGCGCCTGCGAGACCAGGTTGACGGCCGTCGAGGTGGGCGTTGCGGGGATCGGTGCCTGGAGCCGGAGAGAGCTCTGCTGCGACTGCCAGGACCGCAGCGCCTCCTTCAGCTTCTCGGCGTCGATCCGCAGCGCTGCCTCGCGCTGGTCGCGGCTGGCCAGTTCGTCGGCCACGAGCTCCAGGAAGCGGTGGACCTCGTCGGGCTGGTACCCGCGCCGGGTCAGGCTCGTCATCGAGAACCTGGCGTTGTTGACCTGCCCGACGGTGACTTTCACATCGCGCGAACGATAGTTGTACATGCTGGAACGTCCTCTCTCACTCGCTCGAGGGCTCGAAGTGGATGGCCTCCGCGGGGACGCCGGCGCCGGCCAGGTGCTTCCTGCTCGACTCCACCATCCCGGCAGGCCCGCACAGGTACACGTCGGCACCCGCGCAGCGCCCGTGCGTCACGGCCAGGTCCGCCGGAGCGCCCACGCGGACTCCGGAGCCGAACATGTCCTCATCGACGCACGGCACCAGCTCGAGCCAGTCGTACCGGGCCGCGAGCGCCCGGAGCCGGTCGAGGCAGTACAGGCCAGCCGGGCTGCGCGCACCCCAGTACAGGCTGGTCGGCCTCGGCGCGGCGGCCAACTGCTCGATGAGCGCCTTCATCGGGGCGACGCCCGTCCCGCCCGCGATCATCGCGACCCGGCCCGAGCCCGGACGCAGGGTGAGCGCGGAGCCGGTCGCCGGTCCGACCCGGAGGGTGTCGCCGGGGCGGAGCAGGGAGACCAGCGCGGTCGAGACCTCGCCGCCGTCGACGGCGCGGACGTGCAGTTCGATGGTGCCGTCCGGCCGGGGCGCGTTCGCGGGCGAGTACTGGCGCCAGGCCCGGGGACGCAGGCTCGTGCACAGCGAGACCGACTGTCCCGCAAGGTAGTCGAGCCGGGTGCCAGGGTCCAGGGTGATGAGGGCGGTTTCGAGGTCGCGCCGGTCGTGGGCGACGACCTCGGCGTCCCACCAGGCCGGCGTATAGTGGGCCGCCGCATCGGCGGCGTCGGCCATGGTCGCGGCGACCAGTTCGTAGGCCGCCGCCCAGTCCGAGGCGATCGCGGGCGTCCAGTGCGGGCCGCTGAAGTGCTCGAGCGTGGCCAGCAGGGCCTCGCCGACGGCGGGGTAGTGGCCGCGGAGCGCCCCGAACTTGCGGTGGTCGCGGCCGAGCGCCTGGAGGGTGGGGACCACCGCGTCAATGGTGTCGACATTGCTGACCACGGCGCCGAGCGCGGTCACGAGCTTGTCGCGCTGCGCGGCCATGTTCATGGGGAACAGGTCGCGCGTCTCGGGGTAGGTGAGGAACAGGGTGGAGTAGAAGTACAGCGGGACCTGGTTGCCGTGGGCGGCGACCAGGCTCCAGTTCTTCTTCAACCGATCGGCGTCGATCATGCGCCTAGTCGGCCCCGATGACGTCGGGGGCGACCGATTCGAGGACCTGGCCGACGCGGTCGATGATGTCGCGCGGGACCTCGAGTTCTTCGAGGACCGCGGTGAGGTGCGCGCCTACCGCCTTGTACTGGCCGATGGAGATGTCCATGGCCCGGTGCGCCTCGGCGAGCTCGCGCCCGGCGTAGGTCTTGGGCCCGTCGAGGACCTGGGAGATCAGGGCGACCTGGTGGCGTTTGAGCACGGCCAAATCAGTGCCGGTGAAGAACTCCGCGAGTTCCTCGTCGGCGAGCAGGCGCCGGTAGAAGCGCTCCACCGCCTCGGTGACGGCGGCCGCTCCGCCGATGCGGTCGTAGTCGGACATCGGTTGCTCATCAGCTGCATTCATGGTCACTCATCCTTAACGTGATATCGGATACGCGCCAGAGCTTACCGATGTTCCTCGCCTAGATCCATAGTGTCGATACGGTTTCGACGCCTCTCTTGTTGCGATAGTAAATCGTAAGTGGACGGTCACGGATCGCGTTCACGGAGTCCGAGGGTGCAAGCATTCAGTGCATCATTGCGTTGCCGCGCAAGCACATCGAGCGGCGACCGGCAACATGAACAACAACAGCCTCGATTACCTCATAGGACTGTCGAGTCCGCCCAGTCTCATGGCCACAATGGGCTCGACATCATGGTCGGCATCGACAACCTCCTAGACAAGGACGAAGGCGACCTCGATGCGCTGGTGGAGGACCTCCTGCATCCCGCCGTCGTACGACGGCGCGATGACCGACGCCAAGCTCGCACTCCTGCAGGACCGGTTCGAGAGCTGGCACGGTGATGCCGGCTCCGCGATCCGGGAGGGCTACTCCGATCACCTCACCAGGTCCTCGGAGCCAGGCCCGAACTGGGCAGCGACGTCATCGATGGCCTCACCTTGGAGGAACTGCGGGCCCTCGAAACCGGCATGCGAGCGGTCAACCGGGAACTGCAAGCGCTCCGGACTCGCGCGCCGCGACTCTAGGTTCCGACCGGTGTGCGCCCCTCCTTCGGCGGTCCTGCGCCCAGTGCTCGTTCCAAGGCGGTCATCTGGGATTCCTTGTAGGCGATTGAAACAGCGGCGCCGGGTTCAATGAGGTCGAAGCCGTGGTAGGCGCCGGGGACGCGCTGGAGTTCGCAGGGGACGCCTGCTTGGCGCAACCGTTCGACGTAGGCGAGGTCCTCGTCGTAGAAGAGATCGCTGGTGCCCACGCCGATCCATGTCGGAGCGACGCCGGTGAGGTCGTCGTATCGGCCGGGTGCGGCGAGTTGCGGGGGTGTGGATGCGTGAGCGCCGAGGTAGGCGTTCCAGGCCCAGCGATTGTTCCGCTGGCTCCACATGCGCAGCGACGCGGGATCGATGTCGGTGCGTTGCGCGGTCCGGTCGTCGAGCATCGGATAGGACAGCACCTGCAGGACCGGCCGGATCTCGCCGCGTTCCTTGGCGAGCAGGGCGAGCGCGGCGGCCAGGCCGCCTCCGGCGCTTTCGCCGCCGATCGCGATCCGATCCGCGTCCACATCGGATTCATTCGAGAGCCATCGCAGCGCCGTATAGCAGTCCTCCAATGGCGCAGGGAACGGGTGCTGCGGTGCCAGCCGGTATTCCACCGCGGCGGTGATGACGCCGAGGCGGCCGGTGACTTCGCGGCACCAGGAGTCCGACATCGTCGCGTCGCCGATGACGTAACCGCCGCCGTGGATCCACAGCAGCGCCGGCGCCGGACGGGATTCGGGCGGCGGCCGGAAGACCCGGACCGCGACGTCGGCATTGATCCGGACGAGTGTCCCGTCGTGCGGCGCCTTCGGCTTGGCTCGGAATCGCCGGGCCAGTCCGAGTGGAACGCCACGAGGCAGGAATCGCGCCAAGCGCAGGTCAGGGTGGAAGACGTGCTTCGACATCACGACTCCCCGATCTCGCCGCGCATGCCGCGGACGGCGGCGATCTCGCCGCCGTCGACGAGCAGGTCGACCGCCGCCAACGCCGGTTCGTTGAAGTCGGCGAGTACGACCTTCCGCCCGCTCCCGCTGCGGCGCGCGATCGCACGGCCCATGTCGCCGGCGCCGATGACGACCAGGACTTCCCTGCTCATGACCGTCTCCTCTCATTAAATATACGAGACGTACCGTATTATAAATATTGACACTACACTCATCGGCGTGACTGCCAAACAACGCGGACGGCCCCGCAGCGCGCAAACCGACACGGCGATCCTCGAGGCGGCGCGGGACCTCATGGCCGCCGAGGGCTACGAGCGGATGACGATCGAGGCGATCGCGGCGACGGCCGGCGTGGGAAAGCAGACCGTCTACCGGCGCTGGCCCTCGAAAGCGGCGATCGTGGCCGAGGCGGTCATGGCCGGCCACCTCGGGATTCACGCGGAGGCGCCGCCGCGGACGGGGGACGTCGGCGCGGATCTGCGCACCTGGCTCCGCCAGTTCTTCCAGCAGCTGGGCCGGCCCGCCGCAGTCGCCGTCATTCGGGGCCTGGCCGCCGCCGCGACCGACGGCGGCACCGATGCCGAAAAACTCTACGAGCGGTTCACCGGTCCGAGTCGTGAGCAGATGCTCGACCTGCTGCGGCTGGGCGTCGAGCAGGGGCAGTTCCGCGCCGACCTCGATATCGGGGCCGCCGCCGACGCCATTTCCGGCACCCTGCTCTACCGAGCGCTGATCCCGCCCTCCGCAGGTGCCGACACCGACGCCGGTGGATTCCTCGACCTGCTGCTCCTCGGCATGAGGCCGAGAACCGACGCTGGAGGCACGAGCGCGGAACCGGACGGACACCGAGAGGTGAACGAATGAGCTCGGTCTAGGGCGCAGCCGATCGGCCGAGCTCTTTCATGCGACCCGCGGGCAGTTACCGTGGAGCGCGGTCGTCATCGACTCCGGCGAACGGCCCGTCGCGGTCATCGAGACCCCCGAGGTGCGGGGCGAATGGTGTCTCGGCTTACACGAAACCACACGGCGATGGGCCGCGACCTCGAGGTCGCGGCCCCTGAAAGTTCCCCGCACCGCAATCGGTAAGTCTCCTGTTGAGTTCCGTTGTGTCACAACGAAACTCAACAGGAGGCAATCTCAGTCCGTAAACACGGCCTCAGCATCTCGTCGGGTCACAGGTAAGGGCTCTGGGTGAGCAGGTGGCTCCGGTAGCCTTCGCCCACACCGGGCTCCGGAGTACCGGACCAGTCCTTGATGAGGACCGCGCCGCCGGTGCAGCCCCACGGGTTCCAGGTCCATGCCAGGTAGCCCATGCCATTCGCGTCGGCCCAGTCCACCAGCTCCTGCATGTAGTCGAACCCGCAGTCGTCCTGGCCGAACTCCCCGAGCACGACCGGCACCTCCTCCATCAGCGGGGCGATCTCAGCGTCCCAACAGGACTCGGTCACGCACCGGTTGAAGCTGTACGCATGCCAGGACGCGGCGATGTTGTCCAGCGGGTCCTCCGGCATGTAGGCCAGCCATTCCCGCATGTCGTTGGTCCACTCAAGCCCGCTGACCATGAGGATGTTCGTGGCACCGGTGTCGCGGACCGCGTCGACGAGGTCCTGCATACCGGCCACCTCGTACCCGATGCCGGCGCAGGTGCCGCCGTCGCGCAGGCACTGCCAGCCCAACGTCTTGTCCCAGTCGCTGGCCATATCCGGGTACGGTTCGTTGAACAGGTCGAAGACGACGGCGTCGTTGCCCTTGAAGGTTTCGGCGACGCCGGACCAGAACTGCGGGGCGTACTGCGCGTCGGGCATCGGCTTCTGGCAGGTGGCGTGCACATCGGTGCAATGCCAGTCCGGTCCTGTGGTGTAGGCCCCCCAGGTCCAGTGCAGGTCGAGGATGACGTTGAGGCCGTTGGCGACCAGGAGATCGACGTAGTCCTTGACGCCTTCCTGGTAGGCGGCGCCGCTGGGTGAGCCGTTGAGGCCCAGCCAGCACTCCTCGTTGAGCGGGAGGCGCACGGTGTGGATGTTCCAGGCCTTCATGGCGTCGACGGACGCCTGGTCGACAGGGCCCGAGTCGAACAGGCCCTTGCCCTGCACGCACGCGAACTCAGTGGAGGACCGGCTCACACCCAGCAGCCGGTACGGCTCGCCGTCCTCGGTGACGATCTGGTTGCCGGAGACGCTGAGCTGCGGTGCCGGACCGTCCGGCGGATCGGTGGTCGGGTCCTCGCTGGGGGTGGTGGTCGGGCCCCCGGTAGGTGTCGTCGAGCCGGTGCAGGGCGTGCCGTTGAGCGCGAAGGACGCCGGTTCGGAGTTGGCGTCGCTCCATGCACCGATGAACCCGACCGAGGTGGAGGCGTCGGTGTCCAGTGACCCGTTCCAGCTCATGCTGGCGGCGGAGACGCTGGCGCCGGATTGGGTCCAGGCGGCGCTCCAACCCTGGGTGACCCGCTGGCCGGCGTCGGGGAAGTCGAAGGTCAATGTCCAGTCGGACATCGGGTCGCCGAGGTTGGTGACGTCCAAGTCGGCGCGGAACCCGCCCGGCCACTCGCTCTGCACGGTATAGGCGACCGCGCAGCCCGAGGTGGCCGCCGATGCGGGAAGGGTCGCTGTTGCCAAGCCGCCCAATGCCAGTGCGCCGACGGTGCCGGCGACCAACAGTATCTGACGATGTCGCATCTAAGCTCCTTGATTCTCGTGAGGGATGGGAGCGCTTCCGATTTCACCTTAGTTAGGCGCCCGAATAAAGTCAAGCATCTACATGGATCTATGCTTAGTGATCATCGTGCAGCCGATCGTGCGAAATGGCCGAAAGAGCAAGCGGGCGGGTAAGCAAGGCGGCCTGACAAAGCACAGCGAAGGAGGCACACGTGGCGCTCAGCCCGATGTGGACCAGCAAATCGAGGACCAGGGGTCTGATCCTGGACGCCATCCGCGCAGCCCGCACGATCAGCCGGGTGGAGCTCGCGGCAGCGACAGGTCTTACCGGCGCCACGATCTCCGAGCTCGTGCGGGAGCTCATCGACGACGGATTGGTCGTCGAGGCCGGCCGAAGTGCGCCGACCGGGGGCAAGCCGCGCACACTGGTGCAGCTCGACCCCCGGGCCCGGCACAGCGTCGGAATCCAGATGGAGCGCAACACGTGCGTCATCGTCATCGTCGACTTGGCCGGCCGACCAGTGGCCCGAACTTCGTTCCAGGGTGTGGCGTCGATGCCGCCGGACCAGGCACTGCCGATGATCGCCTCGCGGGTGGACGCCCTGCTGGCCACGGCTGCCGTCGACCGCGACCGGGTGCTGGGGGTCGGGCTGGTCAGTTACGGCCCGCAGGACCGCCGCGCGGGGGTGTTGTTGAGTCCGCAGCCCTCCGAGCCATGGCTCGAATACCCGGTCGCGGACCGACTCGCGCAGAGCCTGGACCTGCCCGTGCTGCTCGACAACGACGCCGCGGCCGCAGCGATCGGCGAATACTGGATGGGCGCGGTCGACCGACGAAGCACCTACGGCTGCATCTACATGGCCAGCGGGATCGGCGGCGGGATCGTGGTCGCAGGCGAGGTATACCGAGGCAGCTCCTCCAACAGCGTAGAGCTCGGCCATATGTCGATCGACGTCAACGGCGACCAGTGCCCGTGCGGCAACATCGGCTGCCTGGAGAACTACGCCGGCCCGTCAGCCCTGGTCCGGCAGGCCGCGGCCACGCCCGCGCTGGCCGAGCGACTGGTGCCCGACCCCGACAGCGCCGACTTCCTCACGGAGTTCGCGCGGATCGCGGCTGCCGCCGACGCCGGCGATCCGGCCGCCCGTGACCTCATCGAGCGGTCGGCCCGCTACCTCGGTGCCGCCGCCGTCACCTTGACCATCCTGTTCGATGTGGACGCGATCATCCTGGCCGGTCCGAGCTTCGCGGTAGCGAGCGCTATCTACCAGACCGTGATCCAGGAGGAAGTGGACCGCCGCACCGTCAGCTGGCGGACGCACCCGGTGCGGGTGATGCCGTCGGTCAACGGCCCCGACGCAGCAGCGATCGGCGCAGCGGCCCTCGTGCTGCAAAGCGAGCTGACCCATGGCCGGCCTCGGACTGATGAGGGGAGGGGCACCCGGCAGCACTGAGCCGAAGAGGAACCGCGGCATGCATGCAACGTCGAAGAGGCCATCGTCGGGGGCCGGTCGTCACGCCCTACATCGACGGCCCGTGAAGAGTCCTCAGTGGAGAAAGTCGAGGACGTGGCTCAGGCCGCGCTCGCCGGTGCGCGGTTCGGCCGGGAGGAGGTAGGTGCGCAGTCCGCAGGCGACGGCGCCGCCGTCGCGAGCGGGGCTGTCACCGACCATCAGGGCTGCTCCCACGCGAAACGGAACAGCGCGGGGTCCGGCTTCTCGCGGCCGAGTTCGCAGGAGACGACCCAGGACCGGGCGCAGGAACTCCAGGCGCGGCAGCGGGCGGCATCGCTGTGTTCGCGCACGACATGACCCAGTCCGTGCGGCCTCAGGCCGAGAGAATCTGCGACATCCGGCACTGGTCGGAGTTCGGAGCACCACGGAGCTCACGGCCGGTGCTGCCGACACGCGGCCTAAGAGTCGCTCCGGTGTCGGTTTACCTTGTCCCGAGCCCAGGCGAACCTTTTGGCGGGCTCGCCGGCATAGTAATCCCAGGGCACCTCGGTGACCTGATCGCCGAGCTGATCGAACATCTCACCGGCCGCGTCCCACTGGTCCGTCGCCCAGAACGCCATTGCGAAACTGTTGTGGTCGTACTGCCAGCCGAGTCGGCGCCGATAGTCGGGGTGGCGCACCGAATTGTCGGCTGCGGCGTGCAAGCTGGCGAGTGTGGCAGGACTGTTCAGGTACTCGTGGCCTGCGTGGCCCACTCCTGTCCCAAGCCGGACCCACTCCTCCAGATGCGAGGTGACCACCAGAGTGGCCAGGCCGCTGGACGAGGGGGCGACGGCGGCGGTCTCCTCGGCGAACCTGTAGGCCAACTCGTGCGAGCCACCCCATTTTTTCAGGTACTGGTTGTGCAGGTGCTGGTGGGCACTGAGATGCCAGCGATGCCGAGCCACGGCCTCTTGGTATCTGCGCGTGGCTTCTTCAAGGCCCAGACTCATTCCCATGGCGCAGGGGATCAGTGCGGCCCAGGCCGTGGGGTCGTCGTGATTGCGGGCGATTGCCTCCGTCAGCAGAATGTGGGCCTTTCGGAGCCTGCGCTCGAATATCTTGAACTGGGCGGGAAGGGTGTCCTTGGCCAGTGCGATACCGCGGCCGAGCCAGGCCCATTTGACCGCGTGCGCGCCGCCGACCAGGTACGGCAGGAACGAGCGCGGCTCCGCCTCGATCCAGTCATCGATCCAGGCCTGCACTCCATTTTGCTTGACGCAGAGGTTGAGGTAGTACTGCAGGTGGTCGGGGTCCTGGATGACGCTCAGGAAATTGTGGACTGCCCGCCAGTCCCGCCTTGTCATATCAGACATCAGCCTTGCGGCCGCCGGATCGCCCAAGGTCGGGTCGTACGTCGGGATATTGGTAGGTTCCTGGTTCTTTCGACCGAAAAGCCTTGCCATACTCTTCCTCCGATTTCAGCCACCTAGAGGTGTGTACCGATCCGGGACACGATCCGAGGTATTTCTCCCGAGATGACGAGTGCTAGGTTACCTATGTGTCGCAACATGATCCGAAACTCGGGCAGGTACTCGGCGGATTCACCGATGTCAAGGTGAACGGTGTCCGAAACGACGTAGTGGTCTACCAATCCGGCCTACTGCTGCTGGCAGACCACTCTCACTCCGACCCGAAGCGACTGCGTCAAGTGCTGGACACGACGCCGATCCAGGAGCTGATCCGGCAGAACCGGTTCGTCGGATTCACCGACATCACCCACGCCCAGATCATCAAAGCAGGTGCCCCATTCAAGGTGGCGATCGATCTGGCCGGCGGGGGACAACTGGAGATAGTCGAACGCTGGACATCCACCTCGCTCGGCAAGGACGACGGCAAGCTGTTCCAGAACCTGTTGAGCAACCTGCGAAACACCGGCCCGATGCCTGAGTCGGCCGCCACCGAGGCGGCGCGAACCTGGGCCGAGGACGCAGTGGTCCTGGATGCGATGTCGAACGTCAAGGTCAACGGCATCGAGTACGACTTGGTCATCCTCGACATCGGGCTGGTGTTCATCGCCGACCCGGGCGGGTTCGAACACGGTAAGAAGCGACTGGCCACGTTGGTCCAGACCACTGCGCCATATGAGATCGTGGGTCGCAATTGGCTGGTCCGATACGAGCAGATCGTCGACGCCAGGATCACCAAATCCGTTCCGGTGACCAGTGAACTTGAACTCTACGACGGGCTTCGGGTCGCACTCGCGGAGGGCCGGTTCATCCAATCGCTCACCGACGACACTAGAGCAGTGCTACGCGCCGCACTGTGCTCCGTGGGCGCAACCATCCCGGTATAAAGGCGCGGTAACCCTCGCACTGCTCGCTGCCGCCCAGGTGTGCGGATGTTTGGTGTCAGTTCCAGGTTTGGGGCGGGAGTTGGGTCCAAGCGTGGCATGCGGCGACGAGTTCGGCGCTGTCGCCGGGGTGCGTCAGGAGTTTCCCGGTCGCTTCCTCGATGCGCCGTAGACGGTGCCGGATGGTGTTCGGGTGGCAGTGCAGGATCGCCGCGGTGGCAGGTGTGGAGCCGCCTGACTCGATCCAGGTGCGGAAGGTCGTCAAGAGCAGGTCCCGGCGGTCGGACGGCATGTCGAGGAGGCCGCCGAAGATGGTCCGCGAAGTCTCCTGCGCGGCCCCGGGCGCCGACGCGACCAGCACGTTCATCGGGCTGTCCCGGAACTGCTCGACCGCGACGGCCCCTGAGTGCCGCTCCAGCACCAGCTTCGCCAGCCCGAGTCCCCACGGCGCGCGCCGCAGCGTCGTGAATACCGGGCTGACCCCGATCGGTCCTGTCGCACGCTGCTGGAGCACTTCCAGCACCGCGGGCATGCGGTCCGGCTTCTCCAGCGACAGCACCCCGACGAGCGCCTCCCGCGTGAGCTGCCAGACCGAGCCCACGTTGACCGCGGACATGCTCGTGTCCGCTTGCGGGAGCGGGTCCTTGCCGAGCACGGTCGCCGCTGCGACGACGACGAACACGCCTTCGATCGGCAGGCGCAGCTGCCCGGCGATGTCGACCACCATGGCCGGGCCGATGTCACCGGAGAGCAGCACGTTCACCAGCGCGGTGCGCTCGCGCTCCCGAGTGAGCAGCAGGTGCTGCGCCTCCTCCCGGTAGGCGTGGATCACCGCGTCGCCCACCAGGTTGTGCAGGCTGAACCAGTTGCGGCAGAGGTTCACGATCGCGTCCGAAGGGATCGCGGGCGGCCTGCGGGCGACCGCGATGATCGCCTCCAGCGCCACGTCGTAGCCGATCCGGAACGAGGAGAGCAGGTCCGCCAGCGGCAGGCCCGACCGCGCCCGCGCGCGACCGGTCTTCGCCGGGGAGGACAGCTCGAGCCTGCAGGTGGTCAGCTGGTCGAACGCGCTGACGGTGTTTCCTCTGCAGTTCTCAACGACCACCTCGCGGGGTGCGACGGCGCCGGCGGCGTAGACCGGGATCTCGGCGAATATCCGGTCGGCCATCCGTTCGGCGAGAACGGGAAAGCCATCGCCGATCCGTCGGACGATCTCCTCTGCTGTCGTGCGTGTCGACTCGAACGGCACTTCGGTAGCCACTTCACCTTCATGGTCGGGGGTGTGTCAGGGAACAACGCGGTGCTCGAGACGCTGTGCTCGCCGCCCATCACCGAACTCCCGCTGACTCGTCAATGTATATGGCAGGGACATGCGGGCGCGGGCACGACAAGGCGGGCCGTTTCGGCCCGACGAGCCCGGGCCCGCATAGCCTGCCAGGGCCTCCGCAGTGGAGCACGT
This sequence comes from Glycomyces sp. NPDC021274, assembly GCF_040641195.1. NCBI lineage: Bacteria > Bacillati > Actinomycetota > Actinomycetes > Glycomycetales > Glycomycetaceae > Glycomyces > Glycomyces sp. NPDC021274. Next base: position 821,011 of record NZ_JBFADC010000002.1, on the reverse strand, counting down.
CCACGGCTCCCGGCACCGTGACCGCCGCCGTCCTCGCGAATCACTCGGCAGAGGGAGGAGCCGCAGGCGTTCGCAAGCCGGCGGCCCGCCTTGCGGCTCCCGTTCGGGTGAATCGCGCGGCGGGCGATGCAGCGAGCCATCGACGGATCCGCTTGCGTGCCTGCGCCACCGCCACCGACGGGCGTCATCGCGCGCTTCTGCGCGCGCCGGCGCGGCAGGTACCGTGCAATTGCCCTGCCGGTCGTCGGTCCCCAGACGAGCACCATTTTCCGACATCGGCATGCTTGAGGAGTCAGCTGTGAAATCTGGATCGCTCGTCGCCGGGCGCTACCGCCTCGACCGGCCCATCGCCGCAGGCGGCATGGGCGAGGTCTGGCGCGGCTTCGACCTGGTCCTCGAACGTCCGGTCGCGGTCAAGCTCCAGCGCCGCGGACTCGGCTCCTCACTCGGCGGCGGCGACCGGTTCGCGCGGGAGGCGAAGATCCTCGCGGGACTCAGCGGCCCCGGACTGCCAGAGGTCTACGACTACGGCGAGCACGCCTCCCGAAGGTGGACCGAACGATTCATCATCATGGAACTCATCGAGGGCACTCCACTGTCCACGCTCATCCAGGAGCGGGGGCCGCTGACGCCCGACGAGACCCTGCGCCACCTCACCGCCGCAGCGGACGCGCTCGCGATCGCCCACGCGCGCGGCGTCGTCCACCGCGACATCAAGCCGAGCAACCTGCTCATTGAACCCGGCGGCAACCTGCGCATCGTCGACTTCGGCATCTCCCTTGCAGACGGTGACGCCCGACTGACCTCGGCAGACGACATCATGGGCACCACCAGCTACGTATCGCCCGAGCAGATCAGCCGCAACGAGACCAGCGGCGCCGCCGACCTCTACGCGCTCGGCGCGGTCGCCTACGAATGCCTCACCGGCAGGCCGCCGTTCACCGCGGACCACCCGCGCGAGGTCCTCTACAAGCATCTGCACGAGGAACCGCCGCCCCTGCCCGACCACATCCCGTCGGACGCCGCCGCGGTCGTCGCACGATGCCTCCGCAAGGAACCGGACGAGCGCTGGCCGACGGCGAAGGATCTCGCCGCCGCCTGCGCTACCGCTCGGCTGCAGTCCACAGTCGACCTACCCGCCCCTCCCACCGGATCTCGGCGTCCGGTGCGGGCCGTGATCGTCGCCGCGGCGGTTCTCCTGCCCGCGCTGATCACGGGCGTGACGATGTGGCACCCGTGGATTCCTGCCGACGGGCGGCCCGAGGCCGATCCGGTCGTGTTCAGGTCACCGGGCGTACCGCCCGAAGCCACCGCCGCCGCCGTCAGCGGCATCGACGAGCCGACCGAGCCTGTGCCGGCGGTCGCCGCCGTGACAACGCCGCCGTCAGGTGCGGTCGTGACTTCGCCGCTCCCGACCTCGAGTCTCCAGCAGCCGCCGCAGACCTTCGACGTCCTGCCGGACGTGACGGGGATGGACGCCGCTGAGGCCCAGGCGCACTTGAACGACCGCGGCTGGCCGGACGTGCGGATCGCGCCGACGCTCTTGTTCACCGGAGCTCAGCCCGAGGGCTGCGAGATCGTGTCGCAAGATCCCGAGCCTGGCCGCACCGTCGGCTACGACCAGCCCGTGGAGATCGCCTACTGGGGCCTCCACGACTGCCCTTGAGCCGCCTGCCCGATCGCCTTTGCACGGGCCGTTCGCCTCGTAGCGCGCTATCTCTGCAGCTAAGGGCCGTTTAGCTGGGCTGCGGCAGTAGGGCGGCCGGATGGTTTCTGGAGCCAGGCGACGGTATCGGCGCGAGTTCTCGCAGGGGTTCCGAAGCCCAACTCGTCGTCCGGTTCCGCGAACTGTTCCCGGGAACAACCGGATGGTCGAATCGCTGTCTCGGATGCCAACGACGGAACGCCCGCTGACGCGTAAATCTATGTGGCGTGACGCCGCGGCGACGAACAGTCTGCGGCGGTGGCGAATCGCGCTCGTGCGCGGACTCCGTGTCGCGCCCGCATCACCATGGATGCGCTCGAAGCATTCCCAAGAGACAGGATCCGCAATGTTCCCCGCACCGCGCTCTCCGCATTGTCCGTCCGCAGCCTGCCGGCACCGCCCGTGCAATTGCATCCCTTCGGAAAAGGACGGTTCACGGTGAGGAGCATGATCGTCGGACTGGCAACGGCATCCGCGCGGAATCAGATCGACGCCTGCGCCGAGTTCATGGGCATCGCGGGATCGGTTACCACCGTCGCCGCCCTGCCCGAGCTGTTCGAGGCTCACCGGCGGGCGCCGGCCGACCTCGTCGTGGTCGACCTCGTCTTCACCGGCACCGATCCGGTCGTGTTCACCAGTGCCGTCCACGCCGAATGCGAGTACACCGAGGTGGTGCTCACCGGCGCGATCTCACCGTTCACCGCCTCTCGCGCGATGGCCTCGGGTGCGAAGGCGCTGATATGCGGTTTCAGCGCCGAGCCGGACCAGCTCACCGCCTCCGTCGCACGCTCGATCATCCTCACCTACCCGGGCGCGGTCCGCGCCGCCGCCTCGATCCCCGTGCAGGCCAGACGAACTGTGCGCGAACGGTTGACCGACCGGGAAGTCCAGGTGCTGCGGGCCATGAGCGAGGGCAAATCGAACGTGCAGATCGCCGCTGAACTGTTCTTGTCCGTGGACACCGTCAAATGCCATGCCAAGCGATTGTTCCGCAAACTCGGTGTCCACGACCGCGCCCACGCCGTCGCCGAGGCCTTCCGCTCCCGCCTCATCTGCTGATCCCGGCGCGCCCGAGCACGTGGGCTGCCGCACGAAGCCCGGGGCGCGTCGACCTGCACGTTGCGCCGTCCCGCTCGGCTGTTTCCTTCGCTTGCATGGCAACGAGAGGCGACGGGGCGAAGCGTGCGCCATTCTGCCAGCCGGAACCGGGATCAGCGAGGCGGAATACCGGCGGGATACCGGCAGGAATTCGGCGGATCTCTACCATGCGTTCCGCTGGAAAGTGGTTCTGACCACGGGAAACGCCGGTATGGGCGATCCGCGGCTTGCGGGGTTCGCGCGCCGGTTCGTCGGCCTCGGCGCCCTACGATGGCACCATGGCTGACCGAGGGTTCGACGCGCGAAGCAGTCTCCGTCCGCTCCGACTGCGGGCGATGATGACGCAGGAGGAACTCGCCTTGAAGGCGGGCGTCGGCATCCGCACCATTCGCGACATCGAGTCGGGAAAGGTACGGCCGCAACCGAAGACCTTCCGGCTGCTCCTCAAGGCACTGGGACTGCGCGACCAGGACCGGGCGCTGCTGACCTACACGTCGGGCCGCGAACTGCCGGTGGCCCGGGAGCTGCCACGCGAACTCGTCGCGTTCGCCGGCCGGGAACGGCATCTCGGCGAGCTCCTCGCCGCCGTCGACGACGGGGCCACCGTGGTCGGCGTGCACGGCATGGCCGGCGTCGGGAAGACCACCCTGGCTGTCCAGGCCGCCCATGCCCTCGCCCCGCGGTATCCGGGCGGTCAGTTGTTCGTGGACCTCCACGGCTTCACGCACGCCGACGGCCCCAAGCCGAGCCTGGAGTCGGTGCTGGCGCGGGTGCTGCGGTCCCTGCACCTGGACCAGCGGGACCTCCCCGCCGACGTCGACGAGCTCACCGCCCTGTACCGCAGCGTCCTCGCCGGCCGCCACGTGCTCCTGGTACTCGACAACGCCGCCGGCGCGGAGCAGGTGGAGGCACTGCTGCCCGGGACGGCGGACGGGCTCACCCTGGCCACGAGCAGGCACGACCTGGCGTCCGTGCCGGACGTCGTCTCGGTGCTGCTGGAGCCGCCGCCGATGCGCGAAGCGGTCGCGATGGTCAACGCCGCCACCGCGGGCCGGACCACCGATGCCGAGGCGGTCGCGATCGCGGAGCGCTGCGCCCGTCTGCCCCTGGCGATGGGCCTGGCGACGGCACGCCTGCGCAGCCGTCCACTATGGCGTGTGAAGGACCTCCTCGAGCGGCTCGCGGACGAAGACCGGCTGCTCGACGAACTCGGCACCGACCACCGCAGCGTCGCTGCGGCTCTGCGAGCCTCCTACCGCGAACTCGATGCGCCCCACCGGCGCCTGCTGCGGCGGTTGAGCCTGAGCCCCGGCGACGACGTGGACGCCTACGCCGCGGCCGCTCTCTGCGACACCGACGCCGACCGGGCCGCGGCGATGCTGGAGTCGCTCGTGAACGTCCATCTCGCCGAGACCCGGTCGTCCGGGCGCTACCGGCTGCACGACCTGGTGCGGCTCTTCGCATCGCAGCTCGCGGCATCCGAAGAGGACCGAAGCGAGCTCGACGACGCGTTCGGCCGGCTGCTCGACGTCTACATGCACTTCGCGTACCAGGCGGCGAGTCAAGCGCAGTCGCCGTACCAGCGGATCTTCGCCGACGAGCTGAAAGCGCACGACCTCGGACTCCCCGGCTTCGCCGACCCGGACGACGCCGTCTCGTGGTTCCGGGCCGAGCGCGAGAACCTGGCGGCCACCATCGTCGCGGCCGTGCGCGCCGAGCGGCTCGAATCGGCCTGGCACCTGGCGTCCGCCTTCAGCGCATTCCGCTGGTACGACGGCGACTCCGAGCATCAGCTCGCCATCAACCGGACTGCCCTGGACATCGCCCGCCGACTCGGCGACGAGCTGAAGCAGGCCCACTCGCTCGGCGACCGCGGACGCCATTTCACCGTAGCCGGCCGGAGCGCGGAGGCGATCGACTACCTCAGCTGGGCCGCCACGCTCAGCCAGAAACTGGGCGACGTCGCCGCCGCAACGTGGGCGCTCAGAAATCTCGGCGTCCTCTACCGACAGTCAGGACGGTTCACGGAAGCGCTCGACGTCTACCGCTCCGCATTCGAAGTGGCCGAGGCCGCCGCCGACACCACGGCGATCCTGCACATCCGCTCGAACATGGTCGTCCCGCTGCTGCGCCTCGGACGACACGAAGACGCCGAACGCTGCCTGGTCGAGTCCGAGCGGCTCCTGGACGCCGGCGACGACTACAACGCCAGCCGGATCGAGAACTTCCGCGGGATCTTCGCCCGCGAGAAGGGCGATCCGGCTGCGGCGCTGGCGATCCACACTGCCTGCCTCGATCGCTGCCGGCAGAAGGGGTTCCGTGAAGGGTTCACGCCGGTGCTCATCGAACTCGGGGAGGATCTGCTGAGGCTCGGGCGCGGCGCCGAAGCCGTCGCGCACCTGAACCAGGCGCTCGAACACGCCGAGGACATGTCCTATCAGTCGCTTGAGCGCTCCGCCCGAAACGGCCTCGGTCGCGCGCTCACCGCCTCGGGTCGCCCCGAGGAGGCGATCGGACACCACGAGCGCGCAGCGGCCCTCGCCGAGTCCCAACAGGACGCTTACGAACTCGCCTGCGCCCATCACGGCCTCACCGACGCCCACCGGCTCCGAGGCGACCTCTCGGCCGCCCAGGAGCATTCGCGGGCAGCGGCCGCAGGATACGCGCAGTGCGGTGTCCCCTCGGTGCTCGCCGAGTGACCCCACCGGGGCTTGTAGCGGTGGTGTCTCGTTGGTCGGGCACGCTCTTGGCAACCGTCGCCCCTCTACCAAGCTCCGAGCACACCACGGGAACAACGGCCCGCGCCCGCGCAATCCGTGGTTCCCGGACCGACTGGAGTATCAGCTGTCCGGGTCTTGTGGGTCAGCCTGGTCGCCGAGTGCGACCAGGATCGTTCGCAGGGCGTCGATCGCGGTGCGGGCCGTTTCGGCCGGCACGGCTTCGAGCAGCGCGGCCTGCGCTCGGCTGGCCGCTTTCACGGCCGCCTCGGCGTCCTTCACGCCTTGCGGCGTGAGGACCACCCAGGAGCTCCGGGCGTCGGACGGGTCGGGCTCCCGGTCGATCAGGTCCGCGGCGGCGAGGCGCCGCAGCAGGTTGCTCGTCCCTCCCGAGGACAGCAGGAGGCGCTGCGACAACTCGGAGGGGCGCAGCCGATAGGGCTCGCCGGAGGCTCGTAGCACGGCCAGGATCTCGTACTCCGCCTTGGTCAGGCCCAGGCGGGCCAGCTCGGTCTCGACCCGCTCGCCGAGCAGCGCGGAGAGCCGCGCCGCCCGCTTGCCGAGCTCCAGTTCCGAGCCCACCACGCCGGGGAGCTCTTTGCGCCACGCTTCGGCGATGGCGTCGACGGTATCCCTGCTCACGAAGTCATCCTACCCGGACTTGCACCAAGAAAGCTTTCAGTATATCTTTGTAGAAAGCTTTCTATGGAGGTAACTCATGAGCATGCTGCTCCGCAATGGTCACGTGGTCCCCGGCGACGGGAGCGCTGAGCTGCCCGACACCGATGTGCTCATCGAAGACGGCGTCATCACCGCCATCGGGAAGGACCTGCCGCACGTCGCGGACACCCGTATCGACGCGAGCGGCAAGGTGGTGATGCCCGGGCTCGTGGATGCGCACCGCCACGTCTGGCAGGCACCGCTGCGCGGCGTCGGCGCAGACATGACGCTGCCGGACTACTTCCGGCTGATCCTCGGACGCGCCTTGTCGGCCTACAGTCCCGATGACGCGCGGCTGGCAGTGCTGCTCGGAGCGGCCGAAGCGCTCGATGCGGGCATCACCTCGGTCTTCGATTGGAGCAACACGACTGTCACGCCCGAGCACACCGACGCGGTGGTGGACGGTTACGCCGCTGGCGGGTTGCGAACCGTTGTCGGCCACGCGGCCCCGTCCGGCGAGGCCGACCTGCAGCGACTGGCCGCCATGGACGGTCTGGTCACGGGCGGCCTGGCGATCATGGGACCGCAATACGGGTCCTGGGAGGACGGCGTTCGCGAGATCGCCGCGGCCCGAGAGTTCGGCCTGCCGGTGTCGATGCACGCGAGCGGCGGACCGGGCTCGCCGTTCCCGCGGATGCATGAGGAGGGGCTGCTCGGGCCGGACCTCAACCTCGTCCACATGAACGCCATGACGCCGGTCGAGGCGCGCATGCTGGCCGATGCCGGCGTCGCCGTCACGGTCACTCCAGTGGTGGAAGCGACCATGGGCCACGGCGTCTCGGCCTTCGGCACCTTCCTGGACGCCGGAGGGCACGCAGCGCTCGGCACCGATGTCGTCGTCAATGCGCCCGCAGACTTGTTCGAGCCGATGCGCGACACGCTCCGATTCGAGCGGATGCGGTCCGGCACCATGTATCCGGCGGCGCAGGTGCTGTCGAACGCGACCCTCCACGGCGCCCGGTCGATCGGCCTCGGCGGCAAGACGGGCTCGCTCGAGGCGGGCAAGAGAGCCGACGTCATCCTGGTCGACGGCCTCAGCCACCCGAGCGGCGGCGGGGTGGTCGCCTCGCTGACGCCGGCCGACGTCCACACTGTCATCGTCGACGGTCGCGTCGTCAAGCGCGACGGCCGCCTGCTCCACCTCGACCTGGCCGCACTCCGCACCGCCGGTCTCGAACTGGCCCGTCGAGCGCTCGCCTGATCAGGCCGTTTCGGGGGACTCGAGGAGGTTTCGGAGGATGACGGTTGCGGCTCCGACGGCGGCCGCCTGTGTGACGTCAGGTGCGAGTTCGACCTGGACGGTGTGGACGTGTCGCATGAAGATCGCCTCATCGAGCACGGTCTGCAGGGCGTCCCGGTAGACCGGGCCGATGCCGGTGAACGCCCGCCCGGCGAGGACGACGCGGCCGATGTCGAACAGGTTCACGAGCGTGACGGTCGCGACCGCCAGTCGCTGGGTGGAGGTGTCGATGAGCTCGGTTGCGGATCGGCCGCCTTGGAGGGCGGCGCGGCCGATCGACAGGAATGCGGTGAGCGGGTCGGCAGCGCGTTCGATGCGGTCGGCGAGGTCGGGGTCCGCGAGGGCCTGCTCCACGATGGCGGTCGGCCCGGCGACCCGGTCGAGGCAGCCGCGGTTGCCGCAGTCGCATGGAGCCCCGAGCGCGTCGACGAGGGGACGGTGCCGACCTCGTGGACCATGCCGAGTGCGATGAGCTTGCGGACGGTGTGCGTCATGGTCGCCGCAGTGAGGCCCGTGGCCTCGGCCAGTTCGACGCGGCTCACGGAGCCGCGTGCGCGAATGAGGTCCAGGACCGCGGCCAGGGTCGGCATGCGCGTGTTTGCCCCGAACGAGCGCAAGGCGGCCTCCTGCTGGGTGAATGCTGCAGCCGGTGAGCGGCTGGGGTCACTGTACTGGATCGGGGGAGTCCTCGGATTTTCGCAATTCTGCGGTGCGCCCGGGTTGCGCCAGCACGCCGACGACATCGGCTGGCGGCACGTCGTCATCGACCCGCTCGACCTCCGCGACGTCGCCTCCGCCGATCTTGCGTTCGCATCCCCCTACGGCCGGTACGAGGTGTCATGGCGCCGAGCCGAAGACGGCATCCGGCACCTGCGCTACGCCGCGCCGCCCGGTGCCGTCGTCGAGGTTCGCGGACACCCCGGGCAGCCGCTGCGGGTCGAGGAGGCGCAGCCCGAGTACGGCGGAGCCGTACTCGTCGCAGAGTAGGGTCGAGACGAAGCATCATCGGGCACCGCGGCGCGCCCGTGCAACTCACCGACAGGAGCAGCATGGCCGAGCAGGAGTACTCGCGGCCCCGTCCGCGCCGGCGCCGCGAAGGCATCACGATCCAGGACGTCGCCAACGTCGCGGGCGTGTCGATCGGCACGGTCTCCAGGGTGCTCAACGACCGCAACTGGGTCAGCCCCGCCACCCGCGAGAAGGTCGCGGAGGCGGTCCGCAAGACCGGGTTCACCGCGAACGCCCGCGCCAGGGCACTGGTCATGCAGCGCACCAACAGCGTCGCCCTCATCCTCGGTGCGGCTCCGACGGCCCTGTTCGAGGACCCGAACTACGCGCTCGTCCTGCAGGAGGCGAGCCGTGAACTGGCCGAGGCGAACTACTCCCTGGTCTTCCTCACGGCCGCCAATACGGCCGAGCGCGACCGCGTCGCGGCGTTCATCCGCGCCGGTCATGTTGACGCCGTCATGTTGGTCAGCCCCGCCGAGAGCGGACACGACGCACTGCTCGACCTGCTCGAGTCCCGGGCCCTGCCGGTCGTCGTCTGCGGCAACCCCTTCGCCGAATCCCGCCGGCTGGCCCTCGTCCACACCGACGACGCCCCCGGTTGCGAAGCACTCGGCCGCCACTTCGCCGCCCAGGGCTACCAGCGCACGGCCGTGATCGTCGCCTATCCCGAGACACTCGGCCCGCGGCAGCGCGTCGAGGCCTTCACGCGCGGTCTCGGTCGCGATCTCGTCCACATCGAACCGGCCGCTCGGTACTCGCAGGCGGACGGGTACGCCGCCATGACGGCACTGCTGGACGCCGGGCACGAGATCGACAGTGTCTTCGCCACTTCCGATCTGCTCGCCGCCGGCGCGATCGAAGCCGTCCGCGCCCGCAGCCTGGAGGTGCCCGATGACATCGCCGTCGCGGGCTTCGACGACTCCGCGATCGCCTCCCGGACCGTCCCGGCCCTGACCACGGTTCACCAGCCCGTGGCGGCGGTCGCTCAGGCCATGGTCCGCGAAGTGCTGCAGGCCATCGAGGGCACCGAGGCCACGACACGAATGCTCCCCACCGAGCTGGTCGTCCGCGAATCCGCCTGAGCAAGACGAGATCGCCATGGACGCCACGACCTCGACCCTCGTCGTCGCCGACTTCACTGGCACGGTCAACCCCCACGCGAGCCCCGACCTGTTCGGCCTCTCGAACGAGCCGAGCAAAGACCATGCCGCAGCGGTTTATCCGCTCCTGCAAGCCGCAGGATTCCGGTTCCAGCGCGGGACACTGCACGTCAACCGGCTCTTCGACGAGCCCTTTCCCGATGCGACCCTGGGGGACTGGCACGCGAACGCCGGTGGCATCCGCGAGAGCGAGAACTGGGACTGGCGCCCGCTCCACTGGCTCGACCACGCCGAACGGCACGGCATCCGCATCAGCTCAACCTGCTGCACACTCCGACCTGGCTGTCCCACAACGGATCTCCAAACGGCCTCCCGCTGGACTGGGACGCCTGGCGGCACCTCATTCGCACCGTCATCGAGCGCTTCGGGGACCGGATCGACTCCGTCGACGTGCTCAACGAGCCGATGACCCCGGTCATGATCGATCCCCTGGACCCCAGCTACAGCTCCAGGAGGCCGCAGCCGCCGATCTGTCCGTCCATACCGCACACGCCGTCCGAGAGGTTAGCCCCGACCTGGTCGTCGGTGGACCCGGCGAGGACCGGCGCGGCGGTGAATTCGGGTCCCTCGGCACGATCCTGCGCGACCCTCGCGTGAGCGCCGCCGACCTCTGGTTCGTCTCCTACCACGCCTACGACCCACATCCAGGACGCCGCCTGGAACTCGACGCGCTCGACGATCTCCTCGACGCCGCGGGGCGGCCCCGGCTCCCGGTCTACCTCAACGAGTGGAACCACAACTACTTCGGCGACACCACCGCCCCGGAGGTCAAGGGCGAGCGCGCCGTCGCCTTCGCCGCACGCACGCTCATCGACCTCGCCAACGAACCGCGGCTGGCGGGGGCGGCGTTCATGTCGGCACTCCCCGGCAACGTGCCCGCCGACCCCGACCAGAACACCCCTGGCCTCGTGATCGCCCAGGCGATCTACGACTGGCACGGCGACCACGCGGTCCTCTGGCCGCAGGCCCGCGCCTTCGCGCTGTTCAGCGTCGGCATGGGACTAGGGGAGGGGGCCTTCCGCACGTGTCCCGTCACCGTCTCCGACGGCACTGCGGCGCTCGCCTTCATCAACCACGAGAACATGGCCGGCGTCGTGATCGTCAATGACGACGCCGAGCCGCTCGCCTGCCGCGTCGAGCTCCCCACCATCACGGCCACCGCGGGCGACCTGTGCGCCACTGAGTCGGGCGCCTCCGCGTCCGGATTCCAGTGCGACCGAATCGTTCTGGCACCGACGCCTGGCGGTGCCCGAGTCGTGCTCACCATCGCCCCGTACTCCGCGACAGGGCTGCTCTGCTCTTAGCAGGCGTTCGCTCGCCGCCCCGTGCAGGTGGTGGCCGGACCGTCCGAACCATGACATCGAAGGTCTTGACTATAGTGATTTGTATCGATATTATCGACTTCGCTGAAAACGTTTTTAGTACAGCTGGTCGACTCGGACCAGGACTGCGGCCGCACTCCTTGGCGTCGGCTCGCCGTCCGACGGCACTTCGCCGTCACTTCCCTCACGTCCTCCATGAAGGAGTCTCCATGTCCTTGAACCGAAGAGCCCTATTGAGCCTGAGCGCGGCCGGAGCGGTCGGGGTCGGCGCGTCCCTCCTCGGGACGGGGTCGGCGCTCGCCGCCACCGCGCCGACCAATCCGTTCCCGATCGGTGTGCGCCAGTACAACTGGACCCGCGGCTCCCGCCAGGTCACCACCTACGTGTACTACCCCGCCGCCACCGGGACCCCCGGCGGCGCCCCGGTCACCAACGCGCCTGTCGCCAACGGCGTGTTCCCCATCTGCGAGTACACGCACGGCTCCGGTGCCAGCCCGCAGCGCGCCCAGGAGCAGATCCGCCCGCTGGCAGCAGCGGGGTTCATCGTCCCGGCACCCGTTTTCGGCTCGAGCATCGGCGAAGCGTACAACGGCAACCTGTCCAAGGACGTCTCGGAAGTCCTCACGCGCACCATCGCCCTGAACAGCGGCAGCGACCCGCTGGCCGGCCACATCAACACTGCGGCTGTCGGTGTCTCCGGCTACTCCATGGGCGGCATGACCACCCACGGGCTGCTCACCGCCTGGCCGGACTCCCGCATCAAGGCCGCGGTCCCCGTCGCCTGCGTGGACATGGGGAACCCGGGTGGCACGGTCAATGCCAACGTCCTGTTCATCCACGGAGACCAGGACACCGTCTGCCCGCTCTCCTCCGCCCGGCAGGCCTACGCCGAACTGTCCTCCCCGAAGGCGTTCCTCACCTTCGTCGGCGCGGACCACGGCGGCACCGGATGGGGAGCCACCAACGGTGTGGCCATGAGGACCTGGGTGGACTGGATGCGCTGGAGCCTGTACGGCGACACGGCCGCCCGCGACCGGCTCCCGGCCGACGCGACAGGATCCGGCGCCAGATGGGAATCCTCGCTCGGCAGCACGCCGACCGAGCCGGGCACCTACCGGCTGATCGCGCAGCACTCGGGGAAGTACGCCGACATCAACGGGATCTCCACCGCTGCCGGGGCGCTGCTGCACCAGTGGTCGGGCACCGGCCGCACCAACCAGCAGTTCCAGTTCGTCGACGCCGGCGACGGCCACTTCAAGATCAAAGCCAGCCACTCGGGCCTGGTCCTGCAGGTCGCGAGCAACAGCAACGGCGCGGACATCACCCAGCAGGCCGACACCAACGCCCACAGCCAGCACTGGCGCCTGACCGACCACGGCAACAACGTCGTCAGCATCATCAACCGCCAGTCCGGCCTGGCCATGGACGTCTACGAGCGGTCCACCGCCGACGGCGCCCGCATCTCCCAGTACACCCCCAACGGCGGCACCAACCAACGCTTCACCCGCCAAGCAGTCTGAGCCGCAACACGATTGGAACGATTCACTCCACCAGGTGCGGCGGCATCGAGCGCTTTCCCAACACCCAGCGCCGATGCTGCCGCACCCAGGTCATCGCGAAGTAACGCGAACGCCATCGCATATGCGCCGGCAGGCGAGCTGTTGTCAGTCCCTAGTTGACGGTCCAGTGCTGGTTGGTGCCGCCGTGGCAGTCCCACAGGATCGCCCTGGTCCCGTCCGCGTTCCCTGCGCCTTCAGCGTCGAGGCATTTGCCGTTGACGCGCAGTTCATTGGCGGCGGTGCGGGTCCAGTTCTGGCCGGCCCGGCTGGTGCTGCAGTCCCACAACTGCGCTTGCGTCCCGTTCGCAGAGGACGCGACATCGATGCAGCGGTTCGACGCCGCGCCCACGATCGATCCCGCTTCGGGTTCGCCCGGTCCGCCGGGGCCGCCGGGTTCGAAGCCGCAGGTGTGGTTGTAACTGGCGACGCCGGTGTTGTCGGCCAGGGCCGGGCACATGAACTGGGTGTAGCGGGTGTCGTTGTCGATCCAGATCTTCAGCCAGGGGATGACGCGGCGGGTGACCTCGGTGTTGCCCCAGGTCGGGAAGCCGTGACCGCCGCGGGTGAGCGAGACGTACGCGGCTTCGGTGGTGGCGGGCTTGGAGTTGTAGAGGGTGGTGATGGACGAGTGGGTGACCGTGCCGTCGTCGCGCGCGCCCATGAGGAGCGTGGGCACGTGGACGTTGGACATGTTCTGGGAGAACGAGGCAGGAGCGAACGGAACCGCGGCCTGCAGGCTGGGGCGGTTCATCGCGGCGTTGATCGCGCCGCCACCGCCCATGGAGTGACCCATGACCCCGAGCCGTGTCGGGTCGACCCGGTCGCGGACCGAGCTCTCCTTGGTGAGGTAGTCGAGCGCGGCGAGCAGCTGGGTGCCGCGGGCGTTGTCCCAGTCGTTGGGGCTGTTGGTGTCGATGCCGATGACCACGAACCCGAACGAGGCGAGCCAATGGCCCATCCAGGCACCTTCGGCGGCCCAGGTGGCGGTGTAGCCGGGGACTACTGCGATCGCGCCGAACGTGCCTTGGCTCGTGTCGGTCGGGTAGTAGATCTTCCCGTCCTTGAAGCCGTGCCCGCCACCGACGGTGATCTCAGCGGTGGCGAACGTGCCGCGTTGCGCCGCAACGCTCTGCACCGTCGGGTTCGGACCGCGCTCGTACGGGTTCTGCTGCGCGGACGCCGGCTGGGCGACGACCAGGCTGGTCATCATGGCGGCGAGCGCCGTCAAGATGGCCAGCGCGAACCGTTTCGGCCCTGGCCGGTTGAAAACTTGACTGCTCAACAAATCCTCCTGTAGGGACAGACACGAGGAAGCTGCTGCCGGTGGTGCGCTCGTATGAATGGATGTTTTGACATATGTCAATACGATGTCCAGCGTAGGTGGGCTCGGCGCCCCGGGGCAAGGGTCGGGCAGGAAATTTTTATCGATCGAGTGCCGCAAGTCGGCTCATAGCGCCCCAACGGATCAAGCATTCGCGAGGTGATATGAGAAAATTATCCACATATGAACACAGAATTCGGGCGCTATGAGGTGGTTGCGCTCGCATGAGAACGCAGCTATGCAGCAAATCCCTATATCGATATAGGCCATCGCCTGGCAGAACACCGGTTACAACCAGCCGCCGCACCCGAGCTTCTACATCGGCAGTCGCCCCGCGAGCGCCAGCAACCCGAGGGGTATGAGCGATCCGGAGAGTTCCTGCCGCTATTCCGCCGGTATCTCGCCTCGTGAAACCCATGTCCTGTAGGCAGACTGATCGGGGTGGCTCATCGATGCCATCCACTATGCAAGACAACTTCGGAAGCTCCGCTAGAGGAACCATTGCATATGACGGACAGCATTCCCGGTTACACCCTGACCGGTCACCTCACACCCCGCCAGCAATCGATCCTGCTCGAGATGGCAAGAGGACTCAGCTACTCGCAGATCGCCAAGTCGCTCTTCCTGTCGACGAGGACGGTGGAGCGGGAGGCGACGAGACTTGCGAAGACGCTGGGAGTCCAGGGTCCGGTGGCGGTCGGGGCACGGGCGTACGCCTTCGGCATCCTGAAAGACGAACACCTCCTGGGGCCGATCGAAATCAGTGGTCTCGCAGCCGGGGAAAAAGCGGCGGGATCCCGACAGGATCTGTCGGGATCCCGCCAACCACAGCGCAAACCATTGCCTCGCGGCTGACGGTTGACCACAATTCAAAGTCCGGTCGGTTTCGACTGGAACCAGAACATTTCGAATGCACCAAGGAGGTCTCATCATGAAGATCAAGAAGCGCGAGACTCAGAAGCCGAAGACCAACATGGCCGTCATGTACTGCTACAAGGCCCCGATGTAAAACCCTTGCGGAATCTCGGAACCCGCGGTCGCTACGACGCGGGTTCCGAGATTCCGCACCCTGAAACGTCGGAGGAAGGCAGAGCCAATGCCGTCAATCAGTGTCAAGGCATCGAGTCGGATCCCGTTCAGCGGCGCGAGGTCGTTCGTTGCGCATCCGCTGGTGGTGAACATGATCGGAGACGAATGCGCTGTTTACCTGCGCTCCGTGTCGCACAGTTCGCCGGGTGTTGAACTCTCGCTCAGCGACGCGCAGACTCCCGGAGACCAACTGCGTTTCTACACCAAGGAACGGGTGATCAGAGGACTGGTCTACATAGGCGACCAACTTGCCGGCCAGTACGAGGACGGTATCACAGTGGAGGTCGATGGTGCATTGAGCGAAGCCGACCACGACTTCTTCGCCGCGCTCGAAAGTGGTGGACTGCTGCTGGAACTCGAACCGGGTCGGCAGTCATACGCCCGGCCGCTCGAAGAGGAAGACGCCGCCTTCGAGAGAACAACCATCCTCATCGAGAAGCAGCAACTCGACGAGTCATCCATTGCTCATGAACTCGATCGCCTACTCGCATACGGCGATTCATGGTCGGCCGTACAGCTGGCGAGGACAGTGGGGGAGTCCGGATACGAGCCCGGTCCCAAGCTCGCCACTTCGATGGCATTGGCTTACGGCCTGCAAGGCGACAGCGGCGAAGCCGAGCGCCTGTTCAAGATTTGGGAAGACGAGGGCGGGATCGAGGCCGCTCGAGCCAAGTACAGCCTCGCAATGATGTACGCGAGGCATCATCCGACCGGGCGGCTCGACGACCACGCCGCTGGCCGGTACCTCCAAGAGGCACACGAGATTCTGACCGATCTCGAGCAGACCAAGGCCGTCGTGTACGAGACCGTGTTCAACCGGAACGGATACGCCCTCCTGCTCTTCCGGTGGGGTCGCTACGACGAGGCCGCCTCGCTGCTGGAACACGGCATCGCCATCCTTGGTGAAACGGAATGGGATGGGCAACTCCATCAGACGGTGCTGCTCAACAACCTCGGACGCGTATACGGGGCCTTGGGACGACCCGATGACGCGGAACGGACCCTCAGGCAGGCTGCGCTCCTCGATCCGCTCTTTGCCGAGTACTGGCAGGATCTGGCATCATTCCTGTGCGACCACGAACAGCTCGAAGAAGCCTTCGCCGCCGCCACCGAGGCCAGGAAGCTCGATCCGGCGATCACCGGCGCGCACGAGCTGTACGCGTACATCTCGGAGCGACTCGGGAGAACCGACGCGGCTGTCGACGGATACACCGCCGCGTGGACACTCGGGTCGGCACAGGCGGGTCTCGCACTCCTGCGACTCCTGAGCGACTCGGACAGGCACGTCGATGTGCTCGAGATCTGGCGCCGCGTTGCCGCCTCACTTGAGTCTATTGAGGACCGATCGGAGGCGGAACTGATCGGCCTCGAAGCAGCATCCTTCGCCGACCCGGAAATCGATATCTTCGACAACCTGCTCGCCCTCCAGGCGAAGTACCCGGAGAGTGCAATCGTGACGGAGAACCTCATGGCCGCGAGGAGCCGGATCAGTTGAGCACGAACCTGAATCTGGACCATCGAACCTTCGCGATGCTGATTTCCGGGCGCCGGGGACCGAAAGCATGGAGTGGGTTCTTCCTCGCGCAACGCCGCAGAACCATCGCCGTGCTCGTCTTCGGCGCCTGCGCGGTGACCGCCACCATCTTGATCCCGGTCGGGTTCTCGCATTTCAGCGACTCGATCAGCCAATCGGAAGGCATGCTCGCCAGCGGCCTGGGACTCATGGTCGCCGTTGTCGCCAGCTTCGTCTTCGGCTGGTTCAAGGAGCGGTCGGAACTGCGACTCGTCTTTGGAACCAGGATGCTGGCGTTCCGCTCCTTCTTCGACGATGCCATGCGAGGCCGTTCGGGCCGGAGCGTGAACCTCGTCGGCGAGTTCACGACCCACCCACCGCAAATCAGCCAGGTCAGTTACGTTCTCGACTTCGGGCTCAGCCTGGCACAGGCGGTGGGCATTGCCTGCTACGTCGCAGTCGTGTACCAGCTCGTCGGCTGGATCGCCCTGGCTGGACTCGTGCTCGTCACCGCGGTGTCGGTGCGACTCGTCCATGCGGTCGGCAAGGTCTACGAGAAATTCATCGCCCTCGAATCGAACCGGGTCGAACGGATCCGGGACATCAGCACCTCGGTGCACGCCTTGCGAAACGCCAAACTCGACCGGTTCATCTCCGGCTGGATGCAGCGTGCGCGGGAGCGGCAGGAACCGGTGCTCCGTGAACGGGCGCGGCTCCAAGTCCTCAACGGGATCGTCTCGACCACGGCAGTGCCGGTCGTAGTCGGCATCGCCGCCATCGCCACGGCCGTCGGCCTCGGCGGTTCCCTCATCTCACTTGTACCGCTCCTGGTGGCTTCCACCCTGCTATACAGCGCTCTGCAGGAAGTCATCGTGAACTACCGGGTGATCCGGCTCGCCGTACCCATGCTCCGAGCCTGGGACGAGCGCCGGATCGAAGCGGACGCGGACGACCACGTCCGGAGCGTGCTCCCCTCCGATCCCGGCGTCACCTGGATCTCGATGGTTGACCATCCGACACTCGCAGCGGTGTCGGCCGAAGCCATGCGCTCGGCTGTCGAGGCAGACCACGGATGGATTCCCGCCGACCCGCGCCTACCCGCAGCGGTAGCAGCCGACTGGTACGTCACGCTGAATGATGCCGAGCGCGATGCGTTCCACGAATGGATCGAGGCTCTCGAACTGCCCGGCGACCTCCACTTCGACGTCGACGCTTCCAGAATCGAAACCTTGTCCCGAGGCGAGCTTCACCGGCTCGCGATCGCCGCAGTACTCGCGACGACCGAAGGACCCTGCGTCCTGGACGCCGAATGCCTGGCCGCCCTCGATCCCGGCGTGCGCGCCCGCGCGACCAGGAACATCACCTCACGCGGCCGCCCGCTGGTCCTCATCGGCGGCGATCTCGCCGGCCCCTGTGCCGACCGGAGATACGCCGCATCACTTGACAACGAGGAGTTGAAGCTGGAAGCACGTCCCCTGCCGACGCTCTCCCCGCTCTCCGATGAGACGGCGGTCGATCGCCTTCCCGACATGGAATCGAGCGAATCCGAGACCGGTGCGGGCGACCCGGTCTTCCCCTCGCCGACACCGACAGTCCGCGGGTCGGTGCGGATCTGGACAACGATATTCGGAGGCGCCGGGGCTACGGTGATCGTCGTCGCGGCGCTCGCGAGCGCAGGACTCGCCGTATGCTTCCCGGTGGTGCTCAACGCGGTCGACGGAAGCGCGCCGCAGCAGCGCGCCCTCCAGATCGGACTGGTCACGGCCGGAATCCTCAGTGTCGGTCTCGTTGCGTTGGGGCTCCAGTTCCACACCCCGATCAAACGGATCACGCTGCTGCATCGCCGAATCGGCGACCGGCTGAAAGGCATCGCCGGGCCGCGGCGCACTGGTGAACTCGTCGGGAGGTACGGCGAGGATTTCTCAGCTCTGCAGATGGAAGCACCAGGCCAGCTGGTCGCCGCGTTGGCGATCTGCGCCGAGGTGGGCGTCTTCGCGATCGCCGCGGGGCTCGGCAGCCCCCTGCTGCTGCCCATCATCGTCATGGTCCTGCCCGCGGCGTGGTTCGTCTACCGCCGCGGGGAGCGCCGCCTGGTCGCGGCGACGACGGCGCAGGCGAAGCAGCGGGGGCATTTCCTGGACGACGCGACGGCGATCCTCGGCGAGCAGCTCATCGCCGGCAACGCCTCGATCCGCGCGGCCGCGGGGACCACATACGCCAGAGCAGAAGCAGGACTCGAAGAGTCGTCGATCAGCGTCGTGACGGCAATGATGCGTCGGCGCACTGAGCTCCAGTCGGTCAGCGTCCTAGTGCTCATCCTCGGGCTGAGCGCATCCGCGTTGCTGTCCGCGTTTGGCGGTGCCCTCGTCCCCGTCGTCCTTGCTTACTTCATCTACTCGATCGCCCTACAATTGCCGCGCCTGATCGAATCGGTGCAGCGCGTCAGCGTAGCCATGACCGCCGCCGAACGTGTGATGGCGCTCCTCGAATCCGCAGATGTCGACAAAGAACGCGAACCGGTGCACCACACGAGTGCGGTTGCCGAGATCGAAGCGGCATTGGCCGAGTCCGACCATTTGGTGATTCGGGTCGCCGGCCGCAGCGGTGCCGGCAAGAGCGTCGCCCTCAGGGCGCTGAATGAACGCCTCCCCAATGCGGACGTGTCGCTCATCGGGGACGACATCCCCGTCAAGTCCCTGTCCTGCAACGAGTTCCCCGCGCCGGAGCGGAGCACTGAAACTCGGACGCTCGGCGACCTCGTGAAGTCCGAGCGGCAGGCCCTCCTGGCCGAATACGCGATCGCGACTTCGGTGGGAGTGACCATGCTCGACGAGACGCTCAGCGCCATGAGCGCGAGCGATCAGGAACAGATGCTCGCAAGGCTTAGGGATATCGCAAAACAGGAGTCGCGATCGTTCGTGTACGTCTCACATACCGCGGCCGATTCCATCGGAGCCGACCGGACCATCCTGGTGGAGCGATGACAGTGCAACGGGCGCAGTGGAAACCGGTCGGCGCTGGCGACAGCCTGCCCCTTTACTCCTCCGAGTCTCTCTGGGAGACGATGGACGCCGTCCCGGTCAGCCGGCAGGGCGACCGCACCGCAGTGGTCTGCTCCAGTGGACCAGCGTGGCTGGCCGACGACGGGACCATCACGCCGGTCCGGCTTCCCGATGCGGTCGCGGACTGCGAAGAAGTGCATGTGGCGGCAGGGGCGATCATCGGGACCGACACCGGTTCGGGCCTCTACTTTGCAATGGCGGACTGGGACGGCGGACCGGTTCGGGAGTGTCGACGTACCGATCTCCCGACGCCGGAGGGCGAACCGTACTGCGTCGTGACCGGCGACCGCCTCTCTGTGGTCGACCCGGGAAAACAGCGCACCCGTGTGCACACGGTGCTCATCGGTGAGGAAGAGCTCAGCGCATGGGGTGTCCGCGAACTTCCTCCGCTCGGTGACTTCGAGATTGTCGCCGCCAGCCGCACACACGTCGCGGCACGCGTGAATCTCGGGCCGCAGGGCGATGCGGTCCGAATCTGGACGGCATCCGAGCCGGACGCTCTGGAATTCCGGTCCGCGTACGGGACCAGCGTCTGGAGCACTGAAGACGGCCGCCTGTACGTCGCCGTCCGCGGATCAGGTGGCGATTCAGTGGCGGTGATCGACGAAACCGGGCGGATGCGAACCTCACCGGCCCCCGGGAATATCGGGAGTCTCGGTGGTGACGGCCGGACGGTGCTGTGCGCGATCTTCGACGGTTTCCACGAATCGGTCCACCGGATCCATGACGGGCAGGGTGGTATCGGATTCGATCTCGTGGGCGAGGGCCCCGGGAAGAAGCACATCGGCGTCGGTTCCCCGATATGGCTGTCGCGCAGCACGGTTGACGGCATCCGAGTCGAAAGCGAGGACGATACGGCGGTCATCGATCCGGCGACATGGGCCCGGACTCCCCACACGAAGTACCTGGCGAGTCAAGGGGAAGAAGGGCCAAGGGCGTTGAGGATCACCGCGACGGACCGCCACCTCGGCACCATCGTCCATCTGCACGGAGGTCCTGAATCCTACGAGACGGACGAGCTCAGGTTCTTCGGACTGGCGCCGCACGCGGTTGCGCAAGGCTGGGACTGGCGATCGCTGAACTATCGGGGGTCGAGGGGGACCGCGCCAGACCATACGACGGCCGCCTGGAAGACCTGGCAGCGCTCCTCTATCGAGGACATCTCATGGGTGCTCGGGGAGATTCCGCGCGGACATCCGGTGATCCTGGCAGGTTGGAGCTTCGGCGCCGCACTCGCCTTGGCGGGCGCGTCCCGACTCCCCGTGGACGGCCTGATCATCGGCGGGACGATGGGACCGCTCGCGGACCATGTCCGCGCCGCATGCGCCGCCGATCCCTCCCATGAGACCTGGTTCGGAGACCGCTTCGACCTCGACGGCGACGACGGAGCCTACTTCTCGTACCCGGTCCCCGGCGATTCCGTGGATCTGCGGGTGCTGAGCTTCCATGGCGAGGATGACGAACACTGTCCTTACCACCTGTTCGCGCCGGTCCGCGAGCGATGGTCCGAGTCGATTCCTTGGACTCACCACGACCTGCGTGGCGGCGCGCACTACGCGGAATCGATCGACGACGTGGACCTCATCGTCGCAGAGACCCGACGCTTCATCTCCGGCTTCGCAGCTCCGTATACAACCGCGGAGTCTGACAATGGTGACGGTTGAGATCGTCTCCGCAGGAACGAGCACCGCGTCCGCCAGCACCGAGCTCGCAATGCGCATGTCCTCCGCGACTGATACCACTCTTCGGTTGCACGCGATCGAGGGAGAGTTTCGGCTACTCGATCTGAAAAGTCATGCCTTGCAGATGATGGAGAGCTTCCTCAACCGCAACAGGACTGCAGCTGTGGAGGATCTCGTTTCCCGCATCACCCGGGCCGACGCCCTGATCATCTCGACCCCGATTCTCAACGCAAGCTATTCACCGCTCCTGAAGCTACTGGTAGACATCATCGGACGCGACGACCTGAGAGGCAAGCCAGTCGTCCTCGCGGGAACGGGTGGATCCGACCGACACTGCCTCGCCCTCGACCTTTCTGTCCGGCCTCTTCTCACCTACATGAAATGCGCAGTGACAAGCACCTCGGTATTCAGCCGCGCACCACTCCAGCGCCTCGACGAAGAGCTGCATCAACGTATTCACCAAGCTGCCGAGGAACTGGCTGCTTCCATTGCCCAGAATCACCCTCGCCGGGTCCCCGGCGCCCAACCGGTGACAACCGCAGCCGGGTAGTTGGGACAGTTCTGCCGGCACGCTCCGGGCTGTCGGTGCGGTCATGCGCTATGATTGGTCAGTCGTCCAAGACGATCGACCAGGGAGGTGCGTATGACCGGTCGGACCAATGTCGACCGAGGTCGCGAGGTTCGGGCGCGGCTGGTCGCCGCTGCGCAGGAGCTCATCGGTGAGCTCGGCTGGAACGGGGTGAGCACCCGCATCCTGGCCGAGCGGGCCGAGGTACGTCCCGGCCTGGTCCACTACCACTTCGAATCGCTGCAGGCGCTGCTGCGTCAAGCCGCCATCGAAGCGATGGGCCCCTTGCTGACGGACGCCGCGCAGCTTCTCGGCGCAGCTGATCCCGCCGACGCCGTCGAGGCGATGCTGGCCGACATCGACCGGTACACCGGTACCGACCCCGCTTCACTGCTGTTCATCGAGGCCTACATCGCCGCCACCCGCGACCCGGTGCTGCGCGAGCAGATGTACGACCTCGTGGCGGCCTTCCGAGCCGCGATCACTGCGGCGCTCGTCAGCAAGGACCACCCTGACGCCGAGACGACCGCGGTCCTCATCATGGCGGTCATCGACGGCTTCATCCTCCACAAAGGCCTCGACCCGCAGCTGTCGGCCGCACGACTCGTGCCGCTCCTGCGCCGACTCACCGAAACCGAGAACGGAGCAGACCGATGAAAGCCGTCATCTGCGGCGCCGGCATCGCCGGCCTGGCCCTCGCCCACCGCCTCGACCACCACGGCTGGAACGTCCACCTGGTCGACCACGCTCCCGGACCGCGAGCCCAGGGGTACATGATCGACTTCTTCGGCCCCGGATACGAGGCCCTGGCCGCCATGGGCCTGGCCGCGGAGCTGCGCCGATTCGCCAGCCCTGTCAAGGAGTTCCGCTACATCGACGACTACGGCCGCACTACGGTCAGCATCGATTACGGGCTCTTCTCCAAAGCGCTGGACGGCGAGATCGCCAGCGTCATGCGGCCCGCGCTCGAGCAGATGCTCCATGAGCACCTCGGCGACACCATCGACCTGCGCTACCGCACCACCGTCGAGCGAATCGAAGCCAATCGCGCCCACCTTTCCGACGGCACCGTGATCGACGCCGACCTCATCGTCGGCGCCGACGGCGTCCACTCCCGAGTGCGCGCGCTCGCGTTCGGCCCTGAACAGGACTACCTGCGCTACCTCGGCATGCACACCGGCGCGTACCTCTTCACCGATCCCGAGCTGTACGCGCAGGTGCGCGGGCAGTTCGTGCTCACTGAAACCCTGAACCGCCAGATGGGCTTCTACGGCCTCACCGGCGACCGAGTCGCAGTCTTCGCGGTCCACCGCACCCCCGACCCGGCCCTGCCTGACGACCCGCGCGCCGCCTTCCGCACCGCCTACGCCGGGATGGGCGAACTCGCCGACCGCGCCCTCGCCCACTGCCCCGCACCCGACCAGATCTACTACGACCAGGTCGCCCAGATCCGCATGCCGCGGTGGAGCGACGGCGCCACCACGCTCGTCGGCGACGCCGCCGGCGCAGTCTCCCTGATTGCGGGGCAAGGCGCCTCGCTCGGCGTCGCCGGCGCCTACCTTCTCGCCGAATGCCTCCACCATGCCTCCTCGGTGCCCGAGGGCATCGCCGAGTACGAACGGCGCTGGCGCCCAGTCGTCGGCGAGGTGCAGGACTCGGCCCGCGACCGCGTCACGGAATGGTTCCTGCCCCGCACCCCGGCCAAGCTCCTGCTGCGCCGCTGGGGGTTTCGCGCCATGCGCCTTCCCGGACTCGACCGCCTGATGGTCGGTCCCCTGTTCCCCAAGGGCCGCAAGACGGTCGCTGAACTCCTCGCCTGAACGGCCGGTTCAGCGTCGGAGGCAGGAGCGGGTGGCAAGGACAGCCGAGTCGATCGGCGGCGCCGCGCGGGCCGCAGCCGGGAGCGTTGAGGCGGTCCCGCGCGACCGAAGCCCGCACGCTGAACCGGTCCCGTTCGGATTCTGTGGGACGATGATGCCAGCAAGCGACGCACCCCAGGAGCACCGATGCCCGAAGCACCGTTTTCCGGCCGCAACGAGTTCAACGGTGATGTCCGCGATGTCTATCAGGCCGCAAGCATCGAGGTGCACAACGGCCCGCGCGTGGTCGGCCCCCGGGAGGGGCCACTGGTCCGGCCCGAATGGACCGGCCGGGAACCCGATGTCGAGAAGATCGCCGATACGCTGCGCGAAGGCCGGCCGGTCGCGATCGTCGGTGACGAAGGGTGCGGTAAGACCGCGGTCGCCGCGATGGTGCTCGATGCGTTGCGGGAGCGATTCCCGGACGGTCAGCTGTACGTCGACCTCGAGCACGAAGAGGCCTCCCAGGCGCTGCATTCGATGCTGCTCCGGCTCGGCATCGACGCGGCGCAGATCCCGCCGAACCTCGAAGGCCGTGCATCGCTCCTTCAGTCGGTGACCCGAGACCGCCGACTCCTCCTCGTGGTCGACGGTGTCACCCGCGATCGCGAAGCGGCCCAGTTCCGCCCCGCATCCAAGGCCGCCGGATATCTCGTCGTCAGCCGCAACCCCATGCGCGACCAGGACTACGTCAACCACCGTCTCGGACCGCTCAGTCCGCAATCCGCGGCCGACCATCTGCGCCAGGCCTGCCCCAACCTGGACGAAGCAGTCGTGCCGCGCCTGGTCGAGGAGTTCGGCGGCCACCCGGCCGACTTGCGCGCCCTCGCCGGGCTCATCCGCCACCGGTCCCTGTCCGACCTCTTCGACGTCCGCGAGGCGCTCGCCGGATCGAGCCTGTTCGAGGGCGTCTACGATGGACTCACTGAGGCCGCGCGCTGGCTCTACCGACTGCTCGCCTCCCTGCCCGGCACGGAGTTCGAGCGGGCACTCACCGGGATCTTCACCGGTTCCAGGGACTGGAGCCTGGGCGGTCTGCCCGCGCCGTTCGAGGAGCTGCTCGACGCCGGTCTGGCACTTGAGGTCCGACCCGGGTGGTACCGGGTCGAGCACGGCATCGCCGGCGAGGCGCCTGCCCGAGGCGAAGCCGTTCCGATCGACCTCTTCAGCGCCGCATACGACTCCCTCGCCTGGCATGCCCGGCGCGCCCAGCTCGCCGACATCGCCGTCATGGGGCGCGACCGGCTGCGGTACGCGCCAAGGCTTCCCATCCGCGTCGACCCGCCCGCCTTCGGCGGCAGCGCCGAAGCCATGGAGTGGTTCCGGTCGCTGCACACCGCACTCCAGGACTCACTCCGGATCGCCGCCCGCCACCGCTGGTCAGACATGACCTGGGCCCTGGCCGAAGCACTGTGGGCCTACTTCGCGAACACCGCGCAAGACCGCGAGGCCGCCGCCTGCTTCAGAACGGCGCTGGCCGTGGCCGACGGACCCGTCGCCGTCGCGCACCTGTCGTCGATGCTGGGCATGTGCCTGATCAAGACCGAAGCGTTCGCCGAGGCCGGAACGGTCCTCGACCGCGGCCTCGTCGTCGCCACCGAAGCACTGAGCACCGTCGACGACCCGGCCGACCGCCTCAGCTGCACGTACCTGGTCGGCACTCTCGCCGAAGTCCTCGGCAGGCTGCGCCGCCGCGAAGGCCGCTTCGCCGAGGCCCGTGAACTCTTGTCGATGTCGCTGGCCAACGCCGAGGAGCTGGGACGGCCACGAGCCATCGGCATCCGCCTACGGGCGATCGCCGAACTCCTCCACGACGAAGGCGCGTTCGCAGAGGCCGAGCGCACCTGGCGGCTCGCGATCGACAGTGCGAAGGAAGCGGGGGACGAGCGCAACATGGCGGGGGCTGCACTCGACCTCGCCATGCTCCGCTTCGCCAGTCACGAGCGTGGAGCGCTGGCGGAAGTCGACGCCGCGGTCGCGCAGGTGACCCGCGCGGGCTTGTGGCAGCTGGCAGCCGAGACGCATGAGCGCATCGCCTGGGCGCTGGCCGAACGTGGTGCTCCCCGTTTCAACGTCGGGATCGGGGAAGTGGAGCCTGAACGGCCGCATGAGGAGCGGCTTCGGCGGGCGCTGGAGTTGTACGAGGCCCATGGCGCACTCTTGGACGCCGAACGCGTTCGGCGGACACTCGATCTCAACGGCGCGGTCGGACGCTGAGTCGTCCCGGGCCCCCCGGGCCCTCGAGCCGCCAGTCGCCCGAGTCGGGGCGACCCGCGGCGAACCACACCGAGACGGCCGCGTCCACGGTCTCAGGGGAGCAAGCAGCGTGCAGACGCCGCCCGTCGGCGCACGCCCAGATCAGCGCCGCGGGGCCGGTCCGGACGCTCGCGACCTCGGCCATGGGCTGCTCCCGCAGCAGATGTGCGGCCTCCTCCAGCGCCGCAGATGCGTCCAGCGCATCGCGGTGCCGGACGATGATGTCGGCACGGTCCCGGGCGTCCACGTCGAGGCAGCGTACGTCGGCCACCAGGTGACCGGGGCCCGCCCGGCCGTCGTCGCTCGGGAAGCGCCGCCAAGTCGCCGCGTCTTCTCGAAAGTCCACTTCGCATCGCCACGCCGACGTGAGGCGCACATGTTCGACCTGGACCGCGGGCGGGAACATCCGCGGCGCAGGTGCAGTGAGCCCGTCGAGTTCCAATGCCCGGTACAGGCCGGCGCGCACCCGATCGGCCGGGCCCGGTTCCGGTTCGGCGAGGGCTTCGGAGAAGCACTGGTCGCGGATCGGGTCGGCATCGCATAGCCGTTCGATCTGGCCGAGCAGGTCCGATTCCGGGTCGAAGCGCGGCGCCGCCCGTCCGAACCCGGCCAGCGGCGACTCGGGCGGCATCTCGGCGAATCCGAACGCCGCCACCGCAGTGGGGATGCCGAGCGCGGCCGCGTAGAAGGTCACCGATCCGTGGTCGCCGACGACGCAGTCGGCGGCCAGGACGGCGGCGCGCCATCCCTCTGCCGGGTCGACCATGATGAGGCCGTTCTCCAGCTGGCGGCGAAAGAGGCTTTCCATGCTGCCGTGGACGGCCGTGATGTTCGGGTGGGGGATGAACGCGACCGCGAACTCGTCCATCGGCAGCGCCGCGAGCAATCGCTCAGGCAGGGCGGGATGGTGTGCGAACAGCGAATGGCCGAGCCAGGTCGAGGTGACCAGGACCAGGCGTCGGCCCTGAACCCCCAATGCACGGCGGTATTCGCGGCGCATGCGCGCGCTCAGACGCAGCCGCTCGAAGCACAGGTCGCCGGTGATCTCGCTGACCGGCAAGGCTTCCACGCAGTCGACGGCCAGACGCCGCGCCGCCGCTGCACCGGGGAGCGCGATGTACGCGGGCAGCCTGCCGTCCTCGCTGCGGAGCTGGCCTCGGGCGAGTCCGGAGACTCCCTTGAAGAACGGGGTGAAGCGATTGTGGCCGGCGCCGTGGGGGATGAGGCCGAATGCGCAGCCCGGTTCGTGGAGTGTGCGGGTCGCCCCGGAGGCGATGAGCAGATCCGGAGGATCGTCCCGGAGGCTCGCCCAATCGACCAGGTCGATCTCGCGTTGGCGGGCGAATCGCTGACCGCTGGACTGGCGCTCGGTGTGGAAGAGGGAGTACCTGAGCAGCAGCCGGCGATCGGAAGCGAGGAGCGGCTCTACGTCGTAATACAGCCGGTTCAGGGCCTGCATCGTGCTGCCGGCGAGGATGACCCGTTTCCGGAAGGGCGCGGTCGGACCGTCTACGGGCCAACGGTTTCCGGTTTCCGGTTTCCGGTTTCCGGTTTCCGGTTTCCGGTTTCCGGTTTCCTCGCTGCATTGTAGTCCTATGTTGCTGGTGGGTCAATTATCGGTCACGGTGTCAAAGGAGAGTATTCGACATTGGTAGAGGCACCCTTGCGCGGCCTCTGCGCGGTCGGCGGCGCCGGCACTCGGTCCTGTGGACTCGGACGGCGGCTAGTGGTCGAGCCATCGGTGGACGGCCTCGAGCGTGTTCTGCGGGCTGTTGTTGAAGCTCAACCGGATGCCGGGCTGGAGGTCGATGAGCACGTTGACGATCCGTTCGAACAGGACGGTGTTCTCCGGGAGGAAGCGAACACCGCCGCCGATGAGCGCGACGCCGAAGGTGCCCTCTGCGAACCGCTTGCGCAGTTCGGCTTCGGCCTCGTCGGGGTCCTTGCTGATGCCGCACATCTCCCCGGCGACGCCCTGGGCTTGGATCGCTTCCCGGCTGCGCTCGAACTGCACGGTCAGCTCCTCCACCGTCATGTTCAACGGCGCGAGCTCCTCGGCGCTCATCGTCTCGGGAAGGAAACCGATGAACAGGACGCGGTCGTTGATCGGCGCCTTCACTTGCGAGTTCTTGTGGAACATGGGATTTCCTCCACGGTCGAATCGGTTGTCGTTGCGTTCCGCCCCGCGAACGTCCGGTCGCGCTGCTATTCGGCACGGAGTTCGTTGCTGAGACGGGCGAGGGCCTCTTCGGCTCTTGGTGCGGGGCCGAACAGCTGCTCCTGGCGGCGGGTGTCGGCGACGTAGCGGCCGGTGTCGAACCACCGGAACATCGCGGCCATGTCCTGGACGATCGGCATGAAGCGCCCGATGGTCGCTCCCGCTGCGCGGGCGATGCCGCCCGGGACGGCGCGTGCCTTGATCTTCCGCTCCGCCGAGCGGCCCAGCTGGTCGGCGACTTCGCGGATGCTGACTGGGCGGTCCCAGCCGATGTCGACGCGTTCGCCGTCGGTGGTCTCGGCGTCGACGGCGGCCGCGAGATAGGCGGCGAGATCAGAGGTGTGGACGAAGGTCAGCGGGACGTCGGCCTTGCCGATCCAGAAGATGCGGCCCTTCTCGAGCGGATTGCCTGCGCCGCTGGCGATCTGGTCGACGAACGCGCCAGGGCGCAGGGCGACGAAGGGGACGCCGAGCTGTTCGAGCCTGTCCTCGGCGAGTTTCTTGTGCCAGAAGTGCGGGATGTCGGGCGTCTGGTCGCTGGTGAGGATGCTGGTCAGGATGAATCTGCGGATGCTGGTGCGGTGGGCGGCCTCGGCGAGGTTGGCGTTGCCGACAGTGTCGATGTCGTTCGCGTGCTTGCCACCGCGGGTGTAGCCGGCGGCGGTCGTGATGACGGCGTCAGCGCCGGTCATCGCGGTGACGAGCGAGTCGAGGTCGAGCATGTCGCCGCGGACGATCGCCACGCCCTGGCGTTCGAGCCTGCTCGCATCGCTTTGGGGGCGAACCAGTGCACGGACGCGCTTGCCCCGTTCGAGCAGTGCGTCGACGACCTGGCCCCCGAGGGAGCCGGTCGCGCCGATGACGAGGACCGGATCGGTGCTCATGGGATCTCGCTTTCCATCGGGTCAGTCACGCGTCGGGCTGGTGGCGGACGCGGACCGGGTTTTATCCGGGTTCTTCAGTCGACCGGGTGCGGCCGCTGATCGCGTCGATGACGGCGTACGCGTCGCGGACGAACGTCTTGGCCTGCTGCGCGGACAAATGCTGTGTGGAGGTCTCCTCGAGGTCGCGCCACATCGCGGCGAGAGGTTCGCGCATGGCGCGGCCCTTCTCGGTGAGGTGGACGACCATGACTCGCCTGTCGTGCTCGGCCGGTTCGCGAATGAGCAAGCCCGCTTCCTGCATGCGGCGCAAGGATTTCGAGACGGTGGAGTGGTCGAGGCCGACCGCGTCGAGCAGCTCGGACTGGGTCTGGCCGTCCCGGTCGAGCAGGTGCATGAGCAGCAGCTCCTGGCCGGGATGCAGGTCCATCTTGCGGAGCATGGCGGCGGCGCGGCCGCGGTGGGCCCGAGCGAGCTCGAAGATCGCGTAGCTCAACGGGCCCTCGCCTGCGGTGGACGGGACACGGGATGCGGGCTCGGACATGGTTCGGTTCCTTTGGCGGTGTAGGAGGCAGGGCCGGCGGCGCCGACCGCTCCGACAGCGTAGAAGGCCGCCGACCCGGGTACCTGCAGTGGCGTGACTTGGTGGCCTCGCAGGTCCGGGCTCGGCGGGCGCCATCAGTCGACGGCGAGGACGAGCTTGCCGCGGACGTGTCCGGCGTCGCTGACGTCCTGCGCCTTGGCCGCCTCCGCGAGCGGGTAGGCGCTCACGGTCGTGACGAGTCTGCCGTTCGCGGCGTCCTGGGCGATCGCTGCCAAGCGTTCGACCGACTTCTCCGGAACGCCGCTGGAGAAGGTGATGCCGAGCTGGCGGGCGCGGAAGTCGGCGATGGTGACGATGCGTTCGGTGCCGCCGCGCAGCTCGATCGAGTCCTCCAGCGCTCCCTTTCCGGCCAGGTCGAAGACCGCGTCGATGCCCTCGGGCGCGAACGCGCGGACCCGTTCGACCAGGCCGTCGCCGTATACCGTGGGGACGGCGCCGAGCGAGGCGAGGTAGTCCTGGTTCCCGGGACCGGCGGTCGCGATGACGCGTGCACCGCGGGCCGCGGCGAGCTGGACCGCCAGGGTGCCGACCGCTCCGGCCGCGCCGTGCATCAGCACGGTCTCACCGTCGGTGACGCCGAGCAGGTCCAGGACCCGCTCGGCCGTCTCGCTCGCGACGGGCAGCGCCGCCGCCTCCTGCCAGTCGAGACCGGCGGGCTTGGCGGCGATGGTGGTGGCGAGCGCGTACTCGGCGTATGAGCCGGTGTCGGACCAGCCCAGCACCTCGTCGCCCACCTGGACGTGCTCCATGCCCTCGCCGAGAGCATCTACGACGCCGGCGAACTCGCCGCCCGGGATCGCCGGGAGCGCGGTCGGACGCAGGGCCTCCATGGCCCCGGAACGGATCTTTCCGTCGATCGCGTTCAGCCCGGCGGCCTTGACGCGGACGCGGACCTGACCGGGACCCGGAACGGGGACCTCGAGGTCGGCCTCGTGCAGGACCTCGGTGCCGCCGAAGCGGTCGAACTGGATGGCTTTCATGGCTGTTCCTCCTCGCCCGCCACGTTAGGTGGCTAGACACATAAATATAGCGGTGATTCTGTGGCTAGCCAAGTACCTTCTCTCGCTCAACCCCGTGACCTTCGCCGCAGCGACTGCGCGATGCCACTTGCCGCCGCCACTCGCCTGGCGACCCGCGGTGCCCGGAAGTGGTCTCGGGCTGGGCGCTGAGCGCGGAACCTTCGCCGGGCCGCTTCCTTTCGCCTGCCGGCTGTGCCAGTATCGGTGCGGCGACCTATTGCGCACCTTGATTCCCTCCCAAGGAGAGCCGTCATGCCACGTCCCACCCCGCTGCTGGGAGTGACCAACCGCGTCCTGAGCCTCACACAGCGCCGCCGCAGCCCCGAGGCGCTGTGGCGCCGGCTCCTCGACAGCTGCGAGCGCGACTTCGGCCTGGTCCCCGACGGGCCGGAAGCCGAAGCGCTGCAACAGCTCCTGATCGCCATGTACGACGAGCCGGGACTGTCCGCAATGGGGCGCTTCAGTGCCGAGCACTCCCAGGTCGGGCCGCGACTTCGCAACGTCGCCCAGGTCGACGCGCAGCACCGCGACGAGCCGGCGATCGCCGAGGAGCCCATCGACGACCCGATCTTCATCCTCGGACTGCCACGCACCGCCACCACGGTCACCCACCGGCTCCTCGCGGGAGCCCAGGGCTGCCGCGGACCGCTCATGGCCGAACTGGTCTCGACCAAGACCCATTACGAGGACTGGAAGAAGGAGTCGAAGGGCATAGAGAAGGTCATCAAGCTGATGTACCGCTACGAGCCCTACTTCGAGGACATCCACCCGCTCAGCGCGTTCGAGCCCGAGGAGACGTTCTTCGCCGAGGTCGCCACCCGGTTCTTCATGGGCTCGGCGCCGCTGAAGGGCTATCGCAGATGGATCGACCAGGCCGACGCGGTGCCGTGGTACGAGTACCTCAAGCGGGTGCTCCAAGTGCTCCAGTACGGGCGGCCCCGCCAGCGCTGGGTCCTGAAGCAGCCCGCCCACCTGTGGCACCTGCCGGAGATATTCAAGGTCTTCCCGGACGCGACGATCGTCTGGTGCCACCGGGATCCGGTGACCGCGTTCGGGTCGACCTGCTCGATGAACGAGGCGACCTGGCGGATGCATCTGAACCCTGAGGCAGTGGACCTGCACGAGCTCGGCGACCTCTGGCTCGACCTCCTCGTCGAGGGCATCGAGACCGCCCGGACCGCCCGGGCAGGCCTGCCGCGGGAGAGGATCGTGGACGTTCCCTACCACTGGCTCACCACGAACCCGTACAGCACGATCCCGGCGCTGTTCGCCCAACTCGGCGTCGAGTGGGATGCAGGGTCCGATCGGCGCCTCGACGAGCACTTCGGGAAGCGCGATACGACCCGGCGCCACGAATACGACTCGAGCGCCTATGGAAAGCGCCACGACGAGGTCAACGCGGCCTTCGGCGACTACGTCCAAATGGTCCACAACCTCAACTCCACGCAGCCGGCCTGGATCCGCCGCTTCGCGAGGTGAGCCCGGGCCGCGGACTCGTGGCGCGGTGGTTTCCGGCACTTAAGATCGGAGGTCAGGCACCAGTCGATCGGAGACCCTCATGAACCGACTCTCGAGGCCTGCGCGGCCCAAGCCGAACCGTTCCGGATCCGCGGTCATCCTCTCCTTCACGCTGGCGGCGATCCTTCTCGCCTGCGCGGTCTTCCTGCTCGACGCCGCCGGCCCCGCCAGGGAAGCGGCGGCGGAGACCCTGCTCGACGACAACGACGACTTCGGTGCGAACTACCTGCCGCTGCTCGACGCGATCGTGAACTTCCGGTTCGTCTACCCGGCCATCGGCTGCCTGCTCCTCGCGGCCGCGTTCGCGGCCCTCGCGGTCGCCTCCCGGATCGGCCCGCGCTGGTCGGTCATCGCCTTGGGCGTGTTCTGCATCCTCGGCAGCATCGGCCTCCTCTGCGTCGCCGTGATTCGGGCCCTCGCAGACATGCAGGTGGGGGACTACGAATACGACGAGCTCACCTCCTGGCTGAAAGCCGGTGCGCCGTCCGGGTTCGAGTCGGCCGAGGAGATCCCCATGCTCACGACCCTCTTCGGGCTGCCGCTCGTCGGCGCGCTCCTGATCTTCAGGCACTTTCGCAATCCGGAGTCCGATTGAAGGCGCTCAGCCGACGACAGGGCCGAGACGGCGGGCGAAGCAGCGGACGGCATCTTCGCCGGCGACGTGCGGGACGCCATCGGTGACGCCGTCAAGGAGGCCGCTTCACCAGGTCAAGTAAGGTGCTCGGTGCGGGCGTTCGCGCCAGGCGGGTCCCGAGGAGGATGGATTGAGAGCGTTCGGCTCCGAGGTTCGCAAACCCAGGACCGGCTCGACCGGTCGGTGTTCGTGCGCCGTGTGCACGGCGTGAAGGTGAAACTCGCTGAGCACGTGGACGATGCCGCGGCGTTCGGCGCGGCGATGGTGCTGCTCAGAAGCCTGCTCGAAGCGCCGACCCCGGCGATCTGAGGAACGACTGCGGGCGGCCGCCCTGAGGCGGCCGCCCTGTCGTCCTCTCCTTGTTCCGTCCTCAATGTCAGGGATGAGGCAGCGCGGTGCTGCTGCTACAGCAGGTCGTTGGTGCAGCGGAGCGCCGCCGCGAACGCCTCGGGGTCGGCTCCGGCGGGGGAGTCGATCCGGATCTGGGCGCGCTGGCCGGCGCGCAGGGTGATCATGCCGGTGTCGGCGCTCGCGGCCGGGTCCACAGTGTCCGCATGGCAGAAGACGTCGCGTGCGAGCGAGGTCGCGGTCAGGTGCAGCATGCAGCCGCCTTCGGCCGCTTCGGCTTCGACGTGCAGTGGACGGGTGTCCAAGTGCTGGTCGACCGGTTCGGCACCGTAGTGCAACGCGGTCGCGAACGTGCCGCCCTCGCATGCCGCGGCGATGAGTTCGGCGGTCGGGTCGTCGAAGACGGCGATCTCCTCAGGCACGGTGATCGTGGCGGCCTCTCGTGCCGCCACGCGAATCTCGACGACGGCCTTCGCGAGGATCGTGCCGTCGAAGCCCTCGCGGGTCAGCGTGAAGGCGCCGGTGTAGTCCTCGCCCGTGTCGTTGACCAGCACGAGAACCAGGTGGTCGGGTTCGGGTTCGGTGCCCTCCCACGCGTTTGCGCGGGCGGCCTCGGAAGCGCGCGGCTGGAAGGTGGCGAGCCGCGGGGCGTAGGCATCCCGGAGCGCATGCCACAGGGGCTTGCGGTGCTCGTTGAAGTCGACCGCGGCCCAGGAGACGACGGGCCAGTTGTCGTTGAGCTGCCACAGGATGGTCCCGGTGTTCAGCGGGGTGAGCGACCGGAAGTGCTCGATGCCGAAGCGGATCGCGCTGGCCTGGTTGAGCTGTGTCGTCCAATGCCAGTCCTGGATGGACTCCGGGTCGGGAAGGTGGCCCTTCCAGCCGCGTTCGAGCTTGGCGTTGCCCAGGTTCGCCTTCTGGTGCACCAGCATCTGGTGGCCGAACGGATCGAGCGGCTCGTCGTGCACGACGCCGGCGAGGGTCGACCACGCGGGCGGGCCCTGGAAGCCGAACTCGGCGACGAACCGTGCCTTCCAGCTTGCGTATTCACGGTAGTCCTTGCGGTTCCACACGTCCCAGATGTGGACCGAGCCGTACCGCTGGTCGTCGGGATCGCGGTAGTCGCCGAACGAGAAGGGGCTCGACGGGGTGTAGGGGCGGGTGCCGTCGAGCTCGGCGACCAGACGGGGGAGCAGGTCGGAGAAGTACGCGTCGCCCCAGGGGCGGCCGTCGAGCCGGCCGGCCCAGCCCCAGCCGGCCCAAGCGGCGTGAATCTCGTTGTTGCCGTTCCACAGCACCAGCGAAGGGTGCGGGCTCAGGCGCGCCACGTTCTCGCGGACCTCGGCCTCGACTTCGGAGCGCAGCGGCTCCTCCTCGGGGTAGGCGGCGCAGGCGAACGGGAAGTCCTGCCACATGAGCAGCCCTACTTCGTCGGCGAGGTCGTACAGGTCGTCCGACTCGTAGATGCCGCCGCCCCACACCCGGATCAGGTTGACGTTCGCCTCGAGCGCATCGTCGAGACGCCGTGCGTACCGGTCGCGGTCGATCTCGGTCAGGAAGGCGTGGTCGGGGATCCAGTTGACGCCGCGCACCAGGACCCTTTCGCCGTTGACCTTGAGGACGAAGCCGGACCCGTGGTCGTCGGCGCTCGTGTCGAGCTCGACGGTGCGGAACCCGACGCGGCCGGTCCATCCGGCCGTCCCGGCGGTGACGGCGACGTCGTAGAGCGGCTGGAGGCCGTAATCGATCGGCCACCAGCGCTCCACCTCGGGCACATGCACATTGACCACTGCGGTGGTCCGTCCTGAATGGATGATTTCCGCGGCCTCGTGGGTCGAGCCGTCGGTCCCGGTCACGACGACGCGGATCGGCACGTCGGCGTCTGCGCCACTGCGCTCGATGTCCACGTGCACCGTGAGTTCGCCGTCGTGCCCACCGCCGATGCGCTCGGAGGCGCCGACCAGCGGCCGGACGGCGGCGATGCGCACCTCCGACCAGGAGTCGATGCCGATCGGCTTCCAGATCCCGGCCCCGGCGACATCGATGCCCCAGTCCCACCCGAACGAGCAGGCCATTTTGCGGAGCTGGTTGTACTCGTGGTGGTTGACGTGCGGCAGTGTGCCGTCGCGCTCTGCCCGCGCGTCGGCCTCGGCGACGGGGGAGGCGAACGTGATCGTGAGGGTGTTCGCGCCCTCGCGGAGGTGTTCGCGCACGTCCCAGCGGTAGGAGCGGTGCATGTTCTCGGTGCGGGCCACCTCGGTCCCGTTGAGCTCGACGACCGCAACGGTGTCGAGCCCGAAGGCGACGAGGTCGTGCCGGTCCGATCCGTCGTCGTTCCACCTGAACGTCGTGGCGTACTGCCAGGAGGTGTCCCCGATCCACTGCTGCGCGGTCTCGTTGTCCCCGTCGAACGGGTCGGCGATGAGTCCGGCCCGCCGAAGGTCGAGATGGGCCTCACCGGGAACCGAGGCGTCGACGCCCGCGGCGAGCGCGGCCGTCACCTCGTCCGGCGCGGCCTCGGGGAGCGCGGCAGCAGTCAACTTCCAGTCCTGTTCCAGGGCACGGAAAGTCGATGGCAGGCGGGTCATGGCGGATCCTCAAGGTTGCAGGGTTCAGGTCGGCAGATCTCGAGCTGCGGGACGTGTGCCGAGTCGACGCGGTCGTTCGCCTAGCCGGTCGGCTTGCGACGCGTGCTGATATTATTAACCGGGTTTAGTAAAGGTGTCAATGTAAGGTCTTGGAAAACCTGGATCCGCCGACAGGAGACCGATCCCGTGAAGCACCCCGCTGTCGAAGCGCCGACGTTCGAGCACCATCGAGAGGCGCTGGGCATCGGCGAGGCCCGGCCCAGGATCAGCTGGGTCGTTTCGGCCGCCCCGGACGGCTGGCGCCAGCAGCAGGCCCGGATCGAGCTCGATCTCGACGGCAGGCTGCAGACGCGCGTGGTGCAGAGCGGCGAATCGGTGCTGCTCGACTGGCCGTTCGAGCCGCTGCAATCCCGGCAGCGGGCGTCGGTCCGCGTCCGCGTCTTCGGCGGCGACGGCGAAGCGAGCGACTGGAGCCCGTCGACCACTGTGGAGGCTGGGCTGCTCGACGCGTCCGACTGGCAGGCCGTCGCCATCGGGCCGGCCTGGGACGAGGACCCCGAGGTGATGCGCCGCCCCGCGCTGCTGCGCAGCGAGTTCCGTCTTGCGGCGCCCGTGGCCTCGGCCCGGCTCTACGCCACCGCGCACGGGCTGTACCAGGCCGAGATCAACGGCGAACGCGTCGGCGACGACGAGCTGAGCCCCGGATGGACGAGCTACGAGCACCGGTTGCGGTACTACACCTACGACGTCACCGGGCTGGTCCGCGAGGGCGTCAACGCCATCGGCGCCTTCCTGGCGGACGGCTGGTTCCGCGGCCGGCTCGGCTTCGGCGGCGGGCACACGAATCTCTACGGCGAGCGGACCGCCTTCGCCGCTCAACTCGAAGTGACCCATGTCGACGGCACCCGGACGGTCATCGCGACCGACCCCGACTGGCGGGCGCAGCGCAGTCCCATTCTGACCGCCGGGCTGCTCGAAGGGGAGGCCTACGACGCCCGCGACGAGGTCACGCACTGGTCGAGCCCCGGCGCCGACCTCACCGGCTGGTCCCCGGTCGCCAAGCGCGACTTCGGGTTCGACCGCCTCGTGGCACCGACCGGTCCTCCCGTGCGGTGCACGCAGGAGATCGAACCGGTCGACGTCCGCCGCACTCCAGACGGCCGCCTCATCGTCGACTTCGGCCAGAACCTGGTGGGCCGGATCAGGATCACCACGTCGGGAGAGGCGGGCACGACCGTTCAACTCCGGCACGCCGAAGTCCTCGACCAGGACGGCGAGTTGTGCACCAGGCCGCTGCGCGGCGCCGTCGCCACCGACCGCTACACCCGCAGAGGCGGACCGGCCGAAACCTGGGAGCCCCGCTTCACCGTCCACGGCTTCCGCTACGCCGAAGTGTCCGGCTGGGGCGATGCCCCGGTCGAGGGGCGCATCACCGCCCGGGTCCTGCACACCGACATGCGCCGGACAGGATGGTTCTCCTCATCCGACCCGCTGCTCGACCGCCTCCACGAGAACGTCGTCTGGAGCATGCGCGGCAACTTCGTGGACCTGCCGACCGACTGCCCGCAGCGCGACGAGCGCCTCGGCTGGACCGGCGACATCCAGGTGTTCGCACCCACTGCCGCGTTCCTCTACGACTGCGTGGGCCTCCTCGGCTCCTGGCTCCAGGACGTCGCCGCCGAGCAGCTGCCCGACGGCACCGTGCCCTGGTACGTGCCGTCCATCCCCGGCGGCGGCCAGTGGACGCCGCCCAGGCCGGGCGCCGGCTGGGGCGACGCGGCCACCGTGGTGCCCTGGACGCTGTTCCAGCAGTTCGGGGACGCCGGAGTCCTTGCCGCCCAATGGCCGAGCGCCCTCGCGTGGGGCGATCTCCAGCACCGCCTCGCCGGAGACGACCACGTCTGGGACGGCTCCTACCAGCTCGGCGACTGGCTCGACCCGACCGCCCCGCCCGACGACCCGGCGAACGGCCTGACCGACCCGCACCTGGTCGCCACCGCCTACTACGCGCGTTCGGCGGCGATCCTCGCCGCCGCCGCGGCAGCACTCCATGACGAGCAGGGGCCCGCACTCGCCGACCGTGCCGCGCAGGCGCGCAACGGCTTCCGCTCCCGCTACAGGGCCGGGCACGGACGGTTGACCTCGGACTCCCAGACCGCCTACGCGATCGCGATCATGTTCGACCTGTTCGAGCCCGACGAGGAGGCCGCCGCCGGACGGCGCCTCGCCGATCTCGTCCGTGAAGCCGACGACCACCTCACGACCGGCTTCCTCGGCACCCCGGTCCTGCTCGACGCGCTCACCCGCACCGGCCACCTGGATGTGGCGATCGCGCTCCTGCAGCAGCGCACAGTCCCGAGCTGGCTCTACCCGGTCACGATGGGCGCCACCACGATCTGGGAGCGCTGGGACAGCCTCCTGCCGAACGGCGAGGTCAACCCCGGCGACATGACCTCCTTCAACCACTACGCCCTCGGCGCGGTCGCCGACTGGATGCACCGCACTATCGGGGGCATGACCCCTGTGGACCCCGGATGGCGCACGATCCGGTTCCGACCGGGCTTCGACACCGGTCTCACCGCAGCGCAGGCCGTCCATGACACCCCGTACGGCCGCGCCTCGATCGCCTGGACCCGGACCGAGGACGCCCTCACCGCCGAGGTGCAGGTCCCGGTCGGTGCCGAAGCCTCCCTCCAGGACCCGTCCGGCGGTGTCGAGGCGCTCCCGGCCGGGACGCACCGACGGTCCTGGCCCGCAACCTGAACCGCCATACCCCTGGCCGCCGGAGGTGACGCCCCCGGGCCGGCGCAGGCCTAGCGGCCCGTCCGCGGGGGGATGCGTCCGGTCGAAGGCGGTACTGGCAGGGACCCTCTCGCAGGTGAGCGGGCGGTTACCGTGAATCCATGGACAACAGGGACGAAGTCAGGGAGTTTCTCGTGTCGCGGCGCGCCCGCGTCAAGCCCGAGGACGTCGGCCTGCCGCCCGGTTCGGCGCGCCGGGTGCCCGGGTTGCGCCGGGCCGAGGTCGCGTTCCTGGCTTCGGTGAGCGTCGAGTACTACACGAAGCTCGAGCGCGGCGCGATCAGCGGCGCCTCGCCCGAGGTCCTCGACGCCATCGCCCGCGCCCTGCGCCTCGACGACGCCGAGCGCGCGCACCTGTTCGACCTCGCCCAGGCGGCCGCGCCACAGGCCCGGCCGCCCCGCCGACGCAACCCGAAGACCTGGGCGCCGCATACCGGC
Organism: Glycomyces sp. NPDC021274; assembly: GCF_040641195.1. Classification (NCBI taxonomy): domain Bacteria; kingdom Bacillati; phylum Actinomycetota; class Actinomycetes; order Glycomycetales; family Glycomycetaceae; genus Glycomyces; species Glycomyces sp. NPDC021274. Next base: position 782,083 of record NZ_JBFADC010000002.1, on the reverse strand, counting down.
CTGCAATGGGCCCTCGACGCGGTGACGGCCGGCCCGGCGTTCGTTCGCAACGGCCGCATGGACCTTCTCGCCTGGAATCCGCTGGCGCGGGCCTTCTACATGGACGTGTTCGACATGCCCGAGGCCGTGCCGAACATCGCCCGCTTCCAGTTCCTCGACCAGCGCTCTCGCGACTTCTACCCCGACTGGGACGCGTTCGCCGACGTGGCGGTCTCGATCCTGCGCACCGAGGCCGGCCGCGACCCGCGCAACAAGGACCTGCACGACCTCATCGGGGAGCTCTCGACCCGCAGCGAGGAGTTCCGCCGCCGCTGGGGCGCGCACAACGTCCGGCACCACGGCAGTGGGCTGAAGACCTTCCACCACTCGGTGGTCGGCGACGTCACCATCGCCTACGAGGGCCTTGAAATGGCCGCCGAACCGGGCCTGACGCTCACGATCTACAGCGCTGAGCCCGGTTCGCCCTCGGCCGAACGCCTGCAGCTCCTCGCCTCGTGGGCCGCCTCGCACCGCGAGGAACTGGGACTGCCCATCGCGCTCGACCGCGCCGACCGCCTTGCCGAGTGACCGGCGCGCGGACCAGCTCGTCAACCGGGGTGGCCGCGACCGTGATGCGCGGACTGCGCGGCTCGAGCTGACCGGTTGGCGAGCCGTCAGCGGCGTTCCCTGACGAGCAGGAGGCCGAGCGGCACGAAGTACAGGGCGGCGATGGCCGTCCCGACCACGACCGGTCCCGTGACGCCCAGCGCCGATTCGAGGGCGAAGCCGGCGATCCAGGATCCGACGGCCGTGCCGAAGTTGAACGCCGAAGTGCTCAGCGCGGAGGCGAGCGTGGTCGCGCGGTCGGCGTACGCGACGGCCTTGCCGATCAGGACCGGATTGGTGGCCATCCCGAACAGGCCCAGCAGTGCCACCAGGACCACGGTGGCCACCGGTTCGTGCGAGAGCAGGGCGAGCGCGCCGAGCACGAGGAACGTCATCGTCGCGGCGGTGAACAGGACCGTGAAGGGCCGGTGCGCGCCGAAGAGGCCGCCCAGGTAGGAGCCGATGATCGCGCCGATGCCGTAGCAGAGCAGCACCAGCGGGATCGCGGACGCGGCCATGCCCGTGTTGTGGGTCAGCAGCGGGGCGATGAAGCTGTAGGCGGCCAGCGAGGAGCCGCAGACGATCGCGGCGCCCGCCAGGACCAGCCAGACCCGGCCGTCGCGCAGGCTCGCCAGTTCGGCGCGGACCGAGGGCGCCGGGCCCGTCCCGGGGTCGGGGGCGACGCGCCGGTAGACGACCACCGCACCGAGGACGGCGAGCGCTGCGAGCGCCCAGAACGGGCCGCGCCAACCGGTGAGCTGGGCGGCGAACGTGCCGAGCGGGACGCCGAGCACGTTGGCGAGCATGCCGCCGCCCAGGACGATCCCGAGTGCGCGGGAGCCGGCAGCCGGGCCGGCCGCTTTGGCGGCGACGACTGCGGCGACGGCCCAGAACGCGCCGGTCGCCAGTGCCGTGATGAAGCGGGCGCCGAGGATGACGGTGAAGCTCGTGCTGGTGGCGACGAGGACGTGCCCGGCCGCGAAGACGAGCAGCGTCAGGCCGAGCGTGGTGCGGCGGGGGAGTTTGAGCGTCAGGATCGCCATCAGGGGCGTGCCGACGATCATGCCGATCGCGAACACGGTGATCATCAGCCCGGCGTCCGCGACCGAGGTCCCGAGGTCGGCGGCGATCTCGGGCAGGATGCCGGCGACCACGAACTCGGTGGTGCCCATGAGGAAGGTCCCGGCGCCCAGGAGGTAGATGACGAGCGGGAGCCTGGTCTTGACTGGTGCGGCGGGGACGGTGCTGATGGCCATGACGCGAAAGGGTCGCTTTCTCTCCACATGAGTCGGGATCCCGTGGCGCCGGATGAGCGCCGTGTCGGCGGGTCTGCTGCAAGGCAACCACGCTGCGGAAGGCCGCGGGGGCTTCGCTCGAAGGGGGTACCGGCAGGGCCTCCCAGCGGATTCGCGGTGTCATGTGCGTCCGAAGGGGACCCTGTCAGTACCTCCCGGCGGCGGCCCGAATCCCGACGTGAACAGGCTTGTCCCTGGTAGGAAGAGGCGACCGTTCGCGTCCGAAACGGCCTCAGGGGGTTCCTATCGGTACCTCCCAAGGTCCGGTTCTCCGGGGTTTGATTGGCGTGAATGAGGACGCATCGGATGCGTCATCGAGCGAGCGAAGGGGGCCGCCATGCGTGGTGTCGTCATGATCAAACCGGGCGAAGTACGGGTGGAGGACCGGCCGGAAGCGGCGGTCGTCAAGCCGACCGACGCGGTCATCCGCTTGAGCGCGACCTGCGTGTGCGGGTCGGACCTGTGGCCCTACCGCGGCGTCGAGCCGGTCGACCACCAGCCGATGGGCCACGAGTACGTCGGCGTGGTCGAGGAGGTCGGCGACGCGGTCGAGCTCGTCGAGGTCGGCCAGTTCGTGGTCGGTTCGTTCGCGACCTCGGACAACACCTGCGAGATCTGCCGGTCCGGGTACCAGTCGCACTGCGTGCACCGGGAGTTCATGGGCACCGCTCAGGCCGAGCGGACGCGCGTCCCGAACGCGGACGGCACCCTCGTCGCGACCCCGGAGCACCCCGGCGCGGACCTGATCCCCTCGCTCCTGGCGGCCTCCGATGTGCTCGGCACCGGCTGGTACGCCGCCGATGCGGCCGCGGCCGGGCCCGGGAAGACCGTTGTCGTGGTCGGTGACGGCGCGGTCGGGCTCCTCGCGGTGCTGTCGGCGAAGCAGATGGGCGCGGAGCGGATCATCGCCATGTCCCGCCACGAGTCCCGTCAGAAGCTCGCGCTCGAGTTCGGGGCCACGGACATCGTCACCGAACGCGGCGATGAGGGCATCGCGCGGATCAAGGAGCTCACCGGCGGGCTCGGCGCCCACAGCGCGGTCGAGGCCGTGGGCACCAAGGAGTCGATGATGCAGGCCGTCCACTCGACGCGGGCCGGCGGGCATGTCGGTTACGTGGGCGTCAACCACGGTGTCGAGCTGCCGGGCATGGAGCTGTTCTTCTCCGGCGTCCACCTGCACGGCGGCCCAGCTCCCGTGCGCAAGTACCTGCCCCGCCTGATCGATCTGATCTGGCGGCGCGAGATCGACCCCGGCAGGGTCTTCGACCTCGCGCTTCCGCTCGAGGACGCCGCCGAGGCGTACCGGGCCATGGACGAGCGCCGCGCCATCAAGGCGCTCCTCACCGTCTGACGCGCACACTCGTCAAGCGCCCTTGCACTCTCATTGTTCATTCCATTGTGGTCATTCGTAACAGTCTGCTGCCCAAGCTTTCTGAGGGGGCCTGACAAGGACTCCTAAGCGGTTGATGAGCGGCCTACCGTCGATGACATGGGGTCGCGACGAGTACTCAGGGACATCGACTCGTCGCCGACTTCACGCCGGTGAGACTGCGCCAATGCAGCCGGACTAGGAGAGGAAGACCATGAACGAGCAGGACCAGAAGCAGGAGACCCGCCTTCCCATCGACCGCCGCGATCTGCTGAAGGCAGCGGGCGTCAGCGCGGCCGCGGTCGGTGCGGCGACCTTCGTCGGGTCGCCCGCTCAGGGCCAGGACCTGTCGGACGGGGCCGACAACTTCTACACCAGCGACCAGGTGAACGTCCAGAAGGTCACCTTCAAGAACCAGTTCCAGATGGACGTCGCGGGGAACCTGTTCACCCCCAAGCGCGGCGGACGGCGTCGGCGGCCCGCGATCGTCGTCGGCCACCCGATGGGGGCGGTCAAAGAGCAGAGCGCGAACCTGTACGCCACGAAGATGGCCGAGCAGGGCTTCGCCACGCTCTCGGTCGACCTGTCCTTCTGGGGCGGCAGCGAAGGCGAACCGCGCCAGTCCGTACTCCCCGACGTGTACGCCGAGACCTTCAGCGCCGCAGTCGATTACCTGGGCACGCGACGGTTCGTCGACCGCGAGCGCATCGGCGCGATCGGCATCTGCGGCTCGGGGAGCTTCGTGATCAGCGCGGCGAAGCTCGATCCGCGCATCAAGGCGATCGCCACCGCCAGTATGTATGACATGGGCGCGGTGAACCGCCAGGGCCTCAACGCCTCGCAGACGCTCGAGCAGCGCAAGGAGATCCTCGAGGCCGCCGCGGAGCAGCGGTACGTCGAGTTCGAGGGCGGCGAGACGCTGTACACCGGCGGCACCGTCCACGAGCTGACCGAGGACACTCCTGAGATCCAGCGGGAGTTCTACGACTTCTACCGCACCCCGCGCGGCGAGTTCACCCCGGCAGGCAGCTCGCCGGAGCTCACCACGCACCCGACGCTGTCGAGCAACGCGAAGTTCATGAACTTCTACCCGTTCAACGACATCGACACGATCGCCCCGCGGCCGCTCCTGTTCATCTCGGGCGACCAGGCGCATTCGAGGGAGTTCAGCGAGGACGCGTACGAGCGCGCGGCCGAGCCGAAGGAACTGGTGTGGATCCCGGGCGCCGGTCACGTCGACCTGTACGACCGGGTCGACCTGATCCCGTTCGACAAGCTCACCGACTTCTTCACCGAGCATCTCGCGGCCTGACCGGCGAAGCCCGTGCGGGGAGGAGCGACATGCCTTCCGCACGGGCCCTTTCAGGGATTCATGCTGGGCCGCTAGGGGGTTCGTTCCAGCCGAGCGGTCGACTCCCTCCAGAGTAGACGGCTCACCGGTCCGGGTGACGGTGCCAGGTCTCGCCCGGTGACGGCCTTGACCAGCCGGACCATGCCGTTGCGTCCGACGCCTTCGAGGTCGAGCCCGACCGAAGTGAGTGCGGGCCTGAGGAACTGCCCGAACTCGGTGTCGTCCCAGCCGGTGACGCTGAGGTCCCGCGGGATCTCCAGTCCGTGCTCGCCCGCCCAGCGCATCACACCGAGGGCCACCATGTCGTTGCCCGCGATGACGGCCGTGGGCAGGGACTGGGGCGGCAGCGCCAGCATGGCGTCGCATCCGGACTGGGCTGTCCAGTCGCCCTCGAACACACCGGCCGACTCGACTCCGAAGCGGTCGACGGCTTCCAGGTAGGCGTCCTTTCTCGCTCGTGCCGAGGCGTACTTCAGATCTCCGGCGACGTGGTAGAAGCGCCGGTGGCCGAGATCCGCGAGGCGTGCCATCATGTCGCGCACCGGTGCGGCGTCGATCAGTTCGCCGACGCTGCGCATCTCGTCGTCGAAGTCGGCCGAGACGACGATGGCCGCGCCGTTCCCGAGCCGGCCCTGTGCGGACGGCGCGATGGGGGCCAGCGTCAGGATGCCCTCGACCTGGCCGGAGTCGGCGAGCTCCAGGAGCCGCTCGGTCCGGGCGTCAATGCCGCCTCCGAAGCTGACCAGCTCTAGGGAGTACCCGGCCTCGTGTGCGGCCTCGGTCGCCCCAGAGAGGATGCGCGTCGGGTTGCTCGCGACCAGCTCCGGCATCACGATCGCCAGCCGGCCGGTGCGCCGCGTGTTCAGGTAGCGCGCAACGAGGTTCGGGCGGTAGTCGAGCTCCCGCACGGCAGCGTCGATGCGATCGAGCGTCGCCGGTTTCAGCCCTTCCCGGGACCGCAGGTACCGGGACACGGTCTGGTGAGAGACCCCCGCGAGGCGGGCCACCTCCCTGATCGTCGGCCGCCTGGCCTGCTCGGAGCGCTCCGTCATGCGGTTTCCCTTTCCAAAGATTCCCGTGGATATCTTGACACAAGAGTGACCGGTCACTAAATTGAAGCGCGTCACTTGAATAGTGACCGGTCACTATAAGGCTCGATGCGAAGGAGCGTCAATGCCCGATCCCCTAGCCGCATCCGGCCAGGCCGCGATGCGCCACCGGAGGGCCGCCCCATGAGCGCGACCTCTGAGCTGCGCGGCCTGCGGGGGCGCGGCGCGACGGCCAAGAAGGAGAACAAGGCGGCCTTCTGGTTCCTGCTGCCGTGGTTCCTCGGGCTCCTCGCGGTGACGCTGGGCCCCATGGCGGCCTCGCTCGCCCTGAGCTTCACCGACTACAACCTGCTGCAGAACGCCGAGTTCACCGGGCTCGACAACTTCACCCGCATGTGGGGCGACCAGCGTCTCCACAGCTCCCTGGGCGTCACCTTCACCTACGTGTTCGTCTCGGTGCCGCTGCAGCTGGCCATGGCACTGGGCCTGGCGCTCCTGCTCGACCGGGGACTGCGCGGCCTGGCGCTGTACCGGTCGGCGTTCTACCTGCCTTCGCTGCTGGGCGCCAGCGTCGCGATCGCGATCCTGTGGCGGACCGTGTTCGGCACCGACGGCCTGTTCAACCAGGGTCTGGGACTGATCGGCATTGAGGGGCGCGGCTGGATCTCCGAACCCGAGACCGCCCTGGGCACGCTGATCACGTTGAACGTGTGGACGTTCGGCTCGCCGATGGTGATCTTCCTGGCCGGACTCCGTCAGATTCCGCGCATGTACTACGAAGCCGCGAACGTCGACGGTGCCTCCAAATGGCGCCAGTTCCGGTCGGTCACGCTGCCACTGCTGACACCGATCATCTTCTTCAACCTGGTCCTGCAGATCATCCACGCGTTCCAGTCGTTCACCCAGGCGTACATCGTCTCCGGAGGGACCGGCGGACCGGCCGACTCCACTTTGTTCTACACGCTGTACCTGTACCAGCGCGGCTTCGGGAACTTCGACATGGGCTACGCCTCGGCCATGGCCTGGCTGCTGCTGCTCATCATCGGCGCCTTCACCGCCGTCAACTTCTGGGCCTCCAAGTATTGGGTTTTCTACAATGACTGACACCCTCGCCCAGACCACCGACACCGCCGCGCCGGGAACTTCGGGCCCAAGGCTCCGCAGTCGACCCCGCGGAGGGAACCGCCCGGTCCGCTCGATCCTCAAGCACGCACTGCTGATCTTGTGCGCCTTGGTGATGCTCTACCCGGTGCTGTGGATGATCGTGTCATCCCTGCGGCCCGAAGACGTGATCTTCCGCGACCCCAGCCTGATCCTGCGTGACCTCGAGGCCGGCAACTACGCCGAAGGCTGGAACGCGTTCGCGAACCCGTTCAGCCACTTCCTGATCAACTCGGGGATCGTGGTCCTCGGTGCGATCATCGGCAACCTCATCGCCTGCTCGATGGCCGCCTACGCCTTCGCCAGGCTCGAATTCTCCGGCAAGCGGCTCTGGTTCGCGATCATGCTGCTGACGATCATGCTGCCGATCCACGTCATCATCGTCCCGCAGTACGTGCTGTTCTCCCAGTTCGGCTGGGTCAACACGTTCCTGCCGCTGATCGTGCCGAAGTTCCTGGCCACCGACGCGTTCTTCGTGTTCCTCATGGTCCAGTTCATCCGCGGCATCCCCATCGAGCTGGACGAGGCCGCCCGCATCGACGGGGCGGGGCACCCGCGCATCTACTTCCAGGTGATCCTGCCGCTGATGGTCCCGGCGCTGGCGACCACCGCGATCTTCACGTTCATCTGGACGTGGAACGACTTCTTCTCCCAGCTGATCTACCTCACCGACCCCGACCTGTACACCGTCCCGCTGGCCCTGCGGGCCTTTGTGGACGCCCAGGCCGGAACCAACTGGGGCGCGGCGCTCGCCATGAGCGTGCTCTCGCTCCTGCCGATCTTCCTGGCATTCCTCTTCGGACAGAAGTTCCTGCTCAGGGGGATCGCCACCACCGGCGGCAAGTGACCCTTCACCACCCTTCAACAGCATTCGCAAAGGAGCGACATCATGGAACGCAGACTCATCTTCCGCGGGCTCGGGGCCTCCGCGGTGGCCCTGCCCGGCCTGGCCGCCTGCGGCACCGGCGGCGGCGCCGACGTGGAACTGTCCGACGAGGACGTCACCCTCCGCATGACGTGGTGGGGATCGGACCTGCGGCACGGCCTCACGCAGGAGGCCATCGAGGCGTTCCAGAAGGAGCACCCGAACATCACCGTCAAGACCGAGTTCAAGGACTGGACCGGCTACTGGGACGCCTTGGCCACCACCACCGCCGCGAACGACTCGCCCGACGTGATCCAGATGGACGAGCAGTACCTCGCCTCCTACGGCGAACGCGGCACGCTCCTCGACCTCGCCGACGCCGAGGAGTACCTCGACACCTCGAAGATCGATGAGTCCCTGATGGACTCCGGCAAGGTCGGCGGCACGCAGTACGCGGTGCCGATCGGCGCGGGAGTGCTGACGCTGGTCGCCAACGCCGACCTGTTCGCCCAGTACGGCGTCGAGCTGCCCGACGACTCCGCCTGGACCTGGGAGGACTACGCGGCCCTCGCCGCCGAGCTGACCGAGAAGAGCGGCGGGGCGATCAGCGGCTCGGGCGTCACCGGCGGCTTCGACCACGGTTCGGTGCGCTATTGGGCCCGGCAGAACGGCTCCGACCTGTTCACCGAGGGCGGCGACGTCGCCCTCGACCCCGCGCTGCTGGTCGAGCAATGGGAGTTCTTCCTCGGCCTGATGGAGTCCGGCGCCGTCGAGAGTGCCGCGGCAATGGTCGAGAGCATCAACGGCGGCGTCGACTCCGGCAACATCGCCACCGGGAAAGTGGCGATGGGGAACGCCTACAACACCATGATCAGCGCCCTGCGCAACGCCTCCGGAGCCGACCTGCGCCTGCTCCGGCCCCCGCTCAAGGAGGGCGGCGACGAAGGGCTCTACTTCAAACCGTCCATGTACTGGTCGATCTCCTCCCAGAGCGAGCACCCGGCCGAGGCGGCGCTCCTGATCGACTTCCTGGTCAACAGCGAGGCCGCCGCGGACATCCTCAAGACCGAGCGCGGCATCCCCGCCAACACCGCCATCCGCGAACGGGTCAGCGCCGACCTCGAAGAGGGCGACCAGCTCGCCCTCGACTACATGAACTCGATCGAGCCCGGACCTGTCTCCCCGGTGACCCCCAACGGCGGCAGCAACGTCGACCCGATGATCCAGCGTTACGCCCAGGAGGTGTACTTCGGCGAGCGCGAGCCCGCTGAGGCGGCCGAGGCGTTCGTCGCGGAGCTGCAAGGCGAGATCGACGCCGCCAAGTGACCCCGTTCAGGCAGCCGCCGTGCGACGGCTGCCTGAACCGAACACCCACCCGAAGAGAAAGAGCAGCAACTCCATGACCCGAAACCTGGTGCTCCGGGCCGCCGTGATCGGCACCGGCGGCATCGCCGGCGCCCACGCGGCGGCCCTGGCCGACCTTCCCGACCGCGTCGAAATCGCCGCTGTGGCCGACCTCGACTCCCAGCGGGCGGCCGCGTTCGCCGAGCGGTTCGCGATACCCGCCGTCTACCCCGACGCCGAAGCCCTGTTCGCGGGCGAAGCGCTCGACCTCGTCCACATCTGCACCCCGCCGGTGAGCCATGCGCCCCTGGCGATCACCGCGATGCGCGCAGGCGTGCCGGCACTGGTCGAAAAGCCGACCGCGCTGAGCCTGGCCGAAATGGACGAACTCGCGGCCGTCCACGCCGAGACCGGCGTGCCCGTGCTGACGGTGTTCCAGCACCGGTTCGGGGCCGCGGCCGTGCGCCTGCGCGCGCTGGCCGCATCGGGCAAGCTCGGCCGCCCGCTCGTGGCGACCTGCGAGACGCTCTGGTACCGCGACGACGCGTACTTCGCCGTCCCCTGGCGCGGGCGCTGGGAGAACGAGGGCGGCGGGCCGACGATGGGCCACGGCATCCACCAGTTCGACCTGCTCCTGTCGATCCTCGGGCCCTGGGCCGAGGTCACCGCCATGGCCGGGCGGCTCTCCCGCCCCACCGACACCGAGGACGTCTCGACGGCGCTCCTGCGCTTCGAGAACGGCTGCCTCGCAACGGTGGTGAACTCGGTCGTGTCCCCGCGCGAGACCTCCCGGCTCCGCTTCGACTTCGAGCACGCCACCGTCGAGGTCGAGCACCTCTACGGCTACACCGAGGCCGACTGGCGCTTCACCCCTGCACCAGGGCACGAGCACCTCGCGGACCTGTGGCAGGCCGAGAGCGGGCCCGACCGGGTGAGCGGCCACGCCCTCCAGATCGAGGCGATCATCGACGCGCTTGCCGCGGGCGAAGCGCCCGCCGTGGGCCTCACCGAGGCCCGCCGGACCCTGGAGCTCGCGGCCGCGACCTACGCCTCGGCGTTCCGCGGCCGACCGGTGGCCGCCGGTTCCTTCGGCCCAGAAGACCCGTTCACCCGCTGCATGGACGGCGGCGCCGTCCCGTGGAACCCGATCAAGGAGCGATCAGCATGACCGGTCTCGACATCCGCCACCACCTGGGCACCTCCCTCACCGTCGGCGACGGCGGAGTGGACCTCTTCGAGTACGTCTACGGGCCCGACTCTCCGCAGTTGGAGTCGCCGAAGCCGTACCTGCACCCGATCCGCACGCGCGCCGGTCGCACGGTGAGCCTGTTCCGGCCCTGGGACCATGTGTGGCACAAGGGCATTGCCCTGTCGCTCCCGCACGTGGGGGAGGAGAACTTCTGGGGCGGACCGACCTACGTCCACGGTCAGTTCTACGTGCAGCTGGAGAACAACGGCACCCAGCAGCACCGCGAGTTCACCGAGCTCGGCACGGTCGAGGGCACCGCCCGCATCGCCCATCGGCTGGACTGGATCACCCAGTCCGGCAGCAAGTACTTCGCCGAGGAACGCTCGATCACCGCGCGGGTCCTCTCGGATGAGGCGTGGATGCTGACCTTCGAGACGACGCTCCACAATGTCTCCGGAGAGGACATCGCGTTCGGGTCGCCGACCACGAAGGGCCGCGAGAACGCCGGCTACGGCGGCCTGTTCTGGCGCGGGCCCCGTTCGTTCACCGATGGCCGCCTGGTGACGGCGGACGGCTCGGGATCCGGCAGCGAGATGCGCGGAGGCCGCCACGAGTGGATGGGCTTCGCCGGACGCCACGACCACGACGACGCCACCTCGCTGGTGCTCATGGTCGACGACGCCGCCAACCCGCAGCACCCGCCGCAGTGGTTCGCCCGCTCTGAGGAGTTCGCCGCCCTCAACCCGGCGCCGTTCTTCTCCGAGGAGCTCACCGTCCCCGACGGCGAGACGCTGCGCCTGCGCTACGGCGTCGGAATCGCCGACGCCGACGCCGACGCGGCGTCCGATCTCGCCGATGCGGTGCGAAGCGGATTGGCGGATGCCGCAACGTCTTCGGGTGCCTGATCCCGTGACTCCCGGCCGCGCCGGGGCGGATCAGTGCGGAGGGCTCCGGAACACGCGACGTCCGATCTCCGCCTGATAGCCGAGCCGGGTTCGCTCCAGATGCGCGACCGCTGCCCGGCCGGCCGCCTCGGCGTCGCCCTTGCGGATCGCATCCAGGATGGCGGCGTGCTCGTCGCGGGCGGCCAGGAGCGGTCCGCCGCTGAAGCCGTCGAAGGCGGCGACGACCACGCGGTGCTGCAGCGACTGCGCGGATGCGATGGACTCGGCGAGGAGCGGGTTGTGCGCGGCGGCCGCCACCGCGCGGTGGAAGCCTTCGTCGGCCTTCGTCGCCGCCGGGACATCACCGCTCTCGGCGGCGGCGGAGTAGTCGGCGAGCGCGGTGTCGATGGCCACCAGCTCAGCCGGTGTCGCGCGGTGCGCGGCGAACTCGGCGGCCGCCCGCTCCTGGATGCCGCGGTACTCGAACAGCATCATCACGTGGTCGATGCTGGTGGGGGCGAACGCGTTCGCCACCTGCTCACCGAGGTCGCCCGCATCGGCGACGAAGATCCCGCGGCCCCGCTGGACGGTGATTCGGCCGGTCGCCGCGAGTGTCTTGATCGCGTCTCGGGCGATGGTCCGGCTGATGCCGAGCAGCTGGGCGAACCGCGCCTCGGTGGGCAGGCGGTCGCCCGGCCCGAACCCCTGCTCGTCGATGTACTGCATGATCTGCTCGGCGGCCCTCGAGTACCCGGGTCGGTACACGGATGCCGCCTCGGCCACGGGCCCGGCGGTTTCAGTCATCAACTACCTCTCAGTGCTCCGTTACATATAAGCACGGTTCATATGCCGCGTCCAATCCCAGGATCACCGGTCGCGATGACACCGCTTCACTTGCCCTGACTCGGAACAGCGGTGTGGTCGCGGTACCGCAGGCAAACGCTTCATTGATCTATTGACATGCATCATTGTGCTGCTAGACTCTGCGATGAATCCTATTCAATCCTGCTTTATCGACGGCATTCCTCGGTGACAGTCCAAATGAACCTGCTTCATTGTCGTTCGGGAGTGATTCGCTCGAGATCGGCGGACAGCGTCGCGAGGCGTCGATTCCCGCAACCCGAGAGGGAGAGCATGAGATCCACGATCAGCACCCGAAGAACCGGCATCCTGGCGGTCATGGTGGCGATGGCGGTCGCCCTGGCCGGCTTCGTACCGGTCGACGGCGCCCGGGCGGCCGTCCAGCACTCGTTCTACGTGTCCCCCACAGGGAGCGACAGCAACGCCGGCACCTCCGCCGGCGCGCCATGGGCCACCCTGGAGAAGGCGCGCAACCACATCCGGCAGTACGACCTGAACGACGACATGACCGGTGACGTCGTCGTCTACCTGCGCGGCGGGCGGCACACCCGCACCGCACCGTTCGACCTGACCGACGCCGACTCCGGTTCCAACGGCTTCAAAGTCGTCTACCGGGCCTATCCCGGCGAGACCCCCATCATCGACGGCGGCAAGGCCGTCACCGGCTGGAAGCCGGTCAGCGGCGCCCCCTACTACGTCGCCGACGTACCCGAGTCCCGCGGCTACGCCGACTACTTCCGGCAGCTGTACGTCGGCGGCAAGCGCGCCCAGATCGCGATGAGCGAGGGCATCGCCGGCAGCGCCTTCTGGAACGACGCCGCGATCCCCAACCCCCCGGCGAACCCGGACCGCCCCGGCCGCTCCTACGACGGCATCACGTTCCCCGCAGGGAGCGTGCCGGACTACGCCAACGTCACCGACGTCCGCCTCTTCCACATCGCGATCGGCTTCAAGGCCGACTACTTCCCGCTGGTCGACATCAGCACCAGCGGTGCCGACAAGCGCGTCCAGCTCGCGCAGCCGCATTTCCAGGTCCGGCTGAACCGCGACTCGGGCGCATCGCTCGACTACGACCACACGTTCTACTTCATGAACGCGTTCGAGGAGCTGGACGCGCCCGGCGAGTGGTACCTCGACCGGGCGACCGACAAGGTGTACTACTACCCGATGCCGGGGGAGGACGTGAACGCCGCCGGCGCCTACGTCCCAGTAGCCGAGTCGCTGGTGAACATCAAGGGCCGCAGCACGACCGCGAAGGCGCGCGACATCACGTTCGACGGCGTAACCTTCGAGCACGGCAACTGGCTGCTGCCGCGCGACCGCCACATCGGCGGCACCCAGGCCGAGGCGCTGTACGCCGACGACCCGTTCAGGGACCCGAACTTCGACGGGTACGGGGGCGAGGTGCCCGGCCAGATCAGGCTCACCAACACCAACAGGATCACCTTCGCGAACAACACGGTCCGCAAGATGGGCAGCGGCGGCCTCCAACTGCTCAACGGCGCCGAGAACACCACGGTCACCGGCAACGTCTTCCACAACCTCACCGCGGCCGGCATCATCGCCGGCCGATGGATGGACGTGAAAGCCGGCAGCGCGGTGCGCACCAAGAACATCGTCATCAAGAACAACATCGTGGCGGACACGGGCGACGACTTCTTCCAGGCGACCGGCATCAGCCTGATGAACACGTACAACGCCGAAGTCACGCACAATCTCGTCTACGACACCGCCTACATGGGATTCCACCAGCGCAAATCGGACGAGTTCAATCTGGTCGACGGCGTGGACGGCGTCGGGCGGACCACGTTCAGCCACAACGAGCTCTACAACGCCACCGCGAAGCACACCTGGGGCATGTACGACGGCGGCGCCGTCTACACGTTCGGCGCGTGGCCCGGTTCCGTGTTCAGCCACAACTACGTGCACGACCACACGTCGTCCTCGAACTTCTACAGCGACAACCAGAGCTACCAGACCCGCTGGGACTACAACGTCTCGCAGAACGGCCGGTTCGACTGGTCGAACCGCTACCGCCAGCCCTTGTCGGTGTACGCCTCGCACAACTACACCGACGCGACCAACAGCACGACCAGCGGCGCCATCTTCGACCGCGACGGTGGCCCGCACGTCGTCAGGGACGGCGCGTGGCCGGCAGAGGCACGCTCCATCATGGACGAATCCGGGCCGCAGCCCGCCTTCGAGCACCTGCGGTCGAAGGTGCCCGCGACCAACCTCGCCAACGCCGCCACCCTGTCCGACCGCAGCAGCTGGTCCAACTCGCCGGCCATCATGTTCGACGAGACCACGCTGACCGGAGAGGCGGCGTCCGAACAGAACGAGGCGTGGGCGCAGTTCGACTTCGGAGGCGACTACAACACGTTCACCTTCACGATCCAGCAGGACGACTGCTGCACGTGGATGACCACGCACTGGAAGGTCCAGCGGTGGAGCGCCAGCCAGAACGCCTGGATCGACATCATGGCCTACCAGGCGATCAACACGACCGCTCCGGTCGTGTACAAGCCCCCCACGTATGTGGCCACCACCGGCATCCGGCTGTACGTGCGGAACACCAACACCGGCGGGAAGATCGGCGTACAGGAGTTCACCGCCACCGGCGTCGCCAAGGGATAGCGCCGCGCTCCCCCTGAAGCGAACGACCTCGCCGGCCCGTGGCGGGCCGGCGGGGTCGTCTCTAAGGTTGCCGTCATGCCAATGCACTTCGTCACGCACGGAACCGGAACCCCCGTCCTTGCGATCCACGGCTGGACCCCCGACCACCGCCTCATGACCGGCTTCATGGAGCCGTTCTTCGCGCGCCGCGCCGCCGCGCGCCCCGGCGGTCGCTCCTACCGCCGCCTCTACCCCGATCTTCCCGGCATGGGCCAGACCGAGATCACCGAGAAGTACCAGGGCTCGGACGACATGCTCGACGCCCTCCAGGGCTTCGTGGACCACCTGATCGGCGACGCGCCGTTCATCGTCGTCGGGGAGTCCTACGGCGGCTACCTCGCCCGCGCCGTCGCCAACTCCCGCCCCGGCCAGGTGCTCGGCCTCGGCCTGGTGTGCCCCATCGGGGAACACGCCCGCCACTCCCAACGGACCCTCCCGCCCCACACCGTGATCGCCGCCGACCCCGTGTTCATGGCCGGGCTGCCCAAGGCGGACGCCGCCTCCTACGGCGAGCTCGCGGTCGTGCAGTCCCCGGAGACGTTCCGCCGCTTCCGCGAAGAGATCGCGCCGGGCCTCGCGCTGGCCGACGACGAGGGCCTGGCACGGGTGGCGCGCCACTACGAGCTGAGCACCGCCCCCGAATCCGGCGCGCCGTTCGAGCGGCCCTCGCTGATCGTGACCGGTCGGCAGGACGACAACACCGGTTACGCCGATGTCTATGCGCTGCTTGAGCACTACCCGCGGGCGACGTTCGCCGTCCTCGACCGGGCGGGGCACAACCTGCAGCTCGAGCAGCCGGTACTGCTCGACGCCTTCCTGGACGAATGGCTGGACCGCGTCGAGGAGGCCGCGGCGAGCTGACCATGCGGTCGGTGCGTCCGGCCGCCGTGCGCACGCGGAAGAGGCCCGCCCGGAAGTCGCAACCTCCGGGCGGGCCTTTGTGCGTCCTCTTAGGACTTGACGCGGAGCGTCTTGACCTCGAAGGGGCGCAACGTGACCGGCACATGGACCGTGCCGTCGGGCATCCGCACCGCCTCGATCTCCGCGCCGGGGCGTTCGATGAGGTCGGCCGCGACGACCGAGCCGGCCGGGACGCCCGCCAGCTCGATCGACGTGGACACCCGTGAACCGGCCGACTCGTACATCCGCACCACGAGATCGCCGGAGCGGTCGTCGGCCAGCTTCACGGCGCTCACGATCACCGCCGGGTCCTGCGAACGCGCGAGGGCGCGCACGTCGGCGCCGGAGGCCGTCCGCAGCGGCGACTGCATCGCCCAGCCGGCCTCGGTCGCCGAGGCGGGGGAGGCGCCGACGAGCACGCCGAAGCGCATCCGGTGGCGCCCGCGGTCCGCCCGCGGGTCGGGGAACTTCGGGGCCCGCAGCAGCGAGAACCGCGCGTTCTGCACGACCTCGCGGCCCCCGCTCTCGCGGCCGACGTCGAAGCCGTGGCTGGACTCGTTGAGGAACGCGACGCCGAAGCCGGGCTCCTGCACGAGGAACCACCGCTGCGCGTGCGTCTCGAACCGCGCCGCCTCCCACGAGGTGTTCTCGTGGTTGGCGCGGCGGTGGTGGCCGAACTGCGTCTCGGCCACGACCTCGTCGGTGAACACCTCGACGGGGAAGGCGAGCTTGAGGAACTTCTCCTCCTCCTGCCAGTCCACGTCGCAGTCGATCACGAGGAGGCGCCCGTCGTCCGCCAGCGCGAGCCGCTGCTCGATCGAGGAGGCGCCGAAGGCGCGGCGCACCACGACGGCGTCGCCGTCGACCGACACCTCGGCCGGGCCGTCGAGGTCCTCGCGCATGGCGAAGTAGTGCTCGTCGACATCCCATGCGTCCCACATGTTCGGGAAGTCCTGGTGCAGCTGCAGCGCGTTGCCGGCCCTGCCCGGCGCGATCGCTTCGCGGCCGGTCGTGCGGTCGACGAGGCTGCGCACGAGGCCGCGGTCGTCGATCGCGACGCGCACGGACGCGCTCTCGAGCACGAACGCGTTCCCTTCCGCGCGTGCAGAGGACGGCGCGGCGGGCTCGGCGACGGCCACCGACCCGGCCGGGACGCCCCGGCGTGCGACCGGCGCGGCGTTCAGGGCGAGCTCGGCACCGACCGGGCCCGCGTCGAGGCCGTCGGCTCCGGCGGTCACGCCAAGGGCGGCAAGGGATTCGGCGATGATGCGCCGCAGCGCGGTGGCGACGCGCGCGTAGCGTTCCTCGGCCTCGCGGTGGACCCAGGCGATCGAGGTGCCGGGCAGGATGTCGTGGAACTGCAGCAGCAGCACCTCCCGCCACAGCTCGTCGAGCTCGTCGTACGGGTAGGCGCGGCCGGTGCGCACGGCGGCGGCCGCGGCCCACAGCTCGGCCTCGGCGAGCAGCCGCTCGCTCGTGCGGTTGCCCTGCTTCGTGCGGTGCTGGGTGGTGAACGTGCCGCGGTGGAGTTCGAGGTACAGCTCGCCGCGCCACACGCCGGGCTCGGGGAGCTCCGCCATGGCCTTGTCGAAGAACTCGTTCGGCGATTCGAAGACGACCCGCGGGCTGCCTTCGAGGTCGGCCATGCGCTTGGCGCGGGCGAGCATCTCGCGGGTGGTGCCGCCGCCGCCGTCGCCCCAGCCGGTCGGGGCGAGCGAGTGCCGCGCGACGGACTTCTCCTTGAACTGGCGCGCCGCGCGGGCGACCTCCTCGCCCGAGAGCTGGGCGTTGTAGGTGTCCATCGGCGGGAAGTGGGTGAAGATCCGGCTGCCGTCGTTGCCCTCCCACAGGAAGGTGTGGTGGGGGAAGCGGTTGACCTGGTTCCAGGAGATCTTCTGGGTGAGGAACCACTCGAAGCCGGCGCCGGTGAGGAGCTGCGGGAGGGCCCCGGAGTAGCCGAAGCTGTCGGGCAGCCAGGCCCCGCGGCATTCGATCCCGAACTCCTCGCGGAAGAACCGCTGGCCCTGGCTGATCTGGCGGATGAAGCTCTCACCGGACGGCAGCACCGCGTCGGGCTCGACCCACATGCCGCCGATGGGCACGAAGCGCCCGTCCGCGACGGCCTTCTTGACCCGGGCGAAGACCTCGGGCCGGTCCTGCTTCATCCAGGCGAACTGCTGGGCGCTGGACATGGCGTAGACGAAGTCCTCGTCCTCGTCGAGGAGGGTGGCCATGGAGCTGGAGGTGCGGGACACCTTGCGCACGGTCTCGCGCAGCGGCCACAGCCACGCGGAGTCGATGTGCGCGTGGCCGACCGCGCTGATGCGGTGCGCGCTGGGCTCGGCGGGGCTGGCGAGGACCTCCTGGAGCGCCTCGCGGGCGGCGGCGGCCGTCGCGGGGATGTCCTGGAGGTCGACGCGGTTGAGCGCGTTGTCCAGTGCCCGGAGGATCCTGGCGCGGCGCGCGGAGTCCTCGGGGAGTTCGGTCGCGAGCTGGTGCAGCACTTCGACGTCGTGGACGAGTTCGAAGACCTCCTCCTCGAACACGCAGACGTCGGCCCGGCGGATCCGGTACAGCTCCTCGTCGCTGGAGGTGAGCACGTCGCCCTCCTCGGTCGGGAGGAAGGGGTGGTAGTCGAGCAGCACGGGGTTCGACGCGGCCTCGACGTAGTACTCGATCCGTTCGCCGCCTTCGGCCTTGGGCGAGACGGGGATCCACTGGGCGCGCGGGTTGAGCGAGCGCACGGCCTCGCCGTCCGGGGTGTACACGAGCCCTTCGGCCTGGAAGCCGGGCATGTTGACGTCGAAGCCGAGGTCGGCGACGATCTCGACGCGGCGGCCGGCGAAGGCCGCCGGCACCTCCCCGGTGAGGCGCAGCCAGGTGGTGCCCCAGGCGCGGCCCCAGTGGTCGCCCACGTCGACCGGGGCGTACTCGGCGTTCAGGCCCTGCGCGGCCGGGATCGGCTCGCCGTCGACGGCGTGCGCGGCGATCGCGAGCGGGTGGGGGTCGGCGTAGACGGCCGGCCGCAGGCGTTCGGCCAGCACCCGGGTGACTCGGCCCATGGTCAGGGCCTGGTTGTCATGCATCTGCGGTACTTCCTTCCTTCGCGCGCACCTCGTCGTGCGCGCGGACGGCGTTCGATTGAACCAGGCGAATCTGGGGATGCCCACCGCGTCGGGCCTCGTCCATGTAGGCGGTCCAGAAATCGCCGCCGGGGGCGAGACCGGCGCGGCCGCCGACGGCGGCGAGATCGAGGTCGATCACGTTGGCGGGGGCCGAAGGCGGCGCTTTCCGTGCGGCGGCGACCGCGTCGCGCACTTGCAGCCCTTCGGGTTTGATGCGGCCGTGCTCGTCGATGAGGCCGAGGTCGTATTCGAGCTCGGGGAAGTCGCCGAGGCCGCGGCTCACGTCGTGCGAGCACCACCAGGTGATGCCGTACAGGTGCGGCGCCTGCGCGAGCTGCTCGACCGTGCCCTCGATGAAGCCGGGGACCGACGCTGCGGGCAGCACGTTCCGCGGCGCGCCGAGCTCCTGCGCCCAGATCCCCTTGTCAGGGTCGGTCTGGAAGGCGCGGGCGACCTCGACCATGTAGCGGGCGTGCGCGCGGGTCTCGAACGCGTCGGGCCCGAACCGCTGGGCGGTGCCGTTGAACACCCAGGAGTGCGCGACGCTGAGGTCGCCGTGACGGGCCACGTGCTCGAGGGTGAACGGCTGCGTGTCGTCGTACCAGCTCGCGTCGTAGCAGGCGTGGAGCGCCAGCAGTTCCGGTGCGCCCCTGCGGATCGCGCCGATCATCCGGTCGAGCCACGCCGTGATCTGCACGCTCGTCGCCGGGTGCGGCTGCGGATGCACGGTGCCGGTGAACTGGTTCACCTCGTTGCCCACAGTCACAGCGAACGCGTTCGGATGCGCGGACACGGTGCGCGCCAACGTCTCCAGGTAGTAAGCGGTCGCGGCGACCACGTTCTCGTCGACGAACATGTTGCGCTCGTGCCAGGAGACCAGCCAGGAGGGCAGCAGGTCGAAGCTCGACAGGTGCCCCTGCAGGCCGTCGACCGCGACCTCGAGCCCGCGTTCGCCCGCGAGCTCGACGACCCGGTCGAGGCGGCCCAGCGCCGCCGCGCTGACCACGGTCGGATTCGGCTGGAAGATCGGCCAGAGCGGGAACACGCGCACATGGTCGGCGCCGAGTTCGCGGATCGCGTCGAAGTCGCGGGCGACCTCGTCGGCGTCGAAATCGATCCAGTGATGGAACCATCCGACGCGCGGCGTGTAGTTGACGCCGAACCTCATCTGCCACCTCTCTCTGCTGTTGCGCCCGAGACCGCCCGAGGGGCCGCCGCTCATGCGCGGTGCGGGTAGATCGGCGCGGCCGCATCCGGACCGCGTTCCGGATCACTGTAGCGCTTTAGTACCGCGTCGTGCACGCGCTCTCCCACCCGCCGGATAGGCTCGGACATCAAGCAGTTGAGTGAAGGAGCCCGGCATGGTCGACGCAGCCAACCCCGCCGAACCGGCGCGCAAGCGCAAACGCGTGACGATCGCCGACATCGCCGAACGCGCGGGCGTCACCAGCGGCGCCGTGTCACTCGCCGTCAACGGCAAGCCCGGCGTCTCCGACGCGACCCGGGCCCGCATCCTCGACGTGGCGCGCGAGCTGCGCTGGCGCCCGAGCCATGCGGCGCAGACCCTCATGGGGAAGAACTCCGAGGCGGTGGGGCTCGTGCTGGCGCGGCCGGCGGAGGTGATCGGCGAGGAGATCTTCTTCTCGAAGTTCATCGCGGGCGTGCAGTCGACGCTGAGCGGCCGCGGCTACTCGCTGATGCTGCAGATGGCCGAGGACACCGCCGCCGAGTGCGCCATCCACCAGGCGTGGATCCTGGACGGCCGGGTGGACGGGATCCTGGTCCTCGACCCGCGCATCGACGACCCGCGCATCGAGGCGCTCGCGAGCCTGGACCACCCCACGATCGTGGTGGGCGGCCAGACCGACGAGCGGTCCGTGCGGTCGCTGCACGTCGACAACGGCGGCGCGATGCGGCTGATCATGGACCACCTCCACGGCCTCGGCCACGACCGCGTCGCCTATGTGACCGGCGACCAGGCCTTCCGCCACATCAGCGAGCGCATGGACGCGTTCTCGCAGTTCTGTGTGGACCACGGCGTCTGGGGGCAGTCGCTCGCCGGGAACTTCGACCCCGAGCGCGCCCGCGAGGCGACCGCGCGGCTGGCGGGCGCGCCGCGGCCGCCCACGGCGATCGTGTACGACAGCGAGGTCATGGCCATCGCCGGGATGAGCACCCTCGCCTCCCTCGAACTGCGGGTGCCCGACGACGTCTCCGTGCTGTCGTGGGAGGACTCCACCACCTGCCAGGTCCTGCACCCCACCGTCACTGCGCTCAGCCGCGACGCGGTGTCGCTGGGCCGCACCGCGGCCGCGGAGATCCTGCAGCTCATCGCCGGTGAGCCGGTGGAGCAGGAGGACGTGGAGACCCGCGTCGTGCAGCGCGAGTCCACGGGCGCCCCGCGACGCTGAGCGGGGGCCGCCTTGACAACCCGAGCACCGCAGTGATTTGATGCAACTAAAGCGCTGTAGTACCCGAGCCGCACCCCGGTACGCACGCCCCCTTTTCGGTTCAAGGAAGAAGCGAGAAATGAAGCTGTTCACACGCCTGGGCAAGGCGGCGGCCATCGCCGCGGCCGGGTCCCTCGTCCTCTCCGGCTGCACCGGCGGCACCGGGGACAACGCCGCCGAAGGCGGTCCGATCGACACCTCCGGAGCGCTCAGCGGCACGATCAAGTTCCAGACCTGGTCGCTGAAGAACGAGAAGTTCACCCCCTACTTCGAGGACCTCATCGCCGCCTTCGAGGAGGAGCACCCCGACGTCACGGTCGAATGGATCGACCAGCCGGGCGAGGGCTACCAGGACAAGATCCTCAGCCAGGCCAGCTCCGGCACCCTGCCCGACGTGCTGAACCTGCCCCCCGACATCGCGTTCCCCCTCGTCCAGGCCGGTCAGCTCCTCGACCTCGCCGAGGCGAACCCGGACCTCGAAGCCCAGTACAACGCGGGCGGCTGGGCGGCCTACAGCGAGTTCACCGGCGTCGAGGGCACCTACGGCCTCCCCTGGTACCTCGGCAGCGACGTGTCCTGGTGGGACATGGCGCAGCTCGAGCCGTACGGCGTGACCGAAGCGGACCTGCCGACCACGATCGACGGCTGGCTCGACCTCGGCGAGCAGGTCGCCGCCGAGTCCGACGGCGAGGTCATGCTGGTCTCCTCCATGCCCACCATCGACGTGTTCATCGCCAGCGGCATCGAGCTCATGGACGAGGACGGCGCGTTCGTCTTCAACACCCCCGAAGCGGTCGCTCTGGTGCAGGGCTACGCCGACGCGTACGCGGCCGGCGCGATGCCCGCCGAGGCGCTCACGGGCAGCTACTCCGGCAACGCCGAGATGTACCTGCAGGGCAAGGTCGCGTACACGACCGGCGGCTCCGGCTTCGCCGGCGACCTCGAGATCAAGGCCCCCTCGCTCCTGGAGCACACGGTCGCGACCCCGCGCCCGGGCATCCCGCCCCTGTTCGTGCAGGGCGTCAACGTCGCCTCGACCTCCGAGAACAAGGCCGCCGCCCTCGCGTTCGCCGAGTACGTCACCAACCAGGAGAACCAGGTCGCCTTCACCACCGTGGCCGCGGGCTTCGCCCCCGGCACCGCCGAAGGCGCCGAGGAAGTGGCCTCGGCCGTCGCGCAGGACATGACGCCGGCCCAGGCCGACGCGCTCAACGTCATGTTCACCGCGCTCGAAGGCGGCCGCGCCATGCCGTTCCAGTGGACCGGCGCGATGACCGACTACGCCACCCAGCAGCTGGCGCTCGCCGTTCGCGGCGACACCACCGCCGAAGCGGCCCTCGACGACATCGTGGCCTACGCCAACGAGAACCGCATCGACCAGTAGCCGACTGGCGCCGGACACCCCTGCACCACACCGGCACCCGGACGAAAGCAGACCCTTGCGATCACATAGATGGTTCACCCCCTGGCTCCTCGCCGGTCCAGCCCTCGTCTGGGTGCTGGTGTTCTCCCTCTGGCCGTTCGTCAACACGGTCATCCTCAGCTTCACGGACGCGCGGCCCCTGCGGCCGGTCGAGCCGGTCGGCTTCGCGCAGTACGAGCGGCTGCTCGGCGACGAGCAGTTCGGCTACGCGCTCATCACCTGCCTGGTGTTCGTGGCGGTGTGCGTGCCGCTGCTGACGATCCTGCCGCTGCTGCTGGCCCTCCTGGTGGAGAAGCAGATCCCGGGGATCGCGTTCTTCCGCACCACGTTCTACTTCCCGGTGGTCGCCTCGGCGGTCGTCGTCGCGCTCATCTGGAGCTGGATCTTCGACAGCCGCGGCGTCCTCAACCAGGTCCTGGAGTGGATGGGCCTGGTGGACAAGCCGATCGCGTTCCTCGTCGACCGGTGGTGGCTGCTCGCGTGCGCCATCCTCCTGACCGTCTGGAAGGGACTCGGCTTCTACATGGTGGTGTACCTCGCGGCGCTCGGGAACGTCGGCAAGGAGCTCCACGAGGCCGCCATGATGGACGGCGCCGGCCCGTTCCGCCGCTTCCGCAACGTGACCATCCCGGGCGTGCGCGGCGCGATGGTCCTCGTCTCCGCGCTCATCGCGGTCTCGGCGATGCGCGTGTTCACCGAGCTCGACATCCTCTCGAACGGCACCGGCGGCCCGGGCGGCTACGACATGTCGATCGTCATGCTCATCCGCCAGGTCGGCTCCGGACTCAGCGGCAACCTCGGCTACGCGGCCGCGATCAGCGTGGTGCTGTTCCTGCTGACGCTGATCCCGCTCGCCGCCATCGCATTCATGAACCGCGAGAAGAAGACGAAGGTGCCGGCATGACCACTGCGATCGACCGACGGGCCGCCGAGCGGGCCCGCCGCTTCCGCCGCCGCGGCTCGAGCGACTTCTCCAAGCCCACCCTGCCGGGGATGATCCTGCGGTACGCGCTGCTGCTCGCCGTGTTCGCCCTGGTGATCGGCCCCTTCGTGTGGCAGCTCTCCACCTCGTTCAAGGGCCCCGGCGAGGACCTCTACGCGTTCCCGCCGAACCTGGTCCCGCAGGACCCGACCTTCGCGAACTACAGCACGGTCGCCGACGTCGTGCCGGTGTACCGCTACGCCTGGCACTCCCTGCTCGTGGCGCTCGGATCGGTCGTCACGAACGTGGCGCTCGCCGTCTTCGGCGGGTACGCCCTGGCGTGCATGCAGTTCCGCGGCAAGCTCATCGCCCTGGGCATCCTGCTCTCGACGATGCTGCTGCCCGCCGAAGTGACCGTGACCAGCAACCTGCTCACCATCAACGCGCTCGGCCTGGGGAACACGCTGTGGGGCGTGTTCCTGCCCGGGGCGATCGCCGCCATGAACGTGCTGCTCATCGCCACCGCCTGCCGGATGATCCCGAAGGACG
Source organism: Glycomyces sp. NPDC021274 (assembly GCF_040641195.1). Taxonomy (NCBI): domain Bacteria; kingdom Bacillati; phylum Actinomycetota; class Actinomycetes; order Glycomycetales; family Glycomycetaceae; genus Glycomyces; species Glycomyces sp. NPDC021274. The sequence goes on along the minus strand of NZ_JBFADC010000002.1, from coordinate 758,085 downwards.
TGCTCGACGCCGCCATTGTGGACGGCGCGACGACCTGGCAGCGGATCCGGCACCTCATCTGGCCCAACGTGCGGGGCATGGCGAGCGTGGTCGCGATCTTCACCTTCATCGGCGCGTGGGACGACTACCTGTGGCCGCTCATGGTGCTCACCGAGCCCGGCAACTACACGCTCACCGTCGGCATGGCGTACCTGAACAGCAACTTCTCACCAGACCCGCGCCTCATCGCCGCAGGCACGATGGTCGCCCTCGTCCCGATCATCATCGTGTTCTCGATCATGCAGCGGTACTTCTTCAAGGGCGTCCAAGAAGGGGCGATCAAAGGTTGACCGCGCCTTCCCTCGTCCCCGCCGCCGGACCGGCCGACCCGCCGTCGTCGCGCCCGCACGCCGGCGTGCTGGGCGGCCGGGTCTTCGCCTACCGGTTCGACCCGGCCCGGGGCGTGCAGCGGATCGCGGTCCCGGGCCTGGAAGCGGTGCCGATCGCCGCGGACACGATCGTGCAGTGGGCCTTCTACGCGGACGGGCCCGCGGCGGTGCACGCGCCGCACGCCGCCCTGGCGGTCACGGTCGACGTCCGCTTCGACGACGGCTCGCGCCTGAGCGGGGAGCCGCGGCTGCGCGACCGCTACGGCATGCCGATGACGCCCGAGGCGCAGTACGCCGCGGCGTGGTCGATGCCCGAGCAGTGGAACGCCGATGCGGTGCAACTGGAAGCGTGGGCCGGACGCCTCGGCACGGTCGAGATCGCCCTGGGATCCTCTACTTTGGATGGCGTGCCCGGCGCGGTCACCGGCTTCGTCGAAGTGGTCCTCGCCTCCCGCGCCGCCGGCCTCGACCCGTCTCCGGCCGAACGGGTCGACACCCGCCGCGGCAGCCACTCCGGAGCGCGGTTCTCCCGCGGGAACACGATCCCGATCACGGCCCGGCCGCACGGTTTCTGCTTCCTCACCCCGGCCACTGACGCCGCCGACTCCCGCTGGCCGTACCGGTGGTCGGTGCACGACGACCCGCAGGGCCGCAGGCTCGAGGCGGTGCAGTTCTCGCACCAGCCGAGCCCGTGGATCGGCGACCGCGGGGTCCTGCAGCTCATGCCGTTCACCGGCGCCGCGGCCTCCTCCCACGCGCGTCGCCGCCGCTGGATCGAGCCCGGCTCGGAGACCGCCCGACCGCACGTCTACAGCGCCGAGCTCACTGGCGGCCTGCGACTCGAGGTCACCGCGACCGATCACGGCGGCGCTTTCCGCGCCACCGCATCCGATCCCGCGGCGCGGGTCGGATTCGTGGTGGACCAGCTGACCGACGCCGGACGCCTGCACCTCGCACCCGACGGCTCGTTCCACGGCTGGATCCCCGAAGGCGCGGCCGACTGGGGCAACCCGCCGCGCACCTACTTCGCCGGGCGAGTGCTCTCCCCAGTGACGGCGACCGGGATGCTCGACGACGACGAACGAACGCGCACGGCGGGCTTCGTAGCGGGCACGGGCGCGCTCGAAGTGCGTGTGGCGCAGTCGTTCCTGTCCGTCGACCAGGCGCGGCGCGCGCTGAAGCAGGAGCTGCCCGCCGAGCGCACGTTCGACGACCTCCGCTCGGACCTGCAAGCCCAATGGGACCGGCTGCTCGGCGCGGTCACCGTGCCCGAGCCGCGGCACGACCCGTTCCGCGCGCTCGCCGACGAGGAGGACCGGGCCCGCATCGCGAGCGCCCTGTACCGCCTCCACCTCTACCCGAACAGCGCCGCCGAGAACACCGGCACCACCGAAACACCACAATGGAGGTTCGCGGACCCGATGGTCCCCGCCGGGCCCGACGGCCCGCCGGTGGCGGACGGCGCGCTCTTCGTGAACAACGGCTACTGGGACACCTACCGCACGACCTGGCCGGCGTTCGCGCTGCTCGACCCCGCGCACGCCGGTGCGATGCTGGACGGCCTGCTGCAGCAGTGGCGGCGCGGCGGGTACATGGCGCGCTGGAGCGCTCCGGGCTATGTGGACTCCATGGTCGGCACCTCGAGCGACCAGATCTTCGCGGACGCCGCCCGGTGGGGCGTGCCGTTCAACCGTGAGGACGCCTTCGCGAGCGCCTGGCGCAACGCCTGCGAACCGTCCGGCGACCCGCGGCGCGGGCGCAAGGGCATCGCCCGGGCGCGGTTCACCGGCTACGTCGCGCGCGAAGTGCCGGAAGGCATGAGCTGGAGCCTCGAGAACGCCGTCAGCGACGACGCCATCGCCCGGTTCGCCGCGCAGCTGGCCGAGTCCGAACAGGACGATGCGCGGTACCGCGCCTTCGCACGCTACTTCGCGAACCGGGCCCGCTCCTACCGCGTCCTCTTCGACGCAGCACACGGCTTCTTCCGGGGACGCGGCGCGGACGGCGCTTTCGCAGCGGCACCGTTCGACCCGCGGGTGTGGGGCGGCGACAACGTCGAGACGAACGCCTGGGGCATGTCCGTGAGCGCCGTCCATGACGGCCCCGGCCTCGCCGCGCTCTTCGGCGGCCCCGCCGGGCTGCGCGCGCACTTGGACCGGTTGTTCGCCGAACCGGAGACCGCGGACGAGCGGCACTGCGGCACTTACGGCGCCGTCATCCACGAGCAGCGCGAAGCGCGGGCGCAGCGCTCGGGGATGTGCGCGATTTCGAACCAGCCGGCGCACCACATTCCGTGGATGCACGTGTTCGGCGACGAGCCGTGGCGTGCGGGAGCCACGGTGCACGGCCTCGCCCGCCGGCTCTTCGCCGGGGCCGTGATCGGCCAGGGCTTCCCCGGCGACGAGGACAACGGCGAGATGAGCATGTGGTGGCTGTGGGCGGCGCTCGGCCTCTACCCGCTGGTGCTCGCCTCCGGTGAACTGCGGATCGGCAGCCCCCTGTTCGACGACATCACGGTCCGCCGGGCGGACGGCGGTCGACTGCGGGTCCACTCGCACCGCCCGACCCCCGAGGCCCGGTACCTGGTCGAGGCGCGACTCGACGGCACGGCGCTCGACCGACCGGTGCTGCACGTCCATGCACTGCAAGGCGATGTCGAACTCGAACTGCGCTTCACCGCTGCACCGGAAGCAGCGTCGCTGAGCCCGCTCTGGCAGGGCACGGCGGCGGTCGAACCCTGGCGTCCGGACCTCACCGGGGGAGCGGGCGACGCGATCGGGTCCATATCGGACCCCATTCGGATCTTCGACGACGGCGCGTCCGGAGCACGAACCGTCCTGGCCCCGAGCGACTGGGTCGGCTGGCGGTTCGCAGCGGCCCGACGAGTCACCGATGTCTCGGTGACGACCGCCGAAGACGCAGCCGACGCCTTGGTGTGGGAGGCGAGCGACGACGGCCTCGCATGGCGCGCACTCCCGACGACGCATATCGAAGCGCTGCATGCCGATCGCACGACGCCGTCCACGTTCGCGGAGGTCGTGACCGCGAGGATGCTGCGGGTCCGCGCGGTCGCCACGATCAGTCTGCACCAGCTCGAGCTCTTCGACCTCGGCTGAAGCGACAGCGGGCGGCGCGGCCACCGGCCGCGCCGCCCGCTGCGCTATCGCTCAGCCCGTCATCTCGGGTCGTAGACGGTGGTGCGTCCGGTGAGCGGCTTGGTGATCCGGGAGATGTAGCCGGCATGGTCGCCGGCGGTCAGGTTGTACGTGACGATGGCGCCGTATCCACCGCTCGCGGTGCGCGTGGCCAGTGAGGAGGCGGTGCTCGACGAGGTCTCGGTCAGGTTGACCGCGCCGGGAGCGAGCTGCGGGTCCTCCAGGCCGGGGATCGCCGGCACGTTCCACGTGCCGTACCAGGGGTTCCACGCGTAGTCGAGCAGGTCGCCCGCCCGCACGCCGCCGTACTCGGTGGCCTCGGCGGCCGGGCCGATGTTGTAGAACGTGATCAGCTTGTCCGGTCCGAGCCGTTCCCGCAGCGCGCTGACGAGGTACACGAACGAGCTGTCGTTGGCCGGTCCCGTGCCGTTCGTGCCGTACTTCGACCACTCGTCGTCGAAGTCGATGCCGTCGAGGCCGTAGGCGTCCACCACGGCGGCGAGCTCGTCGGCGAAGGCGGCCGCCGCCTCCTGGGACGGGAAGTTGGCGATGCCCGCGCCCTGGTGGTTGCCCAGAATGGACAGCAGGACCTTGGTGCCGCGCGCCTGCAGCGGGCGGATCTGGTTCGCGGCGTCCCCGAGGGTCGCGGTCACGCGGTCGTTCAGGTGGAGGTAGGCCGAGGCCGACGCGGTGTCGTAGTTGATGTTGGCGGCGAAGATGATCGCGATGTCGAACGCCGGCCGGGTGGTCCCTTTGAGGGTGTAGTCGGCGACGTTCGCCATGTCGTTGCTGTTGACCTCGACGTAGACGACGCGCTTCGGCTCGCCGGCGCGGGGCGCCGCGCTCGCGGCCGAGGCCAGGGGCAGGCCCCCGGCGGTGACGCCGAGGGCGATCAGCGAAGCGGACGCCGTGCGGCGCAGCATGCTGCGGCGGTCGATTGATTCGGTCATGAGGAGTCTTCCTTCGTGCATCGTTGCATGACGGCCACGACTCCGTGGCTCGAAACGACTATAGCGCTTAAGTTCAGGCGACGATAGAGGCAAGGTGGCGCACTTTCACCTCGCAACCGCTTGCAACTCAAGCGCATGATGACCCGCGCGAGCACTCGCGCAGCGCGGACCGCCCGCGCCCGGGGACGGGCGCGGCGATGTGGCGAGCATGAGGTCGGCGACCTCGTTGTCCAGGGCCTCTAGTCGAGAGGGAGCCGGTAGACCGACACGTGGTACGGGGAGTCCGCGGTGAACTCGCCGCCCTGCCAGTCGGCGTGCCGGGATTCGAGTCCGAATCCGGCGAGCCGGGCCATGAGGTCCAGTTCGGACGGCCAGATGTAGCGGTGCGGGGTGCGGTCGAGGCGGGCCCGGCGGCTCTCGCCGAAGGTGAAGTGGTGGGAGACCACGTGCTGGTTGAGGGTGTCGTAGGTGTCGAGCAGCACGTACCCGTCCTCGACGACGCCGACCGTCCCCCTGCGGCCCGGCGGGAGCGCGCGCAGCTCCGGCACCCACAGCTCGATCACGAACCTGCCGCCCGGGACGAGATGCCGGGCCGCGTTCCGGAAGCACTCGATCTGCTGGTCCTGGGTGAGCAGGTTCGCGATGGTGTTGAACACCAGGTAGACCAGGTGGAACTCGCCGGGCGCGCGGGTGGCGGTCATGTCGCCTTCGAGCACCGGGAGCGTCGCTTCGTCCACTTTGGTGCGAAGCTGCGCGATCATGTCGGGGGACAGCTCGATCCCGGTCACCGGCACGCCGCGCTCGGCGAGCGGCACGCCGACGCGGCCGGTGCCGATCGCGAACTCGAGGGCGCGGCCGCCTTCGGAGAGTCCGACGAGTCGGTCGAGCGTCGGGTCGAGGACCTCCGGCGCGAACATGCCCTCGCCGGGAGTGTCGTAGCCGCGGGCCGTCTCGGCGTCCCAGATGTCGTTCGATGCCATCGCCACAGGATTCCGCAGACCTGCAGCCGTGTCGAGTGGTTTGCCCGAGGTCCGGTCCCGAAGCAGGGGTCCGGCCGCAATCCCGACCTTCCGGCGGATTGCCGCCGCCGCTGTACGAGTCGGCCGGCGGTTCCGGCCAGAGACTCGAGCTCAGCTACAACGACCCCGTGCTCAGCGACAACGCGGGACACGCTCCGATCACCGTCACCCAGTGGCGCTGAGATGAACAGGGCCGGTGCCGCGACGTCGCGTCGCGGCACCGGCCCTAGCGGTAGGCGAGCCTGCGCAGCAGCGCGTCGGCCGGGCCCTTCTTGCCTTTGGCGGCCAGCCAGGCGGCCAGGGCGACGCCGACGGCCCAGACGCCGAACGCGACCGCCATGGCGCCGGCGCGGTGGAGGTGGTCGCCCAGTCCGATGAGGTCGGGATGCAGGAGCACTGCGACGCCCACGGAGCAGAACAGGTAGACCGACAGCGACCGCTGCCCGGCGGCGGCCAGCGCCTTGGTGACGGCGCCGGGGCGACGCTGCAGCCGCCGTCCGATGAGGGCGAACAGGGCGGCGTAGCCGACGCCGGCGGCGACACCGGTGAGGATCTGGAGTCCGAACAGCGGCATGAACGCCTCGTCGGGCACCTCCAGCACGTCCAGGCCCGCGAGCGTCAGCGGCAGCGCCCCGGCGACGGACACGCTGACGCCGATGGCGGCGGCCTTCCGCAGCGCCGGGACATGACTGTCGGGATCCTGGAGCCATCCCTTGCGCCCCAGGCGGATGCCGAGGACCACGAGGATGACCATGGGGAAGAACAGGACGTTGATGAGCGGTGCGCCCACCGCGCCCGCCAACCGGGTGGTCCAGTCCTCGAGCGTGGTGTAGCCGACGATGCCCTCCCAGGTCTCGCTCCCTCCGGCGAGTCCTGCGGCGATCGTGCCCCCGCCGATCACGATGGCGTAGTAGGCGATGGCGATCCAGGTGGCGATGCCGACCGCCCGGTCGGAGCGGAAGAGCAGCCAGCCGAACAGGAGCCCGGTGAGGCCGTAGGCGGCCAGGATCTCGCCGGGGAACACCAGGAAGGCGTGGAGCAGCCCGAAGACGAGCAGCCACACGCTGCGGCGGCGGATGACGCGGCGGGTCTCCGCATCGGAGCGTCCTTTGGCGCGGGCGGCGTCGATCATCATGACCATGCCGATGCCGAAGAGGACGCCGAACAGGGGGAAGGCCCGGTTCTCCAGGAACAGCGCGGCCAGGGCCGAGGCGGTCCGGTCGACGGCCGACCCGCCGAAGGGCGCGCCGTAGCCGCCGATGTCGTCCGCGGTGAGGTACATGCCCGCGTACGCCATCGCGATGAGCAGCAGCATGAACCCGCGGGCGAGGTCGGGGGTGAGCTTCCGTTCGGCCGCGGGAACGGAGGCGTGCCGTTCAGGTGTCGCGGGGGTGGGGGTCGTTCGCTCCACGGTCCCTCCAGGGGGATCGGACAACATCGGGATATGCGTTCAGCGTACCCAGACAGTCCCACGGCGCCAACGGATTTCGACGGTCCTTAACGGGCGTGCGCCTCCGGTGAGGCGCCGCAGGGCGCCTCACCGGAGGTTCGCGATCCGAGGCCTAAAGCGACCACTGCTGGGTGCTGCTGCTCGAGCACGTGGCCTGGAGGAGGCGGGCGCTGTTCGCGGTCGAGGCGCCGGTCACGTCGATGCATTTGCCGGAGTGGCGGGCGACGAGCTGGACGTGGTCGCCGGCGGTGCGGAGCTGCCACTGCTGGTTGGCGCGGTCGCCGCACGTCCACTGGATGATCGCGGCGTTGTCGGCCGTCGAGGCGCCGTTGACGTCGAGGCACTTGCCCGAGGCCTGCGAGACGATCCGGTAGTACCCGCTGCCGGCGTCGTGCAGCTCCCACAGCTGGTTCGCGCCGCCGTGGCAGGTCCACTGGATCGCCTCCGCGCCGTCGGCCGTCGAACTCGAGACGACGTCGATGCACTTGCCGGAGTTGCGGTTCGCGATGTCCGTGGTCTGCGTGCCGCCGCCCTGCCCTGCCGTCCAGTTGAGGACGTCGATCTGGCTGCCGCCGTAGCGGGGCGCGAAGACCGAGACGACCCCGTCGAGGAGCCGGGCGTGGTCGAGCAGGGGATCGGAGTAGTACTGCACGCTCGAGGTGTAGCGCGTGGCCCAGTCGGTCCAGCCGGAGGCCTTCGACGCGGTGTACACGCTCAGCCGCCTGGTCGAGGAGTTCCCGCTCGCGATGTACAGGTTGTCGTCGCCGTCGACGCCGATGTCGGCGCGGGTCATCACGCCCGTGTAGGAGAGCACTTGGCGGTTCCAGGCCTTGCTGGTCTTGTCGCGCCAGTAGTGCACGAGCACGGACTTGCCCCGCGCACTGTCGAAGTTGCTGTCGTTGGACGCCGAGGGCGCCATGTGCGAGGCGAGCACGTGGACGATGCCGGCGCTGTCGACCACTTGCGACTCCTGGTTCATGAGCCCCCGGTTCTGCCCGATGCCCACGACCCGCAGCGAGGCCGAGTCGGCCACGAGCGGGTTCGAGCCGGTGGTCGCCACCACGTCGCCGTTGTTGTTGCGCCAGGTGCGGCCCTGGTCCTTGCTGTAGGCGTAGTAGATGTCGTGGTTGGTGCTCGCGTTCGGCGTCTCGCGCACCGTCCAGGTGACGTGCAGGAGGTCGCTGGTGTCGAGTCCGGTGTCGTCGTACTCGATGCCGAAGAGGTAGGCGTTGTTGTCGGCGCGCGTGCCGTTGAGGAACTGGCCCAGGTAGCTCCAGGTCCCGCCCTTGTACTCGAAGAGCACCACGTCGCCCGCGCCGCTGGCGCCGGTGCGGATGCTCATCTGCAGCACCCCGTCCGGGGCGCGGAAGAACTGCGGGTAGGTGGCCTGCGACAGGCGCTGGCCGCCGAGGGTGTTGGTCACGGCCCCGAAGCTCGACGCGGACCAGTTCGCGGTCGCCGGCGAGGTCGCCAGGCCCGCGGCGGACTTGCGGTACTTCAGGAGTGAGCTGTGCATGTCGAAGGAGAGGTGGATCGAGCCGTCCTGGCCGGAGATGCCGATGGAGATCGTGTTGTGCGAGTCGGTCGAGGTCGTCCGGTAGTCGGTGAGGCGGATGGTCTGCCACGAGCCCGAGGCGACCGCCCGGCGGGCGAGGTTGACGTAGCCGGCCTGGTCCCACCAGGCGGTGTACTGCCAGCCGTTGAACGTGGTGATGCCGTCCTGCTGGAACGATTCACCGTTCATGTAGCCCGTGTACGTCAGGGCCGTGCGGCCGTCCGTGGTGAGCGTGGTGACGGTCGGCGAGCCGAGCGAGGGCGCGGCCGCGGACGCCGGGACCGCGGAGAAGGCCAGCAGCGCGGTCAGCATCGCTATCAGTGCGACGGCGGGTCCGAGCGGGCGCGGCCTGCCGGTCGTCTTGCTTTGGGCGGCTTGATGTCTCATGCAGGGTTCCTTCGCGATGTCGGCCGAGGTGGTGGCGCTGCGACGGCGTGGCCGCAGATGCTGCGCCGTCGCCTCAGCAAGGGGAGTTCGTTTGCGTCAGCAGGCCGAGCCTCCAGGGCAGGAGGTTGTACGGCCCGCTCGCGTTGGGGTCCTTGCCCTGGTAGAGGAACCGCAGGTCGCAGGGGTCGACGGTCAGGGTCTGGTCGATGCCGCTGCGGATCAGCTCGCCGTGGCTGATGTCGTTCGTCCAGGCGGTCCCGCCGAAGGTGACGTTGCTCCGGGCGGCGAACGGGTTCTCCTTGGTGTCGGCCAGCGGGGTCCAGGGCCCGGAGATCGATGAGGAGGTCCAGGACCGGAAGATCCGGCCGCCGGCGGTGATCGCCTCGACCATGAGCAGGTACTCGTTCGCGCCCGCCAGGCGGTAGACGTTGGCGCCTTCGAAGAGCCAGTGGTGGTTGGGGTCGTGCATGGCGATGACCGGCTCGGAGAAGCCGTTCGGGAAGCGCGCCAGCGAGGTCTGCGCCCGGTAGAGGTTCCCGTTGTCGTCGGAGGAGTACATGTGGCAGGTGGCGGCGTCGCAGACGGTCCAGAAGTCCAGCCACTGCCCGCCGCCCATGTTGTCGAGCACGATCTGCGGCGTATCGGCGTAGAACGGCTTCGGCGCGCTCCAGGAGGTCGGGTCGGCGAGGTTCGCGGTGGTGGAGTAGGCGACGTTGTCGCCGATCTGGTAGGTCAGGTACCAGCGCTGTTGCGGCGCGAAGTAGAACACCTGCGGCGCGGCCTTGTACCCGGACCCGATCGCGGACCGGTCGAGGAAGTGCAGCGGTGCGGAACCGGCCTGCGACCAGTCGGTGAAGCTGAGGTACGCCAGGCCGTAGCCCTGGTTGGCGCTCACGACGCTGACGAAGACGTGGTAGCGGCCGTTGTGGTGCACGACCGACGGGTCCTTGACCGAGACGATGTTGTGGGTCGCGTCGGATTTCGGGAAGACCAGCGGGCCGGTGGAGCTCCACTGGAGGCTCGAGGGCAGCACGCTGCCGCCGGCGCGCACCACGTCGAGGTAGTCGATGTTCGCCAGGCCGCCGGCGGTGGTGGCCGCGAGCCGGATCGTGTTGGCGCCCTCCCGTACCGGCACGGAGACGTTCGCCACCGCCCATCCGTTCCAGGAGCCCGTCGGTTCGAAGGCCACTCCCGACCGGGCCAGGGCGCCGTTGACGCTGAGGTCCGCGGGGCGTGCGGCACTGGACCCGTTCGCGTACTTGATGCCGAGCGTGAAGGTGCCGGGCGCTCCGGAGTGGACGGTGAACTGCACGTACGCCCCGGTCCGGTTCGCGGTGTTGCAGAACCCCCTGCCGGAGAATCCGGTGTAGTTCGCGTCGATCGTGCCGTCGCAGGCCGCGTCCTCCGCCTCGTACCGGGACGACTGCGCGTTGGCGCCCGGCACGGCCAGGACCACGGCGGCGACCATGGCCATCACCGGCACGAGCACGAGCCTCGCCAACCGACCCATGGGCACTCCTTCAGTGTGTCTGCGCCCCAGCGCAAGGGACATCGCGGCAATGTATCGATATAAATCAATACCTAGAGCGAGTGTCGCAGAATCGCCCCCCGATTGCAAGAGTCGACGGGGGTCGGGCGTCCCCTCGCCGGGAGGCTCTACGCCCCGAGTGTTTGCAAAATTGTGTCGATAAAAGATCGAATCCTGTGCTTGACAGCACGGTGCGGAGCGATCTAGGTTGTCTGAGTCACAGTGAAACGATTCAATACTTGATTACCGAAAGTCGTTGCCACGACACGGAAAGTGCACATTCGTGTTCCCGCTGCCTCCCAGCCCCGGCGACACCCCCGTCCCAAGGAGCCCGACGATGATCCGCCACCCCCAACGCGTCCGCCTCGCGCCGGCATCGGCGGCGACGCATGAGTGATCCCGTCCCCGAACCCGTGCTCGTGCTCGACGGCGTGCACAAGTCGTTCGGCGCGACCGCGGCGCTCACCTCCGGCGGCATCACCGTCGAAGCGGGGTCGATCCACGCGCTGGTCGGCGAGAACGGGGCCGGCAAGTCCACCATGGTCAAGATCGTCGCCGGAGTGCACCGCCGCGACGGCGGCGTCTTCCGCTTCCAAGGCGAGGACGTCGACTTCGCCTCGACCGCCGACGCGAAGGCCGCCGGCATCGCCGTGATCTACCAGGAGCCCACGCTGTTCCCGGACCTGTCGGTCGCCGAGAACCTCTTCATGGGCCGCCAGCCGTACAAGTCCGGCCGCCGCATCGACCGGGCCGCGATGTACGAGCGGGCCGAGATGCTGTTCCAGCGGCTCGGCGTGCGACTGGACCCGCGGCGCCTCGCCCGCGGCCTGTCCATCGCCGACCAGCAGATCATCGAGATCGCCAAGGCGATCTCGCTCGACGCCGCCCTGCTCGTCATGGACGAGCCGACCGCCGCGCTCTCCGGCGTCGAGGTCGACCGGCTGTTCGCCGTCGCCCGCGGACTGCGCGACGAAGGCCGCGCCCTCGTCTTCATCTCGCACCGCTTCGAAGAGATCTTCGCCTTGTGCGACACCGTCACGGTGTTTCGCGACGGGGCGTACGTCGCCACCCAGCCCATCGCCGAGACGAACCGGGGCGAGATCGTCGCCCAGATGGTCGGCCGCGACGTCGAGGAGCTGTTCCCGAAGGTCCCGGCCCCGATCGGCGACACCGTGCTCCGCGTCGAGGACCTCAACTCGACGGGCGCCTTCCACGACGTGAGCTTCGAGGTCCGCGCCGGCGAGATCGTCGGCATCGCCGGACTCGTGGGCGCGGGCCGCAGCGAGATCGCCCGCGCGGTCTTCGGCGTGGACGGCTACGACTCCGGCAGCGTCCACCTCAACGGCAGAGCGGTCCCCATGCGCGACCCGCGCGCTTCGATCAAGGCGGGCATGGCCTTCGTCCCCGAGGACCGGCGCCTCCAAGGCCTCGTCACCGACGGCTCGATCGCCCGCAACATCGCCTCCGTCATCCGCCGCGGACTCGTCAAAGCCGGCCTCCTCACCTCCCGCGCCGAGCTGCGGGCCGCCGACGCCTGGGCCGCCCGCCTGCAGGTGAAGACCCACGCACTGGACATGCCCGCCACCACCATGAGCGGCGGCAACCAGCAGAAGGTCGTGCTCGCCAAGTGGCTCTCGACCGAGCCGAGCCTCCTCATCGTCGACGAACCCACCCGCGGCATCGACGTCGGCACCAAAGCGGAAGTGCACCGCCTCCTGTCCGACCTCGCCGGCCAGGGCATCGCCATCCTCATGATCTCGTCCGAACTGGCCGAGGTCCTCGGCATGGCCGACCGCGTCCTCGTCGTCAGCGAAGGGCGCATCACCGCCGACATCGACCGCGAGCAGGCCACCCCCGAAGCCGTGATGCGAGCGGCCACGCAGCTCCACCACGCGGAGGCCGGCGAATGAAGCACGCGATCGCCAACCTGCTCCGCACCCGCGAACTCGCCGTCGCCCTGGTGCTCATCGCGGCCGTCGTCCTCACGGCCCTCAAATCGGAGAGCTTCGTGTTCAGCGCCGACGGGTGGCGCAACCTCCTCGTCACCCCGTCGATGCTGATGATCCTCGCGGTCGGGCAGGCCGCCGTCATCATCACCAGGAACGTCGACCTCTCCGTCGGATCGGTCCTCGGCCTGACCGCCTACATGACCGGCCGAATCTTCATCGAAGCCCCCGGGACCCCGATCATCGTGGTCGTGCTCGCCGCGATCGGACTCGGCGCCGTCCTCGGACTCGTCAACGGCGTGGTCGTGGCCGTCGCGAAGGTCCCCGCCCTCGTCATCACCCTCGGCACCCTCTACATCTACCGAGGCGTCTTCCTCACCTGGGCCGGCTCGGACCGGATCAACGCCTCCGACCTGCCGGACGACTTCCTCGCCTTGGGCAACAAGCAGATCGCCTCCGTCCCGGTCCTCTCCGCCGTGGCCCTCCTCGTCCTCATCGCGGTCGGCTACTACATGTACTACTCGCGAGGGGGACGCGAGATGTACGCGATCGGCTCCGACCCCGACGCCGCCCGGCTCTACGGCCTCCCGGTCACCCGCCGCGTGATCAGCGCCTTCGTCCTCTCAGGAGCGCTGGCGGGCCTCGCGGGCGTCGTCTACGCCGCCCGCTACGGCACGGTCTCCAGCGGCGCGGGCCTCGGCATCGAACTCGAAGCGGTCGGCGCCGCCGTCATCGGCGGCGTCGCGATATTCGGCGGCAGCGGCACCGTGTGGGGCGCCGCGATCGGGGCCGCGCTGCTCGTCACGATCAACCGCGCCCTGCCCGTCGTGGGCATCTCCGACTTCTGGCAGCGGGCCGTCGTGGGGGCGCTCATCCTGGCCGCCATCGTGCTCGACCGCGTCCTGGCACTGCACCGCGAACGCCGCCTCAGCATCGAACGCGACACTCGGAGCACGGCATGACCTCCCTGCACTTCCGCGCCCACGCGCGACCGGCCTGGCGCCGCCTCCTCCTCACCCGCGAGACCGCGGTCATCGCGATCCTCGCGGCCGTGCTCCTCTACGCGAACCTCGCGGTGAGCAACTTCGACAGTCCACTGACGCTCTACTACCTCTTCCTCGACGTCACCCCGCTGCTGCTCATCGCCCTGCCCCTGACGATGGTGATCGTCACCGGCGAGATCGACCTCTCGGTCGCGAGCGTCGTCGGCCTCTCCAGCGTTCTCGTCGGCGTCCTGTACGCGCACGCCGGCTTGCCGATGTGGGCCGCAGCGGTCACCGCCATTGCCGTCGGCGCGGTCTGCGGATCCCTGAACGGCTTCCTGGTCGCCTACGTCGGCCTGCCCTCCCTGGCGGTCACGATCGGCACGCTCGCGCTGTACCGCGGCATCGCCATCGGCCTCCTCGGCACCGAAGCCGTGACCGACTTCCCCGAGTCCTGGACCGACCTGGCCAAGATGCGGATCGTCGAAGGCGGCAGCCTGCCGCTCGTCCTCATCCCCTTCGCCGTGCTCGCCGCGGCGACGGCGTGGCTCCTGCACTTCTCGCCGTTCGGGCGCGGCGTCTACGAGGTCGGCCTCAACCGCGAGGCCGCCCACTTCACCGGCGTCAACGTCGAACGCACCAAGTTCCTGCTGTTCGTGCTGACCGGCGCCGTCTCGGCGCTGGCCGGCGTCTACTTCACTCTGCGCTACGGCAGCGCGCGCGGCGACAACGCGTACGGGCTGGAACTCCAGGTCATCGCCGCGGTACTGCTGGGCGGGGTGTCGATCTTCGGCGGGCGCGGTGCGCTGCACGGCCCGATCGCCGGAGTGCTGCTGATCGGCGCCGTGTCCAGTGCCATGCGGCTCGAAGGGCAGACCGTCAACGCCATCAACATCGTCATCGGCGTGCTGCTGGTGGCATCAGTCGTCGCAACGCCCGTCTTGAACAGGGTCGCCGCCGAACGGGCCGCCCGCAAACTGCAATGAAAGGAATGAACGATGAGGTTGCACAAGAAGTCGATCGCCGTGGCGGTGACACTCGTGGTCGGTCTCGGACTGTCCGCGTGCGGCGGTGCCGACGACGGAGGCGATGACGGCACTGCTTTCACGTTCCTGCCGAAGAACCTCGGCAACCCCTATTTCGACACCAGCGAGGTCGGCGCGCAGAGCGCGGCCGAGGAGCTCGGCGTCACGGTGACGCAGGTCGGGCCCGACGCGGCGTCCCCGGAGGCGCAGGTGCCGTTCATCAACACCGCGGCGCAGCAGGGTGCGGACGCCCTGATCATCTCGGCCAACGACCCGTCCGCGATCTGCGGTGCGCTGGAGGAGGCGTCCGACGCCGGCACGGCGATCGTCACCTTCGACTCCGACACCGATCCCGAATGCCGCGACCTCTTCGTGAGCCAGGCGGACGCCGCCGGCATCGCCAAGGTGCAGGTCGAGATGATCGCCGAGCAGATCGGCGGCGCGGGGCAGATCGCGATCCTCTCCGCTTCGGCCAACGCCACCAACCAGAACGCCTGGATCGAGCAGATGCAGGCCGAGCTCGAGGCGAACTACCCCGACATCGAGCTCGTCGACACGGTCTACGGCGACGACGACGACCAGAAGTCCTTCGACCAGACCGCGGCGCTGCTGCAGTCCTACCCGGAGCTCAAGGGCATCGTCTCGCCGACCACTGTGGGCATCGCGGCCGCGGCCCGCTACCTGTCGACCTCCGAGTCGAAAGGCCAGGTGGCGCTCACCGGCCTCGGCACGCCGAACCAGATGCGCGAGTACGTCGCCGACGGCACCGTGACCGAGTTCGCGCTCTGGAACCCGGACGACCTGGGCTACCTCGCCGTGCACGCGGCGGCCGCACTCGCCAGCGGCGACATCGAGGGCAACGAGGGCGACACGTTCACCACCGAGCGCCTGGGCGAGTACACCGTCGGTCCTGACGGCGTCGTGCTGCTCGGCGAGCCGTTCCGATTCAACGCGGACAACATCGGCGACTTCGACTTCTAGCACTCGCAGCAAGGGGCGCCGGGCGGTCATCCGCCCGGCGCCCCTTCGTTGTTCACGCCCTCAGCGGGCGGCGGCGGCGCGCAGTGAATCCGGCTCCGCGCCGCCGCCGTGCTCGGTCAGCCGCTCGCCGGCGTGACGTCGAGGTAATCGAGGTTGGGCAGGCCGCCCGCGGTGCTCGGGTCCCATCGGATCGTGTTGGCGCCCGCGCGCAGTTGGACCGTGAGCGTCTGCGTGGTCCAGGTGTTCCACGCGCCGGTCGTCGCGAACGCGGTCGTCGCCACGGTGGACCCGTTGACGATCAGGTCGCCCGGCCGCCCGGTGGTGCCGCCGTTGGCGTACCGGAGGCTGATCGTCGCCGTCCCGGCGGCCGGCGCCTGGACGGTGAACTCGGCATAGGCGCTGTCGGTGTTGTCGCCGTTGCAGAACCCGGTCCCGGAGTAGCCGGAGTGGTTGGTGTCGATGGTGCCGGTGCAGGTCGCCCCGGAACCTTCGGCCTCATAGCGCGTCGCCTCGCCAGGATTGGTCCCGCCGCCTTGCCTGACGAGCGAGAACTGGTCCGCGATGAGGTTGCCGCTCCCGCCGGTGACGGTGACCGTGGCGGTCCCGGCCGGCAACGTGATGCCGGTCAGCTCCCGCTTGGTCCAGCCGCTTGACGACGGGACGTTGAGGGTGTGCACCCTGCCGTCGGCGCCGGTGACCGTGACCCGGCCGGAGCCCTTGGTGTGCAGGCCCAGCGTGTAGGTGCCCTCGGGCACCTGCATCTGCTGCCGGACGCCCGATCCGTTGCTCACCTGGATCGCGAACCGGCTCCCGTTCACCCCGCCGTTGACGTTGGTCACGCCGCCCGAACCGGTCCTGGTCCATCCGACCACATTGGAGACGATGATCCGGTCGGCCTGGATGTCGGGGTTCAGGATGTAGTTGTTGCCGGGGGCGACGCGGAATTCACCGGTGGTCGCGTTGAACTGCCACTGGCTCATCGAGTGGAAGCGGATCCCGGTGCCCTCCTTCGTGATCGGGACCCACTGGTTGTAGCCGATCCCGTTCCACGCGAAGTCGGCCCAGCGGTCGCCCGCGTAGATCACCGTGTCCTGCACGGTCCCCTCCACGGTGATGAAGAACCCGGTCTGGGTCACGTGGCTGTAGTCCATCTGCGTGCCGGGCATCGTGTAGTAGTCCGTGTAGTCGCCCTGCACCCTGCCCTGCGTGGAGTCGAGGCAGTAGTTCACCGAGGTGTTCCAGCCGTGCAGGTCCGAGGCGCACATGTGGTACTTGCCGTCGAGCTTGAACATCGCGTTGCCCTCGCGGCCGTCGCCGTGGCGGCCGATCTCGACCGCCGGCTCCGCGTAGAGCGAGTCGGACGAGCGGAGCTTGGAGACGAACGCGCGGGAGCGGCCCTCGCGGTTGGAGAAGATCAGGTAGTCCTGGCCGTCCGAGTCGGTGAAGACGGTCTGGTCGCCGGTGCCCGTCGTCGGCGAGTTCGTGACCTGCCGCTGGAAGTTGCCGAAGGTGAACGCGCCGGTGGGGGAGTTGCCCTGCAGGAACAGCACGCCGTGGTCGTGCGTGGGGTGCCACATCTGCACGGGCAGCACGTACTTGCCGGTGTTCTCGTTGTACGCGACGCCCAGGCGCCCGACCCATCCGGCGTTGCCCATGGTGCCGCCGAGGCTGCCCAGGCTCGTCGAGGTCGTGGCGACCCGGTTCTCGAACTTCCAGTTCACCAGGTCCTGCGAGGAGTACACCGGGATCGACACGAAGCTGACCTGGTTGTCGTACTTCTGCGTCGGGTTCGCCAGGTAGGACTCGGCGCCGCGGTAGTGCACGCCGTACCAGTAGTACGTGTCGCCGAACTTGAAGACCCCGCCGCCCTGCGAGTAGATGGGGTTGCCGGCGGTGTCCCTCCAGAAGGTGTTGTTGGTGATCGTCGCGAACGTCGACTGGAGGACCTCCAAGTCGGCGGCGGCGGTCTGCAGGTCCGTCTTCGCGTCGGCGACCTCGGACTCGCTCGCCGCATCGTCCTCGACGACGTCGGACGCGGTGGTCAGGGCCGCGGCGAAGGGCTCCCAGGAATCGGCGGTGTACTCCGTGGGGACGCGCGTCTGGTAGTCCGAGACCAGCGTCTCGAGGCCGTCGGCGTTGGTCGCGTCGGCGGCGGCGGTCGCGGTGTCCGTCTGCGCCGCGCCTGCGTCGGCGCCGTCGTCCGCGCCCTGGTCCACGGCGGCGGAGCCGGGAGATGCGGGTCCCGCCAAGGCCAGGGCGAACAGCGCCGCGGCGACGAGGGGGCCCCATCGGCGCGGCGAACTGCGGGCAATGAGTGTCATGGTCGTGCCTCTCACTCGATATCGCCCGACGGCAGGACAGGCGGAGACAGCGCTGTCACCGCCGCCGGTATATGAACACGGGCGTCCGCACGGCGTCCAGAACCCTTGCGGGAGTCCGGGAACCGGGGACGCGCCAGTCGTTCACGATCGCAGTGCCGGGTGGAATCGTGAGCCGGTCGCGTCGTCGCTCGAGGCCGCTCAGTGCGGGCATATGCCGCAAGCGGCTCGAAAGACTTGCCATCGACCCTACGAGCGCTTGACATGCGTGTCGATGGTCATTTCACTGATGGGCATGGACGAAACCACGACCATGGACGACCTCGGCCTGGTCCGGGACGGATTCACCGGGCAGCGGATGCTCGTGGTCCCGCGCGCGACCGTCGCGAAGGCACTGCACCACCCGGTCACCGCGAAGCTCACGGTCACCGACGCCGGCTACTTCCCCCACGCGGTCCGCCACGGCCGCGAGCGCCCGCGCGGCGCGCGCGAGCACCTCCTCCTCGTGTGCACCGACGGCGCGGGATGGTGCCGGACCGGCGACACCCGGTCCACCGTGTCACGGGGCGGCACCATGGTGCTCCCGGCGGACCGGCCCCACGCCTACGGCGCGTCAGAGGACGCCCCGTGGACACTGTGGTGGTTCCATTTCACGGGCGTCGACGCCGCCGACCTGGTCCGAGCCGCGCACGCGGCGACAGGCGGCCCGGTGACGCACCTCAGGGACCCGGCACCGGTGGCGAGCCTGGTCTCACAGGCCATCGACGCCCTCGACGCCGGACTCACCACCTCGTCCCTGATCACCGCCGCGGGCGCCGCCTGGCACGCCCTCACGCAGGTGATCGCCACCGGCCGCCGCAGCCCCGGCGCCGGCATGAGCCCGCTCGAGCGCGCCGCCGAACACCTGCGGGCCACCTCGCCGCACCGCACCCCGGTCGCCGCGCTGGCCTCCATGGTCGGATTGAGCGCCTCCCAGCTCAATGCGCTGTTCCGCGAACGCCTCGGCGTCACCCCGCTCCAGTTCCAAGTGCAGCTGCGGATGAAGCGCGCCCGCGAACTGCTCGACGGCACCGACCTGCCGGTGGCCGCCGTCGCACGCGACACCGGCTACGACGATCCGATGTACTTCTCCCGCCAGTTCGCCCGCATCCACGGCATGGCCCCGACCGCGTACCGGATTCGGTCCTCCGGAACCAAGGTCTGACCCTCGCTCCCAAAATTTTGCAGAGCCCCTGTTCAGCAGCGGCGTAAACGCTTACACTACGAGTGCTCATAGTTTTATATATGTAGATTTATGAACGCTTCTGAGGCGGGTCCGCCCGCCCTCGCGCGTCCCTCACCGCACGATCGGGAGTCCTCCATGCCAACCCGTCTCCGCCGGCGCCTCTCGGGCCTGGCCGTCGCCGCGGCGCTCGCCCTGACCGCCGTCTTCTTCGCCGCACCGCCCGCGAACGCCGCCATCGACACGAACACCTGGTACACCATCGAGTCGCGCCACTCCGGGCTCGTCATGGACATCGCGAACGCCTCGACGCAGCCCGGCGCGGCGTTGATCCAGAACACCCGCAGCAGCGGCGCCAGTCAGCAGTTCCGCTTCATCGACACCGGCGACGGGCACTACCGCATCCAGGCCCGCCACTCCGGGCACGTCCTCGACGTCTCCGGCCGGAACGCGGCCAACGGCGCCGAGATCATCCAATGGAACGACCTCAACGGCACGAACCAGCAGTGGCGGCTCACGGAGAACGCCGAGGGGTACCACGCCATCGTCAACCGCTTCTCGGGCAAGGCGCTCGACGTCTGGGAACGCTCGACCGCCCCGGGCGCGCGGATCTCCCAGTACACCGCGAACGGCGGGACCAACCAGCAGTGGCGCCTGGTCCCGGCCGACACCCCCGGCGGCGACGAACCGTACGGCTACCTCTTCGCCTACATGCTCGGCGAGGGCAGCGCCAACGGCGAGCAGGTGTACTTCGCCCTGAGCCGCGGCAACAACCCGCTCGCCTACGACGCGCTCAACGGCGGCCGGCCCGTCGCGACCTCCACAGTGGGCGAACGCGGCGCCCGCGACCCGTTCATCGTGCAGCACCCGGGCACCGGCCGGTACTACATGATCGCCACGGACCTCAAGATCTACGGCAACGGCGACTGGGACCGCGCGCAGCGATACGGCAGCCGCTCCCTCGTCGTGTGGGAGTCGAGCGACCTGGTCACCTGGACCGCTTCGCGCCTGGCGCAGGTCTCGCCTCCCGCGGCGGGCAACACCTGGGCCCCGGAGGCGTACTGGGACCCGGCCCGGAACGCGTTCGTCGTCTACTGGGCCTCGAAGCTGTACACGAACGCGGACCACTCCGGGAGCACCTACCACCGGATGATGTACGCGACCACGACCGACTTCCGCACCTTCAGCACCCCGCAGGTGTGGGTCGACAAGGGATACTCCACGATCGACTCCACGGTGACCCAGTACGGCGGCACGTACTACCGCTACACCAAGGACGAGCGCAGCGGCACGACCTGCGGCAAGTTCATCCTCGCCGAGACCTCGACGACCCTGACGAACACGAACTGGGCCTTCCAGCGCGACTGCATCGGCCGGGGCACCGTCAGCCAGGGCGAGGGCCCGCTGGTGTTCAAGTCCAACACCGAGAACAAGTGGTACATGTTCATCGACGAGTACGGCGGCCGCGGCTACCTCCCGTTCGAGACGACGAACCTCGCCGGAGGCCAGTGGACGCCCTCCTCGAACTACAGCCTGCCCGGCCGACCGCGCCACGGCATGGTCCTGCCGCTCACCGCCGAACAGTACGAGCGGCTGCAGAACGCCCTGTGAGCCCGCCCCCACGCGCCGGTCGCGGACCGGCGCGTGGAGGCGGCCACCCGCACGCGGCGTCCACGGAACGAACGGCGCCGAGCACGACCCGCCTTCCCCGACTGCACCTTAGGAGCCGCACATGCGACCGATACGACGAGTGGCGCTCGCCGTGATACTCGGGCTCGCCATGGCCCTCACCACCGTCTCCCCTGCCGCCGCCGACCACCGCCTGACCGACGGGACGTCGGTCAGCGTGACCGCCCGGCACTCGGGCAAGTGCGCCGACGTCGTCAGCGCCTCCACCGCCAACGGGGCGGAGATCAGCCAGTACACCTGCAACAGCGGCCTCAACCAGCTGTGGCGCATCCGCGACCTCGGCAACGGCTACGTGCAGCTCGCCGCCCGCCACTCCGACCGGTGCCTCGACATCGACGCGGCCTCGACCGCCAACGGCGCCAAGGTCATCCAGTGGACGTGCTCGACCGGCACGAACCAGCAGTGGCGGATCGAGAACCCCGGCACCGGCCACACCCGGCTCATCGCGCGCCACTCGGGCAAGTGCCTCGAGGTGCCCGCCTCCTCGACCGCGAACGGGGCGCGACTGCAGCAGCGCGACTGCGGCACCGGTACCAACCAGCAGTGGCAGCTGAACACGGTGTCGATCCCCGCGATCCCGGGCCTGTTCGCCGACCCCAACATCGTGCGCTTCGGCGACACGTACTACCTGTATGCGACCACCGACGGCTTCGCCGGCTGGTCGGGCACCCAGTTCCGGGCGTTCTCCTCCAAGGACCTGGTGCACTGGACCGACCACGGCGTGATCCTGGACGTCGCCGCCGACATCTCCTGGGCCGACAACTCCGCCTGGGCCCCGGGCATCGCCGAGAAGAACGGCAAGTACTACTTCTACTTCTCCGCCGGCCTCGCCAGCGGCGACACCCGCAAGCACCTCGGTGTGGCGGTCGCGGACTCGCCCACCGGCCCGTTCCGGGACGCGCTCGGCAGGCCCCTCGTCGCCGCCGGCTCCTATGCGGGCCAGATGATCGACCCGGCCGTGTTCACCGACGCCGACGGCCGGTCCTACCTGTACTGGGGCCAGGGCTCCTCGCACCAGGTGCCGCTCAACGCCGACATGACCTCGTTCAGCGCCTCGCAGGTGCGCACCTACAAGCCCGCGAACTACAACGAAGGGAGCTTCGTGGTCAAGCGGGGGAGCACCTACTACTTCATGTGGTCCGAGGGCGACACCCGCTCCGAGGACTACCGGGTCGCGTACGCCACCGGGTCCTCGCCGACCGGCCCGTGGGGACCGAGGGTCGGACTGATCCTCCAGAAGGACCTGAGCCAGGGCATCAAGGGCACCGGCCACCACTCGGTGGTGCAGGTCCCGGGCACCGACCAGTGGTACATCGCCTACCACCGGTTCGCCATACCGAACGGCGACGGCACGCACCGCGAGACGATGATCGACCGCATGTACTTCAACGCGGACGGCTCGATCCGACTGGTCGTGCCGACCATCGACGGCATCGATCCCCTCTAGCGCACGAGAAAGGCCCCGGCCTGTCGGCCGGGGCCTTCAATATTGTGACCGCAGTGGACACCCGGCGGCGGCGCGAGCCGCCGCCGAGTGTCGGTCACTCGCCCGAAGGCGCCGGGAACTGGACCCCGCTGGCGATCGGCGTCCCGAAGTTCGGGGTGCCGTCCGCGTTCCAGGTGATCTTCTGCACGCGGGTCTGCCGCGTGTCACCGCAGCCCTGGCTCGCCGAGGTGTTGCCGTGGTAGACCAGCCACTGCTCGGTGCCGTCCGGTGAGGTGAAGAACCCGTTGTGGCCCGGCCCGTAGACGCCGTTGCCGCGCTGGAGCACCGGCGTCGACTTCTTGGTCCACGACGAGGCCGCCAGCGGGTTCGAGCCGGTCAGCTCGAGCAGCCCCAGCTTGTAGTCCGGCGTGTTGCACGACGAAGCAGAGAACGTCACGAACGTCCTCCCATTGTGCTGCAACACGGCTGGAGCCTCGTTGACCCGCATTCCCACGGTCTCCCAGCTGTGGCTGGGCCGCGCGATCGTGGCGTGCGCGCCGGTGACGGTCCACGGGTTCGACATGGCCGCGATCCGGATCGACTGGTCAGCGCCGACCCATTCACTCCACATCAGGTAGAGACTGCCGTTCAACTCCAGGTAGGAGCCGTCGATGTTCCACTGGTTCGGCAGCGGCGTCCCCATGAACTCATAGGGCCCCATGGGTGTCGAACTGGTCGAGCGCAGCACGTGGAGCTTCTGCCCGTCGAGGTTCGTCTGCGAGTTCCCCGAGGTGTACATGAGGTACCAGACGCCGCCGATGCGGTGGAACTCCGGCGCCCAGTGCGAGCAGCAGCGGCTCGGCACGTTGGCGTCGTTCCAGACCACCGTGTCGCTCGCGGTCTTCAGCCCGGCCAGGGTGGTGGCGCGACGCATGATGACCGTGGAGCTCCAGGTCGTGGTCGACATGTAGTAGTAGCCGTCCCAGTACTCGATCCACGGGTCGGCCCCGTTGTTGCGGATCGGGTTGGCGAGGGTCGACTGGTTGCCGCCGCCGACCGTGGTGAGCCGCCACTTCTGGGCGACGCCGGCGTTGTAGGTGTACTGGGAGATGCGCGCTCCCGCGGTGGTCGACCGTTCCCACAGGTCGAGGGCCTTGCCCGAGAAGCGGTTGATGAAGCTGTAGGTGCCGTCCGAGTGCTCGGTGACGGACCACTGCTGGTTGGTGCCGCCCAGGTCGGTCCACTGCGCGATGGTCGCGCCGTTGTCGGCGTTCCACTCGTAGACGTCGAGCACCAAGTTCGTGTGCCTGACCTGGATGCGGTAGTAGCCGCCGCCGGCGTCGATGAACCGGAACTGCTGGTTCGCGGCGTCGGTGCGGTTCCATTGGGTGAGGATGGCCCCGGCCGAGGTCGACGAGTCCTTGATGTCGAGGGCGAGACCGGAGTGGGCGCTGGTGATGACGTACCAGGTGCCCGGGGTGACGGCGGCCTGCGCCGGGGCCGAGGAGGCCGCGACGAGGCCGAGGGCCGTGAGTGCGGTGGTGAGGGCGAGCGCGAGGAACGTGCGCCAGCGCCGGTTGGTGTGCTGCAGCATGGTCAGCTCCCGTCCAGGACGGGCCAGCCCGCCGAGTTCCATTGGATCTGTTCGATGTCGAGGGCGAAGCCGCCGCCCGAGCCGTACGCGTGGTACGCCATGAATCCCCTGTGGATCGATTGGCCGCCCGCGGCGACGTTGTTCCCGTACGCCCCGAGGACCACGGTGCCGCCGCCGTTGCGCATGTCGACGCCCGCGGCGTCGACGAACGGGCCGGTCGGCGAGGTGGAGCGGCCGACGGTGATCTTGTAGGTGGAGTTCGCCCCGGCGCAGCAGGTGCCGATCGAGGTGAACAGGTAGTAGTAGCCGTTGCGGTAGGTCATGGACGGGCCTTCGATGCCGCCGCTCTTGGTGGCGAGGCGGATCGGGGTGGCGCCGGCCTTGGGTTTGCCGGAGGGCCAGTCGAGTTCGATGGTGTGGATGCCCTGCTGCCAGGAGCCGAAGACCATCCAGTGCCGGCCGGAGGCGTCGACGACGATGTTCGCGTCGATCGCGTTGTAGGCGTTGCCGTTGTAGGACTGGAAGACCACGCCCTTGTCGGTCCAGCCGAAGTTGGGCGCGGACGGGTCGAGGCTGGGGCTGGTGGCGAGGCCGATGGCCGAGCGCTGGGAGCCGAAGGTCGAGACCGAGTAGTACAGGTAGTACAGGCCCTGGGCGGCGTCGTAGTGGATCTCGGGCGCCCAGATGTTCTCGGACCCGGGGATCTGCTGCGAGGTCCACGCGGGCTTGGTGCTCCACATGTAGCCGGCGTGCTGCCAGGTCTGGCCGCCGTTGGTGGAGCGCAGGATCGGGACGTTGCCGTTGCTGTAGCGGATGTCGCCGGTGGCGTAGACGAACCACGGCTGGCCGGTGCATCCGGCCCACAGCGCGGGGTCGTGGGCGCCGAGGGAGCCGCTGAGGTTCGGCGGCTGCGCGGGCCCGCTGGTGCAGTCGTTCGGCTGCGGCTGCTGGGTGCCGCCGATCGGGGTGAGGGACCACTGCTGGTTGGTGCCGCCGGTGGCGGTGTACTGGGAGATGCGCCCGCCCGCGGCGGTCGACCACTCCCAGACGTCGAGCGCCTTGCCCGACAGGCGGTTCACGAAGGTCGCGTACCCGCCGGACTCGGTGACGCGCCACTGCTGGTCGGTGGCGTTGGTGCTGGTCTCCTGGACGACGTTCGCGCCGTCCGCGGTGCTCTGGTTCTGCAGGCCGAGGACTTTGCCGCTGTGCCGGGCCTGCATGCGGTAGTAGCCCCCTCCCGCGTCCACGAACGTGAACTGCTGGTTGGTGGCGTCGGTGCGGTTCCACTGGACGAGTCCGGCGCCGTCGGCCGTGGAGCGGCCGTCGATGTCGAGGACCAGGCCTGAGTGGCGGCTGGTGAGGACGTAGTTGGCGTTGGTGTCGATGGCCGCGTTCGCGGTCTGCGGTGTGAGGAAGTACAGGCCGGCCGCCGCCAGGACGGCGGCGGTGAGTCCGGCGAGCCAGGTTCCGGGTCTGGATCGTCGGTGGGTCGTCTGCATGTGCGTTCCGATCTCTCGACAGTGAGGGATAGAGATTGTTCGATGTTACCGGACACATGGAACGATACACAAGGGCCCCGGCAACCGGTGGTCGGCACGGCCGCGAACCGGTCCCGACTGATGGTGCCCAAGGTGCTCCGGTGGCGTTCGATAGAATTCGACGCAGTGCTGCTCCGGAGGCGAGCCCCTCACGCGCGCTGCGGCAGCACTGCCCCTCAGGGGGCATTCGACGAGCTACAGGCTGTGGAGGCATGGTGAATCGCGGCAAGGTCACCATGAGCGACGTCGCACGGCTCGCGGGCGTCTCGCCCATGACCGTCTCCAACGTCATCAACGACCGGGTCCGCGTCAGCGACCAGGCCCGCGAGCGGGTCCTCGCGGCGATCCGCGAATCCGGTTACCAGGTCAACGCCGCGGCGCGCAACCTCAGGTCGGGGCGCAGCGGCGTCATCGGGCTCGCGGTCCCCCAGGTCGGCAACGCCTACTTCGGGCTGCTCGCCACGCACGTCATCGAGGCGGCGCAGCAGCACGGCTACCACGTCGCGATCGAGCAGACGGGGGCCCTCGCCACCGGCGAGGCCGCGGCCATCGCCCAGTCCCGCAGGCTCCAGTTCGACGGCCTGATCCTCTCCGCCGTCGAGATCGAGTCGCTGGTGCCGCCGGTGCCCGAGCAGGGCTACCCGATCGTGCTGCTCGGCGAGCAGGACCGCGCGGGCCGGTTCGACCATGTCACGGTGGCCAACGAAGCCGGCACCGCCGCGGCCACCGAGCACCTCATCGACCAGGGGTGCGAGCGCATCGCGGTCGTCACCGGGGGCGATCTCGACCGGCTCACCATGTTCACGCGGCGCTACAACGGCTACCGGACCGCGCTGGAAGGCCGCGGGATCGATCCCGATCCGCGGCTGCGGTTCATCGTCGACGCGCTCTCATGGGAAGGCGCCAGGAGCACCGGCCGGCGGATCGCCGAGGCGGACCTCGGCATCGACGGCCTGGTGGTCTTCAGCGACACCGTCGCGATGGGGGTCATGCGCGGCCTGCGGGACCGCGGTGTCAGCGTCCCGGACGACATGCGCGTCATCGGTTTCGACGACATCCCCGAATCGGCGGTCTTCATCCCCTCGCTGTCCACGGTGAATCCCGACCACCGGTGGAAGGCCGCCAAGGCCGTCGAGCTCGTCGTCGCGCGGATCGCCGACCCCGCGGCACCACCTCGCGAGTTCACCGCCCCGTTCACGATCGTCGAGCGGGAATCCACCGCCTGAGTGCGCATAGGACGACGCGGCCGCCCTCATGGGCGGCCGCGTCGTCCGTCAGGTCAGAGGCCGGCGCACTGCCCGCTCCTGGGGCCCTTCACTTCGTTGGCCTTCCCGTTGTTCACCGGAGCCGACCCGTTCTCGCTGCACGACAGCGGGCCGCTGATCGCGTTGCCGGCGATCACGTTCCACCAGGTCGTGCCGGTCACGGTCACCGGACCGGAGACCCGGTTCGGGTCGCAGTCCAGGTTCGGATCGCCCAGCGTCACCGAGGTGCTTCCGGTGAGGCTCACCGGACCGCTGACCTGTGTGCCGCACAGGACGACGACCGCTGCGCCGGTCGCGGAGAGCGGACCGGTGATCCGTGCCCCGTCGGCGACCAGCCCGGCGCCCTCGGCGACGTTCACCGGGCCGTACACGCGGGCGCCCTCGGCCAGGCAGGTCGTGCCCGACGCGACCGACAGCGGCCCGTAGTGCGCGCCGCTCAGCTCCGTGTCGCAAGCGACAGCGGCGAACTCGTCCACGACGTCGACGACCGCCGTCACTTCGCCGTACTCCGTCGTACCGGTGACGCGGACCTGTCCGGCGGTGCCGGTGGCGCCTGCGGGCAGGTCGTCCCATGCCACCGGGACCGCCTCCTCCGTGCCGTCCGCAGTGGTCAGCACCTGCACCGTCGCAGGCAGCACCGGAGTGCCGCCGGTCGTGACCGCCGTATAGACCGTGTCCTCCACGACATGTGTTGCGCGGCTGCGGTTGTAGACGTCGATGGAGGCGTTCGGCTCGGAGGTGTTCGCCATGCCGGGCACCGAGCGGAACATGGACTGCCAGCTCGCCGGCTCCCACAGAAGCGCCCCGGCGCCCTGGTTGTCCACGACGTCGTTGACCATCTGGAACACGTGCTGGATCGCGTCGGCCTGGCCCTGCACGGTGCGGGGGAAGGTCGAGTTGGGCTGGGTGCCGCCGCCCGTGGCCGGGTACGAGGTCTCGGCGATCTCCAGCCGGTACTGCGGGTACGTGGTGGCGAGCGTGTGGAGGTTGGCCTCCATCTGCTCGAGGGTGCCGTGGTGCTCGGGGTAGTAGGAGAGCCCGAGCACGTCGAAGTCCTGGCCCTTGGCGTTGAGCCGGGTCGTCAACTGCTCCCAGAACTCGCCGGCCTTGCCCATCCCGCTGATCCGGCCCACCACCGAGTGCAGCTCCACTTCGGACTCCGGTGAGGCGTCGCGGACGGCCGCGATGCCGGCGGCCAGCAGCGTCGTGAACCGGTCCCACGAGTCGAGGTACTTCTGGCGTTCGGCCGGGTCCTCGGAGAACCGGTACTGCCAGAGGATGCCGCCGCCGGGCTGCGACTGGTAGACCGCCGCCTGGTTGCGGAAGTACGCCGGGTTCGCGCCCGCGTGCACCGCCTCAGTGGACGGTGCGCCGACCGCTTCGCTGCCCCACATGAACCCGTTGGCGATCTCGTTGCCGACCGCCACCTTGTCCGGGACGGTCCCCTGCGCGACGAGCTGCGACACGTAGTCGTGCGTGTAGTCGTAGACCGCTTCGGTGAGCTCCGGGAACTCCAGCTCGGCCCAGGCCCGCGGCTTGGGCTGCTTGCCCGGGTCGGCCCACGAGTCCGCGTAGTGGAAGTCGATCCCCAGCCCGAGACCGCGCTCCTCGACCCACTGCGCCGAGGTCAGGGTCCTTTCGGGCCCTTGGTAGGGCACCGCGTTCAGGTTGCCGGTGGACTCGTTCCGGGGCTCGTTGAACACCCGCAGCCGCGTGTACTCCAGGCCGCGGTCCTGCATGACGTCCAGCAGGTGCGGTCCCGCGCCGCGGTCCTCGGCCTGCGGGTGCACCCAGTACTGACGGCCGCTGGGATCGTCCATCCAGGACAGGTCTGCGCCCAGGACCACGTCGTCCCGCAGGTAGTTGAAGACCATCAGTTCGCTGATGCCCACCGCCGCCCCGGGCGAGGCCCCGGTGACGGCGACCCGCACGAACCGGGTGCCGGGCTGCGTGAACAGATCCACGCCGCCCGAGCCCGGTGTCGCAGTGGCCGACCGGTCCGCAATGCGATCCCAGGACTCCCCGTCCGGGGAGGCTTCGACCACGTATTGGTAGACGGCGCCTGGATCGGGGAAGGCCACGTGGACCTTGCGGAGGTTGTCGTATGCGCCGCCCAGGTCGAGCTGCAGCCACTGCTGCGAGCCTGATTCGGTCGCCGCCCAAGCCGTCTCGGGATCCTGGTCGACGGCCAGGCCGGCAGTGTCGGCGCCGCTGGAGGCGGTCGCCTCCACCCACGGCTTCGCGGCGAGGTTGCTCTCGATCGGATCGATGTCGGCCTCTCCGTAGAGGGCCGCGGCGGGCGCGGCCGGGCCGAGGGCGCCTACCAGCGCCCCGGCCATGAGCAGTGCCGCCGATGCGCCGGCGGTCCTGCGTTGCGGAGGTCTCATGAAGGGTTCCTTTCGGGGGTCAGCGGAACAGGCCGGCGGGGACGATCCCCTGGTTCCGCATCTCGTTGCGGACGAGCTGCGCGAACTGGTCGGCGCCGTAGTCCGAGGTGTGGGTGTTGTCGCCCGCCTCGTTGGTGAGGAACAGGGCCTTGGAGCGCTCGGTGCCGAGCTGCTCGACCATCTGCTTGGTGAGCGCGGTCATGTCGATGAGGTCGACGCCCTGCTGCTGCGCGAGGGTCCGCATCTCGCGGGGGAGGTCGACGCCGACGCCGTTGACGTGCAGCGCGGTGCCGTTGTTGAGGGTGCCGTCGCTGTTGAACGAGCGGCGGACGATCGGCGTGACGAGGACCGGGACGCCGCCCTGGGCCTCCACGCCGTCGATCAGCCGGGTGAGGTTGCTGCGGAAGGTCGAGGCGTTGGTCTGCTTGTCGTTGTGCCCGAACTGGATGAGCACGATGTCGCCGGGCCGGATGAGCGGGCGCATGGTCGGGAAGAGCCGCGAGTTGGACAGGAACGAGCCGGAGCTCTCGCCGGAGTCGGCGTAGTTCGCGACCGACAGGCCCTGGGTGAAGTACTGCGGGAGCGCCTGGCCCCAGCCGGCGTACGGGCGCGTGTGCTGGTCGCAGACGGTCGAGTCGCCGGCCAGGAACACCTGCGGCTGCCGGGCGGGCGTGACGGCGACGCTGGTCAGGCGCGGCGCCGAGCCGCTGAAGTACAGGTCGAGGCCGGGGCTGCCGGTGGTGCCGGTGGGCTGGCCCTCGGGGCTGCGCACGTTGACGGTGAAGGTCTTGGTCACCTGCTGCCCGGCCGCGGTGGCGGTGGTGCCCAGCATGGTGCGGCGCGCTTCAGCGGTGACCATGGTGGACCCGGCCTGCGCGCCGCCGAGGACCACGGTGACGTCGTAGGTCCCGGGCGCCACGTTGTAGCGGCAGGTGATCGGCGAGGTGCCGGTGCAGCCTTCGAGGCCGCCGCCGGGGCTGCCGTTGTCATCGACGGGGATGAGCTGGAACTGCTGGTTGGTGCCGCCGTTGGCGGTGTACTGGCTGATGCGGGTGCCCGGGGTCGTCGAGCGCTCCCAGACGTCGAGTGCCTTGCCGGAGAAGCGGCTGATGAACGTGGCGTAGCCGCCGCTCTCCTGGACCTGCCACTGCTGGTTGGTGGCGTTCTGGTCGGTGTACTGCGCGATCGTCGCGCCGTTGGCGGTGTTCTTCTCCCACACGTCGAGGACCTGGCCCGAGTGGCGGGCCTGGATCTTGTAGTAGCCGCCGCCGGCGTCGACGAAGCGGAACTGCTGGTGCTGCGCGTCGGTGCGGTTCGCCTGCACCAGCTGGGCGCCGGTGGCGGTCGAGGCGCCCTGGATCTCGAAGACGAGCCCTGAGGACCGCGACTGCACGACGTACCAGGCTGAGGTGTCGGGCGCTGCCGAAGCCGCGCCGGGAACGAAGACGAGGAAGACGACGGCGGCGACCGCGGCCGTCAGGAGGGCGGCCGACTGCCGCAGCCACCGGGCGGGGGAGAAGCGCATGAGCGCTCCAATCTCGTGGAGAAGCGAATGGGTTTCGGCGGCGTCGGCGGAGCGCCGCGAGCCGGGGAGGGTTCGGATGTTCCAGGAAACGGCCCCGGCGTCGCCGCCGGGGCCTGTGAAGGAGGAAGGTGCGTGCTTTGAACCGCGGGGCCCGGGCGTTCCGGCACGGCGTCCGGGCCCCGCGGGGCTTCTACGGGGTGTGGATGTCAGGCCACGGGTAGGAGGTCTTGTCGCTCCCGATGTAGAAGCTCGGGTGCGGCGGCTGGTTGTACGCGGTGTTCTGCCAGGCGATCGCGACGCGGTACTGGACGTCGTGCATCAGGGTGGCGATGCGCAGGTTCGTCTGGTGCGGTGTGGCGTAGATCCGCAGGCGCGTGCTGTCGCTGGTCTTCCAGATGACCTCTTCTCGCCAGTCGCCGAACAGGTCGGCGGACAGGCCCGGGGTGGACTTGGTGCCGTTGTTCGAGGTCACGCCCGAACCGCTCAGGAGCGTGCCGGACGGGTAGTTGGTGATCTGGGTGCCGTCGAGCAGCTCGCGCTCGCCGTCGCCGTCCCACCAGGACAGGAAGTTGGTCGAGCCGGGCTTCGACCCGATGTTCTGGCCCGAGGCGTTGAGCAGCCCGCTCACATTGGACGACCAGTACTCCGAGCCGGGGTTGGAGGCGAGGACGTTCGCCCCGACGCCGCGACCGTTGTCGCCGCTCGGACTCGTCTGGAACAGGATCTGACCGTTGGAGCCGTTCAGGTGCGAGGACGGCTGGTTCGACGCCTCATGGACCATGAACACCTCCTGACCGGCGCGGCTGGGCACGTGGTCGGTCACGTGCTGTGCGTCCCCATGGCCGAACCGGGTGTTCCACAGCGCCTGGCCGTTCGAGCCGACCGCCATGGCGCCGTAGACGACGTCCTGGTTGCCGTCGCCGTTCATGTCGGCGATGGAGAGGCTGTGCGCACCTTGGCCGGCGTACTGCGAACCGGCGGTGTTGGAGTCGAAGGTCCAGCGGGTGGTCAGGTCGGTGCCGTTCCAGTCGACCGCCCAGATCACCGAGCGGGTGTAGTAGCCGCGCGCGAAGATCATCGACGGCGTCTCACCGTCCAGGTAGGCGGTGCCGGCGAGGAACCGGTCGACCCGGTTGCCGTAGTTGTCGCCCCAAGACGAGACGTTGCCGCGCGGCGGGTTGTAGTTGACGGTGTCCATCGCCGCGCCGGTCTGCCCGTTGAAGACCGTCAGGAATTCAGGACCGGTCAGGATGTAGCCCTCGCCGTTGCGGTGGTCGGCGCTCGAGGAGCCGATGACGGTGCCGGCGCCGTCCCGGGTGCCGTCGGCGGTC
Source organism: Glycomyces sp. NPDC021274 (assembly GCF_040641195.1). NCBI lineage: Bacteria > Bacillati > Actinomycetota > Actinomycetes > Glycomycetales > Glycomycetaceae > Glycomyces > Glycomyces sp. NPDC021274. The sequence continues at coordinate 726,443 of NZ_JBFADC010000002.1, read as the reverse complement.
TTCATCGCGACCTCGGCCTTGCCGTCGCCGTCGTAGTCGAACACCTGGAACTGCGTGTAGTGCGCGCCGGAACGGATGTTGCGGCCCAGGTCGATGCGCCACATGCGCGTGCCGTCGAGCTTGTAGGCGTCGATGATCGTGTTGCCGGTGACACCCGACTGCGCGTTGTCCTTCGCGTTCGACGGGTACCACTTGACGATGTACTCGTAGTCGCCGTCGCCGTCCAGGTCGCCGACGCTGAGGTCGTTCGCCTCGTAGGTGAAGCCGCTGCCGGTGGGCTTCTGGATGGGGATGTCGAAGTAGCCGCTCGAATTGAACGCCACCTCGGTGCCGGAGGCGGCGCCTTCGGTGCCGTTCGTGACGGCCCTGACCGTGTACTGCGAGGACGACGATCCGCCGTTGTCCAGGTAGTTCGTCGCACCGGTCAGCGGTGAGGAGTTCACCTTGGTGCCGTCGCGGTAGACGTTGAACGCCACGTTCTCGGCGTCCGTGCCCAGCAGCCGCCAGGACACGAGCCGCCCGCTGCCCGAAGGCACGACGGTGACCCCGCGCGTCAGCGCTTCGACCTCGTACCGGCCGTCGCCGCCCTGTCCCGGGCCGCCCGTCGTGGGCTCTCCGGTCGGGTCACCGGGGTCGGTGATCTCGACGTAGTCGATGTTCGGCAGGCCCGCGCTGGTGGAAGCGGTGAGCTGGACGGTGTTGCTGCCGGCGTTCACCGGAACGGTCACGGTCTTGGTCGACCAGCTCGTCCACGCGCCGGTCGCACCGAACGCGCTCGCCGACTGCACCGTGGCGCCGTTGACGACGATGTTCGCCGAACGGGTGTCCGTGCCGCCGTGGGCGTACCGGATCGCCAGCGTGGCGGTGCCGGCGCTGGCGGCGTTGATCGTGAACCGGGATGATGCCCCGGTCGCGTTGTTGGAGTTGCAGAACCCTGAGCCGGAGTACCCGGCGTGGTTCGAGTCGATGGTGCCGTCGCATACGGCCGGAGCCGTCTCGGCTTCGTACCGGACGGTGGCCGCGTCGGCGGCGTTCATCGCCATCATCGTCGCCGCGGCGGCGGCCACCAGGCCGGTCACCGCCGCCACGGGCGCTCGCAGGCGTCTCGCCCGTCGAGAGGTTGACATGTGCATGTTCACTCCGTACTTGCTGGGTGGCGGACCACCCGATCGGGACGGCGTCGGCGCTGCATGTCGGAAGGTCGCCGACGCCGTCACTTCGGGTGGTGCTGAATCGTTTTAATCGTGCGGTTGCGGCTCAGACTGCTTGGCGGGTGAAGCGTTGGTTGGTGCCGCCGTTGGGGGTGTACTGGGAGATGCGGGCGCCGTCGGCGGTGGACCGCTCGTAGACGTCCATGGCGAGGCCGGACTGGCGGTTGATGATGCTGACGACGTTGTTGCCGTGGTCGGTCAGGCGCCAGTGCTGGCTGTGGGCGTTGGTGTCGGCCTGCTGCGTGATGTCCGCGCCGTTGCTGTTGCTCGCGACCTGCAGGACCAGCCCGGAGTGGCTCGCTTTGATCTTGAAGTGGCCCTCGCCGGCGTCGACGAACTGGAACTGCTGGTTGGTGCGGCCGGTGCCCGACCACTGGTGCAGCAGCGCCCCGGCAGCGGTGGAGACCCCGTTGATGTCCGCGTACTTCCCCGAGTGCTGCGCGATCAGCCGGTAGGTGCCCGGCTCGGTCGGCGTGCTGCCGAGCGAGGATTCCCATCGGACGTTGGAGCCGGACGCGTCCTGCGGGAGGCGGTCGCGGGCGGCGGTGTCGCCGTACATGGTCCAGCGGGCCCAGTCGACCACGGTGCGCGGGAAGCGCTGGTCGCTCCAGAAGCTCGTGTGGCTGCCGCCGACGAAGGTCATGAACGCCTTGGGCCAGGTGATCTCGTTGTAGGCCTGGCGGGCGGAGGAGTACGACGTGGTCGAGTCCTGGTCGCCGTGGACGAACAGGACCTTGGCGTTGACCGAGCTCGACGGGTTGCCCATGTCCACGCAGGACTGCGGGTTGGCGGAGATGATGCGGCTGTCGGGCCAGGAGGTGAGCAGGCCGTGGGTGACCATGCCGCCCAGGGAGTGTCCGGAGACGCCGACGCCGATGTCGGTGCGGATGTGCCCGGCCAGCGGACCGCTGGTGTTGAGGGCGAGGGTGTTGGTGATGAGCTGCGAGACGTCCTTGGAGGTGTTGCCGTTGTTGACGTCGGTGAAGTTGTGGTTGAAGTGCGGGGCGGGGACGATGAAGCCCGCCGCCGCGAGGGCCCGGATGATGAACAGGGAGTTCTGCGGGCTGCTGCCGTAGCCGTGGGTCATGTTGTAGACGGGGAAGACCCCGTTCGCGACCGGAGCGTCGGTGACGGGGTTGCCGCCGGCGGTGCCGGTGGCCGGGTAGTAGACGTACGTGGTGACCGGGCGGCTGCCGCGGGTCCAGTTGTAGCGGCGCACGCCCACGGCGAACGGATTGGCCGGGGCCGGATCGGCGAGTGCGGAGCCCGCGCCGAAGAGGGACGCGCCCACTCCCACGGCGCCGGCCATGCCGAGGCCGAGGAAGGTCCGTCGTTGCATTGACATGAGTGCTCCTTCAAGGAGAGTTGTGAGGGTCGCCGACACGGGTTCATCCACTGGGAACGTGCACAGCGAGGTTCAATATATCGTCACAATTCGATATAGTCAAGAACTTCGATATCAGGTTCCGCCGGACTCCTGACCTGCGCTCGGTCAGGCGCAGCGGGTCCGGCGGTGCTGTTCAGGCACCGTCGTGCAAGCGCTCTCGTGCAGTCCCGTCGTTCAGGCACTGTCGTTCAAGCGCTGTCGCGCACGACCAGTTCGGTAGGCAGGACCACGGGCGCGGCCTCCCGCTCGTCCAGGAGGGCGAGGAGGAGGCGCACGGTCTCTTCGGCGATCGCGGCCAGGGGCTGGCGGATCGTGGTGAGCATGGGGCTGGTGGCAGTGGCGACGGCCGAGTCGTCGAACCCGGCGACGGCCACGTCCCCCGGCACGCTGCGGCCGGCGGCGTGGAGCGCCCGGAGCGCCCCGGCGGCCATGAGGTCGGAGGCGACGAAGACCGCGTCCAAGGCGGGGAAGGACGCCAGCAGCTCGTGCATCGCCCGCTCGCCGCCGGCCTGGGTGTAGTCGCCGTGCACCACCATCCGCTTGGTCACCTTGCGGCCCAGCACACTGGTGAAGCCCTCCAGGCGCAGCGACCCGCCCGGGGTGTCGAGCGGGCCGGTGATCATGCCGATCTTCTTGCGGCCCTGCTCGACCAGGTACGCCGTGGCCTGCCTGGCCCCGCCGCGGTCGTCGGCCGCGGCGTAGGGGATGACGCTCTCCCTCCCGAGCACCGCACCGCAGGCGACGGCCGGGACGTGCGAGCGCTCGACGGCCTCCAGGAGCGGGTCGTCCGCGTGGGTGGAAATGAGGAGCGCCCCGTCGGCGTGGCCGCCGCGCAGGTAGCGGGCCACCCGGTCGCGGCCGCCGTCGTCGTCGGCGATCATGAGCACCAGGGACATGTCGTGCTCGGCGAGCTTGTTGGTCCCCACCCGCATGAGCACGCTGAAGTTCGGGTCCTCGAACAGGCGCTCCTGCGGCTCGGACAGGACCATGACGATCGAGCCGGTCCGGCTGGTCTTCAGGCTCCGTGCGGCCCGGTTGACGACGAAGCCGGTCTCGGCGACCGCCCGCCGCACCGCCAGTTCGGCGGCCAGCGAGACGTTGGTCTTGCCGTTGAGGACGCGCGAGACCGTGCCCCGCGAGACGCCCGAGGCCGCCGCGACGTCGTTGATCGTCGGTCGTTTCCGTGCCAAGTCCTTCATCTCTCGCTCGAGTTCCAGTGGAGCCGCAGTGAGGGAGGCCGCGCCCGTGGTCCGGTGCGGCCTCCGCTCATCGTCACGCGGTGCGGGTCAGGCTCACCGAATCGAAGTTGATCCAGTTGCCGGCGTTCGCGTTCGAGTAGAACCCGATCTCGATCTGGCCGCTGGTGACCTGGATGCCGGTGATCGTCACCTGCGTCCAGGTCGAGGCCACCGGGAGGTTGGCCTGCCGCTCGGTCCCGCCGTGGTTCTTGGCGTACATGCGCGCGGCGTTCTGGCCGCCGCCGTTCATGACCCAGGCGGTGAGCGTGTAGGTCCCGTTCGGCACACTGCGCGACTGGTAGGTCGAGACGGTGTACGCGCTGTTCTTCCAGTGCGTGTACTTGGCCGAGCCCTGGTGGAAGCTCCCGCGCGTCTCGCGGAAGGCCGCGTCGAGGTTCGTGCTGCTCTGCGCCCAGACGCTCCACCCGGTCGCGGTCCGGCCGCTGCCGGACTCGAAGCTCCCGTTGGTGAGCACGTTCTCACCGGTGCCCGGATCGCCGCCGCCGCCGGTGACCTCGCCGAAGAAGTCGAGCGTCGAGAGCTTGTTCCCGTTGTGGTCGAACAGGGTCTGGTTGTCCCAGGAGTTGCTCTGGCCGGCCTGGTCGTTGATGTAGGTCATGCCCGCCGATGTGGCCCAGCTGGTGTCGCCGGTCCAGGCCGCCTCCCACCAGACCAGGCCGCGTCCGCGGTCGTTCGGGACGTCGGCGATGGCGTCCTGCAGGTCGCGCAGGAACTGCGTCTGGCCCGCCACCGTCGCGGGGTAACCCGACTCGTTGGCGTGGCTGCTGGTGAAGATGTTGCCGCGGCCGTCGCCGTCGGCGAGGGTCCACGCGTACGCGGTCTCGACGACCATGACGTCCTTGCCGTAGCGCGAGGCCACGTCGTTCATGTTGGTGCGCAGCTGGCTCATCGTGCCGTGCCAGTACGGGTAGTAGGACATGGCGATGATGTCGTACGGCACGCCCTGGTTGCGGGCGTTGTCGAACCAGGTCCGGTACGCGGCGTTGTTGCCGCCGCGGTCGAGGTGCAGTGCGATCTCGATGCCGGTGCCGCCCTCGTGGACGCCCGCGATGCCGGCCTTGAGCAGGCCGCCGAGCTGCGACCAGTTGTCGGTGCTGCCGGTGGGCCACAGCATCCCGTGGGTGATCTCGTTGCCCACCTGGACGATGTCGGGCTTCGCGCCCGCGGCGGTCATCTGCGAGACGACGTCCCGCGAGTAGGTGCGGACCGCGGTCGTCAGCTGGCTGTAAGACATGTTCTGCCAGGCCTTGGGCTTGTACTGCTTGCCCGGGTCGGCCCAGAAGTCGGAGTAGTGGAGGTCGAGCAGGACGTCCATGCCGAGGGCCTTGGCGCGCTTGGCCAGCGCGATGGTCTTGGCCAGGTCGTTGGTGCCGCCGCCGTAGGGCTGGCCCGAGGTGCTGTACGGGTTGTTCCACAGCCGCAGCCGCACCAGGTTGGCGCCGCTGTCGGCCATGATCTCGAGCGCGTCGCCTTGGACGCCGTCGTCGTAGAAGCGTTCGCCGCTGGCTTCGACCTCGGCGAGGGTGCCGACGTCGACGCCCATGTAGAAGTCGTCCCTGACGGCCTGGGCCGGGGAGGCTGCCGTGGCGAACGCGACGAAGCCGAGGGCGGCCGTGAGGGCCACCGCGATCATCCGTCTCATGTGTCGCTCCTTTGCGATCGGGGGTCGGGCGCCGGGGCGCCCGCTGCGGCGGCGCGGGGCCGCCGAAGTCGAGGGGCCGCGTGCGGCCCTGGGGCGCTCATCCCTTCTCCGCGCCGGCCATGGCCCCGGTGACCAGGTGGCGCTGCAGGACGATGTAGAGGATCGTGATGGGCAGGGCGAGGGCCACCGCGCCGGCGGCGAAGGTGGTGAAGTCGTTGCTGTACTGGTCGGTGATCATCTGGAACAGGCCCAGCGCCACGGTCTGCTTGTCGTTGCTCTGCAGCAGGAGCCGCGGGAGGATGAAGTCCATCCACGGGGCCGTGAAGCTGGTGATCGCCACGAAGGTGAGCATGGGGCGCATGAGCGGCAGGATGATCTTGCGGAAGATCGTGAGCCGTCCGGCGCCGTCGAGCGCGGCGGCCTCGTCGAGGCTCGCGGGCAGGTTGTCGGTGTAGCCCTTCATGAGCCACGTGTTGTAGGGCAGGGACGCGGCGATGCTCACCAGCGCGAGACCCGTGAGGGAGTCGAGCAGGCCGAAGTTGAGGAACAGCATGTAGACCGCGATCGCGGTCAGGAAGCTGGGGAACATCTGGAGGATGAGGATCCCGAGCATGCTGACCTTGCGGCCCCGGAACCTGATGCGGGCGAACACCCACCCGCACAGGGCGGAGAGGGCGACGGACCCGACCATGTTGAGCACGGCGACGTACAGCGAGTTGAGGTACCAGCGCCCGTAGTTCGTCTCGGTGAACAGGTGCACGTAGTTGTCGACGGTCGCGTTCTCGGGGATGGGGGTGGCGTTGGCCAGCCCCCCGCCGGGCCCGAAGGAGGAGCCGACGACCCAGATGAGCGGGTAGATCACGATGACCGCGACGATCAAGAGGACGAGGTGCATCAGGGCGCTGGTGGCGCCGTCGCGCACGCGCTGGCGGCTCTCGACGCTCGAACCGCCGCGGGAGGGGCGGGCCCCGGTTTTCGCTGGAGTGGCGGCCATGGGTCAGAGCTCCCGGATCGCTTTGGTGCGGTTGAGGTTCACCACGGAGATGGCGCCGACGATCATGAAGATGACCAGGCTCATCACCGCGCCGATGTTGTAGAGGCGGTTGTCGAGCGTGAGCTTGAACAGCCAGGTGACGAGCAGGTCGGTGCTCCCCGCGAAGCGGTAGTCCACATTGTCTGGTCCGCCTTCGGTGAGGAAGTAGATCACCCCGAAGTTGTTGAAGTTGTGCACGAACGACAGGATGATGAGCGGTGTGACCGTTCGCTGGACGATCGGCAGCGTGATGTAGCGGAACTGCTGCAGCGGCCCGGCGCCGTCGATGCGGGCGGCGTCGTAGTAGCTCTCGGGGATGTTCGCGAGGACGCCGCCGACGAGGGCCATGAAGAACGGGAACCCGAGCCACAGGTTGACCAGGAGTGCGACCCCGCGCGCGAGGTTCGGGCTGGTCGGGTCGGTGAACCAGTAGACGCGCTCGTCGGTGAGGCCGATGTCGACCAGCCACTGGCTGATGGGCCCGAACTGGCCGTTGAACATCGAGCGGAACACCAGGGCGGAGACGATCGCGGGCACGGCCCACGGCAGCAGGAACACCGAGCGCCACATGCGCGGGAACCTGACCTTCCGGCTCGCCAGCAGCACCGCGATGAGCATCCCCGCCGCGTACGTCGTGATCGTGGCGATCACCGCCCACACCACGGTCCATCCGAGGATGCCGACGAACGTCGAGGCCCATGAGGGGACGGCGAAGATCGTCGCGAAGTTCTCGAAGCCCACCCAGCTGACGAGGTTCTTGGGCGGCAGGTTGTCGCGGCTGTAGTCGGTGAACGCCACGAGGATGCCGAAGAGCACCGGCAGCACCGACATGAAGACCAGGAGGACCAGGCCGGGCGAGAGCGCGATGAAGGCGAAGGCGCTCTCCCACAGGCGCTTGAAGTAGTCGCCGGACGTCTCGGCCCGGCCGCCGCCGTTGCGCTCGGTCCGGTAGCGGACCGCATCGCGGATGCCCCAGATCCAGATGATCGCGAGCAGCGCCAGCGTGAGCAGTGCGATGAGCCCGTTGGCCATGAGGACGATCGAGTTGTCGCCTTCGGTGAGGCCGGTCATGGTCATCTCGCGCGGCTGCGTGCCGAGCGTGAACAGCCCCCACAGGCCCCGGATGAAGAACCCGCCGTTCGCGCGCGGGGTGAACTCCATGCCGGCGTAGTAGTTGCCGGTGGCGACCTCCCAGACGATCGCGCCGGCGAAGAAGGTGAAGAAGAACGCGGCCTTGCCCGCCTGGCGGTTGAGGAGCTGACCTGCTCCCCACACCAGCGCCGAGGCGAGGCCCGGGACCGCGGAGGGGAGTCCGGCTCCCGCCCGGCCCGGGCCGCGCGGAGTGCGGGCCCGGGCCGGGGATGCGGGTGTCTCAGTGGTGGTCACAGCGGTCGGTCCCTAGAGCCCGTGCAGTTCGTTGTAGGTCGTCACGGCCTTCTCCTGGGCTGCGGCGGAGTCGGAGAGGTCGTCCCACACGTCGACGACCATCGCGTCGCCGACCTCCCAGAAGTACTCGGGCACCTGCGGGATGAGTTCGGCGTTGGCCGACTGCGCGACGATGCCCGCCACGTGCGGGTCGTCGGCGATGCCCTCGATGCCCGAGAGCAGCTCCTGGTTGAGCGCGGGGATCTGGCCGCTCGAGGCGTAGACGGCGGCGGCGCCGGCGTCGGAGGCCATGAAGTTCGCGAAGACGCGGGCCGCGGCCGGGTACTCGGAGTATCCGGAGACGGCGGCGACGTGCATGCCGGCGAAGGCGCCGGGGATCCCGCTGCCGGCGACGCCGGGGAGGGTGGTCACGCCGTATTCGAAGCCGTTCTCGGCGGCGCCGGTGTCGAAGAGCGAGAAGCTCCAGGGGCCGGTGATGACGTACGGGGTCTCGCCCTTGGCGAAGCCCTCTTCGATGACCTCCCAGGTGCTGTCGGCGCTGGGCACGTTGTAGATGTCGCGCAGGCCGGCGTAGTAGTCGAGCGCGGCGGTCAGCGCCGGGTCGTCGAAGCCGGGCTGGTCCGGGTTGCCGTCGGGGTAGACCTGCCAGCCCATGGCGGAGAGGATCGGGTAGGCCCGGTAGATCTCCATGGTGGACATGCGGATCGTCCAGCGGTTGGCGCCCGGGTCGTTGTACTCGGCGGCGAGCGCCTCGATCTCCTCCCAGGTGGTGGCGGGCTCGGGGGAGCCGGTGAGCTCTTCGAGCAGCGTGGCGTTGTACATGAGCCCGAGGGATTCGGTGGTCACGGGGACCGCGTGCATCTGGTCGTCGACGGAGACGACGCTGGTGAAGGCCTCGCTCATGCGCTCGCTCAGGACGCCGGTGTACTCGCCGAGCGGGGCGGCGGTGCCGTCGTCGACCGCATTGGGGATCTCGTTGTAGAAGGTCATGAAGACGTCGGCGCCGGTCCCGGCCTCGCCGGCGAGCGCCATCTTGTCGACCGCGTCGTGCTTGCCGACGAGTTCGTACTCGATCTTCATGTCCGGGTACTCGTCTTTGAACTCCTCTTTGAACGCGGCGATGACGGCTTCGGCGAGGTAGTCCTCCTCGAACCAGACCTTCAGCGGCACTTTGCCCGAGGCGATGTCCTCTTCGATGACGTACTGGCCGGCCTCGGCGTCCCACTCCAGTTCGGAGGACTGCTCCTCCTCGGTGGGGCCGCCGCAGGCGGTCAGCCCGAGTGCCGCCGCCGCGGCGAGCGCGATTGCTCCTCTGCGTCGCATGTAGGTTCCTTGTCTCAGTGAGGGATGCCGCCGCTGGTCCGCAGCGACTGTGAACGTTTACAGCAACATAGCGACATGTCTCACTGGAAACAACCCTGATATGTGCGGTATGTGGCATTTGCATGACAATTGTTACGATAAAAAGTTGCGAAATCGAGCCCGAAACCTTGATCCGCAGGGGGACGCAACCGCCCCTCGCCGTTGACGGGCGTTCCCGGCGTGCCGAGCCGGGCCGAGATTTCGCAATTTGTAAGGTCCGCGGCCGCACGGCGCATGCTGTACTCGAGTGCCGGCAGGCTTGCGCCTCCCGGCGTCGGCCGACCGCCTGCGCGGGCCCGGGCGAGTCCAGGCCCCAGGCTCGAACCATCACCACGCAGAGAGACGAAAACGTATGCGACGCACCATGACCGGATTGTCAGCGGCGGGACTCGCCGCGGTCTTCGCCCTCGGCGCCTGCGGCTCCGAAGAAGACCCCGCAGGCGAATCCACCACTGCGGCCACCGCCGAGCAGTCCGGTGACGACATGACGGGCTCGGCGCCCGAGGACGAGGCGGCGGTGCCCGAGCTCCTCGACTTCAGCGCGACCACGCTCGACGGCGCGTCCTTCGAGGGCGCTTCGCTCGCAGGAGGCCCGGCCGTCCTCTGGTTCTGGTACGAGGACTGCCCGATCTGCCAGAGCCAAGGGCCCGCGGTCGCCTCGCTGCTCGAATCCGAGGGCGACCGGGTCGACATCGTGGGCGTCGCCGGACCGGGCCTGTTGGGCACGAGCAGCATCGAGCAGATGCAGGAGTTCGTGTCGGACACCGGCACCGAGGACGCGACGCACCTCCAGAGCACCGACGGTGAACTGTGGACACGCTTCGGCGTCACCTCGCAGAGCACCTACGTGCTGCTCGACTCGAACGGCGAGATCGTCGACTCCGGCCCGTTCGCCGACGACGAGCTCGAAGAGAAGGTCGCCGAACTCGACTAGCACCCCCGCGGCGGTCCGGCCAACGGGCCGGGCCGCCCTTCACTGCCCCAGGATCGACCTGACGAGCCCCTCAAGGAACCGCTGCACCGCCCTCGCCCCCTCCACGATCGGGTCCTGCGCATCGCCACCGTTCAGCACGCGAAGGTCCCACCAGCCGTAATAGGCGACGTAAAGGCCCGCGACCAGCAGCAGAACGCCCACGACCCGCAGCACCTTGGGGAAATGCCGCCTGAGCGACGCCACGAACCCCTGCCTCGCCAGCGCGATCGCCACCGAGACCGCGCCGATGACCAGCGACATCCCGATGGCGTAGGTCAGGAACATCGCCGTGCCCCCGAGCACCGAGGCCGAGCGAAAGCTCTGCGCCATGACGGCCAGGAACGGCGCCACCGTGCACGACAGCGACGCGATCGCGAAGCACACCCCGAAGAGCGTCATCGACCCCAGCGAGCGCTTGACCTCCCGGCCGCCCAGCTTCGGCATGAACGTGGGCAGCTCCCGCCCGAGCAGCAGCCAGACGCCGGCGGCCGCCGCCGCCACGCCGACCAGGATCGTCACCCACGGCAGGTAGGCGGTGATGCTCACGGCGGCAAGGGAGATGAGGAGGCCGAAGGTGCCGAAGACGGTCACGAAGCCCAGGGTCATGGCGACGGTGAACAGCAGGGCGCGCCCCAGCGCCCGGCGCCGGGCGACGGTCTCGTCGGCGTCACCGGAGATGAGGAAGCCGGCGTACACGGGGAGGAGCGCGAACCCGCACGGGTTGACCGCGGCCACGGCTCCGGCGACCAGCGCCAGGGCGAAGGGGAGTTCCTGCATGGGCCCAGTCTGACGCAGGCGCACCATCGCCCCCGGAACCGACCCGGTCCCCGCCGACCCCGCAGCCGGTCCGCTTAACCGGCGCCGTTCTGGGCATCCTCCCGCTGCCTCCCGGGCTTGGGCCCGCGCGGGGCGTTCCGCGTCCTGGAGACCGGAAGGAGAGGTGGCATGGACACGCTGTCGAACACGCACGATGCAGCCGCTTTCATAGGGCGTCGGGGCTTCACCACAGGGCCCACCCGGCGCGTCGGCGTCGAGCTCGAATGGCTCGTCGAACCCCGGGGCGACCTGGAGACCGGCTGGAAGCTGCCGGGCGGCGGCACCGTCAGCCGCGAGGCCGGCGGCCAGGTGGAGATGAGCTCCGCACCGGCCGACGACCTCGCCTCGTGCATCGCCTCGGCCGAAACCGACCAGGCCGCACTCGAGGCGGCCCTCGCCACGCGCGGCCAGACCGTCCGCGGCGGCGGCTTCGACGGCGACCCCGACCCGGTCCGCTACGTCGACGACGCGCGGTACCGGACCATGGAGGCCTACTACGACCGCTCGGGCCCGTGGGGCCGCATGGTCATGTGCGGCACCGCCTCCGTCCAGGTCAACCTCGACGCGGGCGACGACGACGCCGACCTGCGCCGCCGCTGGGACCTGGCGCACCGGCTCGGACCGGTCCTGATCAGCGCGTTCGCGAACTCGCCCGAACTCGACGGGCGCCCCAGCGGCTGGAACTCCACCCGCCAGGCCCTGTGGTGCAAACTGCCCGGATGGGGCCGCCCGGTCTCCGAAGAGGGCGACCTGCGGCGCGACTTCGCGGAGTGGGTGCTCGACGCCGAGGTCATGTGCCACCGCTGCGACCCGCCCCGCGACTGGGCCGTTCCGCCCGGCATGACCCTGCGCGACTGGATCCGCAGCGGCCACAACGGCCGCAGACCCACGCGCGAGGACCTCGAGTACCACATGACCACGCTCTTCCCGCCCGTGCGGCCGCGCGGCTGGCTCGAGCTGCGCATGATCGACCAGCAGGACGGCGACGGCTGGATCGTTCCCGCGATCGTCGCCGCGACGCTCATGGACGACCCGCGGGCTTCGGCCGCCGCGTACGAGGCCACCGAGCCGCTGTGCGGCGGCCGGCCGCAACCGCCCGCCTCGGTGTGGGAGGAGGCCGCGCGCATCGGCCTGGCCGACCGGGACCTCCACGAGGCGGCGCTCGCGTGCTTCGCGGCGTCGGCGGAGGCGCTGGCGCGCATGGGAGCCCCTTGGCGGCTGCGTTCGCGCCTCGCCGAGTTCCGGCTCCGCTTCACCGACCGGGGCCGGTGCCCGGCGGACGACCGGCTCGACGCCCTCCGCGCGAGTCCGGAGCCGGAGGCGGCGGCGCTGTAGCGGCAGGAATGGTGCAGCCGTGCGATATCCGCGCGGGAGTCCAGATATAACTCGCGAACGAGGTATGCGTTGCCGGGCTCGGCGGTTCGCTACGACCGCTGCGCCGGGCGTTCCGGCGGGGCGACCGAGTCGCGGACGACGATGTGGGTGCCGAGGAGGACGCGGCCGGTCGTCGCGCCTTCGCTGCGGCGCAGGCCGTCGATCTGGAACCGGCCGGGCAGCCTGAGGCCGTCTCAGCCCGCAATGGTCACGCGCTGGCCAGTGGAATCTCGCCGCTGCCGCGCATGATCAGCGTGGTGCCCACGACGATGCGCTGCGACGGTGAGTTGTTGCCGTCGAGCCGTTCGAAGACGCGCTCGGCGGCGATGCGGCCGAGGTCTTCGGGGTGCTGGGCGACGACGGTGACGCCCGGCTCGAGGAGGTCGGCGAGTTCGACGTCGTCGAAGCCGACGAGGGCGGTGTCGCGTTGGCGCCCGCGTTCGCGCAGTGCGTGGAGCGCCCCGATCGTGATGAGGTTCTGGGCGCTGAACACGGCGGTGGGCGGGTTCGGGCCGTCGAGCAGCCGCAGCAGCGCGTCGCGGGCGGCGGCCTGGTCGTGGAGGTCTTCGATCACGGGCAGGTCGTCGAGGGGGACGCGGGCGCGGTCGAGGGCGTCGAGGAAACCGCGGCGGCGTTCGCGTGCGGTCTGGATGCTGTGGAGGTCGCCCAGGTAGGCGATGCGCTGGTGGCCGTGTGCGAGCAGGTGTTCGGCGGCTCTGGCGGCGCCGCCGGCGTTGTCGCTGACCACGGCGTCGGTCTCGATGCCCGACGGCTCGCGGTCGACGAACACGATCGGGGTGCCGCGCTGCAGCTCGGGCTCCAGATAGGTCTGGTTCGCGGTGGCGGTGGTGAGGATGAGTCCGTCGACGCGTCGGCGCAGGAACGCGGCCACCGCTTGGCGTTCGCGTTCGGGGTCGTCGTCGAGGCTGGAGGCGAACACGGCGACGCCGCGTTCGGCCGCGGCGTCCTCGACCGCGCGGTGGACCGCGCCCGAGAAGGGGTTGTCTACGCTGCCGACGAGCAGCCCGAGCGTCCGGGTGCGGCGGTCGGTCCGCCGGAGGTTGCCGGCGTGCAGGTCGGGCTGGTAGTCAAGGGCGCGAGCGGCATCGAGGACCCGCTGCGTGGTCTCGGGGGTGACGTTCGGTTCGCCGTTGATGACCCGGGAGACGGTCTTGATGCCGACGCCGGCGAGCTCCGCGACCTGCCGCATGGTGGGGCGGGGCCTGTTGCCCGCCTCCTGCGCTGACAACGATGTCACGAATTGACCTCCAAAAATCGACTGGGCTTGACGATACACGCTCGCATGCTCTAGAACTAGGTTTGACATCGTTGTCAATCGGGCAGCGGTGCCCGACCCTTCAGAGGAGATTCATCGATGAATCGCAATCGACACGGCGGCCTCCGCCTTGTGACCACGACCGCGCTCACGATCGCCGCGGCGGCCGCACTGACCGGCTGCAGCGCCGAGGGCGGATCGGACGACGACACCGTCGGCGTCTCGCTGATCGTCAAGACCACGACCAACCCCTTCTTCGTGTCCATGCAGGAGGGCGCCGAAGCCGCCGCCGAGGAGATCGGCGTCGAACTCACCTTCGCCGCAGGCCGCCAGGACGGCGACGAGGACACCCAGATCCAGGCGATCGAGAACGCCATCTCCCGCGGCGACAAGGGCATCCTCATCACCCCGAACGGACCGGGCGTCGAGGACGCGCTGACACGGGCGCGCGACGCGGGCCTGTACGTCATCGCCCTGGACACGCCGCCGTCCGAACCCGAGGCCGTCGACATCACCTTCGCCACCGACAACTTCCTCGCCGGGCAGCGCATCGGCGAGTGGACCGCGGCGCAGCTCGGCGGCGAGCGGGCCGTCATTGCGATGATCGACCTCTTCGACGACAAGGTCGTCTCCGTCGACGTGCAGCGGGACCAGGGCTTCCTGGACGGCATGGGCATCGACCTCGCGGATGACGCGGTGATCGGGGACGAGGCCGCCACCGGCCAGTACTCCGGCGGCGAGTACGAGATCGTCGGCCACGAGGCCTCGGACGGGGCCGAGGACGGCGGGCGCACGGCCGCCGAGAACCTCTTGTCGATCAACCCCGACATCAACGTCGTCTACACGATCAACGAGCCGGCCGCGTACGGCGCGTACGAGGCCTTCGAGGCCGCCGACGCGACCGACGACCTCATCGTGGTGTCGGTCGACGGCGGATGCGCCGGCGTCACCGCGGTGACCGAAGGCGTCATCTCCGCGACCAGCCAGCAGTACCCGGTGCGCATGGCCGAACTCGGCGTCGAGGCGATCCACGCGCTCGCGACCACCGGTGAGGCCCCTGAAGCCTCGGAAGGACTCGACTTCTTCAACACCGGCGTCGAACTCGTCACCGACCAGCCGCACGAGGGCATCGAGTCGATCACCTCCACCGAGGCGAGCGACGTCTGCTGGGGCTAGGCCCTGCAGTCCTGAGAACATCGGAGCACACGTGAATCAGCATGTCGCCGTCCCGGAGGAGCGCGACCTGGCCGAGGAGTTCCTCGACCGGTCGACGCCCCTCGGCACGGTCCGCAACCTCCTGCACCGCTACCCGGCGATGAGCCCGGCCATCGTCCTGATCGCCGCCGTCGCCGTGTTCGGCGGCCTCAACGAACGGTTCCTGGAACCGTCCAACCTGTCACTGGTGAGCCAGCAGGTCGCCGTCGTCGGGACGCTCGCCCTGGCCCAGACGCTCATCATCCTCACCGCCGGGATCGACCTGTCGGTCGGCGCGGTCATGGTGCTCGGCTCCATGGTGGTCGCGCAGACCACCGTGCAGAACGGGGTGCCGGCGCCGCTAGTGCTCGCGCTCGGCCTCGTCGTCGGGCTCGGCGCGGGCGCGCTGAACGGCTTCCTCGTCACCCGGCTGAAACTGCCGCCGTTCATCGTCACCCTGGGATCCCTCAACGTCTTCCTGGCGTTGACGCTGCTGTACTCGGGCGGCGCCACGGTCCGTGGCGGGGACATGCCGGCGCTGCTGACGCTGACCGGCGAGACCTTCGCCGTCGGCGGCGTCAACATCACCGTCGGCGTGGTGATGATGCTGGTCCTCTACGTCGCACTCGCGCTGATCCTGCAGGGAACGGCGTGGGGCCGCCACGTGTACGCCGCCGGGGACGACCCCGAGGCCGCGCGCCTGGCGGGCATCAGGGTGCAGCGGGTGCTCGCGAGCGTGTACCTCGCGGCCGGGGCGATCCTCGCCGTCGCCGCGTGGATCCAGATCGGACGGTCCAATGCCGCCTCGCCGAACACCGGCATCGACCTGAACCTCGACTCGATCACCGCCGTGGTGATCGGCGGGACCAGCCTGTTCGGCGGGCGGGGCACCGTCTGGGGGACCCTCCTGGGCGCGCTCATCGTCGGCGTCTTCCGCAACGGGCTCTCCCTGGTCGGCGTCGACGTGCTCTGGCAGACCTTCGCGGTCGGCGTGCTCATCATCGCCGCCGTCTCGATCGACCAATGGATCCGAAAGGTGCGCACATGACCACCGACAGCACCGGCGCTGACGAGCCGATCCTGCAGGCGAGCGGCCTGGTCAAGACCTTCGGTCGGGTGGTCGGCCTCGACGGGGTGGACCTGGAGCTCTACCCCGGGGAGGTGCTGGCCGTCATCGGCGACAACGGTGCCGGCAAATCGACCCTGATCAAATGCCTCACCGGCGCGGAGGTCCCCGACGAGGGGGAGATCCTGCTCGAAGGGCGGCGGGTGCAGTTCAAGCGCCCGCAGGACGCCCGCGCGCACGGCATCGAGACGGTGTACCAGACCCTCGCGGTCGCACCGGCGCTCGACGTCGCCGCCAACCTCTTCCTGGGCCGCGAACTGCGCAAACCCGGTCCACTGGGGACAGTGCTGCGGGCGGTCGACAAGAAGCGGATGCGGCAGCGGGCGAAGGAGGAGCTCGCCGAGCTGGGCATCACCACCTTGCAGGACGTGACGGTCCCGGTCGAGAACCTCTCGGGCGGGCAGCGGCAGGCCGTGGCGGTCGCCCGGGCGGCGGCCTTCGGCTCGAAGGTGGTCGTGCTCGACGAGCCGACCGCGGCCCTGGGGGTGCGCGAATCGCAGCAGGTCCTCGCGATGATCGCGAACCTGCGCGACCGGGGCGTCCCGGTCATCCTGATCTCGCACAACATGCCGCAGGTCTTCGAGGTGGCCGACCGCATCCACATCCAGCGGCTCGGCAAGCGGGCGGCCGTGATCACCCCGCAGAGCCACTCGATGACCGATGCGGTGGCGATCATGACCGGCGCCGCGCAGGAGGGCGTGCGTTGATCGGCGTCGTCGGCGAGGCGTTGATCGACCTGGTGGTCGCCGAGTCCGAGCCGTCCCGGCCGGTGGCGCACCCGGGCGGCAGTCCGATGAACGTGGCAGTCACCTTGGGGCGCTTGGAATCTCCGGTGGCGTTCCTGGGGCGGTTGTCCGGCGACGCGTTCGGCGAGCTGCTCCGGGGCCATGTGCAGGCGTCCGGGGTCGACCTGCGGTGGGCGGCGGACGCGCTGGAGCCGACGAGTCTGGCGGTCGTGTCGGTCGCCCCCGGCGGCGGCGCGGACTACTCGTTCCACGTCCACCGGACCGCCGACTGGCAGTGGTCCGCCACCGAACTGCCCGCCGCACCGGGTTTCGACGCCGTGCACGCCGGATCGCTCGCCTTGGCGCTCGAACCCGGCGGGCCGGTGGTCGCGGACTGGCTCGAAGGGCTCAGCGGTTCGACCACGATCAGCCTGGACCCCAATGTGCGACCGGAACTCCTGGGCGACCGGGACCGCTACCGGTCGCGGTTGGACCGGTGGCTGGGCTTCGCCGACCTCGTCAAAATCTCGGACGAGGACCTGGCGTGGGTCCGGCCCGGCTGCGACGCCGCCGAAGTGGCGCGCGGCTGGGTCGCCCGGGGACGCCGCCTCGTCGTCGTGACCCACGGCGGCAACGGTTCACAGGTGTTCGGGAACGGCTTCGAGTTCACGGTGGCCGCGCACACCGTGGACATTGTGGACACCGTCGGCGCGGGCGACTCCTTCAGCGGCGGCCTGCTGCACTGGCTGGACCGGGCCGACCGGCTCCGCCCGGAGCAACTGGCTCGCCTGACCGGGGGAGAAGCCCGCGAGGCGGTCGAGTTCGCCTCCGCGGTCGCCGCCGCGACCTGCTCGCGCGCCGGGGCGAATCCCCCGTACCGCAGCGAACTGGCGGCCGCGTACCAGGCCTCAGTGCCCGGGGCATAGTGGTGCGGGCTGCTTCGAGTGATCGATGATCACTCGAAGCAGCCCGTTCGTGCCGCGCCGCTCAGGCGGCTTCGATGGTCCACTGCTGGTTGTTGCTGCTGCTGAGGGCCCACTGGCCGGCGCTCGAGCCGTTGGTGGTGCGGCCCATGCCGTCGAGGTACAGGCCGGTCGCGCGGTTCTTGATGCGCACGTACGAGCCGGTGTTCTCCACGACCCACTGCTGGTTGTAGTTGACGCTGCTGGCCCATTGGCCGGCGCTCGAGCCGTTGGTGGTGCGGCCCATGCCGTCGAGGTACAGGCCGGTGGCGCGGTTCTTGATGCGCACGTACGAGCCGGTGTTCTCCACGACCCACTGCTGGTTCTGGCTGCCGGCGCTGGAGGCCCACTGCCCGGTGTCGGCGCCGTTGCTGGTGCGGCCCATGCCGTCGAGGTACAGGCCGGTCGCGCGGTTCTTGATCCGCGCGAACGCGGTCGCGACCATCGGGTTGAACTCGGTGATCGTGACGTCGTGGAAGACCGCCGGGCCCCCGTCGGTGTACAGCGCGATCCGGTCGTCGGCGTTCTCGGGGTACGTCAGGCTGGAGTGGACGTACCGGCCGTCGTCGACGAACATCTCGACTGAGAGGTTGTCGACCAGGATCCGCAGGTTCACCTCGCGCCGGGCCGGGTCGAAGGGCGTGTGGCTCTCGAGCCAGCGGCTGTCAGGGTTGCCGGTGAATTCCCTGTTGACGTAGGCGAAGTCGTGGTAGACGCCGGCGTCGATGTGCCTGGAGTCGTCGTTCGACAGCCGCAGCTGCAGCCCAAGATTCTGGAGCTGGTTCCAGGTGACGCGGGTCTGGATCTGGTACGCGCGTCCCCGGTAGTCGAGCACGGTCCTGCCGTCGACGGTGATGTCGCCGAGGTTGATTCGCCTCGAGGCGCGCGCTTCCAGGGTCCGGACCGGCGTGGAGACCAGCGCTGACTCTGACCCGTACCACTTGAGCGAGACTTCGCGGACGATCGAGTCGGTCCCGTTGAACCCGTCCGAATCCCAGGTGGGGGTGTTGTTCGCGTAGTCCCAGAAGTTCATCCAGCCGATGGCGTACCGGGTCTTGGGGTCGATCTGACCGTTCACCCTGCGTTCCCAGGTGACGGCCGCGTACCAGTCCCAGCCGTAGTCGAGCCACTTCGGGTCGGCGTGGTTCGGGAAGAAGTTGTAGCCGTTGAAGTCCCCGGTCCAGTACGCGTAGTTCGCCGGCAGGCCGAGGTGCTTGGCGTTGACGCTGACGCCCAGCACCCACTGGCCGGGGCCGGTGTCGGAGTCCATCCAGAACAGGTCCGGGCATTCGAAGACGCCCAGGCCGCCCCTGATGAACCCGTCGACGTACGTCCAGCTCTTGAGGTCGTTGGAGTGGTAGAACCCGACCTTGTCGTTCTCGGCGAGGGCCATCACCCACCGGCCGCGGGCCTCGTCCCAGATGATCTTGGGGTCGCGGAAGTCCACGACGCCGGGGTTGGCCAGGGCGACCTGGTCGCGCCGGTTGAAGGTGCGGCCGCCGTCGGTCGAGTAGAACAGGAATTGCGCCTGCTTATGGGGAGCCGGCGCGAATCGGTCCTCTTGCGTCGCGAGGGCGATGATGGCGCCCGCGCCGTAGCCGGCCGTGTTGCGCTCGTCGACGACGAGGCATCCGGACCAGATCGACCCGTTCGGATTGGTCTCCTTGGCAATGGCGTCGCCGAGGTCGCGGAATGCGACATTGTCGTCAGAGGCGACCAGTCGCCACGAGGTGCCGACTGCCGATGGGAAGTCCTTGTTGTACAGGTAGTAGTAGTACGTCTGCCCATTGACGTAGATCGGCCGCTGCGGGTCGTTCTTCCAGCCCTTGGGGACGGAGTAGTGGTAGTAGGGGCGCCGCGACAGGGATTGTGCAGCCGCTGGACTGGCCATTGGGACACCGATCAGGCAGGCGGCACCGCCGACACCGGCGGCGCGGAACAGCGCCCGTCTCGAGGTTTGCAGCATCATCGCTCCAAATCTGCATTGCTCATGCGTGGAATTGACATAGGCAAATGTATTTGGTTAATCGAGGTTAAATCAATGGACGCCGGCGAGTTAATTTCAGTTAAACCAAAGGCAGGCCGTTCCGCGATCAGGAACGGCCTGCCTTGGTCTTCTGATTGCGATAAGTGCGCTGATTGCTCAGTATCGATCGATTCGCACGAGCCGCTCACCGTCCCACTGCACCGGAATGGGATCAGTCAGTTCGCCCACGAACGCACCGTTCTCGGTATTCCGGAAACCGATGAGATGCGCCCTGCCATCGATGTCGTGCAGGCGGGCGGCGTACAGGCTCTCGTGCTCGAACGGGCGGGCCTTGGCGATGTCGAATCCGGCCAGTGGATCCTCGACCGGCACGACGTAGTTGTCGCCGGTCTCCCCGAGCGCCCGTCGAGCATCGGCGGCTTCCGCGCCGCCGCAGCAGAACAGCAGCAGCCACTGGCCGTCCACCTGGTGCAGCTGGCACACCTCGATCTGGCCGAAGCCGAGCGCGTCCGGCCGGCTCAGCGGCGGCAGCACCTCCCAGGTCTCCAGGTCCGCCGAGCGGGCGTGGCCGACCACGCCGCGCTCGCGGGCCGGCTCCGGGCCCGAGACGCGCGCGGTGAACAGCATCCGCCAGCCATCACCCCCGGGGTCGGGGAACACCCACGGGTCGCGGCAGGCCTCGTCGAACCAGCCCGAGTCGGGCCCGAACTTCTCGTAGTACCGCGCATCGGCCTCGACCTGCGGTCCGGGCAGCCGCGTCCAGGTGACCAGGTCATCGGACACGGCCGAACCGATCCGCTGGACCAGTCCGTTCTCGGATCGGGACACGCCGGTGTAGAACATCCGCCACCGGCCCTGGCCGTCGCGAACGACCGACCCGGTCCACGTCGCCTGGTCGTCCCAGGCCGGAGCGTCGGCGCACACCAGCGCATCCGGCAGCAGTGTCCATTCGCGCAGGTCGTCCGAGACGGCGTGGCCGATCGACGCACGCTGGTGCCGGCGGCCCTCCTCCTGGAGCGCACGGGACGCCCGCAGGAAGAACACGTGGTGCCGGCCGTCGTCGTCGGTGGCGTACCACGAGTCCCAGACCCAGTGGTCGGCGAGTTTCAGCATCGGTTTCCTTCATTGATCGCAGTTCAGGGGTGCTGGGGGGAGGGGCCGTTCAGTCCTTCATGCCCGCGCTGGCGATGGACTGGATGAAGGCCCGCTGGAACGCGATGAAGACGGCGACCATCGGGATCGTGATCATCGAGATGTAGGCCATCACCTCGCCCCAGGAGGTGTCGAGCTGGAAGAAGTACTGGACGCCGACCATGACCGGCCGCAGCTCCTCGCTCTGCACGGTCATGAGCGGCCAGAGGTACGCGTTCCAGGTCGCGGGGGAGGTCACGACGGTCAGGATGGTGACCGTGGCGAACACCGGCTTCGACAGCGGCACGATGATCCGCCAGTAGGTGCGCAGCCATCCGGCCCCGTCCATCGCCGCGGCCTCTTCGAGTCCTTTGGGGAGGCTCTTGAAGTACTGGGCGAACAGGAAGATCGAGAAGGCGTTCACCACGAACGGGATGATCTGCACGTGGTAGGTGTTGAGCCAGCCGATCTCCAGGACCGGCCGGATGCCCTCGAAGCCGATCCACGGCAGGTTCGCGACCAGGTAGACCATCGGGACGATGGTGGTGTCGAACGGCAGGATGAGCGTGGCGATGATGAAGCCGAAGACCAGTCCCCGGCCCTTCCAGCGCATCCGGGCGAGCGCGTAGCCGCACAGGGAGTTCACGATGAGGCCGAGCGCGGTCACCATGAAGGTCACGAAGATCGTGTTGCCCAGGAAGCGCCAGAACGGGACGCGGTCGAACACGGCCGCGTAGTTGGCGAACGAGACGTCGCCGACGGGCAGGAACGCCCGGAACGAGTCCATGTCGGCGAAGATCTGGTGGTCGCCCTTGAAGCTGGCGGCCAGCATGAACACGATGGGGAACAGGAAGAACACGGCCAGGAGCGTCATCGGCAGGTACACCCACCGGCGGCGGTGCGGCCTCAGCGTCATTGCGGTCATGGCGGCCTAAGTCCTTGTCGCGGGTCAGGCGGCGCTGGATCAGCGCCAGGGTGAGCACGAGGCAGAAGAACACCAGCGACAGGGCTGCGGCGTAGCCGATCTGCTGCTGCTGGAATCCCTTCTGGACGATCTGGAAGACGATGGAGCTGGTGGAGTTCAGCGGCCCGCCGTCGGTCATGATGTCGACCTGGATGAACAGGCCCATCGCGGCGATCGTGATGGTGATGAGCACGAACACGAACGTGGGTTTGAGCAGCGGCAAGGTGATGTGGCGAAACCGTTCCCATGGCGTGGTGCCGTCGAGCGCGGCCGCTTCGTAGACCTCGTCGGGGATGGTCTGGAGCCCGGCGAGCCAGATGATCATGTGGAAGCCGACGCCTTGCCAGACGCTCATCACCACGATCGCGCCCATGGCGGTCGACGGGTCGGCGAGCCAGGCCTGGCCCGCCCACACGCCGCCGGTGAGCATGGACAGCGCGGAGTTGACCAGGCCGTCCTCTTGGTACAGGAAGCGCCACAGCAGGCTGATGACGACCATCGAGGTGATCACCGGCAGGAAGTAGATCGTGCGGAACAGGTTCCGTCCGGCGATCTTCTGGTTGACCAGGATCGCCAGCACCAGGCCGAGTCCGCCCTGCAGCGGCACGACGAGCGCCGCGAACACGAACGTGTTCAGCATGGAGCGGGTGAACACCGGGTCCTCGGTGAAAGCGCGCCGAAAGTTGTCCAGGCCCACGAACTCCGGCGCGACCGGCGAGACGAGCCGGGCGTTGGTGAAGCTCATGGCCAGCGACACCACTGCCGGGCCGATCACGAACAGCAGCAGCAGCACGATGGCCGGAATGGCGAAGACGGTCCCGGCTCGCTGTTCGGAGCGGCTGAAGTTGCCTCGGCGGCGGTTGTGCCGCTGCGGTGTCGGTACGCGGTCGGCGGCTGCTGCTGCGGCGGCGACTCGGTCGGTGCTGGCGATGGTCATATGATCGCCCTTCTTAGAACCCGTAACCGGAGTTCGACTCGATGTCGGCGTCGATTTCGGCCACTGCCGAGTCGAGGGCGGCCTGGACGTCGCCGCCGTGGATGATGTCGCCGGTGTACTGGGTGAAGACGCTCGCGATGACGGTGTAGGCCGGCGTCTCGGGTCGCAGGACCGCGAAGTTCCGCGAGTAGTCGACCATCATCCGCAGGGCCCCGCCGGGCGCGTAGTTCTCGGTCAACTCCGCGGCCGCTTCGGTGGCGGGGATGAGCCCGGTGGCGTTGGCGAACTCGGCCACGAACTTGTCGGACAGCGCCGCCTGCAGGAAGGTGTTCGCCCCGGCCGGGTCGGCGGCGCTGGTGACCGCCCACTGCCATGAGCCGCCGCCGATCTTGGGGCCGTTGCCGAAGTCGGGCGGCGGCAGGAACAGGACGTCGTCGTAGAGGTCCATGGCGGCCAGGGCGTTCCAGTTGCCGTTGAAGGACATCGCGGCCTTGCCCTGGTTGAAGTCCTCGCCGCCGATCGGCGACTCGATGTTCGCGAGTCCGCCGGTGAACAGGCCCTGGAACCACTGCCCCCAGGCGAGGGCTTCGGGCCCGTTGAGGGCGCCCCCGGCGGTCAGGTACGTGGAGCGGTCGATCAGGTCGCCGCCGAAGCTCTGCAGGAACGGCGAGTACGCGTAGGGGTACCACTCGCCGATGTCGGCGGTGGCGAAGTCGATCGCCCACTGGTAGTCGGTGTCGGCGGCGATGCGCTGGAGCGCCTCGTCGAACTCCTCGCCCGTCCACGGCGCGTCGAGGGTCGGGATGCGGATCTTCGCGGCCTCGAGGACCGATTCGCGGGCGAAGATCGAGCAGGCCGCCTCCCAGTGGCCGATCGAGTACAGCTGGTCCTGGAAGATCCCGAGCGTGGACGGCAGGAACTTGTCGGTCACCTCGGCGGGCAGGTCGAGGGGTTGGAGGTGCCCTGCCCAGGCCCAGTTGGGTACGTTGGGGCCGTCCACAGTGAGGGCGTCGGGCAGGTCGCCGGAGAGCGAGGCCGCACTGACCGTGTCGTTGTAGGCGTCCTGCGGGAAGGATTCGCGTTCGACGGTGTAGTCGTCCTGGCCGCCGTTGAAGGATTCGAGGATCTGGTCGGTGACGGCCAGCTCGGTGTCGTTGCCGGCGCTGTGGGTCCACAGCAGCAGGGTGCCGTCGGCGGCGTTGCCGCCCGAGGAGCAGGCGGTCAGGGCACTGCCCGCCAGGGCGGCGCCGCCCGAGGCGGCGGCGAGTTTCATCAGGTCACGGCGTTGCATCGCGGTTCACTCCATTGGGATCGGATCGAAGGGTCACGCCGGGGCGACGGAGTCGCGCCGGGCGATCGGGCAGGGCATGAGGTGCTGTACGGGTTCGGCGTCGGGTTCGTCGAGCCTGCGGAGCAGCTCGTTGACGGCCCAGCTGCCCATTTCGTAGTGGGGCAGGGCCGCCGAGGTCAGCCCGGGAGCGAGCTCCGGGGCGATGAGTTCCTGGTCGTCGTAGGAGACGACGGAGAGGTCGCCGGGAATGGAGAGTCCGAGTTCGGCGGCGGCGCGGTAGACGCCCATGGCCATCCGGTCGTTGAAGCAGAAGATCGCCGTGGGCCGCTCGGGGCGGCCGAGCAGCCGCATGGCGGATTCGTAGCCGCCGTGGGTCCTCGCTTCGGCGGTCTCGGCCAGCAGGTCGTCGGCGTCGAGGCCGTAGGCGGTGACGTGCTCGCGCCAGGTGGCCAGGCGGAGGTGGCGGGCCTCGACGTCTTCGAGGGTGGTGACGTGGCCGATGCGCCGGTGGCCGGCCGCGGCGAGTTCCGCCAGGACGCCGAGCGCGCCGCCGCGCTCGTCGGGCACCACCGAGGAGACCGAGTAGTCGGCGGTGCGCGAGTCGAGCAGTACGACCGGCGTGGACTTGATCTCCTTCGGCACCTCGGTGACCTGGTGGTACATGGTCGCCAGGACGATGCCGTCGATCTGGCGCTCCTGGAGGGCGGCGATGGCCTCGCCGGTCTCGTCGGGGTCGCCCATGGTGTCGATCATGAGCAGCAGGAACCCTGCCTGCCGGGCCGCGTCGTGCGCGCCGCGGATCATCTGGCCCGCGAACGGGGTGGTGGCCACGTTGTCCCCGACGAACCCGATCATGTGGGTGCGCCGGGTGCGCAGGCCGCGGGCGACGGTGTTGGGACGGTAGCCCAGCTCGGCGGCGGCGGCGAGGACCCGGTCGCGCGTCTCGGTACTGATGCGGTTGCCGCCGGATCCGTTGAGCGCCATGGAGGCCGTCGCCGTAGAGACCCCGGCGGCCTTGGCTACGTCGGTCAGGCGGGGTGGTCGGGTCGCCATCGCATGCTCCATTCGGTCAATCGATTAACTGAGACCCGTCAAAGACTAGACGGTCACAGTTAAACGATTAACTGAACCTATAGACCGACCGCTGCGAAACGGGCTCGAAAAGATAACGATTGAACAACATCGATGCGCCCGGGCTCATGCGCCGAGCGGCTTGAAGCGCGCCTCAAGCGGCGAGGTGGCTCCAGGACTCCGGCTCGTTGCGCAAGAACTCCTCGAGTCCCCAAGGGCGCCTACCGGTGACGTGTTCGATCGTATGGCTGGTCACCGAGGTCTCGCCGGTCGCGATGGCCTTGTACGAGCCCGCCCACCCGGCGATCTGCCAATCCTCGGCGCCGGCGCGGGAGGCGCGGGCCTCCTCATCGGTCTCCGGAACGTAGGCGATCTCGCGGCCGGTCACCTTGCCGAGGATCCGCGCGGACTCGTAGAGGTCGACCGGCTCCGGCCCGGAGACGTCGTAGACGCGGTCGGCGTGGGCGGGATCCAGCAGGGCCTCCACCGCGAGCCGGGCCACGTCGTGGCGGGCGACCCAGGCGACCCTGCCCTGCCCGGCGGGCCCGCGGATCACGCCGTCCTGGACGAACAACGGCAGCATGTCGGCGTACAGCGAGTTCCGCAGCGCGGTGAGCCGCAGCCCGGATTCGGCGATGAGCTGCTCGGTCTGCGAATGCTCGCGCGCGAACGTGAACGTCGCGGCCGGCGACGCGCCCAGGAACGAGGTGTAGACGACGCGTTCGACCCCGGCAGCAACCGCGGCGCGCACCGCGCTGCGATGTTCGGGCATCCGGTCCCGGCTCTCGTGCGCAGAGACTAGGAACAGGGTCTGGACGCCGGTCAATGCGGTGCGCAGCGCTGATTCGTCCTCAAAGGAGGCGACTGCGACCTCAGCGCTGTCCAGTTCGGGCGCGCGCGACGGATCGCGCACGACGAGCCGCTGCGCCGCACCGCGTTCGGCGAGCATCCGCGCGACCCTCGACCCGAGCTGACCTGTGGCACCGGTGACGGCGATGAGTCCCATGCGCTGGCCCCTTCCTCTGCGTTTCACGACCATCCGCCAGTATCCCCGGCGATGCGGAGGCCGCCCGGGTGAACTCCGCAGAAGCCAGCAGACAGACGGATCGCAGGAGGCGACGAGGACTTTGAGGGCCTGCTCGGTGCTCAGCCCTGGTGGTACCACGAGAAGGGCCCCAAGCATCTGCTTGGGGCCCTTGGGCTTTACTGCATCTAGGTGAGCGTCCAGCGTTGGTTGGTGCCGCCGTGGCAGGACCACAGCTGCACCTTGGAGCCGTTGGCGGTCGCAGCAGCCGCCACGTCAAGGCACAACCCCGACGCGGCATTGCTGATCGTGCCGTTCGAGTTCACGTTCCAGCGCTGGTTCGCACCCCCATGACAGGACCAGATGATCGCCGCCGTCCCGTTGGCCGTACCGCCCCCCGAGGCGTCCAAGCACCGCTTCGAACCACCGGAGTACACCGAGATCTCACCGTTCGCGACCGTCCACTGCTGATTCGCCCCAGTCCAGCAGTCATAGATCTGCAACTGCGTCCCATTCGTCGTCGACTGATTCGGCACATCCAAACACCGATTCGACGCGGTGCCGCGCAGCTGACCCGAGTCACCCCCGCCCGGGTCGCCGCTCCCGCAGTCGGGGGTCGGGTTGGTGTGGTTGAGCAGCCCGAGCCGGTAAGGCAGCTGCGAGTACTCCATGCCGTTGGAGTTCGGGTTTCTGCCCTGGTAGAGGAAGTCGATGTTGCACGGATCGATCTCCATGGTCTGGTTGCCGTCCACGCGGACCGCCTCGCCGTGGCTGATGTCCTGCGTCCAGGCCCCTCCTGGGAAGGAGACGTTGGCGGCGCCGGCGAACGGGTTGGACTGGGTGTTGGCCAGCGGGACCCACTCGTTGAAGTTCGCGTCGAGCCGGTTGGAGGTCCAGGACCGGAAGTAGCGGGCGCCGTTCGAGCCGATGCCCTCGACGACGAGCAGGTACTGGCCGGAGTCGCCGAGCTTGTAGACGTTGGTGCCCTCGAACAGGCTCTGGTTGGGCGCCTCCATGAACAGCTCGACGTCGCCGAAGCCGTTCGGGAACTCCGCCACGGTGGTCTGCGCGCGGTAGAACTTCTGCTTGTCGTTGTTGAAGTACAGGTAGCAGTTCACCTCGTCGCAGGCGACCCAGTAGTCGAGGATGTACGACGAGCCGGCGTCGGCGATGCCGTGGTTGTTCATGAAGTTCCTGGGCGCCGAAGCACTCTGCGGCTGCCCGGGGTGGGTCAGGGTGGAGAACGACGGCAGGCCCGTCTGGTAGATCAGGTACCACTGGTTGTCAGGTTCGAAGTAGAACACCTGCGGGGCGGCTCGGTAGCCGCTGCCGATCGGAGTCCGGGACAGGTGGTACTGCGGGGCCTGGCCGGCCTGGGACCAGTCGGTGAATCCGCCGAAGGAGGTCAGGGACCAGCCGCCGTTGGTGTCCGCGGTGGTGGCGTAGACGTAGTACTTGCCGTCGACCTGGACCACGGACGGGTCCTTGATCGACACCAGGGTCCGGCCTGGCGCGGTCTGCTGCGGGGCGACCAGCGCGCCCGTGGAACTCCATTGGAAGGACGAGGGAAGCGGGGCGGCCTGTGCCGGGGCGGCGCTCAAGGTCGCTGCGGCGAGGGCCGCTGCCAGCGTCGTCGCCAGCAGCGCGATCCACGATCGCCATCGCGTCGGATGCCTCATGGGGTTGCCTCTCTGATCATGTCCACTGTGTGGTTATCGCTAACAACATCAGGGTCTTCGAAAGTTTCGACCCGGCGGCCGAAACATGAGATGTGTACACAGGATAGACAGACGTCTCGTCGCATGTAAATAGATCGATGCGAATTCGCAGGACCGGGTCCGCGGCGGCTCGCCCGGAGGCGGTACGCCGCGGATGCGCTCACTGTCCTACTTGACGAGGTATCGAAACATATCTATAGTTCGAGGACGCAAGTTTCGGTACGCACTTCGAAACTTTCGAAGGACTTCTTCGATGACCCTTCCCGCGAGCACCAAGAGGAACACCATGATCACCAGTTCACCGCGGCGACGGCGCCGCGCCTGGTCGACGATCGCCGCAATCGCGACCGCCGGTCTGGCCGCCACGACAGCGCTCGTGATGTCCCCAGGGACCGCGCAGGCCGGCACCACGCTGGGCACCTCGGCCGCCGAGAGCGGCCGCTACTTCGGGGCCGCCGTCTCCACGCAGTACCTGAGCGAGGCCGCCTACGCCAACACCCTTGGGGCCGAGTTCAACTCGGTCGTCGCCGAGAACGCCATGAAGTGGGACGCGACCGAGCCCAACCCCGGCCAGTTCAACTTCTCCGGAGGCGACCAGCTCGTCAACTGGGCGCAGGCCCGCGGCATGAAGGTCCGCGGCCACACCCTCGTCTGGCACGCCCAGCAACCCGGTTGGGTGCAGAACCTGACCGGCCAGAACCTGCGCAGCGCGATGCTGAACCACATCTCGGGCGTCGCGAACCACTACGAGGGCGACATCTTCGCCTGGGACGTGGTCAACGAGGCGTTCGAGTGGGACGGCTCGCGCCGCCAGTCGAACCTCCAGCGGCAGCTCGGCAACGGCTGGATCGAGGAGGCCTTCCGGGCCGCGGACGCGGCCGACCCGAACGTCACGTTGTGCTACAACGACTACGGGACCGACTCGATCAACGCGAAGAGCACCGCGATCTACAACATGGTGCGCGACTTCAAGGCCCGCGGCGTCCCGATCGACTGCGTCGGCTTCCAGACCCACATCGCCCACAACGAGAACCTGAGCAGCTACCAGGCCAACCTCCAGCGCTTCGCCGACCTCGGCGTGGACGTGGAGATCACCGAGCTCGACGTCGGCCAGGGATCGGGCCAGGCTTCCACCTACGCCGCGGTCACCAACGCGTGCATGGCGGTCGCCCGCTGCAAGGGCATCACCGTCTGGGGCATCACCGACAAGTACTCGTGGCGCGACGACAACCCGCTGCTCTTCGACGGCAACTACCAGAAGAAGCAGGCCTACCACTCCGTGCTCGCCGCGCTGAACAACGGCAACCCGGGCGGCGGCGACGGCGGCCACGTCACCTCGGTGGCGTCGAATCGGTGTTTGGATGTGCCGAATCAGTCGACGACGAATGGGACGCAGTTGCAGATCTATGACTGCTGGAGTGGGGCGAATCAGCAGTGGACGGTCGCGAACGGTGAGATCTCGGTGTACTCCGGTGGTTCCAAGCGGTGCTTGGACGCCTCGGGGGGCGGTACGGCCAACGGGACGGCGGCGATCATCTGGTCCTGTCATGGGGGTGCGAACCAGCGCTGGAATGTGAACTCGAACGGCACGATCAGCAATGCGGCGTCGGGGTTGTGCCTTGACGTGGCTGCCGCTGCGACCGCCAACGGCTCCAAGGTGCAGCTGTGGTCCTGCCACGGCGGCACCAACCAACGCTGGAACCTGTAAGCCATTAAGCCATACCCCGCGGATCGCCGCCCGGACGCGACCTCGTCGCCGGGCGGCGATCCTCTGTGGTCAGTCCTCCGGGACCGGGCCCGTCGAGTCGCGCACGGTCAAGGCCGTCGCCAACTGCAGGTGACGGGACGCGGGCCGGGAGCCCTTCGCCATGGCCAGGACGGTGTCGACGGCCATGCGGCCCATGCCCGCCAGCGGCTGGCGCACCGACGTGAGCCCGGGCGCGGTCCATTCGGCCTGCGGGGTGTCGTCGCATCCGGTGACGGAGAGCCCGCCGGGGACCTCGACGCCCAGCTCCTTTGCGGCGGCGAGGACGCCGATCGCGATCTCGTCGTTTCCCGCGACGACGGCGGTCGGCGGCTCCTCGATCGACAGCAGTTCGCGGCCGTGCCTGAAACCCGCCTCGACCGTGAACGCGTCGTGGCGGATGAGCGCCGGATCCGGTTCGAGCGCGGCGGCGTCGAGCGCGGCCCGGTACCCGTGGAAGCGCTCGGCCGAGGGGGCCGAGCTGAGCGGGCCGCCGATCCAGCCGATCCTGCGGTGGCCGAAGCGGATGAGATGGTCGGCCGCGGAGCGCGCGCCCGCCCAGTTGGTGGCGCCGATGGTGACGACGCGGGAGTCCGCCATGCCGATCGGGTCGATCATGACGACCGGCAGCCGGGCTTCGTTCGCGGCGTTGAGCACCGCGCCGGGCGAGGCGACCGCGAGCTCGACCATGCCGATGGCCCCTGACGCCCGCTGCTGGGCGATCCACTCGCGGGCGGCTTCGGGGCTCGCTCCGACCGAGGGGTGGGGCGGCAGCCTGAGCAGCAGATCGGTCGCGGCCTCGGTGGCGGCGGCGAGGATCTCCTGCAGCACGGTGCCCGCGTAGGGGGAGGCGACGAAGTCGAGCACGACCACGATCGCGGGCTTCCGGGGCCGGTCCTGCCGCTGCGTCGTCGGCTGGTAGCCGAGCTCCGCGACGATGTCCATGACGTGCTCGCGGGTGCTCGCCGCCACGTCATTACGTCCATTGAGGACCTTCGAGACGGTCGCCGGCGAGACCCCTGCCCGCAGGGCGACGTCCGCGAGGGTGATCTTCTCGGTTCGGGGCTGCCGGCTCACCGGGGGATCCTTTCGACAATCCGAAAATATTTCGATCCTAGCAGTTCGGTGAACCTGGCGTATAGCCCGCAGAACCAGCAGTCCAGCAGCATATTTGCTGGTGCAGCCACGGACAGTGCTGTGGTCGCGATCGCATACTAGTCGAAATTTTTCGAGAGATGACTGCGCCCGGGCGAGGGGATGAGCTGCCCATCCCCTCACTTTGCCGATCGGCAAATTTCTTTGCGCTTTCTCAACGTTCCGCGGCACCATCGAATGGTGCCCGACCCGGGGCACGAGCCCGCGAGGAGGAGAAGGATGCACGAATTCGAGAGGGACGCTTGGGAACAGCGCTGGCGTGCACGAGGGACCGCGACGGCGCCGCCGCCGAACCCGTACCTCACCGCCGCAGCAGACGACCTGACTCCCGGCACCGCCCTGGACGCCGGGTGCGGGGCGGGATCCGAGGCGCTGCACCTGGCCGGGGCCGGCTGGCAGGTCACCGCCGTCGACCTCGCGGCCGAAGCCCTCGCCCTCGCGGCCCAGAACGCCGCGGGGCACCCGGCGGCCGACCGGGTGGAGTGGATCCGCGCGGACCTCGCCTCCTGGGAACCGGCCGCCCGGTTCGACCTGGTCACGACCCATTACGCGCACCCGGCGATGCCGCACGCCGAGTTCTACGACCGGCTCGCGACCTGGGTCGCCCCCGGCGGCACCCTGCTCATCGTCGGCCACCTCGCGGAGCCGCCCGGTCAAGGCCACCACCACCATCCGGCGGCGGCCTCGACCACCGCCGCGGCCGTCACCGCCCGCCTGGACGAGGCCGAGTGGGCGGTCACCACCGCCGCCGAACCCGTCCGCTCGGTGACCGGCGGCGGCCGGTCGATGGAACTCCACGACGTGGTCGTCCGCGCGGTCAAGCGCCGCTGAAGGACACCTCTCGTCTTGCGGCACCGGGGGCTTCGCAAGCGTCGCGCGCGGAGTCGCCCGCAGTCGGCCCGCAGTCGGCCCGGCGCCGAACCGGTCCCGGTGGCCGACGGTAGGCTGTGCGGCCGGCACCGCCGATTCGGGAGGGAGCGCCGACCATGAGCTTGGAAGACCTCATCGAGGCCGCGCGCCTCACGCCGCTCGCGGCGCCGTTCGATTGGGGCCGTGCCGAAAGCGTGCTGCGGACGCCGCTCCCCGGGGACTACCGCGGGCTGGTGGACGCCGGGGGCTGCGGGCTGTGGTTCGACTACCTCCGGATGTTCGCCCCCGACGACCGCGACCCGAGCCGGAACCTGCTCGACGCCGACGCCGTCTTCGCGGACCTCGAGTTGTTCTGGGAGGACGATCCCGACACCAGGCCCGCTGACCTGCCCGAAGGCGCGCGCCTGATCGCCTGGGCCAGCACGGGATCCGGCGAGACCCTGTTCTGGCGGGTCGATCCCGGCACCCCTGCCGACGCCTACCCCGTCTACGTCGAGAACGCGGACGGCGACGGCTGGGAACGCTTCGACATGGGGACCGCGGACTTCCTCCTGGGCCTCCTGCGGGGCGGCGTCCGGTGCGCGTGCTTCTCCGAGGTCTTCCTCGACCGTACGAAGGTCTTCCGGCCCTTCACCCGATGACTAGGCCGCCTTCGTGCCGTTCATGGCGTCCAGGCGCTCCCGGACTTCGGCCGGGGCCGCGGCGTGGTCGTCCATGTCCGCCCACGGATCGGTCTTGCGGGCGAGGCGCCTGCTGATGGACGCGGTGGTGTAGCCGTCCGGTGTGGACCGGCTGAGCTCGCTCCAGTCGAGCGGGGTGGCGACCGCGGCGCCGGGGCGGGCGCGCAGCGAGTAGGGGGCGACGAAGGTCTGCCCGTGGCCGTTGCGGTTGGCGTCGAGGAAGATCCGGTCGCCGCGCTGGTTCTTGCGGAAGGCGGTGGTCAGCCGCTCCGGGTCGGCGGCGGCGAGGCGGTCGGTGATGCCGCCCGCGAGCGCGCGCACGAACCCGAAGTCGGCGGAGCGGTCGAGCGGTGCGACCACATGGTAGCCGCGCCCGCCCGTGGCCTGCAGGAACGGCGTCAGACCCAACTCAGTGCAGAGGTCCCGGGCCCGCCTCGCGACTGAGCGGAGCTCGGCGACCGTGACGCCCGGGGGCGGGTCGACGTCGATCACGAGGCGGTCGGGTCGTTCCAGGGCCGCGGTCGTCGCGGTCCAGATGTGGAACTCGATGGCGGTGAGGTTCGCGAGGTACAGCAGGGTCGCGGCGTCGTCGCACACCACGTAGGGATCGGACCCTTCGGAGCGCTTGTGCGCGATCTCGACCACGTGCATCCACCCGGGCAGGCCCGACGGGTGCTTCTGGAAGAACCCCTCCGTTCCGATCCCGTGCGGGAAGCGGCGCAGGGTCAGCGGGCGCCCGGCCAGGTGGGGGACCATCGCGTCGGCCACGGTGCCGTAGTGGAGGAGCATGTCGCCCTTGCTCACGTGGTCCTCGGGGAACAGCTCCTTGTCGAGGCTGGAGACGTTGATGTCGCGGTCGGCGACGTGGAGCACCGGTGCCATCAGCTCGTCTCCCTCACTACCTCGCGGGCGGGCTTGTCGATGCGCTCGCCGCGGTAGCGGGGATGGCGCAGCATCCCCTCGGCGGTCCATTCGCTGAAGCCCACCTGCACCACCGGCTCGGGGCGTATCCAGTGGGCGCCCTTCTCGCGCACCGGGTCGGCGAACGGCTTCTCGTCCTGTGCCAAGGCGTCCATGCGCGCTCGCAGCTCCCGCAGCGTGCGCTCGTTGTACCCCGTGCCGACTTTGCCCGCGTACCGCAGCTCTCCGCGTCCGGCGTAGTAGCCGACGAGCAGCGCCCCGAACCCGGCGCGCGAGCCCTGCGGATCGGTGAAGCCGCCCACCACGAACTCCTGGTCGCGCACGCACTTGAACTTGAGCCAGTCCTTCGACCGGCCCGCGCGGTACCGCGAGTTCGCGCGCTTGGCGATGAGCCCCTCCCAGCCGCGCTCGCAGGCCTGCGCGAAGAACGCCTCGCCGTCGGTGTTGCGGTGCACCGAGTACCGCAGTGGGTCGCGGTAGTCGAAGGCCCGCCGCAGGAGGCGCTTGCGTTCGCGCAGCGGCTCCCGGGTCAGGTCCTCGCCGTCGAAGGAGAGGAGGTCGAACAGGTAGTAGTAGACCTCCACGCCCGTCGCGGCGATGCGGGCGGCGCCGGTGAGGTGGATGCGCGCCTGGAGGCGCGCGAAGCTCGTCATCCTGCCGTCGAACGCGACGATCTCGCCGTCCGCCGCGAACCGGGGCCCGCCGAGCGCTTCGAGCGCGTCGACCAGCTCGGGAAACCGCTCGTCGAGCCGGTTCCCGTTGCGGGACCACAGCTGGGGGCGGCCGCCGTCGCGGGTGGCGAGCGCGCGCATGCCGTCGAGCTTGCGCTCGAACAGCCAGTCGTCGTTGGAGAACCGGCGCTCGGTGAGCGAGGCCATCATGAGCACTTGGAAGCCGGTCATGCCAGGTCCCGGTTGGTGCGGCCCGTCAGCACCGACGCGAGCTGGGTCTTGGCGGGTTTGCGGCGGCGGTCGGCGCCTTCGTCGTCCTTCTTGATCAGGATCCAGTCGCGGCCCTCGCCCATCCTCGACAGTGCGAAGCCGCCGCGGATCTTCTCGCCTTCGAGCCACACCGAGACGTGGCCGTGCTCGACGGCGTCGGCCATCGCGATCGGCTTGCGGCGCTTGGCGGTGACGTTGCGGTAGGTGCCGGTGTCCCAGACGATCATCGTGCCCGCGCCGTACTCGCCCTCGGGGATGCGGCCTTCGAAGTCGACGTAGTCGAGCGGGTGGTCCTCGGTCTGGACGGCGAGCCGCTTGTCGCGCGGGTCGAGCGAGGGGCCCTTCGGGACGGCCCAGGAGACGAGCACGCCGTCGACCTCGAGCCGGAGGTCGTAGTGCAGGCGCGAGGCCTCGTGGCGCTGGATCACGAACCGGTCGCCGCCGCCTTTGCGGTGGCGACCGCCGGCGGGCTCGCCGGACTTCGCCAGGTCGCGCTTCGCCCGGTACTCCTCCAGTTGGTCCCCCCGTGCCATGCCGGCTGAGATACCCGGCCGGCGTCCCGGCAAAACCGCGGCGTCCCTGCCTGCCACGCCTGACCACCCCGTCTGAGCTGGTGCAACACGGCCCGGTTCGGGGCGTGCCGTCACGATGGAACGAAGAAAGATCACATATCGCGATCACATGATCACTCTAAGTGCCATGCTGTGGTCATGCCTGCGATCTGGACCGGAGTGATCGCATTCGGGCTGGTGAGCATCCCAGTCAGCCTGCGATCGGCGACATCGAACCACGACGTCTCGATGCACCAGTACCACGCGGCCGACGGCGGCAGGATCCGCTATCAGAAGGTCTGCGAACTGGACGACGAGGTCGTCCCGCCCGAGGACATCGTCAAGGGCGTGGACCACGAGAGCGGCGAGACCGTGCTCCTCGACGACGACGAACTCGAGGACCTGCCCGTGAGCTCGTCGAAGACGATCGAGGTCGTCCAGTTCGTGAGCGGCGACCAGATCGACCCGATCCACTACGAGCGGTCCTACTACGCCGACCCGGGCAAGGCCGCGGCCAAGCCGTACGTGCTCCTGCGCGAGGCGCTGCTCGACTCGGGCAAGATCGCGATCGTCAGGGTCGCGCTGCGCCGCCGCGAGAGCCTCGCCGCCCTCCGGCCCCGCGACGACGTGCTCGTCCTCCACACCATGCTCTGGCCCGACGAGATCCGCCGCCCCGAGGTCGGCGGCCTCGAAGGCGAGGCCCGCGCGCAGGAGCTGGAGATGGCCGCGACCCTCATCGACACCATGACCGGCGACTTCGACCCCGAGGAGTACAGCGACACGTACCAGGAGGCGCTGCGGGCCCTCATCGACGCCAAGGCGCGCGGGGGCAAGACGCCCGCGAAGTCCAAGAAGGAGGCGCCGAAGGCGAAGGTCATCAACCTCATGGACGCGCTGCAGAAGAGCGTGGAAGCGAAGGAGGGCGGGCGCCGGCCCGCGAAGAAGACCGCCAAGAAGGCCACGAAGAAGACCACCGCGCGCAAGCAGACGGCCAAGAAGACCGCCAAGAAGGCCGCCAAGAAGGCCGCACGCAAGCAGAAGAGCGCCTGAGCGGGGACCCATGGCCTCGGCAGCCCCCGCGACCGCAGCCCTGCAGGACCGGTACCCGCTGCCGGACTGGGTGGTCGACTCCAAGTTCAAGCAGGAGCTCACGCAGGCGGTCGCCGACGCGATCGCCCTCGAGACCGACCGGTGGCCCCGCCGCCCCGGCCCCATGGCCCTGCGCGCGCACGCCGAGCACGTCACCATGGCCGCCCGCGCCGCCCTCGAACCCCTTCTGGCCTGGCTCCACGACTGCGACACCGACGGCTTCAGCTACCCCGGCGACGTCCTCGTCTCCTACATCGCCCAACTCGCCCTCACCCGCCCCGGCGAAACCCTCACCCCCGACCACTACCGCGACCTCCTCCGCACCTACCACCGCCACCTCGCCCTCCAGGCCTGAGCGTTCGCGCACCGGCGCGATTAGCCCCTCGGTATTACGCTGCACCCCATGACCTTTCACATCGGGCAGACGATCGTGCACAGGGACGTCCAACGCGACGGGCGCCTGCTCTCGGTCGGCGCGGCGCGAGTCGTCGCCGACGACGACCGCGGCGTGCGGACCTGGATCGCCGAAGGCTCGCAGGTCATGTGGCAGACCACGCTCACCGGCGAGCGGACGCGCAAGTTCTCGCTCGAAGCGCTGGCCGCCGTGCCGACGATGCTCGCACCGGACCGGTGGACCGACACCAGCGTCCTGACGCTCACTCCGCCCGGTGCCGCGCATGCGGTCCTGTGGTTCTTCGGCACCGACAATGCGTTTCTCGGCTGGTACGTGAACCTCGAGACCCCTTGCACGCGTTGGAGCGGCGGTCTCGACCGGCGGGACCTCGCGCTCGACATCTGGGTCGATCCCGACCGGTCCTGGCGGTGGAAGGACGAGGACGAGTTCGACGAGCGCACCGGCCACCCGGACTACTGGACCGAAGCGGAAGCGGGCGCGATCAGGGCCGAGGGCGAGCGCGTGATCGCGCTGATCGAAGCCGGGAGGTACCCCTTCGACGGATCGCTGACCGACTTCAAACCCGAACCCGACTGGGCGCCTTCGATGCTGCCACCGGACTGGGACCGGCCCGCCGCAGGTGTCGCCCCGATCGGCCGCTGAGCCGTCACGTCCCTTGCGGGCGGTTGCGGTAGGCGGTCGGGGTCATGGCGTGGTGGTGGCTGAACTGGCGCGAGAAGTACATGGGGTCGTCGAAGCCGGTCTCACGGGCGACGGCGGTGACGGGGAGATCGGTGCCGTCGAGGAGTTCGCGGGCCCGGGCCATGCGCAACTGCACCTGGTACTGAAGCGGCGAGACCCCGAGGTGCTCGCGGAAATGGGCACTGAGCTGGGACCGGCTCAAACCCACCATCGAGGCCAGCGCGGCCACCGAAGTGCGCTGCGGGGCGGTCGCCCGCAGGTGCGCCACCGCCCGTTCCAGTGGGCTGAGCTGGGGTCCGGGGGCCCGGCGGCCGGTCGCGACCACGTGGGCGAGGGCGTGCCAGGCCGCGCCGGTGCCGCGGACGAGGGCGGCGAGGGTCGGGCCGGTGTCGATGGCGTCGATGACCTGCGAGACCAGGCTGGCCACCGGCGCAGGATCGCGGAGGTGCGTCACCGGGCCGCCCGCCGCCTCATGCGCGGCCCGGACGAGGTCGGCGGCGTCCGCGCCCGTGAAGTGGAGCCACCACAGCGTCCACGGGTCGTCCTCGGCCGCACCGTAGGCGTGCGGGCGCTGCGCAGGCAGGAGGACCACCCCGCCGCGCGAGACCGGGAACCGGGCGCCTTCGACACGGCACCAGCCGGACCCGCCGGTGCAGACCAGCAGCAGGTGCTCGGCGGCCCCGGCAGGTCGCGAGCGGCCGTGGCGCGCGGCGTGCGGGAAGTAGCCGGCGTCCGTCACCAGGAGCTTCCCGGTCACCGGGTGGCGCAGCGCCCGCTCGACGGTGGCGCGGGGGACCACGAGCATCCGCTGCCCCGCGAAGCCCTCGCGGATCCCCTCCTCGTTGGCAGTGATCGGCGGTTCGTCCATATCCGCCATTGAAATGACCATCGACAGCCATGTCAAGCCCTCCTAAGGTCGAGGGCATGCCAACCGAAGAGTCGAGGATCGTCCTCCCCGCCGCCCCGGCCGCGCTCGCGGACCGGCCGGTGAGGGCCTGGCGCGAGCCGGTCGCGATCGACTCCTACGCCCCCGCCGCGCCCGACCGGTACCCGGCCTACCTCGACCAGCGCGTCTACCAGGGCTCCTCGGGCGCGGTCTACCCGCTGCCGTTCATCGACGCCGTCGCCCGCGAGAAGGCCCCGCGCGACTGGGACGCGATCCACCTCGAGAACGAGTACGTGCGGCTGATGATCCTACCGGAACTCGGCGGCCGAATCCACATCGGACTCGACAAGACGCGCGGCTACGACTTCTTCTACCGCAACGACGTCATCAAACCCGCCCTGGTCGGCCTCGCCGGGCCATGGGTCTCCGGCGGCGTCGAGTTCAACTGGCCCCAGCACCACCGGCCCGCCACCCACCTGCCCGTCGAGACCGCGATCGAGTCCGAAGCGGACGGATCGGTGACCGTGTGGTGCTCCGACCACGACCCGTTCGCGCGCATGCAGGGCATGCACGGGATCAGGCTGCGGCCCGCGAGCGCCCTGATCGAGCTGCGCGGCCATCTCGTGAACCGCAGCGACGAGGTGCAGACCTTCCTGTGGTGGGCCAACGCCGCCGCGAAGGCGGGGGAGGACTACCAGTCGTTCTTCCCCTCGGAGGTGCGCACGGTCGCCGACCACGCGAAGCGGGCGACCTCCACGTTCCCTGCGGCGCAAGGCGAGTACTACGGCATCGACTACCCCGCCCGCCGCACCGCCGAGCGGCCGGACGGCGACCGCCTCGACTGGTACCGCAACATCCCCGTGCCGACCTCCTACATGTGCCTGGGCGGCGAGGACGACTTCTTCGGCGGCTACGACCACGCCGCGGGCGCCGGCTTCGTCCACTGGGCCGACCACCGGACCGCGCCCGGCAAGAAGCAGTGGACCTGGGGAAACGCGCCCTTCGGCTGGGCCTGGGACGGGCACCTCACCGACGACAACGGGCCCTATGTGGAGCTCATGGCCGGGGTCTTCACCGACAACCAGCCCGACTTCGCGTTCCTCGCGCCCGGCGAGACCAAGACGTTCTCCCAGTACTGGTACCCGATCCAGGACACCGGCCCCGTCCGCCAGGCCACATTGGACGCCGCCGTCCGGCTCGACGTCGACGGCACCCGCATCCGGATCGCCGCCGCCGTCACCTCCCCGCGCCCCGGCGCGAGGATCCGGCTCCTCGCGGGCGGCCGAACCCTCTACGACGTGGCAGTCGACCTCGCGCCCGGCGCGCCCCACATCGCCGAGTTCGCATCCATCGCAACGACCCTTGACCCGGCCGACTGCGAGCTAGCGGTCGAGCACGGCGGCAGGACGCTCGTGTCCTGGCGTCCCAGTCCGGAGGCCGCCGAACCGGAGACGGTCGAACCCGCGACCGAACCGCCTGCGCCCGAAGCGATCGCATCGACCGACGAGCTGTACCTCACCGGCCTGCACCTCGACCAGTACCGGCACGCGACCCGCTCGCCCGAGCCCTACTGGCGCGAGGCCCTGCGCCGCGACCCCGGCGACGCCCGCAGCAACACCGCGCTGGCGGCCCGCCACGCCCGCGCCGGGCGGCTCGAGGAGGCCGAGGCGCATCTGCGCGCCGCGGTCGACCGGCTGACCCGGCGGAACCCGAATCCACGTGACGGCGAGGCCCACTACCGCCTGGGTCTCGTGCTCGCCCGCCAAGGCCGTGCCGCCGAAGCGCAAGCAGCCCTGGGCAAAGCATGTTGGGACGGCGCGTGGACCGATGCCGCCGCGGTCGCCGCCGCCCGGCTCGACCTCGCCGCCGGTCGCGACGCCGAACCCGGGCTCCGAGCGGTCGTCGCCCGCAGCCCTCGCCGCACGCAGGCCCGCAACCTCCTCACCGTCGCCGTGATGCGGCGCGGCGACCACGCCGGCGCGGTCGAGATCGTCCGAGACACGTTGCGCGACAATCCGCTCGACGCCTGGGCCCGCGACCTCGCCGTGCGGCTCGGCATCGACGCCGCACCGACGACCGATCCGACGATCGCGCTCGACGTCGCCCTCGAGTACCGCATGATCGGTGAGGACGAGGCCGCGATCGGCGCCTTCGCGACCGCCGCCGCGCTCGCACCGACTCCCGGCCAGGTCAACGTCGTCCCCCTCGCCTGGCTCCACCGCGCCGATCTCGCCTTCGAACGCGGCGATGAGGCGGCGGCCGACGTTGCGCTGCAACAGGTCCGGGACTTCGACCGAACCTGGTGCTTCCCCACCCGCACGGAGGACGACGCCCTCGCGCGGCTGCGCAGGCACCGCCCGGACGACCCGGTCCTCGCCGCCCTCGCCGGTCACCGCCTCTACGCCGCGGGCCGCCGCCGCGAAGCGATAGCCGCATGGGAGGCCGCCGCCGACACCGGCGACCCGGTGGTGCTGCGCAACCTCGGGGTCGCCGCCCACAACGTCGAGGACGATTCGGAGCGCGCCGCCCACTGGTACGCCCTCGCCAGCGCCGCCGCACCCGACGACGCCCGGCTCCTCTACGAGTCCGACCAGCTCGACGCCCGCCGCGGCGTCGACCCCGCGAAACGCCTTGCGGCCCTTGAGAACCGCCACGACCTGGTGAACCAGCGCGACGACCTCGCGGTCCAGTTCGCCGAACTCCTCACCGCGGCGGGCCGCCCCAATGACGCCCTCGAAGTGCTCGCAGGCCGCGCCTTCCAACCCTGGGAAGGCGGCGAAGGGCGGGTGCTCGCCGCCTGGGAGGACGCGCTGACCGCCCTCGCGCGCCGAGCCCTCGCCGCGCGCGACCCCGAGGCGGCGGCCGCCCACGCCCGGGCCGCGCTGACGCCGCCCGCGAACCTCGGCGAGGCCCGGCACCCGCTCGCGAACACCGCCGACCTGCACCTCCTCCTCGGTGACGCGCTCGCCGCGACCGGCGACCACGCTGGCGCCCGCAGTGCCTGGGAACGGGCCGCTTCCCAACAAGGCGACTTCCAGACCATGCAGGTGCAGGCCCACTCCGAGCACTCCGCCGCGGCGGTCGCCGCGCTCCGGCGCCTCGGCGACGCCGAAGCGGCTCAAGCGCTTCGCGACGGCCTCGCCCGGTACATCGACGAGCAGGCCCATGCGACCGCGACGATCGACTACTTCGCGACCTCGCTGCCCGCCATGCTGCTGTTCACCACCGACCTGCAGGCCGCCCATGAGATCCGGGTCCTGGTGCTGCGGGCGCAGCTGGCGATGCTGGACGGCGAACCCGACCGGGCCGCGGCGCTCGCCCGCGAGGCGCTGGGGCGCGATCCGCTCAACGCGGCGGCGCGGGCCGTCGAGGCCGAAGCCGAGGCGTTGCGTGCCGAGCTGAGCGAGGGAGCGGCATGAGCGACTGGGCCGCACTCCGCGAGTTGCGGATCCTCGTCACCTCCACTGCCGCCGCGAGGCCACTCGCCCTGCGGCTTGCGGAAGGCCCGCCCACCCGGGCCGCGATCGTGGCCCGACAGGGATTGCGGCGCAGTCCGCTCAACACTGCGGCACGGCCTCTCCTGACCGCGTTGAGCGCCGACCCGAGCGAAGGAACGGCATGAACGACCCGATCCCCGCCCGCGAAATGCGGGTCTCCACCCCCAAGCCGCCCCTGCGCGACCACCTGCCCTACGGCGAGCCCGCCGGTACACCCGACCGCATCGAGGTCACCAGCCGCTCCCTCGAACGCGGCGGCCGACCCTGGATGCCGATCACCGGCGAGATCCACTTCTCGCGCCTCCCGCGCGAGCGCTGGCACGAGGTCCTCGGCCACGCCCGCGCCGGCGGGCTCGACTCCGTCGCCACCTACGTCTTCTGGGCCGCGCACGAACCCGAACCGGGGCGGTTCGACTGGACCGGCAACCTCGACCTGCGCGCGTTCGTCGCGACCGCCGCCGCCCACGGCCTCGACGTCATCGTCCGGCTCGGCCCCTGGGCGCACGGCGAGTACCGCAACGGCGGCCTCCCCGACTGGCTCCTCGCCCGCGACCTCGAGCTCCGCACGAACGACCCGGCCTACCTGGACCTGGTGCGGCCCTACTACACCCAGATCGCCGCCCAGCTGCGAGGCCTGACCCACGCCGACGGCGGGCCGGTCATCGGCGCGCAGGTCGACAACGAGCTGTACGACCGGCCCGAGCACCTGCGCACACTGCGGGAGACCGCCGAAGCGGTGGGTCTGCGCGTCCCGATCTGGACCGCCACCGGCTGGGGCGGCGCCCAGGTCCCGGACACGCTGCTGCCCGTCTACGGCGCGTACGCCGACGGCTTCTGGGAGGACGAGACCACCGAATGGCCCCCGTTCGGCCCCTTGCACTTCCGCTACTCCGAGGTCCGCGACGACCTCAGCGTCGGGGCCGACCTCCGTGAAGCACTCGACGGCACCGCCGCCCCGGACGCCGAACCGAAGAGCGATGAGACCCGTCCATTCGCGACCTGCGAACTCGGCGGCGGCATGCACGTCGCCTACCACCGCCGCCCCCTCGTCTCGGCCGAGGACGTCGCCAACCTGGCACTCGCCAAACTCGGATCCGGCTCGGCCTGGCAGGGCTACTACCTGTACGCGGGCGGCACTCAGCGCACCGGACCCCATGGGACCGAACAGGAGTCGCACGCCACCGGCTACCCGAACGACGTGCCGCGGCTGAGCTACGACTTCCACGCGCCGATCGGCGAGCACGGCCAGATCCGCCCGCACCACCACTACCTGCGCCGCCAGCACCTGTGGCTGCGCGAGGAGGGCCACCGGATCGCCGCCATGGACGCGCACATCGGCGGCGGCAGCGAGGACCCCGGGGAGCTGCGGTGGGCCGTCCGCTCCGACGGCACCACCGGCTACCTGTTCCTGACCACCTACCAGCCGCCGAAGCAGCCCATCGCGGCCCAGCCCGGCGTGCAGTTCACCGTCCACTTCGAGGACGGGGCCGTGACCGTGCCGACCGCCCCGGTCGACGTGCCCGCCGGGCACTCCCTCGTCTGGCCGCTGCGGTACCCGCTCACCTCGGCGCTCGAGCTGCGCAGCGCCACCGCCCAGCTCCTCACCCGCCTGGCCGACGGCGACGGCGACCTCGTCGTCCTCGCGGCAACGGACGGCATTCCGGTCGAGATCGTCCTCGGCGACGGATCCAACGTGGACGCACCGCCGCCCGGACCGGACTGCCTGGTGCACTTGGGCGACGTGCGGCTCCTCATCCTCGACGAGCAGAGCGCGAACCGCCTCTACCGGCTCCCGATCGCCGGCCGCGACCGCCTCGTCCTCGCCGACGCTCCCGTCTGCGCCGACGCAGGCGACCTCGTCCTCCAACCCGAAACCTCGGAGGTGACCGTCGCGGTATGGCCCGCTCCCGAGGCGTTCACCGCCGCCGGCGCCGAACTCGACCCGCCCCGCGACCGAGGCCTCTGGCGCACCTGGACATTGCGCGCGCACCACACCGGTTCGACCCCGATTCCGATCGAGACCGACCCCGCGACCGCTACCGCGCCAACACCCGTGCGCGGCGGTCCGATGCGGCGGCTGAGCGCCCCGACCGACTACGCCGACGCCGCGGTCGTCCGCGTCCCCGTCCCGTCCTGCGCCGGTGCCGACAGGGCCCTGCTGCGTCTGCAATGGACCGGCGATGTAGGCCGCGCCTACATCGGCGACCGCTTCGTGTCCGACCACTTCTGGCACGGCCGCGCCTGGGACATCGACCTCACGCCGCACCGCGACGCCGTCGCGGAGCACGGCGTCCGGCTCGAACTCCTGCCCTGGCGGCGCGAGACCGGCGTCTGGGTCGACCCGTCCGTGCGCGGCGTCAAGGACGGCGTGACCATCGAGTCCGCGACGCTCATCCGCGTCGGCAAAGCCCGTCTCATCCCCGGAACGCCTGGCGGGCAGCACCACTCGGATCCGGCCGCCGGAACCGCATCATCGAACCGCAAGGAGCAGCCGTGACACCCGCACACCTCCCCGAACGCCTGGCGATCACCCTCTGGGACTTCTCCTGGTACGTGCGCACCGGATCCGGCGAGCCGTTCGCGCACCTCGACGCCGCGCTCGCCCGCGCCGTCGACCTCGGCTACAACGCCGTGCGCATCTGCGCGATGCCGTTC
Source organism: Glycomyces sp. NPDC021274 (assembly GCF_040641195.1). Lineage (NCBI taxonomy): Bacteria > Bacillati > Actinomycetota > Actinomycetes > Glycomycetales > Glycomycetaceae > Glycomyces > Glycomyces sp. NPDC021274. The sequence continues at coordinate 682,509 of NZ_JBFADC010000002.1, read as the reverse complement.
CTGCTCTTCAGATCCGGCATCGACACCAGCGCGCTGCGCCTCGAACCGCTCGACGGCGGCCCGGGCGGGTACGGCTCGCGCGTCCGCTGGTACGACGTTCGCCAGACCACGGTGATCGACGCCAAAGCCCACCTGCTCGACCTCTTCCGCGCCGCCGACCGCCACGGCGTGAAGGTCATCGCCTCCTCCTGGGAGTACCAGCAGAGCCCGGCGTTCGCGGCCGACCCCGCCTGGTACGAAGCGCTGCACGCGGTCGACCCCGAGGACCGGCTCACCGTCCTCGCCGAAGCCCAGGCCGACCTCGTCGACCTGCTCATCGAACACGGTCTCGCCCACGTCCTCGCGTGCGTCGAGCCGCACAACGAAGTCCAGATCGGACACCTCGCCGCGGGTCTGCCCGGCGCGGAGGACGCCGTCGTCGAACTCCAGGGCCGCCTCGAAGCCGGCATCGCCGCGTTCCGGGCCCGCCACCCCGAGGTCCTCTGCGCCCCCAACTACGGCGGCGTCCCGATCGGCTCCCTGCGGGGCCTGCCGCGCAACGCGACCGCGCTCGCCTTCCACCCGTACGTCTACGGCGTGCTCGACGACCTGGTCGAGGAGTTCGGCCTCCGCCGCGACCCCGCGCGCTTCCCGCAGGAGCGCGCCGACGCCGAACTGCTCCGCCCCGGCGCGCCGCCGCTCGCCGAGTGGCGGCTGCCGGAGGCGCACGCGTGGAAGCTCAAGGCCTCGATCATGCAGCCCGCCGAGATCTACGTCCACGACTGGTGCGACCCCGAGAAGTTCGACCGGTGGCTCTACGACCGCTATGGCGCGCACCGGATCGCGATGGCGAACCGCCTGCGCGACTGGATCGACGCCGCCGCCGACCACGCGGCCCGCCTCGGCGTCCCGCTGCTCTTCGGCGAAGGCTGGGTCGGCTACACGCCCCGCGACGGCCGCTTCGAGGAAGGACCGGTCGGGGCCCAGATCTGCCGCGACGCCATCGCCCACTCGGTGCGGGTCGGCGCATGGGGCTCGATCGTCTGCTCCAACGCCGCCCCGCAGCATCCCATGTGGACCGACGTGACGCTGCAGCGCGAATGCAACGCCGCCTTGCTCGCACCGGCCAAGTGACACACTGAGGCCGTGCCGGATGTCGAGCACGGCACGCGTGCGGAAGGATCGGTCCATGCGCTCAACGACCGTGTACGCCGATGACCGGACCCGCCTGCACGTCGGCGTCACCGGCAGCGGGCCCGATGTCCTGGTCCTGTCCGGCGGCCCCGGATGCGTCCATTACCTCGAGGACGACGCGATCGCGCCCCGCGGGATGCGGGCGTGGTACCCCGAACCGCGAGGCGTGGGCCGCTCGGACGGCGGTCCGCACACCATCGCCCAGGCCATCGCCGATCTTGAAGCGGTCAGACGCGCTGCAGGCGTGGACGAGTGGGTGGTGCTCGGCCATTCCTGGGGCGCGGACCTCGCGGTGCGCTACGCCTTGGACCACCCCACGCGCGTCCGCTCGGTCGTCGCGGTGGCCGCACACGGCCTGCACAAGGACCGCAGCTGGTCCGAGATCTACGAGTCCTTGAAGGACACCCAGCCCAAAGTCGACATCGAGTGGGTGCCTCCGGTCCACCGGTCCCTGATGGCGTCGTTCCTGGAATGGATCCACGAGCCGGACCTGTTCCGCAGCGTGGCCGACTGCGCCGTGCCGATGACCGTCATCGCCGCCGGCGACGACATCCGGCCCTCCTGGCCGCTGCGCCAACTCGCCGCCCTGGTCCCGCACGGCACCTTCATCGAGGTCCCCGGCGTCCCGCACGACCTGTGGTCGACCCATCCGCAGATCTGGGTCGACGTCGTGACCAGCGCCTGCCGCAATCCGGTCAGTCAAGACTGAAGCTTCACCGCGTTCGGCGCGCCGGCCCGTGCGCCGATCTGAGTGCCCTCGAACGTCAGGGCCGCAACCGGAACGCCTTGTGCGTGGGCCGGAAGCCCGCCGACTCCAGCAGCGGACCGAGCGGCGCCGACAGCGCCGGCTCGTCGTTGACGCGTTCGATCGACAGCGGGCCGGTGGCACCCGCCCGAGTCGCCTCCGCCAAGGCGTCCACTGCGGCCCGCAGGCGGGCGTCGGCCGACCATTCGGCCGATTCGTCTGCAGGCCAGGCGAGCAGCGTCTTGCCGCCGCGTTCGAGGTAGAGGACGAGTGCGCCGTCGACCAGGACGACGAGCGACCCCGCCTTGCGGCCCGGCTTGTGGGCCGCGCGCGCGGGCGGTTCGGGCCAGGGCAGGGCTGCCCCGTAGGCGCTGGCGGGGTCGGCCGCGGCCAACACCGCTGCGTCGAGTCCTTCCGAGTGTTCGCGGCGGGAGGCCATGGCGCGCAGGCGGTCGACGGCCCCGTCGGCGGCGAACTGGGCCGCGCCCAGCCCTTCGACCACGTAGCCGCGCCGGGCCTTGCCCGACTCCTCGAAGACCGAGAGGACCCGGTAGACCTTCGCGAAGCCGCCTTCCACCTCCTCTGCGGCGACCGCGCCGCGCGTGACCACGCCGTGCCGGTCCAGGAGCGTTGTGGCCAGCGCATGGGCGCGGACCGTGGCGTCGCCCGCAGGTTCGGGCAGCAGCGACCAGCGTCCGGCGACGGTGGGCATGACGGCGAGGCCGGTCCCGGCGCGGAGTTCGCGCCAGCCCGAGCCGACGCCGGGGGCGTAGCGTCCGCGCGGGGCCGACCGCTTGGCGCGGTGGGCGGTGGCGCCGGGGGAACTGCCCGAGCCGAGGTACGCGCGCAGCGGTGCGAGCGCGTCGTTGGTGAGGCGTCCGGCCCAGACCAGGTCCCAGAGCGCTTCGGCCAGTTGGGACTCGGGTGCCTCGGGGTGCGTGGCGCGGACCTGTTCGGCGAGTTGGCGGAAGAACAGTCCGAAGCCGCCCGCCAGGGCGTCGAGGAGTGCATTGTGGAGCGGCCCGGCTGCGAACGGCGCCGCGTCCGGGAGGAGCAGCGGCGCGGTCTCGGCCGGGTAGAGCGCGATCCAGCCGTCCTTGCCGGCGAGGCTGCCGGCCCCGGCCCACAGGACCTCGCCGGAGGCGGTGAGCTCGTCGAGCAGCACCGGCACGTAGTCGGCGACGCGCGAGGGCAGGACCAGTTTCTCCAGCGCTGAAGCGGGGACCGGGACGCCTTGCAGCTGTTCGACGGCGCGGGCGAGGCCGTCCACGCCGCGCAGGTCGCCGCCGACGTGCTGCCATGCGGGCAGGAATCCGGCGAGCGCGGCGGGAGCCACGGGTTCGAGTTCTTTGCGAAGGGCCGCAAGGGAACGGCGGCGCAGGCGCCGCAGCACCCCGGCGTCGCACCATTCGCGGCCCTCGCCGCCGGGCCGGAACTCGCCTCCGGCGAGGCGGCCCTCCGCGGCGAGGCGCTGGAGGGCGCCGTCGGTGACGGCGACGCCGAGGCCGAAGCGGGCCGCGGCGTCACCGGTGGTGAAGGGGCCGTGGGTGCGGGCGTAGCGGGCGAGGAGGTCGCCCAGCGGGTCGGCCACCGGTTCGAGGAAGGCGGCCGGGACGCCGGCGGGCAGTGCGGCGCCGAGGGCGTCGCGCAGGCGGCCGGCGTCTTCGACGGCGGCCCAGTGGTCGCGGCCGGCGATGCTCACCGCGAAGGCCCGGCCCGCCGCCGCCAGCTCTGCGGCCCAGGCGGGTGCCGCTCCGCGTTCGGCGAGTTCGCCGTCCTGGAGCGGGCCGAGGAGGCGCAGCAGGTCGGCGACGCTCTCGGCATCCCGCGCGCGGCGGTCCTCGGTGAGCCACTGGAGTTCGGACTCCAACTGCGCCAGCGCATCGGGGTCGAGCAGTTCGCGCAGTTCGGCCTGGCCCAGCAGTTCGCCGAGGAGCCGGGAGTCGAGGGAGAGCGCGGCGGCGCGGCGCTCGGCGAGCGGGGTGTCGCCCTGGTACATGAACTGGGCGACGTATCCGAAGAGGAGGGACCGCGCGTACGGCGAGGCCTCGGGGGTCGCGACCTCGATGAGCCGCACGCGGCGGGCCTCGATGTCGCCCATGAGCTCGGCGAGGCCGGGCACGTCGTACACGTCCTGGAGGACTTCGCGGACCGCCTCGAGGATGATCGGGAACGACGGGTACTGCGCGGCGACCTCCAAGAGCTGGGAGGAGCGCAGCCGCTGCTGCCACAGGGGCTGCCGCTTGCCGGGCTGGCGGTGCGGCAGGAGCAGGGCGCGGGCGGCGGCCTCGCGGAAGCGGGAGGCGAACAGGGCCGAGCCGCCGGCGGCCTCGGTGACGATGCCGGTGATCTCGCCCTTGTCGAAGGCGAGGTCGGAGGGGTCGAAGCCGAAGTCGTCGGTGTCGGGCAGGCGCAGGACGATGCCGTCGTCGTGGTGCATGAGCTGCGGGTCGACGCCGTGCCGTTCGCGCAGGCGCGCACCGAGGGCGAGCGCCCAGGGGGCGTGGACCTGGGCGCCGAAGGGGGAGTGGACGACGACGCGCCAGTCGCCGAGCTCGTCGCGGAAGCGCTCGACGACGATCGTGCGGTCGTCGGGGACGTGACGCGTGGCCTCGGCCTGCTCTTCGAGGTAGGCGAGGGCGTTGCGGGCGGCGAAGTCGTCGAGGCCCGCCGCGTTGAGCCGCTTGTGGGCGCGGTCCTTCGGGAGTGCGGCGATCTCGCGGGTGAACGCGCCGAGGGCGCGGCCGAGTTCGAGGGGCCTGCCGAGGGTGTCGCCGATCCAGAACGGGAGGCGTCCGGGCACGCCGGGCGCGGGCGAGACGACGACGCGGTCGCGGGTGACCTCCTCGATGCGCCAGGAGGAGGTGCCGAGCGAGAACACGTCGCCGACCCGCGACTCGTACACCATCTCCTCGTCGAGCTCGCCGACCCGGCCGCCGCCGCGCTTGGGGTCGCTGCCCGCCAGGAACACGCCGAACAGGCCCCGGTCGGGGATGGTGCCGCCCGAGGTGACGGCGAGGCGCTGCGCACCCGGGCGGGCGGTGAGGTTCCCGGTCGCGCGGTCCCAGACCAGGCGGGGCCGCAGCTCCGCGAATGCGTCCGAGGGGTACCGGCCCGCCAGCATATCCAATGTGGCGTCGAAGGCGGACTGGGGGAGCGAGGCGAACGGGGCCGCGCGGCGCACCACCGCGAGCAGGTCCGCCGCGGCCCAGTCGTCCATCGCGCACATCGCCACGATCTGCTGGGCGAGCACGTCGAGCGGGTTCGCGGGGATCTTGAGCGCCTCGATCGCGCCCTCCCGCATGCGCTCCACGACCACCGCGGACTGCACGAGGTCGCCGCGGGTCTTGGGGAAGAACACGCCGCGGGAGACCGCCCCGACCTGGTGCCCGGCGCGGCCGACGCGCTGCAGCCCGGACGCGACCGACGGCGGGGCCTCGACCTGGACGACGAGGTCGACCGCGCCCATGTCGATGCCGAGTTCGAGGCTGGAGGTGGCGACGACGGCGCGCAGCCGGCCCGCCTTGAGGTCCTCTTCGACCAGCTTGCGCTGCTCCTTGGAGATGGAGCCGTGGTGGGTGCGGGCCAGGACCGGCGGCGCGCCCGGGGTCGCGGAGGCGCCGCCCATCAGCTCGGCCGGGCCGTGGTCCTCGGGCAGGCGCTCGCCGGTGCGCCGCTCGTACTCGATCTCGTTGAGCCGGCTCGAAAGCCGCTCGGCCACGCGGCGGGCGTTGGTGAAGACGATCGTCGACCGGTGCTGCTCGACGAGGTCGGTGATGCGCTCCTCGACGTGCGGCCAGATCGACCGGGCCGCGCGGGCGGCCCCGGACGGGGAGGCCGACGGGCTCGGGGCCTCGGCCAGGTCGCCCATGTCCTCGACCGGGACGACCACCGAGAGGTCGAAGACCTTCGCTGAAGGGGGCTGCACGATCGCGGCACTCCGCTGCGGGGACACGAAGCGGGCGACCTCCTCCACCGGCCGCACCGTGGCGGAGAGGCCGATCCGCCGGGCGGGCCGGGCCAGGAGCTCGTCGAGGCGTTCGAGCGAGAGCGCGAGGTGCGCGCCGCGTTTCGTACCCGCGACCGCGTGCACCTCGTCGAGGATGACCGTCTCGATGCCGGCCAGCGCCTCCCTCGCCTTCGAGGTGAGCATCAGGAACAGCGACTCGGGGGTGGTGATGAGGATGTCCGGCGGCCGGAGCGCGAGCGAGCGGCGCTCGGCGGGCGGGGTGTCGCCCGATCGCACGCCGACACGGATCTCGGGTTCGGGTAGTCCGAGCCGGGCCGCTTCGGCGCGGATGCCCTCGAGCGGGACCGCGAGGTTGCGTTCGACGTCGACGCCGAGGGCCTTCAACGGCGAGATGTAGAGGACCCGGCAGCGCAGTTTCGGGTCGTCGGGCGGCGGCGCGGAGGCGAGGGCGTCGAGCGCGGAGAGGAACGCGGCCAGGGTCTTGCCGGAGCCCGTGGGCGCCACGACCAGGACGTCCTTCTCCTCGGCGAGCGCCCGCCAGGCGCTCTCCTGCGCGGGCGTCGGCGCTTCGAACGCGGCGGTGAACCACGCGGCGGTCGCCGGCGAGAACCGGTCGAGCGCGGACTTGCGAGGTGGGGCCATACCGACAATCGTGCCCCGGACCGCCGACACGACCGGCCCGGTTCGGCGATCCGGCCCGCTCCTCACCGGATCGGACGGAACCTAGGCGCCGAGGATCGCCAGTTCGCGGAGCTTCGCCTCGACCTCGGCGTTGCTCGGCTCGACCTGGTGCGTCCCGTCCGGGTACACCACGACCGGGATGTTCGTCCGGCCCGAGATGCGCCGCGCCTCGTCGGCGGCGGCCGGTTCGGCCTCCAGGTCGATGTAGTCGACGTCGACGGCGAGGTCGCTGAACTGGCGCTTCGTGCGGCGGCAGTCCCCGCACCATTCGGCGCCGTACATGCGGATCGCGGTGCGCTCTTCGGTGTTCGCCATGTCGGTACCCCTCTCTCTGGCCTCCGCTACCGTAGACGCTTGCAAGCGCAGGCGGTAGCGAGTCGACGGGAGGCGCCGGGTGGGGTCGGTCAAGAGTGCAGTGGGCCACCCGGTCGGTGCGCACGTCCCCGTAGGGGGCGGCCTGGTCCGGCGCGGCATCCCCAACGCCCTCGAGTTCGAGGTCGAAGCGCTGCAGGTGTTCATCGGCTCGCCGCGCGGGTGGGCGCCGCCCCGCCTCGACCAGGCCGTGGCCGACGACTTCCGCGAGCAGTGCGCCGCGCGCGGCTGGCCCGTCTACGTCCACGCCGCCTACCTCCTGAACCTCGCCTCACCGGTACAAGAGACGGTGAACCGCTCGGTCGAGAACCTGCGCGTCGCGATGGCCTCCGCGGAGCGGATCGGCGCCGCCGGGGTCGTGGTGCACGCCGGGTCGTCGATCGACGGCGACCGGCCCGCCGCATTGAAGCGCCTCGCGCCCGCGTTCCGCGCCGTCCTCGACGACGCCCCGCCTTCGGTCCGGCTCCTCGTCGAACCCACCGCCGGCGGCGCCAACTCCATGGCGTCCACGCTGGCGAGCGCGGGGGAGTACCTGCAGGCCGTGGGCCTGGCCGAGGTCGGCCTGTGCCTGGACACCTGCCACCTGCACGCCGCGGGCGAGCACCTGGCCGACCGTGACGCCTTCGAGGCGTCGCTGGAAGCGCTCAGCGCCGCCGCCGGGCCGGGACGGATCGGCCTGGTGCACTTCAACGACAGCAAGGACCCGCGGGATTCGCGCCGCGACCGGCACGAGGCGCTGGGCGACGGCCTGCTCGGCGACGACGGGCTCCGGGCCGTGGCGGCGAGCCCGGCGCTGGCGGGCCTCCCGCTCATCGTGGAGACCGCGACCCAGGCCCGCGATGTGGCCCACGCCAAGCGGCTCGTCAGCGAGGCTGCCTCCGGCCGGGCCTGACGCGGCCGTGGACCGGTCCACGGCCGCGTCCGAGCTGATCATCCGATGCGGATCTCCGGGGCGTAGTCGTCGATCCAGACGGCGAGGTCGAGCGCGAGTTCGAGGCCGAGCCGCACGTCGATCGGCATGGCCGCGCTCGGTTCCTCCACGGCCGCTTTGAGCCACTGCTGGTCGACCAGGTCGAACACGCCGTGCCCGGGCTCGGCGAGGAGGTCGCGGCCCTGGTCGGCGCGGTCATGGGGGCCGGCAGTGCCGCCGTCCAGACCGCGCTGCGGTCCGGCCTCCCCCTCGAGGACTCCCTGCGGCAGGCGCTCGCCCACATCACACGCCACCTGCAAGCGGCCGGCTAGCGAAGCCGCGCCGGCACGGAGAAGGTGTCGACAGCGGTCTATGTTTTCGACAACATTTCTGTTAGGTTGAGCCACGAACACGGGTGCGGGCACCGGCGCAGCGGCCCGACCCACCGCAAGCATCCCTTGAGGAGTGGCGATGAAGCCGAAGAGATCCATGTGGTGGAGGGCGCTGGCCGCGCTCTTCGCGGCGGCGGCGCTGGTGCTCGCACCATCGGCCCCGGCCCAGGCCTACAACCCGATGGGCGGGGTCCTCTACGACCTCGGCGACCGGGACTGCCTGAAGGGCCTGGGGAACTGCGCGGTCTACCCGAAGTCCGCGCAGCTGCCGAGCGGCCGCCTCGTCGCGGCCTTCGAGAACGCCGTGGTCGCCCCGTCCGGCAGCGCGGACGGCGAGACCCTGCCCGTCTACAAGAGCGACGACCGCGGCACCAGCTGGAGCCACCTCACCGAGGTGCCCGCCCCCGCCTACCTCTCCACCGACCCCGCCTACGACCGGTACATCAGCCACTGGGGCAGCCCGTACCTCTACACCCTCCCGCAGCGCGTCGGGAACCTCGCCGCCGGCACGCTGCTGCTCGCCAGCGTCGTCACCGGCGACGACCACTACTACCTCGAACGCAAGGCCGCCGACCCGAACTGGGTGCCCTCCAACGACGGCGACCGCTCCGACATGGCCCTCGCCCTGTACGCCAGCGACGACGAGGGCGCGAGCTGGCGGGTCGTCAACATCATCGCGACCGGCGGCTGGCAGGGCGGCAGCGTCGGCGCCACGGGCGTCAACGTCGCCGCCGCCAACACCCACCGGCAGGTCGACCCCGTCTGGGAGCCGTTCCTGATGGTCTACAACGGACAGCTCGTGGCGTACTACTCCGATGAGAACGACTACATCGGCGTCACCGCGGCAGGCGTCCCGATCCTCGACCCCGCCAACGCCACCGCGCCCGACTCGCACGGGCAGATCCTCGTGCACAGGACCTGGAACGGCACGAGCACCGCGTGGTCCAGCCCCGTGGTCGACGTGCAGGGCCTCACGCAGAGCATGGGCGGCGGCAAGACCGTCATCGGCGGCGGCCGCCCGGGCATGACGACCATCGCGCCCACTTCGGACGGCAGGTGGCTCATCACCTACGAGTACTGGGGCGGCGGGTCCAACATCCGCTACAAGGTCGCGAACAGCCCCCTCGACTTCCGCACGGTCGGCGGCCAGGCGGGCGCGGAGATCGGCGGCCTCCCGGTCGCGAGCGGTTCGCGCCCGCTCGCGACCGGCGGCAGCCCGGTCCTCATCGGACTCCCTGACGGCCGGATCGTCTACAACGCCGCGGGCAGCGGCAGCGTCTGGGTGAACGAGACCGGCTCGAGCACCGGCACCTGGACCGAGCACCAGACCAACATCGGCGCCGGGTACAGCCGGACCCTCCAGTACGTCGAGGGCACCGGCCGCGTCGTGATCCTGCAGGGCACCTGGGGCGGCCCGACCAGCGCCGCCGTCATCCGCTACGGCGAAGTGGACCTCGGCGACTCGGACGGCGCCTACCACCAGCTCGTCAACCGCCAGACCGGCCAGGTCCTCGGCACCGGCGGCAACACCACCGACGCGAACCTCGGCAACGGGGACGTCCCCGACGTGGTCCTGGAGGACGCCGGCGCGACAGCGGTGCCCGACACCCAGTACTGGCACCTCGCGGCCAAGGGCGGCGACTCCGTGACGCTGCTGAACAAGTCGGGCGGCCGCGCCGCCGGCATCTGGACCGCCAACGCCACGGCCGGCCAGCGGATCGGCCAATGGGTCGACGACACCGCCACGGGCACCTGGAACCTCGTCCCCACCAGCGACGGCTTCCACCGGTTCCAGTCCACCGCCAACCCGGGCCTGTACCTCACCGGCGGCGCGGAAGGCGCGGCGGCGACCCTGCAGCCCTTGACGAGCAACGGATCGCAGGAGTGGCGGCTGTCCGACGGGGCCGCAGGCGCGGTCACCCTGGCGGCGCGCCACTCCGGGAAGTGCATCGACGTCGTCGGCGCGTCCACAGCAGACGGCGCGGAGGCCGTCCAGTACGGCTGCAACGGCGGGGCGAACCAGTCCTGGCGGTTCCAGAGCCTCGGCAACGGCTACCACCGGATCACGGCGGTCCACTCGGGCAAGTGCCTCGACGTGAACGCCGCCGCGACCGCCGACGCCGCCAGGGTCGTCCAGTGGACCTGCAACGGCGGTCGCAACCAGCAGTGGGAGGTCGTCGACGCCGGCGGCGGCGACGTGCGGCTCGTGGCGCGCCACAGCGGCAAGTGCCTCGACGTGCCGAGCAGTGCGGCCGCCGACGGCACCCGCCTCCAGCAGTACGCCTGCAACGGCGGTCAGAACCAGCAGTTCACCTGGGCCGCAGCCTGATCAGCGCCCCGGCCCCCACGTCGTGGACGCCCGGATCACGAGCTCGGTCTGCAGCGACGGCACCCGCGGCGGCGGCGCCTGATCGATCCGGCTGAGCAGCTCCTGCACCGCTGAACGGCCCTGCGCGGCGAAGTCGACGCGCAGGGTCGTCAGTGGCGGGGCGAAGTACGCGGCCTCGGGGATGTCGTCCACCCCGGTGACGCTGACGTCCTCCGGGATGCGCAGCCCCAGCTCGCGCAGGGCCAGCATGGCTCCCAGCGCCGTCTGGTCGTTCGCGGCGACGATCGCCGTCGCGCCCAGGGCGGCGCCGCGGCTCATGACCGCCTCGTAACCGGACTTCGCCGACCAGTCCCCGTGGATCGTCCCGGCCGACGCCAGGCCCCGGTCGCCGAGCGCGCGCTCGTACGCGCGGGCGCGGTTGCGGGCGGCGGAGTACGCGGACGGCCCGGCGATGTGCAGGAACGTCTCGTGGCCGAGCCCGGCCAGGTAGGCGATCAAGGACGGGAAGCCGACGTCGCTCAACTCGGTGCGGTGCCCGGTGACCTCGTCGTCCTCCTCGGCGGCGATGTGCGCCGGGACCCGGAAGTCGGTGCGCTCGAAGACCTCGGTCATCGCGTCGGTCGAGGCGAGCGCGAGGATGCCGGCGACGTCCTGGCTCGCGGCGAGGCGCACGGCCTCGTCGACCGCCTCGGCGTCGGTCATGTCGAAGGTGATGATGTCGAGGAGGTACCCCGCCTGCCTGGCGGCGGCGCTGGCGCCCTGGATGATCCGGCTGGGGCCGACCTGCTCGATCTCGTGGGTGAGGGCGGCGAGGCGGTGGGGTCGCCCGCTCTTGAGCGAGCGGGCGGTCAGGTTCGGCCGGTAGCGCAGTTCGGCCAGCGCTTTGGCGACCTTCTCCTGCGTCTGGGGCCGGATGCCCTGGTAGCCCTTGAGGAAGCGGCTCACCGTCTGGTGGGAGACGCCGGCGGCGCGGGCGACGTCGTAGATCGTGGCGGGCTTCGAGGCCGCCTCTGCGGACGCCTCGCCGGGCGTCCCCGGGGAGGGCGTCGTCTCGCCGACCGCGTCCACTGCCATCCACTACCTCCGAAGTCCGGGTGCCTGCGCCCCCGATTGTGCCGTGTCGGGCGCGGTGTCGCCCAGTCTGGCCCGCACGGTCGAGTTTATCGAAAACATCTTGGTAAACTCGTCTTGTTTTCGAAAATATTCTGCGTTAGCGTACACACCTGCCTCACCCGAAACAGCAACGGAGCGACGACGCGATGCCCCCTCAAGCCCCCCGAAAACCCCGCCGCGACTGGCGCGGCTGGCAGTTCACCGGACCGTTCGCCGCGGTCTTCGTGTTCGTGTTCATCGCCCCGCTCGCGTACGCGCTGTGGCTGAGCCTCTTCCAGAACCGGCTCGTCGGCGGCAACGCGTTCGTGGGCCTCGAGAACTACCGGACCGCGCTGACCGACCCCCAGTTCTGGGACGGCTTCCTGCGCGTCCTGCTGTTCCTCCTCGTCCAGGTGCCCATCATGCTCGCCCTCGCGCTCATCGCGGCCCTGGCGATCGACAGCGCCCGGCTCTACGCCACCGGCCTCTTCCGGCTGGTGATCTTCCTGCCCTACGCCGTCCCCGCCGTCGTCGCGGTCCTCATGTGGGGCTTCATCTACGGCGACCACTTCGGCCTCACCGCCGACCTCAACGAACTCCTCGGCACCGACCTGCGGCCGTTCGCCCCCGCCTGGATGACCGCCTCCCTCGGCAACATCGTCACCTGGGAGTACGTCGGCTACAACATGCTCATCTTCTACTCGGCGCTGAAGACCGTCCCGTACGAGCTGTACGAGGCCGCCGAGATCGACGGCGCCCGCGGCGTCCAGGTCCTCAAGGCGATCAAGCTGCCCGCCGTGCGCGGCGCCGTCGTCATCGCCACGATCTTCTCCATCATCGGCAGCTTCCAGCTGTTCAACGAGCCGAACGTCCTCAAACCCCTCGCCAACAACGTCATCAACAGCTACTTCACGCCCAACATGTACGCCTACAACCTCAGCTTCGCGGGCCAGCAGTACAACTACTCCGCCACGATCGCGATCGTCATGGGCGTCATCACCGCCGCGATCGCCTACGCGATCCAGTTGCGCGGCACCCGCAGGGAGGACCGCTGATGTCCACCGCCACCCGAAACCACCGTACGATCCACCACCGGGCGCGCCGGCCGCGCCACTCGGTCGCCAACCCGCGCAAGTCCCTCGCCCTCACTCTCCTCATGGGACTGTTCCTGGCCTACGCGCTCGTGCCGCTCGCCTGGCTCTTCATCAACGCCTCCAAGACCCAGACCGACCTCTTCGGCGGCTTCGGACTCGCCTTCGGCGACTCCTTCGCCCTGTGGGACAACATCGCCCGCACCTTCACCTACGACGACGGCATCTTCCTGCGCTGGCTCGGCAACACCCTGCTGTACGTCGTCGCCGGCGCCGGAGGCGCGACCCTCCTCGCCACCCTCGCCGGGTACGGCCTCGCCAAGTACACCTTCCCCGGCCGCAAGGCCTACTTCGCCGTCATCCTCGGCGCGATCGCCGTGCCCGGCACGGCCCTCGCCGTCCCCACGTTCCTCCTCTTCAGCCGGCTCGAACTCACCAACACCCCGTGGGCGATCATCGTCCCCTCGCTCATCAGCCCCTTCGGGCTCTACCTGATCTGGGTCTACACCCTCGAATCGGTCCCGAAAGAGCTCCTGGAGGCCGCCCGCATCGACGGCGCCGGCGAGATGCGCATCTTCTTCACCATCGCCGCCAAACTCCTCGCCCCCGGCATCGTGACCGTGGCCCTCTTCGCGGTCGTCGCCACCTGGAACAACTACTTCCTGCCGCTCATCATGCTCAGCGACCCGAACTGGTACCCGCTCACCGTCGGCCTCAACCAGTGGAGCGAACAGGCGTCCGGCGTCGCCGCCGAACCGATCTTCAACCTCGTCCTGACCGGATCGCTCCTCACGATCGTCCCGATCGTCGCGGTCTTCGTCCTCCTGCAGCGCTTCTGGCAGTCCGGCCTCAGCGCCGGAAGCGTCAAGGGCTGACCGGACCCCTCCGGCCCGCCCAACCCCGTCCCGGGAGTCTCCGCACCCCCGCACAACGAAGTGAAGGAACCCGACCCATGTCGACCATCAAGCGCCGCACCATCATCGGCACCGTCCCCGCAGCCCTCGCCACCGGCGCACTCGCCGCCTGCGGCGACGACGCCGAACCCGCCGCCGCCGGCAAGCCCGAAGACCTCGACGCCGCCCTCGAACAGGGCGGCAAGCTCACCTACTGGACCTGGACCCCCTCCGGCGAAGCCCAGGCCGCGGCCTTCACGGCCCAGTACCCGAACGTCGAGGTCGACGTCGTCAACGCCGGCACCGCCACCGACGAGTACACCGCCCTCCAGAACGCCGTCGCCGCCGGCTCCGGCGCCCCCGACGTCGCCCAGATCGAGTACTACGCGCTCCAGCAGTTCGCGCTCTCCGACTCCCTCGTGGACCTCGCCCAGTACGGCTTCGCCGACCTCGAACCCCAGTACACCGCCTCCACCTGGGCCGCCGTCAACCTCGGCGGAATCTACGGCCTGCCCCAGGACTCCGGCCCGATGATCATGCTCTACAACCAGGCGATCTTCGACCAGTTCGGCCTCACCGTCCCCGCCACCTGGGACGAGTACGTCGCCGCCGCCGAAACCCTCCACGCCGCCGACCCCGACCGGTTCCTCACCAACGACGCCGGCGACCCCGGCTTCGCCCAGCCCCTCATCTGGCAGGCCGGCGGCCGACCCTACACAGTGGACGGCACGAACGTCGCCATCGACCTCCAGGACGAGGGCTCCCGCCGCTGGGCCGACATGTGGAACCGCATGCTCCAGCCCGGCCTCCTCGCCCCCATCCCCACCTGGAGCGACGACTGGTGGAAGGCCCTCTCCAACGGCACCGTCGCCAGCCTCATCAGCGGCTCCTGGATGCCCGGCATCCTCGAAGGCTCCGTGCCCGAAGGCGCCGGGAACTGGCGCGTCGCGCCCGTGCCCAGCTACGACGGCACCCCCGCCACCGCCGAGAACGGCGGCAGCGCCCAGTCCGTGCTCAAGCAGTCCGCGAACCCGGCCCTCGCCGCGGCCTTCCTGCGCTGGCTCAACAGCTCGCCCGAGAGCATCGCCGTGTTCCTCGAGAACGGCGGATTCCCCTCCACCACCGCCGAACTCGCCTCGGCCGAGTTCACCGGCACCGCACCGGACTACTTCGGCGGCCAGCAGATCAACGAGGTCTGCGTCGCCGCCTCCGAGAACGTCGCCACCGGATTCCAGTACCTGCCGTTCCAGGTCTACGCCAACAGCGTCTTCCCCGACACCGTCGGCACCGCCTACACCGAGCAGGGCGACCTCAACGCCGGGCTCGAAGCCTGGCAGGCATCACTGGAGAGCTACGGCGAGACCCAAGGCTTCCAGGTGAACTGACCCTCGTCAGGGCACCTGGACGGCGGCTGCGCGGCCGCGGCGAATCGTCTCGGCCGCGGCCGCGCAGCTCTCCAGCCGTCCACGAGAAGTGCCGGTCGACATCGCCCCCGCACGGCCAGAGCCGACGATCGCGGTGGGGCCGCATGATCCGGGGAGACTGGGTGCCGCTCGGTACGCTGCAGTTGCGGCGGCATCACCGAACGCCTCGGTCCACGGTGGGCACTGGCCCAGAGCGCGTTCGCGAGCCTCGTCGCCGCCTCGCGCGCCCCAGCGCGCCACGGACAACGCACTTCTCGAGAAAGCAGCGACATGACCGAGTTCCGTCCACTGAGGGTGCTCTTCGTGGCCTTCAGCCGCTCCAGCCTGGGCCACGTGACGCGCATGCGCACGGCCGCCCGGCGCTTCGCCGACGCCGGGCACACCGTCGCCGTCGCCGCCCACGAAGAGGCCCGGCACCTCATCGACCACGCTGGGCTGCAATGGATCGGCATCGACGAGATCGGACCCGCCCCGGCCTGGCGCGGCATGAACGACGTGGAAAGCCTCCGCGCCTTCGCCCGCACGCGGCTCGCCAGCCCCATCTACGTGCAGGCCTGCCTGCGGGACGAACTGCGCGCCATCGACGAGTTCGCGCCCGACGCCGTCGTCAGCGACATGCGCAACACCGCGTCCGTCGCGGCCTCGATGCGGGGGCTGCCGAGCTTCACCTGCCACAACCTGCGCCTCTTCAAGCACCCGATGCACGCGGTGCTCCCGGAGATCCTGGCGACCCTCGCAGCCATCGGCATCGAGCCCGAACACCGTGCGCCCCTTGGCGACGCGGTGCTCGTACCCGACCTGCCGCTGCTGGACCCGCTCGCCGACGTCCCGGCCGAGACCGCCGGACTCATCGCCGGACTCATCGCCGAGATCCGCCACATCGGACCGCTCGTACCGCAGGCACTGCTGGAACAGCCGGTTGCGGCAGCACGCGAACCGATCCTGAACATCACCCTCGGCGGCTCGGGCGCGGGGGACAAGGACCTGCTGCGGATCGTCGCCGCCGCGAGCGGCCTCGGGGTGCGCCTCGCCGTCACCCTCGGTGCCGAGGGGCCCGGCAGCGACGCGCTCGCCGACCAGGTGCGGGCCGCGGCGGGCGGCGCCGCGATCGAGATCGCGGCGTTCCGGCACGACGCGGTCGACCTCATGGCGCGCAGCGCCGCCGCCGTTATCCATGGTGGACATTCGTCGATGATCGAGGGCCTGCTGTGCGCGACGCCCTTGGTGTTCACACCGCACTCCGCCGAGCAGCGCGGCAATGCCGCACGCGCGGCCGGGCTCGGCCTCGGCACGGTGGTGGCCGACGACGATCCGGCCGACGCCGTCACCGACGCGATCCGTTCGGCGCTCGCCGCCGACCGGGGACCGCTCGACGCGTTCGCCGCCGTGCTGCGCGCCGCCGACGGCGCGGGCGCGATGCTCGAGGCCGTCGAGCGCGCGGTTGCGCTGCACCGCGCCCACGGCATTGCGCGCGTTCAGGATCGGACCGCCGGAGGTACCGGTGCGCGCTGACGCGGTACGCCTCTCCACGGCGATCATGACCCACCCGGCCCGCGAGGACCACGCGCGCCGGCTCGCCGCATCGCTGCCGGAACTCCATCCGGCCGTCGTCGTCGACGACACCGGACCCGGCCGGGGCAACCTCGGCAACGCCCTGCGCGCCTGGGCCGCAGTGGGGGAGGACGCCACGCACCACCTGGTGCTCCAGGACGACGCGATCCCCTGCGACGGCTTCGCCGCGCTGGTGCACCGGGCGATCGACGCCCGGCCGGAGACGGCGATCAGCCTGTTCTGCGAATGGGGTTCGCGCACCGCGAACCTCGCCCGCGTCGCGGCCCGCCGCGGCTGGGGCTGGGCGCGCGCGGTCGACATGTACACCCCGTCCCCGGGGCTCGTGATGCCCCGCGAGACCGCACTCGCCTTCGCGGCCATCGAGAACGCGGGCGGCGCCGACGATCTCGCGCTCGCGGACTTCCTGCGGCGCAACGGCATCGACAATCTCGTCACGGTGCCGAACCTGCTGGAGCACGACGACCTGCTGAGCCTGACCGCCAACGGGTTCCAGGGCCCGCGGCGCGCCGTCTGCGTCGCGCATTCCGGGGCCGAGCCCGCCTTCGGCACTCCCGCCGCCGGCGTCGGCCTCGTCTGGCTGCCGCACGCCTCCTGGATGCGGGTCCACGCCGAGTGGTACTACTGCGGCGAGTCGCCCGAGGCGTACACGTGGCTCGGGGAGTTCGGCGACACGCGGCTCCCCGAGGGCTTCCGCAAGGCCGACCTGGCCGAGCGGTTCCGGGCGGACCTCGCCGCGATGGGCGCCCCGCTCACGCAGGCGGTCAGCGAACTGGCGCTCTTCGAATACTGGACCGTCTACTTCGCACTCGGCCTGGTCCAGGACGAACCGCTGGAACGCGAGCCCGGCCCGCACGCCGAAGCGGCGTTCGCCACCGCGTTCCCGGGCCTGTTCCGCCGCTTCCTGCCGATGACCGCATTGGAGGCGCTGCGCGGCAGCGCGGGCCGCCTCGCCGCGACCGCGTTCGAGCACGGCGCGGCCGCCGACATCGAACGCCCGCACCGCGACTACACGATCGGGTGAATCCGCGGGCCTGCCCGGTTTGAAGGCGCTTTCTTGTCGGACCCGGCCGGAACCATTGAAGCGGGGACGCCCCCCTGGGAGGGCGGGGGACTGCCCGCCTTTACGGCGAGCCCCGAGCGCGTCACCGCACTCGGGGCCTTCAGCGTGCGCTCAGAACTGGGCCGGAGCCAGAATCGGGCTGCCGACCTTGCCCATCAGGTCGTTCGTCGGGTGGTTGCGCTCGCTGCCGAGGAAGAAACCGAAGATCGCGCTCCGCCACTCGTCGGGCGAGATCCGGTTGTCGTGGTCGGCGTCGAGGTACTCGAACACGCGGTGGCTCTCCTGGTAGTCCACGCCGTTCCAGTTCCGCAGCAGCTGCACGAACTCGCCGGAGCCGATGAGGCCGTCGCCGTCCTCGTCGGCGATCGCGAAATACGCGTCCGCGATCGAGGCGAGCTTCGCCGCCGCGGCGAACTGGTCGGCGAGCATGTGCTCGGCGAGCGCGGCGCGCAGCTCCTTGCGGCCGACCCGGCCGTCCTTGGCGTCGGCCTTCGGCGCGATGAACTCGCTCCACAGCCGCTCGGTCGCCTCGCGCAGCTCCAGGCCCATCGGGCTGTCGACGGGGATGCCGCGCGCGCCGAGGACGCGGCCGGCGGCCTCGTTCAGGTTCGCCTCGGTGATGTAGCCGTTCCCGTCGACGTCGAGCGTGTCGAACCACCGGTCGAACTTGTTCAGGCGGACCCTGCCCACGCTCGCGGTCTGCCGGAACCTGCTGCCGATGACGATCGCCGCTCCCGCCGCGACCGTCGCGACGGCGCCCACTGCCAGTACCCTCTTCGCCTTCATGGATCTCCCGTTCCCTCTCGTGACCGCCCCGCGCGGGGAATGTCCGGTTTGCTGTCCAGGTCGGATCGTGCCATGACGGGCGCGGCCGGGGGACTGAAACCGCCGATCCGGCTCATGAGCCGGGACCGGTCCCGAGTGATCGGTGCTGGACTGGGGTGGTCCCGACGCCCCGAGGAGCGCCATGTACCCCGAACCCGCCCCGCCGCCCGTGCCGCCCGCAGGGCCGCCGGCCCCGCCGCAGTTCGCGCCGCCGCCCCCGCGTCCCGCGCCGCCGCGCCGCGCGACCGACCCGGCGGCCGCGGTCGCCGGGAACGCCACCATGCTCGGCCTCGGCTACATGCTCATGCGCCGCCCGGTCCTGGCCGTCCTCGCGCTCTGCGGGACCGGGTTCCTGCTGTGGTCCGCCGTCGTCCAGACCGGGAACCCGCTCTGGCGGTACCTCCTGCCGGCCTGGGGCCTGGCCACGATCCTCCACGCCTGGTGGCTCACCCGCCGCTCGCGCCCCGACCGCGTCGTCGACCTCGCCGACGCGACCGCCCTGTTCGGCTCCGCGAAACCCGACCCGGGCCGGCGCTCCCGCGTCTTCGCCGTCACCGCCGCCGCCCTCGTACTGCTCACCGCGGTCTGGTTCCGCGTGGACGCGTGGTGGATCGCCGAGGACGCCGAGACCGCCCACGCCGCGGGCGACTGCGAGGAGGCCACGGCCGCGATCGACCGGCTCGACGCGGTCCACCGCGTCGCCTTCGGACCGGTCGTCCTGCGTGGCGAGGAGGAACGCGAGGCCTGCGAGCTCCTCCTGGCCGGCCTCGACGAGACCCCCACCGAGGCCGCCGCCGCCATCGCGGACTACCTCGACCACCCCGGTGCCCTCTGGGACGGCGCCGGCCCCAAGCGCGCCCAGTTCCTGCTCGAAGCGGCGCTTCTCGACACCAACCCGGACCTCGAGGTCGTCGAGGAGGCCTTCGCGCAGCTCTCGACCACGCTCGAGCAGCACCCCGGCCAGTCCGAGACAGTGGCGTCCACAGTCGAGGGATTCATGGCCGACCTCACCGAGGCCCCGCCCTGCACCGCCTACACCGTGGACGACTGGCTCGCCGCGCAGTCATGGGACGCGAAGGAGCTCAGCGCACCGGTCGCCGCCGCCGTAGACCAGGTGCCGGTCCGGCTGCTCAACTGCGCCAAGGAGACCGCCGAGGCCAGCGGCGCCGCCGGCGCCGCCCTGTTCCGCGAGTTCCTCACCGCCTACCCCGACCACGAACTGGCCGGAGAGGCCGCCGACGGCGTCCTCGCGTCGGACACCTACTGCGCCGACCCGATCGCCTACCGGGGCGCCCCCGACGCCGGCGGCGCCGGCCCCCACCCCATGC
Organism: Glycomyces sp. NPDC021274; assembly: GCF_040641195.1. Taxonomy (NCBI): domain Bacteria; kingdom Bacillati; phylum Actinomycetota; class Actinomycetes; order Glycomycetales; family Glycomycetaceae; genus Glycomyces; species Glycomyces sp. NPDC021274. Next base: position 662,652 of record NZ_JBFADC010000002.1, on the reverse strand, counting down.
AGCTGGTCGGCGCCTGGGGCTCGGACGGGCGCGGCTTCCCGGAGTCCTGGCTCGCGACGACCGCCGCCGAGACCGCACTGGTCGTCTGCGTGGACGCCGAGGGCGGCGAGTTCCAGGAGGCCTGCCAGTACCGCAGGCCCTCCGGGGACACCTACTGGGCGTACTTCTTCGCGCACCGGTTCACCATCACGGCCTATGCGCTCCAGACCGGCGAGGTCGTCGAGGAGTACACCCGCGAGATCGGCAACCCGTGCCCGAGCACCCTCGACGGCACCTACTCCACCATCTTCATCTCGTTCTCCGACTCCAGCTTCTCCATGGCCTCGGAGTACACCGACGAGGACTTCCGCAACATGTTCACCCCGCTCATGGACTGAACCGAAGCAGTGCCGCCCACTCAGGACGGCACTGCTCCCGTTCAGTCGCCCTTTCGCGGTGTCACGCCGACCACGCCGATGGTGAGCAGCAGGTTCGCGTACTGGCGCTGGTCGCCGGTGGCGATGACGACGGCGGTGTCGGTCGTGCGCGCCAGGTCGTAGAACGCGAACCGCTCGACCGCCTCCAACGGGACCTCCTCACCGAGGGCGGACCGGTAGCCCTCATGGGCGGGCACGGGCGCGCCCTCGGACGCCATCACGACCGCGTGCTCGACCGCCGCCGCGTCGAGCAGCGCCTCGAGCACCTGGTCGCCGGTGAGCAGGCCCGGGCGCAGGTTGAGGTGGATCATCGCCGCCGCCGGATTGGCATGCGTCGAGCACGGGAAGTGCCCGTCGGCGATGAGGATCCGCGAGCCGTGGCCGGCCGCGGCGAGCGCCGCGAGGAGCGGCGGGTGGATGAGCGGATATCTGAGCATGCTTCCCTCTCCAGGGTGGGTCGGCCCGCGCGAGCCGCGGCCCTGACCAAGATAATGCCGATCGATGCGAGCGGTCGGAGGTGGAGTCGCCGCCTGGACCGGGAACCGGCGATCGACGTTTGACCGGAACGCCGATGGCGCGGCCCGCGCGGGCCGCGCCATCAGAGTTCGGTCAAGCCGGCATCAACTCAGCGTCCAGCGCTGGTTCGTGCCGCCGTTGCAGCTCCACAGGACCACTTTGGAGCCGTTCGCGGTCGCCGCACCGGAGACGTCGAGGCACAGCCCCGACCCGGCGTTGGTGATCGTGCCGTCCGCGTTGCGGTGCCACTGCTGGTTCGTGCCGCCGTGGCACGACCAGATGATGGCCGCCGTGCCGTTCGCCGAACCGCCGCCGGACGCGTCCAGGCAGCGCCGGTTCCCGTCCGCGTACACGGTGAACTCGCCTGCGGCCGTGTAGGTCCACTGCTGGTTCGCGCCGCTCCAGCAGTCCCAGATCTGCAGCTGCGTGCCGTTGGTCGTGGACTGGTTCGGCACGTCCAGGCACCGGTTCGCGCTGGTCGAGCGCAGCGCGCCCGTGCCGCCGGGGTTCCCGCCGTCGCGCGGGCCGGCGGCCGCCATGATCTGCGAGGCCGCGGCCGGGGGCGAGCCGGCGTTGAACGTGGTGTTGTTCCTGACGGTGTTGCCGCGCTGGCCGTCCACGAGCCCGGTGATGCTCGCGTTCGTGGAGTAGTTCCCGGTGACGGACATGTTGCCGGTGAGGTTGCCGGCCTGGTTGTTGGCGTGCGCCCATTGCCCGTAGGTGTTGCGGAAGACGTTGCCGGACAGGCTGAAGTACCGCGAGCCTTCGTCGAAGTACATGCCGAGCTGGCCGCTGTTCTCGCAGAAGTTCCCGGTGATGGAGCTGTTCGGATGCGCCGAGAGCGAGTAGATGCACCCGGCGTCGAACAGCGTCTCCACGACGTTGCGCACGTGGTTGCCGGTGACGTTCACGTTCTGGGAGGTCGTGGGCGTCTGGTAGATCGGCTGGTAGTCGTAGAGCCCGCGGTTGAGGTACTCGGGGCTGCCGCCGGGGTCGTTGGCGCCCCAGCCGAAGCCGACGTTGATGCCGCTGTAGGGCATGTCGGAGACGTAGTTGTGGGCGATCGTGAGCCGGGTGGCGTAGGTGCCGAGGATCGCGACCTGGTCGAGGTATTCGACCGCGGTGTCGTGGATGCTGTTGTCGCTGATGAGGATGTCGCTGTTGATCATCCGGGGGTCGCCGGGGTGGTGGGCGTCGGGGCGGACCCCGCCGACCACGATGCCGCCGCCGGCGCCCGCGGTGAAGGTGTTGCCGGTGACCTCGATGTTCTTGGCGCCGAGGCCGACTCCGGTGCTGTGAGCGTTGGCGTCGTTGCCGATGCCGAGGTCGACGGAGCCGAGGTTCCTGAAGGTGTTGCCGGTGAACGTGATGCCGTCGGCGGCCGAGACCTGCACGGCGGCGGGCACCTGGGCCCAGCCGTTGCGGGCGGCCTCGAAGCCCTTGCAGCCGGAGCGGCACGAGGTGAACGCGTCAGCGGGCCGGTGGGACTGGACGCCGGTGATGAAGGTGCCGGTCTGCTGGTTCGCGTACCCGTTGTTCGAGCCGGGGTCCAGCCAGCTGGTGCCGGTGAAGGTGAGCCCGGCGAACTCGAGTGCGCGCACCGGTGCGTCGTACGTGCCGCCGATTTCGACGAGCGTCTCCAGGCGCGGCAGTTCGACCTTGGCGTTCGCCATGTTCTGGCCCGACAGCGGCTTGTAGTAGAGCCGCCCGGCGGCCGTGTCGAGGTACCATTCGCCGCCCTGGTCGAGGAAGCGCTTGGAGTTGAGCAGGAAGAACTTCGGTGTGCGGAACGGGTTCTGGATCGCGTCGTACCCGTAGGTGTTGTTGTTCCACGCGGGCTGCTGCATGGTCACCGTGCGGCCGCTGATGGCCTGCACGGGCGAGAACCGGTTGGTGAAGGAGAGCAGCGCCTGGAGTTCGATGCGCTGCTTGTCGGGCAGCGACGCGAGGTAGTCGAAGTTGCCGTTGTTGAGGGTGAACCCGCCGGCGTTGAGCGTCATGTCCGAGGGCGCGATGCTCGTGCGCGCCCGCTGGGCGAGGACGCCGTCCACATAGAGCTGCCTGGTGTCGAAGCCGGTGCCCACGTCGGCCCGGTAGATCCCGGTGGCGGCGTCGTCGAGGGTCCAGCCGGTGACCGGCTGCGCGCCCGTGACCACCGGCTGGGCGCCGGTGGCGGCCTGCCAGGTCACGGTGTGGCCGTTGCGGCCCGAGTCGCTTGCGTTGAACCGCAATGGGCTGGTGAGCCGGTAGGTGCCGGCGAGGAGGTTGACCGAGACGTCGCCGTCGCCCGCTCCGGCGGCCTGGCGGGCCCGTTTCTGGGCCTCGGTCAGGGTCTTGAGCGGTTGGCTCGAGGTGCCCGGGCCGGTGTCGCTGCCGGTGGGGGAGACGTAGAAGTCGTACGCGGTCTGCGCTTGCGCCGGGGAGGCGCCGAGGCCCGCGAGGGCTCCGGCGACGGCGAGGAGCAGCGCCGCCGCGAGGGCGAGTCGTTTCTGGAGTGAACGCAGCGGGGGTGAGTGCCGCATGGCGTGTGCCTTTCCATGATTCGGCGAGGCTGGTCTCAATGCTCGGTGACGGGTACTCGCCGCCTGGCGGGCGGTGCCTCGGGGTCCTCCTGCCCGCGGCGAGTAGGGGATCGGTCGGTCGTGTCGTCCTGCGGCGCGGTCGCGAGCAGGTGCAGTCCGGCGCGTTCGGGCCGGACGCCCGGACCGGCGGGGTCCGCGTGGCGCGGTCTCGGGCCGAGTCCGGATACGGCTCCCTCATGGACGCGGACGCCCAGGCCGGGAGTGTCGCCGAGGACGAACGCGCCGTCCTCGATGTCGAGGTCGGCGGTGACGCCGACGGGCGGGCGCAGGTCCTGCAGCTCGCTCACGAGGTGGTTCGGTATCGCGGTGGCAGCGTGGAGCAGGCCTACCGGCACGTTCCCGATCGGGCTCACCGGCAGGTCGAAGGCGTGCGCCAGCGCGGCGGTGCGGAGGAAGTGGGTGATGCCGCCGACCGCGGAGGTCTGCACGATGTCGACGCCGCCCGCTTTGAGGAGCGGCCGGAACTGCTCCAGCCCGGTGAGGTTCTCGCCGGTGGCGACGGCGGCGCGCACGCCTTGGTGCACGGCCGCGAGGCCTTCGGCGTCCCAGCGCCGCACCGGTTCCTCGATCCAGGCGAGGTCGATGGTGCGCTCGAGTTCGCCGACGTGGCGCACGGCCTGCTTGCGCGACCACGTCTCGTTCGCGTCGAGCATGAGGCCCGGTCGCGCGGTCCCGGCGTCGGACAGCACTTCCCGCACCAGGGCGAGCCGGCGGCGGTCGTCCTCGACGTCGAGGCCGCCTTTGAGTTTCGCCGCCCGCAGGCCGCGCTCGGCGTACAGGCGGTAGGCCGCGGCGAGGTCGTCGTCGCCGAGGCCGATGTCGAGCCCGGACGCGTAGGCGGGCACGACCCGGTCGCGGCCGCCGAGGAACCGCCAGAGCGGTTCCTCGGCGGCCTGGGCCTTGAGGTCCCACAGGGCGGTGTCGAGCGCGCCGATGGTGGCGAACACGGTCCCGCCGTGCCCGGCTTTGAAGGTGTGCCGCAGCATCCGGTCGTACAGCGCGGTGACGCCCCGCGGGTCCTCGCCTTCGATCGCGGCGAACACGGCCGCGATCTCGACGTGCGAGCCGATGCCGACGCCGGTGAGGCCGTCGTCGGTGTCCACCAGGACGAGCGGGATGGTGGTGACGCCGTCGGCGAGGACGCCGTTGGCGTCGCCGACGGGCCGCGCCCACTCCTGGATGGTCGTCAGCGTGCGGTAACCGGTGATCCGCATGTCATCCCTTCGTGGCGCCGGCGGTGACACCGGCGGTGATCTGGCGCTGGAAGCAGAGGTAGAGCACGAGGACCGGCACGGCCGCGATGAGCACGCCGCCGGCGAACGTGGGGATGTCCGCCGAGTACTGGCCGCGCAGCGAGGTGACGCCGACCATGAGGGTGCGGTGCTCGGCCGAGGGCATGAGCAGCAGCGCGATGAGCACGTCGTTCCAGCAGAACAGGGCGTTGAGGATGCCCACCGAGAGGAGCGCGGGCCGCCCCAGCGGCAGCATGATCCGGCCGTAGACCCCGTACACGGAGTTGCCGTCGATGCGGGCGGCGTCGATGATCTCGGGCGGGATGCCGCTGTAGTAGCTGGTCATCAGGAACACCGTGAACGGCAGGAACTGCGCGGTGTAGGCGAGGATCAGCCCGGGGTAGGTGTCGATGAGCCCGACCTGGCCCATGGTGCGGGCGAGCGGGACCATGATCACCTGGAACGGGATGAACAGCGCCGAGAGCACCGCGAGGAACAGCAGGCGCGAGCCTCGGAACCGCAACTGGCTCAGGGCGAACCCGGCCATGGACCCGAAGAGCAGGAGGAGTGCGACGGAGCCGGTGACGACCAGGACCGAGTTGGCGAGGTAGCGGCCCATGTCGGCGCTGGCCCAGGCGGTGGTGAACGCGTCCCAGCGCAGTCCCGTGGCCGGGGCGAAGCGGTCGAGCACGTACTCGTGCCGGGTCTTCATTGCGACGTTGGCGGTGAACACGAGCGGGTAGACGGTGGCGATCGCCAAGGCGGCCATGGGGACGGCGGCGAGCCAGCGGCCGGCGCGGAGCGGTGTCATCAGTCCTCCCTCCCGGCGCGGCGCAGGACGGCGATCTGGGCCAGTCCGACGACGAGCATCACTCCGAAGAGCACTGTGGACGCCGCGGAGGCGAGGGCCGGGCGTCCCATCTGGCCCTGCTGGAACCAGATGTAGTACTCGGGCAGGTAGGTCGAGCCCTCCGGGCCGCCGCCGGTCATCACGTAGAGCAGGCCGAACATCGAGGTGAGCATGCCGATCATGGTGGTGACGACGACGAACTGGATGGTGCGCGAGAGTCCGGGGACGATCACGTGCCGCACCACGCGCGGCAGCGAGGCGCCGTCGACGCGGGCCGCGTCGATCAACGAGGGGTCCAAAGTGGCGAATCCGGCGAGGAACACGACGAGCGCCATCCCGAACGTCGCCCAGATGTGCACGCCGACCACGGCGAACATGGCGATGTCCGGGTCGCCGAGCCAGTCGACCGGCCCGAGTCCGACGGCGCCGAGGAGCGCGTTGGCGGGGCCGTCGAAGGCGAGCAGCAGGTTGAAGATCGCGCCGATGATGACCGGGGAGAGGACCGCGGGGAAGAAGTACACGCCCCGGTACACCCGGTGGCCCGGCACCCGCAGGTAGATGAAGGTGGCGAGGAGCCCTGGGATCGCCACGGCCACGGGCAGGAGCAGCACGAGCAGGCCCACGTTCCGCATGGACGCCAGGAACAGCGGGTCCGCGAACAGCGCGGTGTAGTTGTCCAGCCCGACGGTCTGCCCGTTGCGGTCGCCGTCGCCGGTGAACGAGAAGTTCACGCCGAGGGCCAGCGGGTAGAGCCGGAACACGCCGATGACGAGCGCCGCGGGCGCGACGAGCAGGTAGGGCGCGAGCCGTTCGGACCGGGACCTGCCCGCGGCGCCGCGCCCGGATCTCACGCGGCGCCGCGGTGACTGGGCGCCGGCCCGGAGACTGGTCCGGGCCGGCGAGGCGAGCTGCGGCATGCCTAGGCCGCCTGGTCGCTCGCGGCGAGCTGGGCGAGTGCGTCGTCCACAGTGACCGAACCGCTGAGGAGCTGCTGCGAGAGCCGCCCCATGAGTTCGAGGGTCTCGGCGGAGAGGGCCACGTGCAGAGCGGGCTTGCCCGTGGGGAGCAGGTCGACGATCTCGGCCGTGGCCGGACCGGCGCTGGAGGCGTCGATCGTGGTGTCGGCGGCGATGGCCCCCGCGTCGGCGTAGAACGCCTCGAGCGCCATGGGCGAGGTGAGCGAGCGGACCAGGTCGGCCGCGAGCGCGGGGTCCTCGGTCCACTCCGCGACGCCGTAGCCGATGCCGCCGTCGTACGGCATGCTCGGGGCGGCTTCGGGGTTGACGAGCGGGGCCGGCATGACGCCGACGTTCTCGGCGCCGAGGAACTCGCTGAAGTCCTTCCAGTGGCCCACGTCGGACATGAGGCCGATGACGTGGGCGGCGTCGCCGGCGTTGAAGATCGCGAACTCGTCGTTGAACATCGCGGTGGAGTTCACGCCGTCGTTGTTGAGCCCGGCCTGCTCGGTCTCGGCCCACAGTTCGAAGATCCGTCGCACGCCGGGGGAGGTCCAGTCGCGGTCGCCCGCGATCCAGGCGTCGTACTCCTCGGGGGTGAGCACGCCCGAGCCGAGGCCGGAGAGGAAGAACTGGATGCCGATGCCCTCCTTGTTGCCCAAGGCGAAGCAGTCCGCGCCGGTGGCCTCGGTGAGCTGCTCGCAGTCCGCGAGGAAGTCCTCCCAGGTGGCGGCGGGCGCCTCGGGGTCGAGCCCGGCTTCGGCGTACAGCGCCTTGTTGTAGTAGATCGGGTGGCCCTGCAAGGTGACGGGCGCGGCGTAGACGTGCCCGTCGGCGGAGAACGCCTCCCAGCCGGCCAGGCGGTCCATGTCCTCGGCGAGGTAGTCGTCGAGCGGGAGCAGGGCGTCGGTGCGGTCGCGCAGCTGTCCGCCGCCGTTGAAGAGCATCACGTCGGGGCCTTCGCCGGACTGGATGGCGGTGCCCAGCAGGTTGTAGTACTGGTCGAACGGCTGGGCCACGAACTCGACCTCGACGTCCGGGTGCTTGGCGGCGAAGTCGGCCTTCGCCTCCTCGATATAGGACTCGGCGGTCGCGTCGCCGGACTTCCAGTCCCACACCACGAGGGTGCCGCCCTCGCCGCCGTCGGCGTTGTCAGGCCCGGCGGCGCTGCCGCATCCGTAGAGCGCGAGGGGCGCTACCAGAGCGGTCGACCACAGTGCTCGTCGCTTCATTGCAGATCACTCTCTGTAGGGGCGCCGGAGGGGTCCGGCTCACAGGGTCGCGTGTAAACGTAACTTGTATGACGTCTTACGTCAATGGAGTGATGCCGTATACTGGGCGGCGACCTGAACGCGGCGGACGGAGGACCGAATGACGGCATTGCAGCACCCGGCCGCGCAGGAGCCCGCGCCCCCCGCCTGGGCCCGCCGGCCCGCCAACCTGGCGAAGGCCGTCACCGAGGAGCTCGTGCGCCGCGTCGTGCGCGGCGACTACCCGCCCGGGTCCGCGCTCCCCGCCGAACACGCCCTGTGCGCGACGTTCTCGGTGAGCCGCACCGTGGTCCGCGAGGCCGTGAAGGTCCTGCAGGAGAAGGGCCTGGTGCAGATCCGCCAGGGCTCGGGCACCGCCGTGCTGCCCTCGACCTCCTGGAACCTGCTCGACGAGCTCGTGCTCGCCGCGACCATCGACGACGACACGACCCTCGGCATCCTCGACGACCTCGTCGTCACCCGGCGCCTCCTCGAGTCCGACATGGCGAACGTGGCCGCCCGGGTCGCGGACCAGGACGCCCTCGACCGCATGCGCGACCTCGTCGAACGCATGGACCAGCTCGTCGACGACCCGGAGTCCTACCACGAGCACGACCGGGCCTTCCACGACACGGTCATGCGCGCCTCGGGCAACCGCATCGCGCGCGCCGTCGTGCGCTCCCTGGAGAGCCAGGTCATCAACACCTCGAGCTACATGGGACGGACCGAGCGCGCCCGCTGCGAGGAGTCGAACCGCGGCCACCGCCGCATCTGCGAGCGGATCACCGCCCGCGACCCCGAGGGCGCCGCCGAGGCGATGTACGCCCACATCACCGACGCGTGGCTGGTGCGGCGCGGCACGCAGGGCGACCCGGACCGCTTGGCACGCTGAACCGCGGAGAGGTCTGATGTATCGCTCTCCGCTGAGGGGACACAGCGCCTTAAACTTCTGGAACCTCCCGGGTATTGACCGCATAGATCCAATTTATATAGACTATCGTCGATATTCAAGGCACCGCACGGCCTGATTCCCGCACCGACTGGGAGCGATTCCAGACGGTGCCCGGCCGCACCCTCCGCAACGGACCTCTCATGCGATGCCGCCCCGCAGGTCTCCGAACGAGCCTGAACACAAGGAGTTCCGTCCGATGTCGAGATTCAGAACCGCTCTCGCGTGCCTCGCGGCCGCGATCGTCGTGGCGACGGCCGGGGGTGCGACGGCCCAGGCCGCCGAAGCCCCGCAGGCCACCGCCGCCGACGTCACCGCGGCAGCCAGCACGGGCTGCGGCAAGGCCCCGACCCTCAACAGTGGCACCCACACCATCCAGAGCAGCGGCCAGAACCGCAGCTTCATCCTCAAGGTCCCCGCGAACTACGACCGCAACAAGCCGCACAAGCTGATCTTCGGCAACCACTGGTGGGGCGGCACCGCCCAGCAGGTCGCCGGCGGCGGTTCCGACGGCGCCGTCTACGCCCACTACGGGCTCGACGCGCTCTCGGGCGGTTCGGCGATCTTCGTCGCCCCGCAGGGCCTCGACAATGCCTGGGCCAACCCCAACGGCCGCGACATCACCTTCTTCGACGACATGATCCGCCGGATCGAAGCCGACCTCTGCGTCGACGAGTCGCAGCGGTTCTCCCTGGGCTTCAGCTACGGCGGGGCGATCAGCTACGCGCTCGCCTGCGCGCGGCCGAACGTGTTCCGCGCGGTCATCGCCATCGCCGTCCCGGGCCCGGTCAGCGGCTGCAGCGGCGGCACCGGCTCCGTGGCGTACTTCGGGATCCAGGGCGTCACCGACTCCATGCCCAACGCCCGGTCGATGCGCGACCGGTTCGTGGCCAACAACGGCTGCGCGGCGATGAGCCCGCGCGAGCCGGCCTCGGGCAGCGGCACCCACATCACCTCCACCTACTCCTGCCGCGCCGGCTTCCCGGTGCAGTGGGCCGCGTTCGACGGCGGCCACCAGCAGGGCCCGGTCGACGGCTGCACCGGCTGCGAGAGCGGCGCCCGCAGCTGGGTGAAGAACGAGGTCTGGGCCTTCATCAGCCAGTTCGGCTCCAGCACGCCCACGGAGACCGACCAGGTGCGCAACAACGCGGCGAACCGCTGCCTCGACGTGTCGGCCCAGTCGACGTCGAACGGCGCCGTGACGCAGCTGTGGGACTGCCACACCGGCGCGAACCAGCAGTGGACCCGCACCTCGGCCAAGCAGCTGAACGTCTACGGCAACAAGTGCCTCGACGCTGAGGGCGCGGGCACGGCCCCGGGCACCCGGGTCATCATCTGGGACTGCCACAGCGGGACGAACCAGCAGTGGAACGTGAACGCCGACGGCACCGTCACCGGCGTCCAGTCGGGACTGTGCCTGGCCACCGCGAACAGCGGCACCGCCAACGGCACCGGCGTGGTCCTCTCGAGCTGCAACGGCTCGAACGGCCAGAAGTGGACCTTCGTCTAGCACAACCGGCAGCGCACGCGCTGCGCCACGCATGATCGAACGGGCCTCCCTCGCGGGAGGCCCGTTCTGCCGCGCCCTAGACAGTGAAGCGCCAGTAGTCCACATTGAACAGGTAACCGCCGCCGCCGGTGAACTTCAGGTACAGGTCGCGGGTGCCGGTCGCGCCGCTCACCGGGCAGGAGACGTCCGCCCAGTTCTGCCAGCCGCCGGTGCCCGAGACGGTGCACCGGCCCACGACCGGGCCGTTCGGGCCGTCGACCCGCAGCTCGATCGTGCCGCCGCTGGTCGCCGAGGCCACCCGCGCCGTGAACTGGCGCGCACCGGTGCCGAAGGCCGCGCCCTTCACTTTGATGGAGTCCCCGTTCTCGATCCAGCCGACGTTCATGCCGCCGGCGCTCGAGCGCTCGGTCTCGACCCCCGTGGCCCAGGCGATCGTCTCGGCCTCTTGGCGCACATAGGGGTTGAGGGTCCCGATCTGCGGCGCCCCGGCCGACGTCATGTTGATCTGGGGGATCGTCCCGTCAGGGTTGTACGTGAACTTCTCGACGGCCACCGACCTGGTGAAGCCGCCGCCGCCCGGCAGCGCGCCGTTGTGGTAGAAGAAGTACGACCCTCCCTTGTAGTCGATCAACCCGGGGTGGTTGGTGAAGCTCGAGCCCTGCGTGGGCATCACGGTCCCGCGGTAGGTCCACGGCCCGGTCGGCCCCGGCGCGGTCGAGTAGGCGATGTGCTCCGAGCAGCACTGCGCCGCGTACACGTTGTAGTACAGCGAGCCGCGCTTGTACACCCACGGCCCCTCCTCGTACAGCGTCGGCCGGTCCGTGCTGCCGGGGCGGGTCCCGAAGCCCTGCGTGGTGAGCGGGATCTTGGTCGGGGAGCCGGAGTACGAGATCATGTCGGCGTTGAGCTTCACGTACCAGAGGTTCGGGTTGCCCCAGTACAGGTACGCCTGCCCGTCGGTGTCGATGAAGACCGACGGGTCGATCTCGCCGTTCTGGACCAGCGGCCGCCCGAGGGCGTCCCGGAACGGACCGGTGGGGCTGTCCGCGACGGCGACCCCGATGGCGGGCCTGCCGGTGGCGTCGTTGATGACCGGCACGTACCAGTAGAACTTGCCGTTGCGCTCGATCGCCTGGCCCGCCCACGCGTCCTGGCGCGCCCAGGAGAACGTGTCGAGGTTGAGCGGCGAGCCGTGGTCGGTCCAGTTGACCATGTCGTCGGAGGACCAGACCCGCCACTCCTTCATGGTGAACCAGGTCGAGCCGTCCTCGTCGTGCCCGGTGTAGAGGTAGACGCGGCCGTTGTGGACCAGCGGCGCGGGGTCGGCGGTGTAGATGGTCTGGATGATCGGGTTGTCGGCCCGTGCCGGGGAGGGCGACGGATCGGCGGCGGTGCTCAGCAGGGCCGCGACGACGGCGGCGACCAGTGCCGCCGCGATAGTGGCCGGCCGCCGCCGGATGGCGTTCGGGGTCTTCACGGGTGGAGTCTTCATGGGAAGCCTCTCCGGCGCTCGCGCGCCACAGGTGTCACGCAGGAATCTCGGACGCCCTCGAAAGTTTCGATGGAAGTGTCGAAAACAAGGGCTACAGGTCAGGGTATCCATAGTGCCTAGATATGTAAATAGGTCGATACCTGACCTGCGCTTGCTCTCGCTCGCCGACCGCCGAACTCATCCGTTCGGCCCGAAAGATCAGATTAATCAGGTCTGTAATTCAGATGACACTGCATAAATCTGCATATATCGCAGGTTAATGGATCGCTCCCATGAAAGAGATCAGATCTTTGGGTGTGCGAAGTATTGACGAACCTGATTGCCTGTCTCTATCGTGAACGATCACGAAGGCCGAGGTCGTGAAGGAGCGAGCGTGAACGTGACGAACGGAGCGCGCCGGCAGGCGCGCGGAGTCAAGGCGGCGGCGCGGTGAGCGCCGTGGCGGCGAGCGGCGTCGAGGGCCGGAAGGGAGCGGAGCGGTCCGTCCCGAAGCCGCGCCGGAAGTCGTTGAAGGCCCGCGTCAAGCGCCACTGGCAGCTCTACCTCCTGCTCGTGCTCCCGGTGGCCTACTTCGTGATCTTCCAGTACATCCCCATGGCCAACAACGTGATCGCCTTCAAGGACTACAACGTGGTCCAGGGCATCTGGGGCAGCCCCTGGGCCGGGCTCGACCACTTCGAGCGGTTCTTCGCCAACCCCGTCGCCTGGGACCTCATCCGCAACACGCTGATGCTCAGCCTGTACGGCTTCCTGGCCGGGTTCCCCATCCCGATCATTCTCGCCTTGGCGCTCAACGAGGTCCGGGCCAGGTTCTTCAAGCGCACCGTCCAGATGGTCACCTACGCACCGCACTTCATCTCCACGGTGATCGTCGTGTCGATGCTCATCCTGATCTTCTCGCCCCGCATCGGCTTCATGGCCGACTTCCTCGGCTTCTTCGGCATGGACTCCAACCTCCTCGCCCAGCCCGACGCGTTCCGCAGCGTCTACGTCTGGAGCGACATCTGGCAGACCGCCGGGTACTCCGCGATCATCTACATGGCCGCGCTGGCGGGCATCGACCCGAGCCTGTACGAGGCCGCCCGCCTCGACGGCGCCTCGCGCCTCCGGAAGATCTGGCATGTGGACCTGCCGGGCATCGCGCCCACCGTGGTGGTCGTGATGGTGCTGAGCGTCGGCAGTGTCATGGCGATCGGGTTCGAGAAGGCGTTCCTGCTGCAGAACCCCCTGAACCTCTCCACTTCGGAGATCATCGCCACCTATACGTACAAGATCGGCCTGCTCAACGCCGACTTCAGCCTCGCGACGGCGGTCGGGCTGTTCAACTCCGTCATCAATCTCATCCTGCTCCTGCTTGTCAACGCGGTCTCCAAGCGCGTGACCGGCAACGGACTGTGGTGAAGGGAGCCCCTGCAATGACCTTCGAGACAGCGACTCGCGCGGCGCTCGACACCGAGCCGGAACCCAAGCCCCGCCCGCGCCGCCGCACCGCCAACGTCCAGGACACCCCGGTGGACCGGATCTTCATGGTCGGCGTCTACCTCCTCTTGACGACGTTCCTGCTCATCGTGCTGGTCCCGCTCGTCAACATCCTGGCCAGCTCGTTCTCCAGTCCTGCGGCGGTGTCGGGCGGGCAGGTGTTCCTGTGGCCGATCGACTTCACGCTCATCGGCTACGAAGCGGTGCTCGGCAACAAGGCCGTCCTCACCGGCTTCGGGAACTCCCTGTTCTACGCGATCGTCGGCACGATCATCAGCGTCGCCCTCACGGTGATGATCGCCTACCCGCTCTCGCGCTCAGAACTGGTGGGCCGCAAGGTCCTCATCGGCGGCGTCCTGTTCACCATGCTGTTCTCCGGCGGCCTCATCCCGACCTACATGGTCGTACGCGCCCTCGGCCTGCTCGACACCCGCTGGGCGATCATCCTTCCCGCAGCGGTCGGGGCCTGGCAGGTGCTCATCGCGATGACGTTCTTCCGCTCCTCGATCCCGGGCGAGCTCTACGAGGCGGCGCAACTCGACGGCGCCGGCGATCTGCGGTTCCTGTGGTCGGTCGTGCTGCCCCTGTCGAAGCCGCTGCTCGCGGTCATCGCGCTCATGTACGGCATCGGCCAGTGGAACTCGTACTTCAGCGCCCTCATCTACCTGCGCAGTGAGGAGCTGTACCCGCTCCAGCTGGTGCTGCGGAACATCCTGATCGTCAACAACAGCGGCGGGTCGAACCTCGCGGATCAGCTGGCCGCCCAGCAGATGGCCGACCTCATGAAGTTCTCCCTCATCGTCATCTCCACCGTGCCCGTGCTCCTCGTCTACCCGTTCGTGGCGCGGCACTTCAACAAGGGCGTGATGCTCGGCTCCGTCAAGGGCTGACCGCCGCCGACTCCCGCCGGACCGGCTCGCCGGCGGTCCCCTCCGATCCCACCAACTCCTCAATCGAAAGGCAGTCAACGATGACCAGCAGATTCGTTCGAGCGGCCGCGGCCGGAGCGGCATTGGCCGTAGCGGCCACCGCGTTCGCCGCGTGCTCTTCGGAGCCGGAGACCACTCCGGACGACGTGATCACGATCTTCGCCCCCCAGGACGCCGGCCAGGAGCAGAACCTGGACACGAACGCGTTCACGAAGTTGCTCGAGGAGAAGTTCGACGTCGACCTCCAGTTCGAGACCACCACCTGGGACGGCGCCGCGGCAGGGGAGAAGCGGCAGATCTCCCTCGCCAGCGGCGACTACCCCGACGCGTACATGCTCATCCCGTGGGTCGACCAGTTCTCCAGCGACGAGCTGGTGAAGCTCGGCGGCCAGGGCGTCATCCTGCCGCTCGACGACCTCATCGGCGAGGACACCCCGAACCTGGTCGCCGCGTTCGAGAAGGAGCCCGGTTTCAAGGAGCTGGCGACCTCCCCGGACGGCAAGATCTGGGGCATCCCGGCTTGGAACGACTGCTACCACTGCTCGTACCCGTCGAAGCTGTGGATGAACTCCGCCTGGCTGGACGCCCTCGGCCTGGAGCAGCCCACCACGCCTGAAGAGCTGCGCACGGTCCTCGAAGCATTCAAGACGCAGGACCCCAACGGGAACGGTGCGGCGGACGAGATCCCGCTCTCCGCGGCGGGCGGCAGCTCCCTCCTCTCGTACCTGATGAACCCGTTCGTCTACACCCCGGAGATGTACTCGAACGCGGAGGGCACCACCCCGGCCTCGCTCGGCACCTCCGGTGACCAGGTCGTCCTGCAGCCCACCCGGGACGAATGGCGCGACGGCATCGCCTATGCGGCGTCCCTGTACGCGGACGGCCTGATCGACGAGGCCGCCTTCACCCAGAACGGTGAGGCGATCATCGCGAAGGGCAACAGCGCCGAGGGCGTGATCGTCGGATCGGCCGCCATGATGCACCCGTGGTTCGTCTCCGACGACAACGAGGACGGGCGCTACACGCAGTACAACGCGGTCCCGCCGCTGACCGGTCCGAACGGGAGCGACGCGACCTACACCGGCGGCGGCGCCGGAGCCGCGCCCGGCGCGACCTTCGTCATCACCAACCGCTCCAGCGAGGCGAAGCAGCAGAAGCTCATGCAGATCCTCGACTTCATGGTCTCCTACGAGGGACACCTGCTGGGCGAGTTCGGCGTCGAGGGCGTCAACTGGGTCAGGCCCGAGGCGGGCGACGTGGCCCTGGACGAGACCCTCGAACCGAACTTCAAGGTCCTCGCACTGCCCGAGGGCGAGGGCCTGAACAACTCCTGGGGCCCGATCGCGCAGTTCTTCAGCGACGCGGAGTTCCGCAACGCCCAGGTCACCGCGACCGACGTCGACACGCCTGAAGGCTACGAGCGCCGCCTGTTCGAGGCCACCAAGCTCTACGAGGGCCACGAGTCCGATGAGCTGTTCCCCTACTGGGATGTGGCGGTGACCGGTGAGACCGCGACGGAGCTCGCCACGATCCAGACCAATGTGGAGAACTTCGTCGTCCAGGCGGCCGCGGAGTTCGTGAGCGGCGTCCGCGACATCGAGAGCGACGAGGACTGGGCCGAGTTCCAGCAGCACCTCACCGACCTCGGCGCCGAGCGGTACGTCCAGATCTACCAAGAGGCCTGGGACGCTTCGAAGTAGCCCATCCCTCCCCACCAGGCGGGCCGCCCCAGGGGTCGAGACCGGGGGCGGCCCGCCGCCGCTTCGCATGCGCGTTCGCGCAGCCCATTGACAGGAGAAGAGGAACGCCGTGGCCAAACGGGTGACGATCCACGACGTGGCGGCCGAGGCCGGTGTCTCGCGCCAGACCGTGACGCGGGCGATGAACGACAGGGACGACATCAAGGAGGCGACCCGCCTCCGGGTCCTCGAAGCCGTCGAGCGCCTCGGCTACCGGCCGAGCCGCTTCGCCCGCAACCTGGTCACCCGACGCAAGCAGCACGCGCTCGGCCTGGTGGTGAGCTCCTTCGACAACCCGTACTACACGAGCATCGCCGCCGAGATGCTCACCGCCGCGGCCGAACGCGGCTGGCAGCTGATCATGGCGGCCGAGCAGGACGACACGGCGGCGGTGCTCGGCATGCTCGCCTCCCAGGCGGACGTCGTGGCCCTCCACTTCGGCGGCACCGGGACCGAGCTGGACGAGCTCGCCGGCGGACTGCCCGTGGTGCGCCTGGAGGCCGAGAGCACCCTGCCCGGCGTCCACTCGGTCGCACTCGACATCGAGTCCGGCATCGAGGCGGTCGTCGCCGAGCTCCGCGCCCGCGGCGCCCGGCGGTTCGGCATGGTCGACTCGGCGCACTCGCTCGAGGCCCATGGCGCCCGGGCCGTCCCCGGCGTCTACGGGCCCTCGCCGAAGCGGCGCTGGTACGAGCGCGCCGTGGGCGATCAGCTCGCCGGCGTCACGATCGGGGACGAGAGCATCGTCGACGGGCGCCGGGCCTTCGGCGAGCTGCTGGAGCGGCACCCGGACGTCGACGCCGTGCTCATGTTCAACGACCTGATGGCGCTCGGCGCGGTGCAGTACGCGCAGTCGCACGGCATCAGCGTCCCCGACCGGGTGCGCATCGTCGGCATCGACGGCCTCGCCCTCGGCGAGGCGGTCCACCCGCGGCTGACCTCGATCGCCCTCGACGTGCGCGGCATCGCCTCGCACACCATGGACATCGCCGAGCTCGTCGCGAAGGCCGATTTCGCCCGGCTCGCCCCGATCCACCGCAAGTCCGGTTCCTCGATCCTCTGGCGCGAGTCCGCCTGAGCGCGGACCAGGCCCGACCGGTTGCACGGACCGGGCTTGCGCCGACCTGATATTTACCGGTAAATTGCTCGGGACCCCGCCGCCCCCCGAACCCGCCTACCCAGGAGCCATCGATGAAGACCTTCTCCCTCAGCCAGGTCACCCTGCTGGAGGGCCCGTTCGCGCGCGCCGTGAGCACCGACCTCGGCTACGTGCTCGCCCTGGAACCGGACCGGCTCCTCGCACCGTTCCTGCGCGAAGGGGGCCTCGAGCCCCGCGCGGCCTCCTACGGCAACTGGGAGGACAGCGGACTGGACGGCCACATCGGCGGCCACTACCTCTCGGCGCTGGCCCTGCTCGCCGCCGCCACCGGCGAGGCCGAGCCGCAGCGGCGCCTCGAGTACATGGTCGCGGAGCTGGCGCGGGCCCAGGACGCCCTCGGCACCGGCTACGTGGGCGGCGTCCCGGGCGGCGCGGCGCTGTTCGAGACCCTGCGCGGCGGCGGCACCGCGGCGGCGACCGCGCTCGGCTGGGCGGGCGGGCACTGGGTGCCCTGGTACAACCTCCACAAGACGTTCGCCGGCCTCATCGACGCGCACCGCATCCTCGGCAGCGAGCAGGCGCTCGAGGTGGTCGTGCGGTTGGCGGACTGGTGGCTCGGCGTCGCCGCCACGCTTGACGACGAGGCCTTCGAAGCGATGCTCGACACCGAGTTCGGCGGCATGAACGAGGCCTTCGCCGATCTCGCCGCGATCACCGGCCGCGGCGACTACGCCGACATGGCCCGGCGCTTCTCCCACCGCGCGATCCTCGACCCGCTCCTGGAGCGCCGCGACGGCCTCACCGGCCTGCACGCCAACACCCAGATCCCCAAGGCCGTCGGGTACGCGGCCACGGCCGCCGTCCGCGGCGACGCGGACCTGCTGGAGGCGGCCCGGTACTTCTGGCACGAGGTCGTCGCGCACCGCACGGTGGCCATCGGCGGCAACAGCGTCCGCGAGCACTTCCACGCCCTCGGCGACTTCACGCCGATGATCGAGGACCGCGAAGGCCCCGAGACCTGCAACACCTACAACATGCTGAAGCTGGCGAAGCACCTCGCCGAGACCGCCTTTGAACCGTCCCTCCTGGACTTCACCGAGCGGGTGGTCTACAACCACCAGCTGGCCTCGCAGCACCCCGAGCGCGGCGGGTTCGTCTACTTCACGCCGATGCGCCCGCGCCACTACCGGGTCTACTCCCAGCCCGACCTCGGCATGTGGTGCTGCGTGGGCACCGGCATCGAGGCGCAGGCCAAGTACGGCGAGTTCGTCTTCGGCGAGCACGAGGGCGCCCTCGCGGTCAACCTGTACCTCCCGGCGGAACTGGACGCGCCGGAGTTCGGCGGCCGGTTCCGCCTGGAGACGGCGTTCCCGGCCGACGAGCACATCGGACTCACGTTCGATGTCGAAGCGCCGCAGGCGTTCCCGCTTCGGTTGCGCGTGCCCGACTGGAGTGACGGGCTTGAAGGCCTGGCGGTCAACGGCGACCTGGTCGAAGCCGTCTCAGTGCCGGGTGCCGTTGTGCTGGAACGCGAATGGCAGCCCGGTGACACGGTCGCCTTCCGCCTGCCGCTGCGTCTGCGCGCCGAGCGGCTGCCCGACGGCTCCCCGTGGCAGGCGTACTTCGCCGGCCCGGTCCTGCTGGCCTCCCGCGACGGCGCGCACCACCTGGACGGCCTCGAAGCCGACGACAGCCGCATGGGGCACGTCGCCCGCGGACCGCTGCTCGGCTTCGCCGACCTCCCGATCATCGCGGACGCGCCCGCCGCGGACGTGCTCACTGCCGAAGCGCCCCTGCGCTACCGGCTCCGCGTCGCCGACCCGGAGGGAGCGGTCGAGCTCGTGCCGTTCCACGAGGTCCACGACACCCGCTACACCGTCTACTGGCCCGTGGCCGCCGCCGACCGGGTGGCCGAGCGCCGGGGCGAACTGCTCGCGGCCGACAGCGACTCGCTCACGCTCGATGCCATGACCGTGGACAAGGTCGCGTTCGGTGAGCAGCAGCCTGAGAGCGACCACGGCTTCCGCGGCGAAGCCACCGAGGTGTCCGTGGACGCGCAGGGACGGCGCGCCCGCGCCACCGCCGCCCGGATGTCCGTGGGCCTCAACGACCCCGATCGCGCCGGCCGCGTCCTCCGCGTGGGCTACCGCCACGCCGGCGGCGCCACCGGCATCACGGTGACACTGGACGGCGAGCTCGTAGCGTCCGAGACCTGGGAGGGCGAGCACGGCGCCTTCGAGGTCGACTACGAGTTGCCGGCGGCGTCCGGGACCGGCGCAAGCGTTCGCGAACTCGAGTTCACCGCCCCGGACGGCGGTTCGACCCCGGGCGTGACCATGGTGCGGCTGCTGCGCTGACCGTCTACTGAGGAGGCAGGCCCGTCCGCTCGGACGGGCCTGCCGAAGTCTTCCTAGCGCAGTGCGGCTTCGTCCCGGCGCGACCAGTAGCCGCCGTCCGGGTAGCCGAACTCCTCGATCGAGGCGGTGCGCATCTCGGCCGAGTAGCCGGGACGGGACGGCAGCAGGTAGTTGCCGTTCTCGACCAGGCACGGGTCGGTGAAGTGCTCGTGGAGGTGGTCGACGTACTCGGTCACCCTGTCCTCCAAGGTGCCCGAGACGGCCACGTAGTCGAAGATGGAGAGGTGCTGCACCAGCTCGCACAGGCCGACGCCGCCCGCGTGCGGGCACACGGGCACGCCGAACTTGGCGGCCATCAGGTACACCGAGATGATCTCGTTGACGCTCGCCAGCCGCGCCGAGTCGAGCTGCAGGTAGTCCAGCGCCTCGGCCTGCAGCATCTGCTTGAACAGGACCCGGTTCATGCCGTGCTCGCCCGTGGCGACGCCGATCGGTGCGACCGCGCGGCGCACTGCCGCGTGCCCGAGCACGTCGTCGGGGCTCGTCGGCTCCTCGATCCAGTGCGGCTCGAACTCGGCCAGTGCCTTGACCCAGTCGATGGCCTCCGGCACGTCCCACACCTGGTTGGCGTCGATCATGAGCTTGGCGTCCCAGCCGATGACCTCGCGGGCGATCCGCAGGCGGCGGCGGTCCTCCTCGAGATCGGCCCCGACCTTGAGCTTGACGTGGCGGTAGCCCTGGTCGACGGCCTCCTGGAGGAGCCGGCGCAGCTTGTCGTCGCTGTAGCCGAGCCAGCCGGCGCTGGTGGTGTAGCACGGGTAGCCGCCGCGGGCCTCGAGTTCGGCGATGCGCTCGGCGCGCGTGTCGTACCGGTCGCGCAGGATCTGGAGGGCCTCTTCGCGGGTGAGGGCGTCCGAGAGGTAGCGCAGGTCGGCGGCGTTCACCAGCTGCTCGGGGGTCATGTCGGCGAGCAGGCGCCACAGCGGCTTGCCCGCGGCGCGCGCGGTGAGGTCCCAGACGGCGTTCATGACCGCGGCGAGTGCGATGTGGACGACGCCCTTCTCCGGGCCGAGCCAGCGGTACTGCGAGTCGGACTGGAGCTCGCGGTAGAGGCCGCCCGGGTCGTCGGCCACTGTGGACAGGTCGCGGCCGATGAGCCTGACGGCCCAGTGGAGGGCGGCGGCGGTGACGATGTCGTTGCCGCGTCCGATGGTGAAGGTGAAGCCGTACCCGGTGAGCTCGGGGTCGTCGGTCCGGATGATGACGTAGGCGGCGGAGTAGTCGCCGTCCTTGTTCATCGCGTCCGAGCCGTCGAGGGTCTGCGAGGTGGGGAAGCGGACATCGTGAGCCTCGACGGCCTCGATGGTGGTCATGCGGTGGTCCTCAGGTACTGGTCGGGTGGTCTGCGGCGGGGTTGAAGGGGCGGCTCCCGCCATTTGCGCAAACGATTGATCAGGCGTTGACCTTAGCCGGGGTCGCCGCCCGGCGCAAGGGGGAGGAGCGTCGGGCGCGCGGCCGCCGCCCGGTCTCCGCGGGTCAGCCGCGCGGCGCGCCGGTCGATTCGCGGGTGATGAGCACCGGCTCCGGGTCCTCCACGGACAGGTGCTCGACGGGGCCGCCGTCGACGACCCGCGCGAGCGCGGCGGCCGCGGTGCGCCCGAGTTCGTAGAGCGGCAGCTTCACGCAGGTGAGCGGCGGCCATGTGTGCGCGGCCGTCCACGCGTCGTGGACCGCGACCACCGAGAGGTCCCCCGGTACGCCCAGGCCCTGCGCGCGCGCCTGGGCGAGCACCCCGACCGCGGCGTTGACGTTCGCGGCCACGATCGCCGTGGGCCGCTGGGGCAGTGCGAGCAGTTCCGCAGTGGACGCCCGCCCGTCGGGTTCCCGGTACCCGCGCCAGGTGACCAGGCCCGCGTCCCGCGCGATCCCGGCCGCCGCCAGCGCCTCGGCGTACCCCGCCGCGCGGCGCTGCGCGGTCGGGGAACCGGCGAGCCCTCCGGCGAAGCCGATCCTGCGGTGCCCCAAGGCGATCAGGTGCTCGGTGGCCCGCCGCGCCGCGAGCGCGTCCGGCACCACCACGGAGCTCGCGCCGGGGAGGCGCTGGTGGATCGTGACGAGCGGCGCGCGTTCGCCCACGGACTGCGCGAGCTCCCCGGGGTCGGTGCCGTCGCGCGGCTGGAGCACGATGCCGTCCACCCGGCCCTCGCCCACGAGCCGGTCGAACATGGCGCCGCCGGGGTGCATGTCCTCGCTGCGGGCCAGCAGCATGACGCAGCCGCGCGCCACCGCCTCGTCCTCCACGCCGCGGGTCAGGTCGGCGAACAGGGAGTTCGTGACGTCGGGGACGATGAGCGCGATGACATCGGTGCGGGCGAGCTTCAGGGCCCGGCCCGCGAAGTTCGGGTGGTACCCGACCTCCTCGGCGGCCTTGCGCACCCGCTGCCGGGTCGCCTCGCTGAGCCGGGCCGAGGGGTCGCCGGAGAGGACCCTGGAGACCGCGGAGACCGAGACGCCCGCTCGGGCCGCCACATCGCTGAGTTTCGCCACTGGTCCAGTATCGCCCATCCCCGCCGCGGCTGAGCAAACGATTGCGCATTCGCAAGATGTGTGCGATCCTCATCGGCGACCGACCCGCACCCCGTCCCCGAGGAGGCAGCCGTGCTCGCCGCACACTACGCAGGAAACCGGACCATGACCGTGGTCGAGGCCGAGCCGTCGCCGCCGGGGCCCGGCCAGGTCCAGATCAACGTGGCCTACAACGGGATCTGCGGCACCGACCTGCACATCCTCAGCGGCCACATGGACGCCCGCGTCGACGTCCCGGCCGTCATCGGCCACGAGATGAGCGGCACCCTCGCCGCCCTCGGCGACGGCGTCGAGGGCTGGGCCGTCGGCGACCCCGTCACCGTCATGCCCCTCGCCTGGGACGGCACCTGCCCCGCCTGCCTCGCCGGGAACTCGCACATCTGCCAGAACCTCGACTTCGTCGGCATCGACTCGCCCGGCGCCCTCCAGACCCGCTGGAACGTCGACGCCGGCCTGCTCGTGCGGCTCCCCGCGACCCTCTCGCTCCAGCACGCGGCCCTCGTCGAGCCCACCGCCGTCGCCGTCCACGACGTGCGCCGCTCCGAACTCGAGCCCGGCCAGAAGGCCGTCGTCATCGGCGGCGGCCCCATCGGCGTGCTCATCGCCGCCGTCGCCCGCTCCTTCGGCGGCGACGTCGTCGTGATCGAACTCGACCCCAAGCGCCGCAAGGCCATCGCCGACCTCGGCTTCACCGTGCTCGACCCCCGCGAGGACACCGCGGCCTGGGTCGAGGAGTGGACCGGCGGCGCGGGTGCCGACGTGGTCTTCGAGGTCTCCGGCGCCGCCGCGGCCGTCCTGGGCGCGGTCGACTACGCCAAAGTGCGCGGCACCCTCGTCGTCGTCGCGATCCACCCCGAACCCCGCCCCGTCAACCTCCAGCGCGTCTTCTGGCGCGAACTGCGACTCCTCGGCGCCCGCGTCTACCAGCGCGACGACTTCGACACCGCCGTCGCCCTCCTCGCCACCGGCGCGATCCCGGCCGATGCGCTCATCACCAAGACCGTTCCGCTGCACGACATCCAGGCCGCCTTCGACGACCTCACCGGCGGCCAGGCCATGAAGATCCTCATCGACGTCCAAGCCGACGGCACCCCCAAGGACGGCGAGTGACCATGACCCTCTTCGACCTCACCGGCCGCCTCGCCGCCGTCACCGGCGCCAAGCGCGGGATCGGCTTCGCCATGGCAGAGGCCCTTGCCGCCGCCGGAGCCGACGTCATCGGCGTCAGCGCCACGATCGAGCCCGAAGGTTCCGCGATCGAGGAGCGGGTGACCGGGCTCGGCCGCTCCTTCCGCGCGATCCGCGCCGACTTCAACGACCCCGAGCAGGTCGCCGCCCTCGCGGAGTCCCTTGCCGCCGAACCGGTCGACATCCTCGTCAACAACGCCGGCACGATCCGCCGCGCGCCCGCCGCCGAGCACCCCGACGGGTACTGGGACGAAGTGCTCCAGGTGAACCTCACCAGCCAGTTCGCGCTCACCCGGAGCGTCGGCCGCACCATGCTCGAACGCGGCGGCGGCAAGGTCATCTTCACCGCCTCGCTCCTGAGCTTCCAGGGCGGCATCAACGTGCCCGGCTACGCGGCCGCCAAATCAGGCATCGCCGGCCTTACCCGCGCGCTGGCCAACGAGTGGTCCGCCCGCGGCGTCACCGTGAACGCGATCGCCCCCGGCTACATCGCCACCGACAACACCCAAGCGCTGCAAGACGATCCGGACCGATCGAAGGCGATCCTCGAACGCATCCCCGCCGGCCGCTGGGGCAGGCCCGGCGACCTCGCGGGCGCAACAGTGTTCCTCGCCAGCGCGGCCGCCGACTACGTCTCGGGCGCGGTCATCCCGGTGGACGGCGGCTGGCTCGGCCGCTGAGCCGCACCTCGAGCACCGGTCGCCGCCTCGCGACGACCGGTGCTCGATATCAGCTGAGGCGTCCCCACAGGACGACCCGAACCCCTGCGCCGTGCCGCCGCACGCGTCCGGGAGAACGGCGCTACACGAGGGCGATGCGGAGGATCCGGTCGTCGTCGGGGCCGGGGTCGCCGCGGCCGTCCGTGTTGTTGGTGAGGACCCACAGCGACCCGTCGGGGGCGGTCACGACGTCGCGCAGGCGGCCGTACTCCTCGACGTAGTGCTCGGCCGAAGTGCCGGGGTCGCCGAGGGGGACTGCGCGGAGCCGCCGGCCGCGCAGGTTCGCGATGTAGGCGGTGCCGCCCGCGATCGCCATGCCGGAGGGGCTGGCGACGTCGGGGCCCCACTGCTGCACGGGGTCGATGTACTCGCCGTCCCCGGCGATGCCTTCGACCTCGGGCCAGCCGTAGTTCGCGCCGGCCTCGACGACATTGAGCTCGTCCCACGTGTTCTGCCCGAACTCGGTGGCCCACATGGCCCCCGATTCGTCCCACGCGATGCCCTGCGGGTTGCGGTGGCCCCAGGAATAGACGAGCGAGCCGGGGAAGGGGTTGTCGTCCGGCACGGCCCCATCGGGGGCCATGCGCAGGATCTTGCCCGCCAGTGCATCGCGGTCCTGCGCGTCGGAGGGGTTCCCGGCGTCCCCGGCGGTGGCGTAGAGCATCCCGTCGGGGCCGAACGCGATGCGCCCGCCGTTGTGGTGGCCCGCTGCGGGGATGCCCGACAGGATCGCTTGCGCCGCACCGAGGGTCAGTGCTCCTGCGGTGCCTTCGAGCGGGTACCGCTCGATCCGGTTGTCGTCCGAGGCGGTGAAGTACGCGTAGAGGAACCCGTCGAAGACCGCGATGCCGAGGAGTCCGCCTTCGCCGCCGGGGGACGCGCCGTCGATGACGCCGACTTCGCGGGGCTCACCCTGCGCGTCCAGTTCCAGGACGCGGGCGCTGTCGCGCTCGCTGACCAGCGGCGTGCCCTCGTGGAACGCGATCGACCAGGGCGCTTCGAGCCCGGTCGCGATGACCTCGGGTTCGCCGAGTGCGGTCGCGGCGGTGGTCGGCGCCGGCTCGCCTGCCGGTGCCGAGCCCGTGTCCGGATCGGGTTGCCCGTTCGGGTCCGCAGTGCAGGAGGCCAGCGGTATCCCGGCGAGCGCGATGCCCGCGTAGCGCAGCGTCTGACGTCTGGAGGCCATGGCCGGTCCTTTGCTCTCGTCGCCCGTGCCGGGCGGCGTGTACGAGATCTCCACTGTAGGTGCGCCCGAACGGATCTGACAGGCCCTGGGGGAGCTCCCCAGGGCCCTCGCGGGCCCGCAGGGCGGCCTGCTCGGGTGGCGCGCGCCGTGTTGTGCGCCGCCGAAAATCGTCGGACCTTTGAAAGTTCCGGGCCTGGCGCGGCTCCGTCGACGCTCGTTCGACGATGGAGAAGGCTTGCCGAACGCGGGCGCAAACTGCCCCCAATCGGCGAACGGCCGCGGAATGCGGCCTTTCCGGAAAAGCGCGGGAGGATCGCCGCTTCGCCCATTCCTGCCAGGGAAAAGTCCCACCGATCGCTCGGTTTGTGGCCGTTCCTCCGCATTACTCGAGCCTCCCTGATCGTCACACACCGTGTTGCATGGGTCACGAAAAGAGATTCATTGACATCACTGCTTGTTCTCACTAAGCTCTGGAAGTTATCGGAAATAGCCCCGAAAGTTTCGATCGTTACGGCAGTGAAATCTTGCCCGCCGGAGTGGACGGAGGGGCGGACTGTTCAGTCCATCTCAAGGAGGAGAGTCATGTCAGGTGTGTTCGGGCGATCGCCCATCGGAGCCACCCGCCGCGGGGTCATCGGATTCTCGCTGGCCGCGTCGAGCATGGCCGCGCTCGCGGCCTGCAGCGACGACGGCGGCAGCGACGAGGTCGACGTCGAGGCGCAGTCCAAGGGCGCGATGGAGAACTTCGCCGCTGACACCCAGTTCACGGCTACGGAGCCCTTCACCCTCTCGGTCCTGTGGACGGATTGGCCCGACCTTCCGATCACCGACAAGTGGGAGTTCTTCAAGGAGATCGAGAAGCGCACCAATGTCAAGCTCGAGGTCACGAACATCCCGTTCAGCGACGCGACGGAGAAGCGCAGTCTCCTGATCAGCGCCGGTGACGCCCCCACGGTGATCCCGCTGGTCTACACCGGCGAGGAGAACTCGTTCGTCTCCTCCGGCGCGATCCTGCCGATGAGCGAGTACGTCGAGCACATGCCCAACTTCCAGAAGTACGTGGAGGAGTGGGACCTCGGGGAGATGATCGACAACCTCAAGCAGGCCGACGGCAAGTACTACATGCTGCCGGGCCTCCAGGAGGTCTCGGTGCCCGTGTTCACCCTGGTGATCCGCAAGGACGTCTTCGAGTCCGTCGCCGGCGGCATTCCCCAGACCTGGGACGAGATGCGCGAGGCGCTGGTCAAGATCAAGGCCGAGTACCCCGACTCCAAGCCCCTCGCCGACGGGTTCGAGGGCCAGTCGATGCTCAACTACGCCGCCCACGCGTTCGGCGCGCAGGCAGGCTGGGGCTTCGGCACCGGCATGATCGACGACGGCTCCGGCAACCTCCAGTACACCGCCGTCACCGACGGCTACAAGCAGATGGTCGAGTACTTCCGCGGCCTCGTGGAGGACGGACTCCTCGACACCGACTCGATGACGGCGGCGAACGACGGCAGCGGCGGCGGCAGCGTCACCGAGAAGGTCGCCGCCAACCTCGTGTTCGCGGCGTCTGGCTCGGCCGGCACCGCCATCGACTTCGCGACGGCCCTCAACGAGACCGTGGGCGAGGGCAACTACGAGATCCTGCAGATCGCCCCGCCCGGCGGCCCGGCCGGCATGGTGTGCGAACCGCGCAACTTCTGGAACGGGTTCATGCTCAACTCGGAGATCCAGGACTCCGAGAACTTCATCGCGATCCTGCAGTTCCTCGACTGGCTGTACTACAACCAGGAGGCCCGCGAGCTGCTCCGCTGGGGCGTGCTCGACCAGACCTACACCAAGGACGCCTCCGGCAAGATCACCCTCAAGCCGGAGTACCGCCTCGACGCCTACGGCCTCAACCCCGGCGCGCCGACCGACATCCAGAAGGACCTCGGCTGGTCGAACGCGGTGTTCGCCGACTCGACCGAGTCCCGGGCGCTCAAGGAGTCCTACAACTCGCCGACCTTCGTCGAGTACATCGACTCCGTCCTCTCCACCCGCACGCCGCGCGACCCGAACCCGCCGGCCCCGCTCGAGGAGCTGGAACTGGAGCAGGCCTCGCTCATGGCCACGCCGCTGAAGGACACCGTGGACACCGCGACCCTGCAGTTCATCATGGGCGACCGCGACATCGCCGAATGGGACGCGTACGTCGGCGAGCTGGAGGCCCAGGGCCTGCCCGCGTACGTCGACCTCATCAACACCGCCGGCGACCGCTTCGAGGAGGAGAACTCCTGATCCGCCGCCGGGGTGGCTGGTGAGCACGGCTTCGCCGCGCTCACAAATCAGCCGCCGGAGTGCTGGTGAGCACGGCTTCGCCGCCGCTCACAAATCAGCCGCTCTGCCCCGGTACGGACAGGAGGGAGCACTTATGCCCCTCACACAAGACGAGCAGTCCCCGCGGGCCTCGGCCCGCGGGGCCACCGCGGCAGCCGTGCTGGGCGGCCCGCCGCGCCCGCCCGCGGCGAAGCCGAAGGCGCGGCCCCGCAAGCGCAGGCAGAGCTGGAAGACCGCGTTCAGACGCGACTGGCAGCTCTACACCCTGGCTATCGTGCCGCTGATCTTCTTCCTGATCTTCAAGTACGGCCCGATGCTCGGGAACGTCATCGCGTTCCGGAGGTTCCGCCCCGGCGGCAGCATCTTCGGCGACGAGTGGGTCGGCCTGCGCTATATCCAGATGTTCATCAACGACCCGTCGTTCTGGCACGTCTTCTCGAACACGGTGATCCTGGGCGGCCTCACGATGGTCGTGTGCTTCCCACTGCCGATCGTGCTGGCGCTCATGCTGAACGAGGTGCGGCAGCGGTACTTCAAGAAGATCGTGCAGTCGATCTCGTACCTGCCGCACTTCCTGTCGATCGTCATCATCGTCGGCATGGTCATGCAGCTGCTCTCCTTGGAGGGCACGGTGAACCAGATCGTCACCGCCTTCGGCGGCGAGGCGATCCCGTTCCTGCAGCGCGCCGAGTGGTTCCGCTTCATCTACGTGGGATCCGAAGTGTGGCAGACGATCGGCTGGGGCACCATCCTCTACCTGGCGTCGCTCACCTCGATCGACGACGCCCTGTACGAGGCGGCGAAGATCGACGGCGCGGGCCGGTGGCGGCAGACCTGGCACGTCACGCTGCCGGGCATCCGCCCGACCATGGTGACGCTGCTGATCCTCAACATCGGCTCGTTCCTGAACGTGGGCTTCGAGAAGGTGTTCCTGCTGTACAACCCCCTGACGTACGAGACGGCCGACGTCATCTCGACCTACCTCTACCGGGTCGGCCTCGTGTCGAACAATCTCAGTTATGCGACGGCGATCGGCCTGTTCCAGGCCCTGATCGGCCTTGTGATGGTGCTTTCCGCGAACCTGATCTCGCGGCGGACGACGGGGACGAGCCTGTGGTGACCGATACGCGCATGTTGGCCAGGACGCCCTCCAAGGGCCTGCGGGCGACGCAGCTGACGCGGGGCGAACGCGTCTTCGGCGTCTTCAACGGCACCCTCCTGGTGCTGCTGTGCCTGGGGATGCTGTACCCGTTCATCACGGTGCTCGCCCAGTCCTTCAGCTCCTCCGGGGCGATCAAGGCCGGCCAGGTCAACTTCCTGCCGGTCGACTTCAATGTGGACACCTATGCGATCGTGATGTCGGACGACATCTTCTGGCGCAACTACGGCAACTCGGTGCTCTACACGGTGGTCGGCACCGTGATCGCCATGGTCCTCACCACGACCTACGCGTTCGTGCTGTCGAAGCGGCACCTCAAGGGCCGCAAGGTGCTCATCGGCATCGCGGTGTTCACGATGTTCTTCAACGGCGGCCTCGTGCCGAACTACGTGCTCATCTCGGCACTGGAAATGAAGAACACCATGTGGGCGCTCGTGCTCCCGGGCGCGATCTCGGTGTTCAACCTGCTGGTGATGAAGGCGTTCTTCGAGAACCTGCCCAAGGAGCTCGAAGAGGCCGCGCAGATCGACGGGCTCGGCTGGTACGGCATCTTCGGGCGGATCGTCCTGCCGCTCTCGAAGGCCGTCATCGCCACGATGGTGCTGTTCTACTCGGTCGCGTTCTGGAACGACTGGTTCGCCGCGTTCCTGTACCTCGACAAGAGCGAGCTGTTCCCGATCACGCTCTACCTGCGCAACCTCATCGCGGGCGCGTCGACGACGGCGTCCGAAGGGGCGGCGGCCGCGGGCAGCACGACCGCGCAGGTCTCCGCGAACATCCAAGCGGTGACGATGATCCTCACCGTCATCCCGATCCTGTGCGTGTACCCCTTCGTGCAGCGGTACTTCGTGTCGGGTGTCATGCTCGGATCGGTCAAGGGATAGTGCGAGCCAGGGAAGGGGCGGCGGCATGAGCACGCAGCAGCAGGCGGACGAGATCGGACCGGGGGTCCTCTCCCGGTTCACCGCCGCGGTCTACCGGTTCCTCGTCCTCGGGGTGTTCCTCGCGGTCGCGGGGGCGCCGACGCTGCTGCTGTGGACGCTGCTCGCCCCTGCCCCCGGCAACGTCGTCTGGTTCGTCGCCGCGCTCCTGCCGGCGGCGCCCGCACTCTCGGCGGCGCTCTACGCGCAGCGGGCGTGGGCGAACGAGCCCGACCTCAGCCCCGCCCGGCCGCTCTTCCGCGGCCTCAAGCTGAACCTGCGGGACACGCTGGCGTGGTGGGCGCCGGTGCTGGCGGTCGCCACGGTGCTCTCGGTGAACGTGCTGTTCGCCGGGCAGGTCGCCGGCGGCGGGATGCTGCGGCCGGTGTGCATCGTGCTCCTGGTGATGCTCGCCGTGTGGTCGGGGCACCTGCTCGTGGTGTCCTCGTTCTTCTCGTTCCGCTTCCGCGATGTGCTGCGGGTGGCGGCGGCCGAGTTCTTCCTCTCCTGGAAGTCCTCGATCGGGCTCCTCTCGCTGCTCGTCGTGGCCGTCGCCGCGGTGATCGTGAGCTCCGAGGGCCTGCTGCTCGTGCTCGCCTGGGCGTTCGCCGCGATGCTGTGGCTCGTGGTGCGCCCGGTCGTCGCCGACATCACCAAGCGCTTCACCGCGGACGACTGACGCTCAGCCGCGCGGCTCCCTGACCAGTTCGAGGAGGTGCGCGGCGGGGGAGTCCGCGCGGTCCCGGCCCGACGACACCGCCGACACCGTCCACTCAGGAGCGCCCTCGGCCGCCATCGGCAGGGCCCGCAACCCGCTCGCCTGCGGCTTCGCGGCCACATGCCGCGGCACCACCGCGATGCCGAGCCCCCGGCACACCAGGTCCAGCAGCGTGTGGACGTCGTTGACCGAGCAGCGGACGCGCCGGTGCACGCCGCGCGCGGCGAACGCCTCGTCGTTCAACGTCCGCACCCCCCACGCCGGGCCGAAGTCGATGAACGCCTCGTCCGCCAGCGCCTCCCAGCGCACGGAGGCGCGGGTCGCGAGCGGATGGTCCGGCGGCAGCAGCGCCAGCAGCGGCTCCCGCCCGATCTCCAGGCGCGGCAGGCCGCTCAGGTGCCGCTCCGTCGCCACGAACGCGACGTCGAGCTCCCCGGCGCGCAGCAGCCCCAGCAGGTCGTGCGAACCGGACTGCACGAAGTGCGTCTCCACGCGCGGGTGGCGCCGGTGGAAGCGGTCGAGCAGGGCCGCGATGTCGACCAGGCCGAGGCACTGCTCGGCGCCGATCCGCAGCGACCCGGCGAGGTCGCGGCTGGCCTTGACCACCGCGTCGCGCGCGCCCGCCGCCTGCTCCAGCATCGCCCTCGCGTACGGCAGCAGCGCGAACCCGGCCTCGGTCGGCTCGACCCGCCGGGTGGTCCTGATGAACAGGCTCGTGCCCAGCTCCTCCTCGAGCCCCCGGATCGCGGCCGACAGGCCCGACTGCGAGATCCCCGTGAGTTCGGCAGCCCGAGTGAAGTGCCTCTCATCCGCCAGCGCGACCAGGTACTCCATCTGCCGCAGTTCCATGAACGATGCCCCGCGCTTCTCAATCCCATGATCGCCAGTTGTTGGACTTCTAGATTACCGGTACCTAGCATGAGCGGGGCGGGCCCGCCTCGGGCGCCGCGTTCCAGCTCCGGCGAGGAGAGACCGATGAAGACCTTCACCATGCCAGGCACCGACATCACCGCACCGAACGTGGTGCTCGGCCTGATGCGCATCCAGGACAAGACCGACGAGGAGGTGCGCACGCTCCTGAGCACCGCGATCGACGCGGGGGTCACCTTCCTGGACCACGCCGACCTGTACGGCAGCGGACGCCACGGCTGCGAGCGCCGCTTCGCCGAGGCCATGAAGCTGACGCCTGCCGAGCGCGAGCGCCTGGTCATCCAGACCAAGACCGGCATCATGCACCCCGGCCCGTACTTCGACTTCTCGTACGAGCACATCGTCGAGTCCGTCGACGAGTCGCTGGCCGCGCTGGACACCGACTACCTCGACATCCTGCTGCTGCACCGCCCGGACGCCCTGGTCGAGCCCGAAGAGGTCGCCCGCGCGTTCGACGACCTCGCCGCCGCCGGGAAGGTCCGCGCGTTCGGCGTCTCGAACCACACGGCCCGCCAGATGGACCTGCTGCGCAAGTACGTGGACCAGCCGCTCGTGGCGAACCAGGTGCAGCTCTCGATCACCCACGCGCCCTTGATCAGTCAGGGCATCGCCGCGAACATGCAGGGCCTGGACCAGTCGGTGGCGCGCGACGACGGCATCGTCGACTACTGCCGCCTGCACGGCATCACCCTCCAGGCGTGGTCGCCGTTCCAGGCGGGCTTCTTCGACGGCCCGTTCCTCGGCTCGGAGCGCTACCCGGAGCTGAATGCCGTGATCGACCGGCTCGCCGCGAAGTACGACGTGCCGCCGATCGCGATCGCCGTCGCCTGGATCACCCGCCACCCGGCGCAGATGCAGGTCGTCATCGGGACCACCAACCCCGAGCGCGTCGCCGCCTCGGCCCTGGGCTCGGACGTCCCGCTGACCCGCCCCGAATGGTACGAACTGGTGCGCGCGGCGGGATACACCGTCCCGTAACGTCCATTGAGGAATGGCGGTCGGTTTGTAGACTGGGCGGGTTGCTGTGACCCGCCCAGGACGAGGACGTCAATGACCCCACCAGTGCCCGGCCCGAGGGCGCTCGTCGCGTACCTCCGCACCGGCAGCCGCGAGGCCCGCATCGCCTACCGCGACTTGCCGGAGCGGGAGCGGACCGCCTACCGTGCCCTGGTGCGACGCGTGTTCGCGACCGCGCTCGCACACCACTTCGGCAGGCATCCGTCCCGGGAGCAGGTGCGCGAACTGGTCGAGCGCGTGGGGGAGCGCCACCCGCAGTACGCGGGCGGCGTCAGGCGCGTCATCCGCTCCACTGTAGAAGGAACCTCCAGTGGGGGCATGAGCGTGCGCCAGGTGCTCACCGCGCAGCACCTCGTCATCCGCGAGATCGCCGCACTCGACCCGGCCTTCCTGGACCGGGTCGACGAGATCGTGGAGCCGACCGCGGCGTTCACCGGCATCGACCCGCATGCGGCCGTGAAGGTGACGATCAACCTCGACGGCACGCTGCGCGAACTCGAACTCCTCCGCGGGGTCGAGCGCATCGGCGGCCGCACGCTGGGCATGTGCCTCGTGCGCGCCTGGGTGGCGGCCGAGAAGCAGCGCTGGCGCCGCGCGAAGGAGCTCGGCCAGTACGACGACTTCCCCGAGATCGGTTCGGGCAAAGGGCGCGGCGACGCCGCTCGGCGCGAGGCGTACTCCACCGGCCGGCTCTGCCGCGCCACCGTGGACCGGTACGGGCGCCTGCGCGCCTTCACCTTCATGCGCACCGCCCTCTTCGACGACGGCCGCATGGCCCTCGCCGCCCAGATCCGCGAGGCGATCACCCTGGCCCAGGCCCCGTTGCGGGTCTCACTCGGACTCCTCGGCGGCTACGGCATCGGCCACCTCGTCGAGGCGGGCCTCACGGGAGGCCTTGACCAGGACGACGTCGCCTGGGGCGAGGAGTCCGCGGAGTCGGGCGATGGCTGACGCGTTGTCGCGCAAGGCGACCGCATCGCCGCCCGCGCCCTCGGCGATCGGTCGCGAGGCCTCGCCGACCGCGATCACCATGTCCGCCCGCTCGGCGGCGTAGCGGCCGACCGCGCGGTGCTCGGCCGCACTCGCGTCGCCGAGCTCGGCCATGTCGCCGAGGACGGCGATGCGGCGTCCGCCCTCGATCGCCGCGAGGGCGTCCAGGGCGGCGCGCGCCGAGTCCGGGTTGGCGTTGTACGAGTCGTTGAGCAGGGTGATCCCGCTCGGGAGGTCGTGCAGTTCCATGCGCCACTTCGAGAGTGCGGCCCCGGCCAGCGCCTTCGCGGACGCGTCGAGGGGGATGCCGGCGGCGAGCCCCGCGGCCGCGGCGGCCGCCGCGTTGCACGCCTGGTGCGCGCCGATGAGCGGCAGCGTCAGCCGAGTCGCGGCGTCGGCGGTCCGCAGGGAGAAGGTCGGCCGGCTGCGGCGATCCACAGTGAGGTCGACGACCCGCACGTCGGCGTGCTCGGCGCGGCCGAAGGTGAGGACCGGGCCGTCGGTGAGCGCCCGCATCGCGGCCACGGCCGGGTCGTCGGCGTTGAGGACGGCGGTCCCGCCCGGTGCGAGGCCCCGCACGAGTTCGCCCTTGGCCTCGGCGATCGCTCCGCGCGTCCCGAAGTGGCTCAGGTGGGCCTGGCCGACGTTGAGGACCACGGCGATGTCGGGCGGGACCAGCGCGGCGAGCGCGGCGATGTCGCCGACGCGGCGCGCGCCCATCTCCAGAGCGAGGCAGCGGGTCTCGGCGTCCGCGCGGAGCATGGTGATCGGCACGCCGAGCTCGTTGTTCATCGAGCCGGCCGTGGTGACCGTGGGCGCGGCGCTGGAGAGCACGGCCCCCACCAGGTCCTTGGTGCTGGTCTTGCCCTGCGAGCCGGTGACGCCGACGACGATGAGCCTGCTGCGCAGCCGCGCCACGACGTTCGCGGCCAGCGCCTGCAGTGCGGCCTGCGCATCCGCGACGACGACCGTGGGCAGTGCCGTGGGCCGCGAGCCCAGCACGGCGACCGCCCCGGCGTCGCCTGCTTGGGCGGCGAAGTCGTGGCCGTCCACGTGCTCGCCGCCGAACGCGACGAAGAGCCCGCCGGGCTCGGCGAGACGGCCGTCGAGCACGGCCGGGGCGGTCACCGTCACGTCCTCGCCAGCTACTGTGCCGCCGGTGATCGCGGCGATCTCGCCGAGGCGCAGCGCGATCATGCCCGCGCCCCGCGGCGGTCGGCGGGGACTGGTCCGGTTCGGTTCTTGCGCACAGGTGTCATGCGTCGAGTCAATGCCGCCCGCTGTTGCCCGGGCGTATGCGCTTTTCGATACGCGCGCGATACGCCCGACCTATCGTCGGCATATCGAAAACGCCATACGCTCTGACAACGCTTCGCCCCGTTGACTGTGCGCATGCTCAAGAACGAACCGGTCGGCATCACGATCTACGGCGCCGGCGAGGACGAGGCCGCGCTGTTCCGCGAGCTCGCACCGCGCTTCGGCGTCGCGCCGACGATCACCGCGGAACCGGTCTCCGAGGCGAACGCGGACCTCGTGGCCGGCGACCGGTGCATCAGCATCGGCCACAAGACCCGCGTCACCAGCGCCGCGCTGCGCGCACTCAGCCGCGCCGGCGTCGCCTACATCTCCACCCGCAGCATCGGCTTCAACCACATCAGCGTGCAGTACGCGCAGAGCCTCGGCATCGAGGTCGGGAACGTCGCGTACTCCAGCGACAGCGTCGCCGACTACACGCTCATGCTCATGCTGATGGCGGTCCGGAACGCGAAGTCCACGGTCCTGCGCGCCGAGGTCCACGACTACCGGCTCCACGAGGCGCGCGGGCGCGACCTGCGGGATCTCACGGTGGGCGTGGTCGGCACGGGCCGCATCGGCGCGGCGGTCGTCGACCGGCTGCGCGGCTTCGGCTGCCGCATCCTGGCCCACGACAACACCCCCAAGGCCGCCGCCGAGTACGTGCCCCTCGACGAGCTGCTGCGCCGCAGCGACATCGTCACCCTCCACACGCCGCTCAACCCGGGCACGCACCACCTCCTCGACCGCCAGCGCATCGCGCGGATGCGCCGCGGCGCCTACGTCGTCAACACCGGGCGCGGGGCGCTCATCGACACCGAGGCCCTGGTCTCGGCGCTGGAGAGCGGCAGGCTCGGCGGCGCGGCCCTGGACGTGCTCGAAGGCGAAGAGGGCGTGTTCTACACCGCGCATCGGGAGACGCCCGTGGAGAGCAAGCCCCTGCTGCGCCTGCAGCAGATGCCGAACGTGCTCATCAGCCCGCACACCGCCTACTACACCGACCGCGCGCTCAGCGACACCGTCGAACACTCCATTGTGAACTGCCTGCATTTCGAGGAAAGGAACCAGCATGGCTAAACTGCAGATCGGCATCGTCTTCGGAGGCTGCTCCGAGGAGCACCCCGTGTCCGTCAAATCCGCGCGCGAGGTCGCGGCGAGCCTCGACCTCGACAAGTACGAGCCGCACTACCTCGGCATCACCGAGACCGGCGCCTGGCGGCTCTGCGACGGGCCCGGACCGGGCTGGGAGGACGGCCGCCCGGCCGTGCTCTCGCCCGACCGCGCCGCGCCCGGCCTGCTCGTCCTCGAAGGGGACCGGTGCGAGACGATCGGCCTCGACGCCGTGCTGCCGGTGCTCCACGGCAGACTCGGCGAGGACGGCGCGATCCAGGGCCTGCTCGAGCTCTCCGGCATCCCTTACGCGGGCTGCGACGTCCAGAGCTCCGCGCTGTGCATGGACAAGACCCTCACCTACCTCGTCGTCCGCGAGGCCGGGATCGCCGTGCCCGCCTTCTGGACCGTCGACACCGACGACAAGAGCGACGTCGAGAAGATCGACGCCGAGACGCTCCCGTACCCCGTGTTCGTCAAGCCCGCACGCTCCGGCTCCTCCTTCGGCGTCACCAAGGCGACCGATGTGGCCGGCCTGCAGGACGCGATGGACACCGCCAGGAGGTACGACGCGAAGGTCCTCATCGAGGAGGCCGTCGACGCCGCCGAGATCGGCTGCGCCGTCCTCGGCAACGGCGCCGAGCTGTTCGCCGGCGAGGTCGACCGCGTCGCACTCTCCCACGGCTTCTTCAGGATCCACCAGGAGGAGACCCCTGAGACCGGATCGGAGAACGCCCGGTTCATCGTCCCCGCCGACATCCCCGCCGAATCGCGCGCGCTCGTCCAGGAGACCGCCAAGGCCATCTACCGCGCCCTGGGCTGCCGGGGGCTCGCACGGGTGGACCTGTTTCTGAAAGCGGACGGCACGGTCGTCCTCAACGAGGTGAACACCATGCCCGGCTTGACCTCCTACAGCCGCTATCCGAGAATGATGGCGGCCTCGGGGCTGCCGCTCGCCGAGGTGATCGACCGGATGGTCGCACTGGCGCTGGAGGGAACGGCCGTTGCGCGATGACTTCGCCTACGTGGACGACACGGTGCCGGGCATCCGCTGGAACGCGACCTACGCGACCGCCGACAACTTCATCGGCGCACCGGTCGACGGGTACCTCGCGAACCGCATCGTCGGCACGCGGGCGCTGTGCGCGGCCCTCGCCCAGGCGCAGGGCAAAGCGGCGTCGATCGGCCTCGGACTGCTCGTCTGGGACGCCTACCGGCCCCAGCGCGCCGTCGACCACTTCCTGCGCTGGGCGGCGCTGCCCGAGGACGGCCGCACCAAAGCGAGCCACTACCCGAACATCGACCGGACCGAGATGGTCGCGAAGCGGTACGTCGCACCGAAGTCGGGCCACAGCCGCGGCAGCACCGTCGACCTCACGCTCTGCCGCCCCGACACCGGCGCGCCGCTCCCCATGGGCGGCCACCACGACCTGATGGACCCGGTCTCGCACCACGGCGCGCCCGGCCTCACCCCCGCCGAGGCCGCGAACCGCGCGCTCCTTCGCTCCATCATGGAGGACTGCGGTTTCGTTCCGTACCAATGGGAGTGGTGGCACTACACACTGGAGAACGAGCCCTACCCGGACACGTACTTCGACTTCCCCGTCGCCTAGGAGGCCGCCATGCGGATACGACCGCTGCACAGCGACGACGCCGCAGCCGCGGCCGAGCTCCTGCGCCAGCTCGGCTACCCGCAGGACGGCTCCGCGGCCACGGCCGCCCGCATCCAGGCCTGGAACGCGGACCCGTCGAGCGCGGCCCTCACTGCCGACCTCGACGGAGAACTGCTGGGGCTCATCGCCGTCCACGTCTGCCCGTCCTTCGAACGCGACGGCTCCTGGGCCCGGATCGCGGCCCTGGTCGTCGCCGACACCGCCCGCGGCAGAGGCGTCGGCGGCCGACTCGTGGACGCCGCCGAATCGTTCGCGGCCGAGCGCGGATGCAGGGCCATGGAGGTCACCAGCAGCGACCACCGCGAAGCGGCACACGCCTTCTATCAGCACCGCGGCTACACCATCCAAACAGGACGGTCGTCGCGATTCCTACGGAGCCTCGGCGACGGGTAGCCGGACCTCCACCCGGAGCCCGCCCTCGGGGCGGGCGGTCAGCGTGAGCCGGCCTTCGTGGGCCTTGACGATGTTCTCGACGATCGCCAGGCCGAGGCCGACCCCCGCATGATCGGCGTGGACGCGGCGCGTGCCGCGCTGGAACGGCTCGGAGAGCGTCGCCACCAGGTGTGGCCTGAGCACTACACCGGTGTTCTCCACCGTGAGCACCGCGGCCTCGGCATCCGCAGTGGTCTCGACCCGCACTGTGCCGCCCTCGGCTCGGTTGTGCACGATCGCGTTGTGCAGCAGGTTCACGGCCATTTGGAGCAGTAGGGCGGGCGAGCCCGCGGCCGACGCGAGCTCACCGGAGACCTGGACGTCCACGCCGCGCCGCTCCGCGAGCGGGAGCAGCGTCTCGGCGGCCTCCTCCGCTGTGAGCGACAGGTCGACGGGTTCGCGGGTGAAGGAGCGCTGACCGGTGCGGCTCAGCATGAGCAGCGCCTCGGTGAGGTCGATGGCCCTGGCGTTCACGAAGTGCAGGCGGTCGACGAGTTCCGGCGTGCATCCGGCCGGGTCGCGCTGTGCCACATCGAGAAGCGTCTGCATGGTGGCCAGGGGAGTACGCAGTTCATGAGAGGCGTTGGCGGCGAACCGCTGGTGCTCGCCCACGTTCGCCTCGATCTGCTCGAGCATCGAGTCGAAGGCGTCCGCGAGCTCGCGGAACTCGTCGCTGCGGCCGGGCATGCGGATGCGGTGCCCGAGCGAACCTTTCGCGGCGATCCGGGTGGCGCCCGCGATCTGGTTGAGCGGGGCGAGCATCCGGCCGGCGAGGAACCAGCCGCCGACGAGGCCGAGCACGAGCAGGAGGCCCATCATCAGCGCCGCCTTCGGGGCGAACGCGCGCCAGAGGTCGAGTTGGCCGGGGATGAAGAAGGTCGGAGGGCACCGGCCCGCGGTGCCGGGTTCGCAGGGGTCGCCGAGGGTGGTCGCCTCGCGAGGCACGTAGCGCAAGAGGAACAGCCAGACGACCGCGAGCAGGACCGCCCCGGCGAGCAGCAGGAGCGCGGCGTAGCTGATCGCCAGTTTGAGCCGGACGCTCAGGCCCGGACGCCTATCCACGGTCCGCGCCCGTCTCGATGCGGTAGCCGACGCCGGGCACCGTGGCGATGACCCACGGCTCGCCGAGCCGCTTGCGCAGGGCCGAGACCGTGATGCGCACGGCGTTCGTGAACGGGTCGGCGTTCTCGTCCCACGCCCGCTCCAGCAGGTCCTCGGCGCTCACCACCCCGCCCTCGGCCGCGACGAGGACTTCGAGCACCGCGAACTGCTTGCGGGTGAGCGCGACGTACTTGCCGTCGCGGAAGACCTCGCGGCGGAACGGGTCCAGGCGCAGGCCCGCGAGCTCGCGCACGGGCGGGCGGTGGTGGGCCCGCCTGCGGTCGAGCGCCCGCAGGCGCAGCACGAGCTCCTTGAGCGCGAACGGCTTCGTGAGGTAGTCGTCCGCCCCGAGCTCGAACCCGGAGGCCTTGTCGTCGAGCCGGTCCGCGGCGGTGAGCATGAGGATCGGCATGCCGGAGCCCGAGTCGACGATGCTCGCGGCGACCTCGTCGCCGGAGGGCCCGGGGATGTCGCGGTCGAGGACCGCGATGTCGTAGGCGTTGACGCTCAGCAGCTCCAGGGCGGTGTCGCCGTCGCCGGCGATGTCCGCGGCGATGGCCTCCAGCCGCAGCCCGTCGCGGATGGCCTCTGCCAGATAGGGTTCGTCCTCGACGATCAGCACGCGCATAGTTCCACGATGCTACGGACCCGCACCTATCGTCGGCATATCGAAAACCGCTAACGCGCCGACAACACCGCCCCGCCTGTACTGAAGGGCATGTCCTACAGCCTTTCCGCACGGACCATGACCCGCCGGCTCCGCCGGGGCCTCGCCGCCCGCGCCGTCGCCCTCCTCGCGGCGATCGCCAAGGCGCTCGGCTACCGGCTCCTCGACATCCGCGACCGCGGCGCGCTCGGCGTCGCCGACGGCGCCGTCCCGTACCGGACCACGGTCTTCGACGACGCGGTCGCCGGCGTGGCCAACCTCGACCCGGCGCTCCTCGCGGCCCTGCGCCGGGCCGCGGCGGACGCCGCGCGCGACGGCCTCGTCTGCTACGTCAACAGCGGCTGGCGCTCACCGGAGTACCAGCGGCACCTGCGCCGCGAAGCGGTCGCCCGGTACGGCTCCGAGGAGGCGGCCTCCCGCTGGGTGTCCACCCCGGAGACCTCGGCCCACGTCGCCGGGCACGCGGTCGACATCGGCCCGCGCGCCGCCGCTGCGTGGCTGGCGCGGCACGGGACCGCCTACGGCCTGTGCCAGATCTACCGGAACGAGCCCTGGCACTTCGAACTGCGCCCCGAAGCGGTCGTGGACGGCCCGCCGCCCATGTACGACAACCCCGCTCAAGACCCGCGCCACCGGCGCGGCTGACCGCTGCGCGCCCGCCGAAAAACGCGCTCGAACGAAAGCCGGTGCGCCCGTACGATGTCGAGCAGGCCCGCGCACGGCATTGCGGGCACCGCGCTCACTGCGCGGGCCGAGCAGGGGAGAGGGGCCAGACCGATGGAGGTTCCGAGCGCCGCGCGGGCGGTGGCCGCGGCGAAAGCGATCGCCGCATCCCTCGGGCTGCGGGCCGACGACGCGATCGTCCTGAACGACTCGAACATTCTCACGCTGCGGCTCCTGCCCTGCGACGTGCTCGCCCGGGTCGTCCCCGCGGCGCATCGGAGCGCGCAGTTCGAGATCGACGTCGCCCGGCGGCTCGCCGAGTCCGGTGGCCCCGTGGCCGCGCTCGATCCGCGCGTGGAACCGCGCGTCCACCGGCGCGACGGCTTCGACATCACACTGTGGACCTACTACGCCCCCGTGTCGGCCGACGAGATTCCGCCGGCCGACTACGCCGACGCCCTCGCGCGGCTGCACGCCGGCATGCGATCGCTCGACATCCCGACACCGCACTTCACCGACCGGGTCGAAGAGGCGCAGCAGATCCTGGCCGACCGGGACCGCAGTCCCGAACTCGCCGAACCGGAGCGGAAGCTCCTCGCCGACACGCTGCGCGACCTGCGGGGCGAGATCGCCGGGCACGGCCAGGACCAGCTCCTGCACGGCGAGCCGCACCCCGGCAACCTGCTCGCCACCGCGCAGGGGCCCCTGTTCATCGACTTCGAGACCTGCTGCCGCGGGCCCGTCGAATTCGACCTCGCGCACGCGCCCGACGAGCTGGAGGAGCACTACCCGGGCGTCGACCGGGAACTGCTGCGCCAGTGCCGCATCCTGATGCTCGCGATGGTCACCACCTGGCGCTGGGACCGCGACGACCGGCTCCCGGACGGCCGCCGCCTGGGTGAGGAATGGCTGGGCCGCATGCGTTCGGCGCTCGGTCACTGAGGATCTCGCCGCACCGCCCG
Source organism: Glycomyces sp. NPDC021274 (assembly GCF_040641195.1). Taxonomy (NCBI): domain Bacteria; kingdom Bacillati; phylum Actinomycetota; class Actinomycetes; order Glycomycetales; family Glycomycetaceae; genus Glycomyces; species Glycomyces sp. NPDC021274. The sequence continues at coordinate 621,678 of NZ_JBFADC010000002.1, read as the reverse complement.
CACGCCTGAGATTCGCACCCGAACCCTAGTATCGACGACCATGGATCAGCAGACCTGGGATCGGCAGTTCGACCCCGACGGGCGCATCCGGCACATCGCGGCATTCCTGCCCGTCGCCTGGGCGGGCGTGGCCTCGATGCTCACCCGGTCCGAGTGCAAGGTCGAGTCGTTCGGCGTGGAGGGTGACGGCGACGTCGTCCACGCCACCACGATCGTCGACTACGAGGGGTGCCGCTGGCGGTTCCGCCGCCAGGTCTGGCCCTCGTCGCACCCGGCGAAACTCACCGCGCAGCTGTACACGACCTCGCTGGAGGAGCGCCTGAACACCCGCCCCGGGGTGCGACCGGCCGAAGGGGAGATCGGCGACATGCGTTAGCGCCGCCGGTGCGGCCCGACCGAACCCCCGCTCCGGCCTTGAGCACCGCCGGTGCGGCCCGAAGCGCATTCGGGCCGCACCGGCGCGACGGAGCCGAGGGCTCGAACGGCTCGCGTTCCGGCGCTACTTCCGGACCATCTCGAGCCCGGCCGGGACCGCGTCGGTGCCTTCGCCGTCGAGCGCGCGGAGTGATTCGGCCACGAATCGCGCCACCGCGGTGGCGCCGGCGGTCGTGTAGTGCGTGTTGTCCTTCTTGAGGTCGGCGCTCACCTCCAGGCCGTGCTCGGCGGCCGCGCCGTGCACGAAGAGCGCGGCCGAGGCCTCCTCGCCGAGCCAGGTGTAGAGCCAGCGGGTGAAGGTGTTGAGGTCGATGACCGGCACGTCGAGCTCGTGCCCGAGGCGGCGGACCTCGGCCGGGTACGGCCCGTGCGAGTACCGCAGGGCCCCATCGGAAGTGAACATCCGCCGCTCGACACTGGTGGTGAGCACCGGCTTCGCGTCGGCGCGGCGGACCTCCTCGATGAACGCGGTGAGGCGCTCGCGGTAGCCGCCCTCCGCGGCGAGGGTCTCGGGCTCCTTCTGGTCGTTGTGGCCGAAGCCGAAGACCACGGTGTCGCCCGGTCGCAGCTCGTCCGTGATGAGCTTCCAGTTGCCCCGCTCCCGGAAGGTCGCGGTGGTGGCGCCGCCGAAGGCGCGGTTGCTCACCGGTTCGGAGAGGAACGCGGCGAGCTCGTCCCCCCAGCCCAGGAGCGGCAGTTCGGCGTGCCCGGAGGAGGCGCCGTTGTCGGTCGGAGCGACGGTGGAGTCGCCGGCGAGGTGGATCATGATCTGCCTTTCACGATGCGGTGACGCGTCCGCCGAATACTGCTGGAAAGCGGTTGCGCCGGGCCATCGGCATCGTATCGACGGCGGTCGCCGCCGACGCCGGGCCCCCGCGAGCGATCCCAGGGGTGGACGCCGAGCCGCAGATCTTAAGAAAATCAATCTGCGACTCTTGAAAATTAAGATCCCAGCGAGTACTAATTGATTTATGGAAGATGAAGCATTGGATTGGCAGGAGCTCACGAACCTGACGCGCGGGCAGCCGTTCACCGTCGAGCGGGTGCGCCTCGACAGCGGCGTCGCGATCGAGGGCGCGTTCGAGCTCCCGCAGCTCGCGCAGCTCAGCGCCGAGGACCAGGTCTTCGTCACCGCGTTCGTGCGGTGCCACGGCTCCATCAAGGAGATGGAGCGGATCTTCGGCGTCAGCTACCCCACGATCAAGTCCCGGCTCAACCGGATCACCCAGGCCCTCGACTTCGTCGAGACCGACCCGGCGCCCTCGCGCGCCGACGTCATCGAACGGCTGCGCCGCGGCGAGATCACCGCCGAGCAGGCACTGTCCGAACTGGAGGGGTCGCCGTGATGCCGCAGCTCGTGACCATCCGCTTCACTCGCCCGGGACACCGCCCCGTCCGACTCTGGGTTCCCGTCCTACTCCTGGTGATCGTGCTCTCGCCGATCCTCCTGCCGGCACTCCTCGGCGGGGTCATCGCCTGTCAGATCTACGACATGAGCGTGCGGCGGACCATCGCCGGCGTCTGGCGGGTCATCGCCGCGCTCCCCGGCTCCCGATTCGACTTCGAGCACGGCCGCCACGCCTTCCTCGTGATCATCCGTTAAGAGAGGTACCGCAATGAACGAACAGCGCAAAGCCATCCTGGACATGCTGGCCGAAGGCACCGTCACCGTCGACGAGGCCGAACGCCTGCTCGCCGCCATCGAACTCGGCGAGCCCGCGCCCAGCGCCCCCGGCCGGCCCAAAGGCAAGGCGAAGTACCTGCGCCTGCTCGTGGAGTACGTGGACAACGGCGAGCCCGGACGCGTCAACATCCGTGTGCCGCTGGCGCTCCTGCGCGCCGGGGTGCGGCTGACGGCCCTCGTTCCGCCGCAGGCGCTCGTGAAGGCCAACGCCGAGATGGCCAAATCCGGCGTCCCGTTCGACCTGACCCAGCTCAAGCCCGACGAGCTCGAGGAGCTCGTGAACCACCTCGACGAGGTGACCGTGGACATCGACAGCGCCGATGCCCAGGTCCGGATCTACAGCGAGTAGTCCGATGTGGCGGTTCCGCGTGGCGGCCAAGGTGACGCAGGCGCGACTGCAGGCCGCGGCCCGGCGGCGGCGGCTCCGCCGGACCCGGTGGGCCTGACCGCACCGACCAGGTAGGACACTGGCCGCTCCTCCTCTGCCCCATATGGTTTCGCTCGCACCGGCGCGACTTGCGCGAACCGCCGTGCACCTGGTCTTGTAGGGTGACCAGAGCTCACCTCCTCAGTCCGAGGCCGGTCAGAAGGCGGGAACGACATGCAGTCCATCGACATCGACCCCGAATCGCTGCGGAAGGGCGCCGACCAGCTGGACCAGGCCAAGGCCTCCGTCCAGGCGCGGTACGAGCAGTTCCGGACCGAGGCCGAATCCCTCTTCGACGCGTTCGGCGGCGACGACATCGGCTCGATCCTCGGCGAAGCGCACACCGCCTGCCTCGAAGCGGCGAGGGAGTGCTTCGAGACCAACATCGAGGGCCTCGCTGACTACGCGGAGAACCTCCGCGGCTTCGCGGACGACTACCAGGCCGCCGACGACGACGCCGCCGCGGAGCTCGACGCGCTCTTCGCCGGGCTCGTGCCGCAGCAGCCGGCCCAGTAAGGAGACGCGCCCGTGGGAATGCAACTGCCGGGGGAACTCGTATCGATCCTGGGGGCGCTCGGCTACAGCTGGCCGGAGTCCGACGAGGAGAAGCTGTTCGAGCTGGCCGGCACCTGGACCGGCATGGCCGGGACCATCTCCGGCTCGGTCGATGAACTCAACGCGGCGGCCCGGACGGTTCTCGACGACAACTACGGCAAGGACATCGACGCCTTCGGCGCGGAGTGGGACGACGAGGAGTCCTCGAACCACAACATCGGCGACACCGCGGACCCGTTGAACGTCATCGGCATCGGGCTCACGGCCGCTGCCGGCCTGACCCTTGCGCTGAAGATCCAGGTGATCGTGCAGCTGGTGATCCTCATGGTCCAGATCGCGTACGCGATCGCCACCGCCGCGATCACCTTCGGCGCGTCGCTGCTGCAGGTGCCGGTCTTCAAGAAGATCACCGGGACGATCATCGACATGCTCGTGGGGATGGCCACCGAGGCGGTGCTCAGTGGGAACCGGTAAGCCCCGCAACGCGGCCGCGCGCAAGACCACCTCCACGCGCGGCAAGCTCCTCTCCGGCGTGCTCAACAACCCCAGCACCTTCAAGACCGCCAAGGGCCCCTCGGCGCCCGCGCCTCCCAAGAAGCGCAAGCGCCCGCCGCGCCAGAGCGTCGCCAACGACCCCTACCAGCGGCCGAAGTTCAACAAGTCCACCAAGGACAAGATCTGGGAGAACGCCGAGAAGGACAGCAAGGACGGCAAGGTGCGCGACCCGCTCACCGGCCAGGTCATGGACAAGAAGGACCGCTGGGACGGCGGCCACGCCCCCGACTGGGAGTTCCGCAAGCACAAGGCCGCGGCCGAGCGGTACGGGACGAACATCTACCCCCGCGACCAGTTCGTCAAGGACTACAACACCCCCGACCACGTCATCCCCGAACTGCCCTCGTCGAACCAGAGCCACAAGGGCGAGGGCAAGGGCGACGAGTGGGCGAAACTCCTGAAGAACCGGTACGGCACTCCGCCGCCCTAGCGGCGGCGAAGCCAGGGTACGGTTCGACCGGTCCCCGAGTGAGCCTGCCTCCCAGTAAGGCTTGGTTCCCAGTAAGGATGTGACATGCCGATTTCCGAAGCCGACAAGCGCGTCGGACTGAAGGTCGCCGACGCCTTCGACGGCGAGTTCGACCGGGTCGCCCGGTTCTGGACCGACGACGAGTCGGCGTTCGTCGACGTCGCCAAGTACGACGGCTCGCCGGGCCCCGGCATCGCGTCGTACTCGACGCTCGGCCTCTCGGCCGCTCCGCTCATGGACGGCGGCACCGAGATGCCGTTCCGCGTCGAGATCTGCGGCGCGGCCGACGACGGCTACGAACTGTTCGCGAACATGCTCGCTTCCGCCGCGTTCGAGGTGCTCGACGGCGGATTCGTCTACCCCGACCGCATCCTCGGCGGCGTCGTGGAGGGGTACTACCCCGACCTCGAGATGAAGCACCTGCTGCTCATGACCCCGTTCCTGTGGGGCGAGGGGCTCCGGTCGTTCGACGCGGGCGGCCGCCAGGTCGCGTTCCTGCAGGCCGTGCCGATCTCGAGCGCGGAACTGGACCTCGCCCTGCGCACCAGCGTCGACGAGATGACCGACCTGCTCATGGCTCGCGGGGCCGAGCCGACCGACCTGGGGCGCGCCTCGGTCGTCTGACCGCTGCGGGCCTCGGTCAGCCGACGAGCGGCCGGGTCTCGGGATAGCGGAAGAGGCGCTTGCGTTTGCGGGTGCTCATCGCCAGCGAGGTCGCGAACAGGACGGGGCCGATGCGGCCGCCGTACATGACCACGATGATCAGCCATTTCGACGGGTCGCCGAGGTCGTACGTGATGCCGGTGGACTGGCCCACGGTGGCGGCCGCCGAGACCACCTCGAACATGATGGGCGCCAGCATGATGTCGGGCTCGAACCGCTGCATGAGCAGCACGGCGGCGACGATGAGGGCGAGGTAGACCAGGGCCACCGTGAGCGCTTCGCGGACCACGGGCGTCGGCAGGCGCCTGCGGAAGGCCGAGGCGTCCCGCTCGCCGCGGATCTCGGCCCAGATCACCATCATCAGCAGGAAGAACGTGGTGACCTTGATGCCGCCCGCGGTCGAGGCCGAGCCGCCGCCGATGAACATGAGCGCCATCGACACCAGCAGCGAGTCGTCGTTCAGCTGCCCCACGTCGATCGAGTTGAAGCCGCTCGTGCGCAGCACCGCCGACTGGAAGAACGCCGGCAGGAACCGGTCCTGCCAGGGGTACTGCCCGAACGTGCCCGGGTTCCCCCACTCCAGGACCAGCAGGACCAGCCAGCCGCCGAAGAGGAGCACGGCCGTGCCGGCCAGGGTCATCTTGGTGTGCAGCGACCACGCGCGCGGGCCTTTGCGCAGGCTGCGGCGCGAGAGCTCGTAGACCACGGGGATGCCCAGACCGCCGAGGACGCCGCCGAGCGCCAGCGGCAGGCTGATCCACGGGTCGGTCGCGAAGCCGATGGCCGAATCGGAGTACAGGGCGAAGCCGGCGTTGTTGAACGCGGCGACGCTGTGGAAGGCCCCGTGCCAGGTGGCCGCGCCCGGACCGAATCCGTACGCGACGTGCAGCCGCAGGGCCAGGACCGCGGCGGTCGCGACCTCGACGATGAGCGTGAACAGCACGGCGAAGCGCAGCACGCTCTTGACGTCGCCGAGGCTGATCGACGGGTGCAGTTCGGCCTGCGTCATGAGCTTCGAGCGCAGGCGGAGCCTGCGGCTGACCAGCAGGCCCAGGAACGCCGCGGTGGTCATGATGCCCAGACCGCCGAGCTGCATGCAGCCGAGGATGACCGCTTCGCCGAAGCCCGTCCAGTGCGTCGGCGTGTCCACAGTGATCAGACCGGTGACGCTGATCGCCGAGGCGGCGGTGAACAGGGTGTCGACGAAGCGCGTCCCGCCCGGCTCGGTCTGTGCGATCGGCAGCGCCAGCAGCCCGGCCGCGATCAGGATCGCGACGGCGAACCCGATCGGGACGATGCGGAGCGGGCTGCGGATGAAGCCGTCGAGTACGGCGCGCAGGACGGATTGCAGGGCACGGCCCTCAGGTAGGTCGGCGATCGCGGCACGGGACCGCGCCGCCGGATGCAGGATATCGTCGCCGCCCGTCTCGCGAACGCGACACGACGTCGCCTACCTGCGGAAATCCTCCCCGGCCGGGGTGCCCGCCGCGAGTTTTGACATTTTATTGACGCCGGACGCGCCCGACGGCCGCGGTTCCGGAGCTCAGCCCAGTTCCTTGCGCCAGGGCGGGTTCGCACCGGCCCGGGAGCAGGTCACGGCGGCGACCTTCGCAGCGAAGGCGACCGCCTCGCGCGCTTCGGATGCCGTCAGACGTGCGAGGCCGTCAGGGCGCAGGCGACCGTTCCGGTCCAGCCAGTCCAGCAGCGCTCCGCTGAACGAGTCGCCCGCGCCGACCGTGTCAACCATGTCGACGGGCGCGGCGGGCACCGCGAACGCCTCGCCGCCGGCCCACACGAGCGAGCCCTCGCCGCCGCGCGTGACGACGACCAGCTTGCGGCCCGCTGCGATCCAGGCCTCGGCGAGTTCGGCAGGGTCGGTCCCGGGCCAGATCCACGCCAGGTCCTCGTCCGAGACCTTCACGATCGCGGCGAAGCCGAGCCAGCGCTCCAGGCGCGCCCGGTAGTCCTCGCGGTCGCCCAGGAGCGCCGGGCGCACATTCGGGTCCAGGCTGATCGTGGTGCGGGCGCTGAGCGCCGCGAGCCACTGCTCGATGACCGGCCCGCCGGGGTCGACGGCGAGTGCGATCGATCCGGCGTGCACCGCGTCCAGGCCCGGGTGCTGCGGCAGTTCGTCTGCGGCCCATTGCCAGTCGGCGGTCCCGTCGACATGGAACGCGTACCTCGCGGACCCGCCCGTGTCGATCGAGACGATCGCCAGGCTCGTCGGCTCGGCCGCGTCCACGATCCACTGCAGGCGCACCTCGGACTCGGCCAGGTGGGTGCGCAGCAGCTTCCCGAACGCGTCCCCGGAGAGCCGCCCGAAGAAGGCGGCCTCGGCGCCCAGGCGGCCCAGCGTCACGGCCACGTTCATCGGGCTGCCGCCCGGGTGCGCGACCGGATGGCGGGCGTCCTCCTGGTCCACTTTCAAGTCGATCAGGGCCTCGCCGATCACACCGATCACCTGCGCACCAGCCTTTCGCCGTCCTCGACATCGCGGGGCCGATGATACTCCGGGCGGCACACGCGGCGGCCGACCGCGAACCGCCGCCGGCGACCGTGGACCGCCGCACTGGGCAGAGCCGCCCCATGGACCTGAGCCTCGCGCCGGAACCCGTCGAACGTGTTAGGAATGGTCATGGTTCTTCACCGGTCCTATGACGCCGTGATCGTCGGCGGCGGCCACAACGGGCTCGTCTCGGCGGCGTACCTGGCCCGCGCTGGACTCCGCGTCCTCGTCCTGGAACGCCTGGGCCGCACCGGAGGCGCGGCGATCTCAGCGCCGGCGTTCCCCGGCGTCGACGCCCGGCTCTCGCGGTACTCGTACCTGGTGAGCCTCCTGCCGCGCCGGATCGTCGACGACCTCGGGCTGCGGTTCACCGTGCGCAAGCGCAGCGTCTCGTCCTACACGCCGACCGAGCGCGGCGGCCGCCCCACCGGGCTGCTCGTCACACGGGACGCGGCCCGGACCAGGGAGTCGTTCGCGGGGCTCACCGGCTCGGACCGCGAGTTCGAGGCGTGGCAGGACTTCTACGGCAAGGCCGCGCACGTGGCGCAGCGGGTGTTCCCCACCCTCACCGAGCCACTGCCCACAGAGGACGAACTGCGCCAGCGCGTGGGCGACGACGGCATCTGGGGCATGTTCTTCCAGCAGCCCCTCGGCGAGACGATCGAGCAGACCTTCGCGGACGACCTCGTGCGCGGCGTCGTGCTCACCGACGGCCTCATCGGGACCTTCTCATCGGCGTGGGCCGATGACCTGCGGCAGAACCGCTGCTTCCTGTACCACGTGATCGGCGGCGGCACCGGCGACTGGGACGTGCCCGTGGGCGGCATGGGCGCCTTCACCGACGAACTCGCCCGCGTCGCACGCGCGGCCGGCGTGGAGATCCTCACCGACCATGAGGTCACGGCGATCGCCACGGACGGCGAGCGGGCCGAGGTGACCTACGAGCACGAGCAGGGGAGTGCCACGGTCGAGGCCGGGCACGTGCTGGTGAACGCCTCGCCCGAGGCGCTGGCGGATCTGCTCGGCCGGGAGCGGCCGGAGCCCGCCGAAGGGGCGCAGCTCAAAGTCAACATGCTCCTCAAACGGCTGCCGCGGCTGCGGGACACCGGCGTCGACCCGCGCGAGGCCTTCGCGGGCACGTTCCACGTGGCCGAATCCTTCGCGGAGCTCGAAGCCGCCTACACCGAGGCGGCCTCCGGGCGGCTGCCGTCGCAGCCGCCTGCTGAAATCTACTGCCACTCGCTCTCCGATCCGTCGATCCTGGGGGAGCAGCTGGCGCGCGAGGGCTACCACACGCTGACGCTGTTCGGGCTCCACACGCCCGCAAGGCTTTTCGACGGCTCCGGGGACGAGCGGCAGCGGCTGCTCGCGGCCACCGTCGCGCAGCTCGACCGGTACCTCGACGAGCCGCTGGCCGACTGCCTGGCGGCAGACGGCGACGGCGCGCCGTGCATCGAGGCGAAGACCCCGGTCGACCTCGAACGCGACCTCAGGCTCCCCGGCGGCAACATCTTCCACCGCGACCTGTCCTGGCCCTTCCGCACCGATGCGGCGACCGGCCGGTGGGGCGTGGAGACCGAGCACCCGAACGTGCTCCTCTGCGGAGCCGGGGCCGTGCGCGGCGGCGGGGTGAGCGGGATTCCCGGGCGCAACGCGGCCATGGCGGTGCTCGAAGCCCGGTCGGGTGTCGGGTCCCGGACGTAGACTGCCCGGCAGAGGCGAAGGAGGCAGTGATGACCCAGGTCGATGCGGTCATGGCCGAGCTGGCCGCGCTCGAGGACCCGAAGATGCGCGAGGTGAACGAGCGGCACGGTGACGACCACGGCGTGAACCTCACGAAGCTGCGCGCTGTGGCGAAGCGGCTGAAGACGCAGCAGGACCTGGCGCGGGAGCTCTGGGCCACCGAGGACACCGCCGCGAGGCTGCTCGCGCTGCTGATCTGCCGCCCGAAGGCCTTCGAGCGGGACGAGCTCGACGCGATGCTGCGCGGCGCGCGGACCCCGAAGGTCCACGACTGGCTCGTGAACTACGTGGTCAAGAAGCATCCTGAGGCCGAATCGCTGCGCCTGGCGTGGATCGACGACCCGGACCCGGTGACCGCCTCGGCCGGTTGGGCGCTGACGAGCGAGCGCGTCCAGAAGCGGCCCGAGGGCCTCGACCTCCCGGGCCTGCTCGACGTGATCGAAGCCGAGATGAAGGACGCCCCCGACCGTCTGCAATGGGCGATGAACCAGTGCCTGGCCCAGATCGGCATCTTCCACGCCGACCTCCGCGAGCGCGCCATCGCCATCGGCGAGCGGCTCGAAGTGCTCAAGGACTACCCGACGCCCCCGAACTGCACCTCGCCGTTCGCGCCGATCTGGATCGACGAGATCGTGCGGCGGCAGCACGCGGGCAAGGCCTGACGGACCGCGGCGGGTTTCGCGCCGGCCCGTCCGCGGTGCCTCAGGATTCGAGCGGTGGCTCGTCCTCTTCGGCGCTGGGGAGGAACGGCAGGGAGTCTTCGACCCCCAAGAGGTGGTTGGCCATGCGGATGCGGGCGCCCTCGGCGTCGTGGTACTTCAGAGCCCGCCAGATCGCGTGGTGCTCGCCGTGGGTGCGCCGGTCGATGCCCTCTTCGCGCAGGCTCCGCCACAGGCGCTCCCTGACGGTGCGGCTCGCGAAGGTCTCGATCATGCCGGTGAGCACCGGGTTGCCGGTGTGCGCGGCGATGATGCGGTGGAAGGCGATGTCGATCTCGATGATCCGCTCGTGCGCTTCGGGGGTCTCGTCGAGGATGCGGCCGGCCTCGTCCAGCAGGGCTTCGGCCTCCTTGAGGGCGTCGTCGGTGATCCTGGTGGCGGCGAGGCGGGCCGCCTCGCATTCGAGCAGGCGGCGGATGGCGTGGAGGTGCAGGGTCTGCCCCTCGCCCTGGAGGTCGACGACGAAGCCCATCGGCGCGAGCAGTTGCGAGACGTCGAGGTCGGTCACGTAGGTGCCGTCGCCCTGCCGCGAGTTGAGGATGCCGAGGATCGAGAGGGCCCGGACGCCTTCGCGGAGCGAGCCGCGGGAGACGCCGAGGGTCTCGGCGAGCTCCTTCTCCACGGGCAGGCGCTCGCCCGGCTGGAGATCGCCGTTGAGGATCATGTGTTTGATGCCGTTGACGACATCGTCCGTGCGGGACATGGATGCAAGTATCGCCGAGCGCTGTGCGAACCGCAAGAATGGTCGGATCTTTCACGCCGCGGTCCCGGCCGGTACGGCAAGAGGGCCTTCCGAGTCCGGGCGCAGTGTGCAGTCTGCGTCGCCCGGTTCGGAAGGCCCTCGGCCGCGGGCGGTTCGACAGCGAATCGACCCCCCGACCCTCACATCGTGCCCGCGGCCGTCCCGGGGAGCGAGCCCCCGGGACGTCTCTACCCCTTGATGGCCCCCGTGATGACGGCCTTGGTGAAGTGCTTCTGGATGAAGGGGTACATGATCACGATCGGGATCACGGTGCAGACCACGACCGCCATCTTGAGGGCCGCGGTGGGCGCGGCCTCGCCCTGGGACTGGTACTGCGCGGACGCGGAGGCGCCTTCGGGCAGGCCCTGTGTGGACATGAGCATCCGCTGCAGGACCACCTGGATCGGCTGGGTCTCCAGGCCGGGCGTGTAGAGCACGGCCGAGAAGTAGATGTTCCAGTAGCCGACCGCGTAGAACAGGGCGACGACCGCGAGGATCGCCTTGGACATCGGCAGCACGATCGTCAGGAGGATCCGGAACTCGCCGGCGCCGTCGATGCGGGCCGCGTCCAGCAGCTCGCCGGGGATCGTGTTCATGAAGAACGCCCTGAGGACGATGAGGTTGAAGGCGCTCAGGGCGACCGGCAGGATCAGCGACAGGTAGTCGTTGAACAGGCCGAGCTTCTGCACCACCAGGAAGCTGGGGTACATGCCGGGGCCGAACAGGAACGTGAACAGCACGAGCATGAGGATCGGCCGGTGCAGCAGCGAGCCGGTGCGCGACAGCGCGTACGCCCCGCAGATCGTGAGCACCATGCTGAAGGCGGTGCCTCCCGCGGTGAGGATGATCGTGAGGAGCAGCGAGTCGGTGAGCGCGCCGCCGGAGAAGATCTCGCTGTACGCGGCGAGGCTCAGATCGGTCGGGAGGAGCAGGAGGTTCCCGCCGGCCCGGTTGAGCGCGTCCTCGCTCGCGAAACTGGTGGCCACGATCGCCCAGAGCGGCACCACGACCGCCGCCGCATAGGCGATGAGGAAGAGCGCCTTGAGGCTCTTGCCGACGAAGGAGGGCTCCTCGTCCCAGACGGGACGGTCGCTCTGGCGGCGGGGCTTGGGCTTGATGTCGACGGCGGTCATGACTTCTGGTAGATCCCTTGCTCTCCGAGGCGGTGCGCGACGTTGTTGGCGGCGAGGATCAGGATGAGCCCGATCGCGCCCTTGAACAGGCCGGCCGCGGTGCCGAAGGAGGCCCCTTCGGTGCCGATGACGCTGCGGTAGTACACGTAGGTGTCGAGCACTTCGGTGGCCTGGTAGCCGATGGCGTTGCGCTGCAGCTGGTACTGCTCGAAGCCGACGGAGAGGATGCCGCCGATCTGCAGGATGAGGAGGAGGATGATCACGGGCCGGATGCCGGGCAGGGTGATGTGCCACATGCGGCGCCAGCGGTTCGCGCCGTCGACCGCGGCGGCCTCGTAGAGGCTCGGGTTGATCGAGGCGAGGGCGGCGAGGAAGATGATCATGCCCCAGCCGGCGTCCTTCCACGCCCACTGCATCCATGCGAGCAGCAGGAACGTGTCCGGGTCGGAGGTGAAGGTCATCCGGTCGCCCCCCAGGCTCGTGAGCCAGTTCGAGACGAGGCCGTCGGCGCCGAGGACCTGGACGAACACGGTGACGACCAGGACCCAGGAGAAGAAGTACGGCAGGTACACGATGGACTGGAACGTGCTGCGGACCTTGGTGGAGACCACTGAGTGCATGACCAGCGCGAGGATGATCGACAGCGGGAACAGCAGGACCAGCTGCGCGGCGGCGAACTTCAGCGTGTTCAGCAGTGCCGGAACGAAGTAAGGGTCCGCGAACAGCCGCTGGAACCAGGCGAAGCCGACGATCGGGTTCTCCCAGAACGGCCGGTGCGGGCTGTAGTCCATGAACGCGATGACGTTCCAGGCCGAGGGCCAGTAGAAGAACACCGCGAGCTGGGCGATCACCGGAAGCGCCAGTACCAGGAGGGGCCAGTCGTGCCGGAGGCGCTGCGCGAAGGTCCGCTTGCGTTTGACGGTGCGCGCGTCCGGGGTGCGGCCGGTGGTCGGTGGAGCCGCGCTTTGCATGGTTGCCATGGGTGTTCCCGTCTCAAGTCCGAGTTCGGTGGGCGTGAGCTGCCGGGCCGCCCGCACCGCGGGCGGCCTGGCGTCCGTCACTCCTCGTTGAGGCTCTTGTAGACGTCGGTGAAGAACCCGCGGGCCTCCTCGCCGCCGTTCTCCATGAAGGTGGCGACGATGTCCGGGATGGTGGAGAGCTCGGCCCGCCCGAAGGCGATGTCGTTCTGCTGGTCGTTGAAGACCTGGTTCGCGGACTTGAACACGGCCGGGGCCTCGATGCGGACACCCGAGAAGATGCCCGGGACGATGTACTCCTGGCACGAGGCGTTGAACTCGAAGTGGGCCTGGACGACCTCGGGGAGGCCGGTGAGGAACCGCTGGACCTTGCCGGAGTACTGCTTGAGGTTGACCGGGGCCTGGACGATCTTCTGGCCGTGCTCGGTGTGGACCGGGTTCCCGGTGGCGTCGTACTCGAAGTGGTCGCCTTCGACGCCGTACTCGAGGAGCTCGTACTCCTTGGTACCGAACGGCGCGGAGCACCAGTTGGCGACGTCGAGAAGCTCCTCGACCTGCTCCTTGGAGAGGTCCTTGTTCAGGAACGTCCAGCCGTCGACGGAGGTGTTGGCCTTGAGGGCCGGCTTGCGGCCCTTGGCGGCGATCGGCGGGACCGGAACGATCGCGCCGGTGGCGGAACCGTCCTTGACCTTGCTCGTGTACTCGTACCAGCGGACCGGGTTCTCCTGGGAGAACAGGGTCGTCCCGGCGATCTGCAGCGCCCCGTTGTCGAGGGTGCCGGTGGGAGCGTCCGGGTGGATGAGCTTCTCGTCCCACAGGGTGCGGCGGAACTCGAGCATCTCGGTGAACTCGGGCTTCTCGCAGTCGTGGATGAGCTTGCCCTGCGCCTCGTCCCAGTTCCAGCCCTCGTCGCCGACCAGGCCGAACAGCTGCGGGAGGATCCAGTCGACGCTGCCGAAGGCCCACTTGCCGTTCGCGTCGTCCGACCAGGTGCGGCAGGCCTCCAGGAGCTCTTCCACGGTGGTGGGCATCGCGATGCTCGCGGCCTCCATGAGGTCGACGCGGGTGAACAGGGCGTTGCCCGGCCCGCCGCTGAAGGTGGAGGGGATGCCGTAGAGGCGCGCGGTCTCGGGGTCGGTCGGGTCCGTGGACCAGACCGACTGCGCCCAGGACTGGGTCGGGAGGCCGGCCAGGAGCGGCCAGCGCTCGGAGATGTCGCCCTTGAGGATGTCGGTCAGGTCGTAGAAGGAGTTGACCACGGTCTCGGGGAAGTTCGTGTGGGAGCCCAGCATCCAGCTGAAGAGCAGGATGCCGTCGCCGTACTCGTTGGCGTTGAGCCACTGGACCGAGGTGTCGGCATAGGTGTTGCCGTCCGCCTGGCGGAGGTTCACGGTGGTTCCGCCCCAGGCGTCGCGCAGTGCCGTGAAGTAGGGGTCGTCGTTCGAGGGGGCCTCGCCCCAGAACGGCACGGTGATCTCGTAGGTGCCCGAGTTCGAGGGCACCTCGGTGACGGCCTCGATCGGCTCGGGGTACGAGGTGAACGCGGACGGGTGGTTCGGCGGCTCGCCGACCAGGTCGGGCTCGGCCGGGAGGGGCCATTCCTTGTGCTCGGGCAGGAAGTCGAAGCCCTCGGTCTGCTGAGCCGAGCCTTCGTTGCTGTCGATGTCGGAGCAGGCGGCGGCGAAGGGCAGCCCTGCGGCGCCGACGGCGCCGAGACCGGCGACCTTGAAGAGCGAGCGGCGCCGCATCGGTGCGGGGGAGGAGTCGGGCATCGTTGGCCTTTCAGTCGTGCTGCTGCGAGGGGGCAGGCAGCAGGGGGATCGCTAAATTTGGATATGCCTTCAAACAAAAGTAGGGGAGGCAGGGTTTTCGAGGCAAGACCCCGGGCCCGTAAAGATCAGATGATTCCGTAGTCATACGGGATCGATGCGAAGCCGTTATGTGGTAAACGCTGGCCTTTCGCCCTCATGTGTTAAAGCCAGGCCATGGATCATCCGATCATTCTCGCCGGGCGCGGGGACCCGCCCGGCACCGCTGGCCGCGGCGGCTCCCGCTTGACCGGGTATCGACAACTGTCTATGGTGAATGGAGCGAAACGATCGTCCTCAGTGTCGAAAGTTTCGATCCGCGGTGTGCGCCGATCCCGGCACCATCCACCCGTGCGCCGCTCGCGGCCGCGGCGCCTCCCGGCCCCGGCCGCCCCCCATCGACGAAAAACTCGAACCTGGAGCTCGCATGAGACTGAGAGCGCTCACATCCCGAGGTCGCGGCACCGCCGCGCTCCTCATCGCATTCCTGATGGTCCTGTCCGCCCAACTCCTCGCCCCCCAAGCGGCGCAGGCGCAGACCGGACTCACCGTCAACCTCGCCTCCGACGCCGGCCCCTCGGAGGGCGTGGGGCTCGGCTTCCTCTACGGCGTCAACGCGGACGGCTCGCAGCCGCCCGCCTCGCTCCTCGAGCCCCTGCGCATGAACGCCTTCCGCGGCGGCGGCCACGTCTCCCGCGGCTGGATCGAGGACGGCTACCGCAACGGCCAGGCCACCCAGGCCGTGCTCAGCTCGATCACCTCCCAGGCGCGGCGCTTCACCGCCGCCCCCTACAACGCCCAGTACCAGGCCATCCTCAGCGACATGTACGGCGCGTTCGGCGGCCAGGGCGCGAACACCATGTACCCCTGCGACAACGGCAACTGCTCCAACTGGGTGACCTTCCTCGAGACCGTCGTCGGCCAGCTGCGCGACACCGGCCTGCCGATCACCTACGACATCTGGAACGAGCCGGACATCGACATCTTCTGGACGCGCGGGGTCAACAGCCCCCAGTACTTCCAGATGTGGGACACCGCCGTCCGCACCATCCAGCGCGTCGACCCCGACGCCGAGATCGTCGGCCCCTCCTTCGCCTATACGCCCGACCGCCGCCCCGAGCAGTGGCAGACCTTCCTCTCGCACGTGAAGGCCGCCGGGACCCTGCCGGACATGATCGCCAACCACACCCTCGGCAACGTCGACGACCCGGTGCGGGTGGGCGACTCCACGCTCGCAGCGCTGGCTGCCAACGGCATCCCGGCGCTTCCGTTGTCCGCCAACGAGTACCAGCCGCAGAACATGCAGACCGCCAACGTCACCGCCTGGTACCTGGCCCGGTTCGCGCAGTCCGACTACGACAACGCGATCCGCGGCAACTGGTTCTGCTGCCTCACCCCGAACCTGACCGGTCTGCTGACCCAGACCGGCGGCAGCTGGAGCCCCACGGGCAACTGGTGGGTGATGAAGTCCTATGCGGACATGACCGGCACGCTCCTGCAGACCTCGGGCCAGGTGAACGGCACCGCGATCTCCGCGTCGAAGGACGAGGCCGCCCGCCGGGCGGTCGCGGTCCTGGGCAACATCAACGGCGCCACCGGATCCACTTCGGTCACCTTCAACGGGCTGGCGTCGGTGCCGTGGCTGACCGAGGGCGGGAACGTCCACGTCACCGTCAACCGCATCCCCGAGGCGGCCCCGCTGAGCGCCCCGCAGGTCGTCTACAGCCAGGACGTGAGCACTGCGAGCGGTTCGATCACCGTGCCGTTCACCATCCAGAACGCCCGCGACGCGTACTCGGTCTACCTCACCCCGGCCACCGGGGGCGGCGGCGACACCGGCCAGCTCCGCTCGGCCGCGTCCGGGCGCTGCATGGACGTGCCGAACTCGTCGACCACCGCCGGCACCCGCGTCCAGATCTGGGACTGCCACACCGGCGCCAACCAGCAGTGGACGCTCAGTGACAGCGGTGAACTGTCCGTCTACAGCGGAGGATCACGGCGCTGCCTCGACGCGTACGAGAACCAGACGACCGCGGGCACACCGGTGATCATCTGGTCCTGCCACGGCGGCGCGAACCAGCGTTGGACGCTGCAATCGGACGGCACCGTGAGGAACTCGCTCTCCGGCCTGTGCCTCGACGTCAACGGCGCGGCGACGGCGAACGGCACCCAAGCGGTGCTGTGGACCTGCCACGGCCAGTCCAACCAGCGGTGGACACTCGGCTGAGCCGGCGATCCGCCCGTCCGCGGTTCAGCGGGCGGGCGGAGCGGTGCTCGAGCGCAGGATGAGTTCCGTGGCGATCTCGACGCGCCGTTTCGGCGGGGTGCGCCCCGCCGCGAGGTCGAGCAGCATCGTCGCCGCCGCGGCGGCCATGTCGTGCAGCGGCTGGCGCACCGAGGTGAGCGGCGGGATCATCCACTTGGCCTTCGGCAGGTCGTCGAAGCCGACCACGCTGAGGTCGTCGGGCACGCGCAGGCCCAGTTCGGCGGCGGCGTGGTAGACGCCCAGCGCCGATCCGTCGTTGCAGGCGAAGATCGCCGTGGGCGGGTCCGGGAGGCGCAGGAGGGTCCTGGCGTGGTCGCGGCCGTCCTCGATCTGGAAGTCGCCCACGCACACCAGTTCCGGGTCCACGGGCACGCCGGCGAGGTCCATCGCGGCGCGGAAGCCGTCCAGCCGGGCGCGGCCAGCGAGTACCCGCTCAGGGCCGGTGATGACGGCGATGCGGCGGTGCCCGAGTTCGAGCAGGTGCCGCGTGGCCTCCAGGCCGCCGTTCCAGTTGCTCGTGCCCACGGACGGGTCGTCATGGCCGGGCTCGCCCGTGGGATCGACCGCGACGATGGCGATGTCCCTGGTGCGCAAGCGCTCCCGCTGCTCCGGGGTGACGCCGCAGAAGACGGGGACGACCCCCACGGGGCGGCGAGCCAGGACGTCCTCGACCCAGCCGCGGCCGGGGACGTGGCTGCCGCCGAGCTCGGAGACGACGACGCCCAGGCCGTTCGCGCGCGCGACGGTGCTGACGCCGTTGATGACCTCGACCGGGTACAGCCCGCGCACTTCGTGGAAGAGGAGTTCGATGAGCGGCGCGGGACGGGACGGGCGCTTCTGGCGGCGGTAGCCGTGCCGGCTGATGAGCGTCTCGACCAGCTCCCGGGTCTCGGGCGCGACGTCGAGGCGCCCGTTCACGACTTTGGAGACGGTGGCGACGGAGACGCCGGCGCGTTCGGCGAGCTGCGCGATGGTGAACGGCTCGCCTTCCGGCGCAGCGGGGGAGTCGGGGGAGGAGGTCATTCGTGGATTCTAGCTGCGGTCGCGTCGATCATTCCGGGTCGAGGACGGCCCCGCTCTTGACACGCATCGACGGTTATCGATAACTTAGAACCGGAAGTTTCGATGAGACAATCGAAAATTTCGAGCGATCGAGCCCGGCACTCGAGCGCCGCCGCTGCGCGGCGGCGTTCGACACTCGAACAGGAACAGCGATGCCCCACGTCAGCCCACCGACCCCAGCGCCCCGGAGCACCGCCTCCTGACCCGCACCGGCGTCGGCGCCGACCCCTCCGAACCCCCACGCCCGCGCAACGCTCCGCCCCGGCCACCGAATCCATTAGGGAGTCATTGATGCAAGCGGCACCCGACCTCGCGGTCCTCCACCGGTGGGCCCGCGTCCTCACCGCCCTGGCGGTCGCGGCCGTGCTCGCCACGGCCGGCCTGCTCGGCCTCGGCGCGCAGCGCGCCGACGCCCAGCCGACCGCCAGCGACTGGTACACCGTCCAGTCGCGCCACTCCGGCCTCGTCCTCGACATCCAGGGCGCCTCGACCGCCACGGGCGCCGCCCTCACCCAGTACACCGGTTGGGAAGGGGCGAACCAGCAGTTCCGGTTCATCGACATCGGCAACGGCTACCACAAGATCCAGGCCCGCCACTCCGGGCTCGTGCTCGACCTCTGGAACTTCAGCACCGCCAACGGCGCCACCATCGCCCAGTACACCGACGTCGGCGGCGTCAACCAGCAGTGGAAGGTCACCGAGAACGCCGAAGGCTACTACTCGATCGTCAACCGCCACTCCGGCAAGGCCCTCGACGTCCACAACTGGTCGACCACCCCCGGCTCGCCGATCGTGCAGTACACCGTCACCGGCGCCACGAACCAGCAGTGGCAGCTCAACCCCGTCGGCTCCACGTGCGGCGCCGACACCGTCCTCGCCGACATCCGCGAGGACACCCAGGCCTGATCCCCCGTGGGGCGGCCGGTGCCAACGAGCGTTACCGACCGGCCGCCCCTCCCTCCCGCCCCGGCCACCGCCCGGGAAGCCGACTTCGACCGAGGAGCACTGCCATGAACCGGATCGACCACGCCCTCGACCTCACCACCAGCCGCCGCGGCCTGTTCATCGCCGGCGCGGGTCTGGCCGCCGGAGCCGCGGCGGCCGTCTACGGCCCCTATGCGCTCGGCCAGGCCGAGGCCCAGCAGTCCAGCTACACCAACCCCGTCGTGTGGCAGGACTTCGCCGACGTCGAGGTCATCCGCGTCGGCGACGTCTTCTACATGACCGCGTCCACCATGCACTACTCGCCCGGCGCGCCCGTCCTGCGCTCCTGGGACCTCGTCAACTGGGAGTTCATCGGCCACTCCGTGCCGAGGCTCGACTTCGGCGCCAAGTACGACATGAGCGGCGGCCGCGGCTACGTGCGCGGCATCTGGGCCTCCACCCTCGCCCACCGCGCGAGCGAAGGCCGCTTCTACTGGCTCGGCCAGATCGACTTCGCCCGCTCCTACATGTACACCGCGACCAGCGCCGCCGGGCCCTGGACCCGCCACGCCGAGCTGCCCCGCGCCTACTACGACGCCGGGATGCTCATCGACACCGACAACACCATGTACGTCGCCTACGGCAACACCCAGATCTCCGTCGCCCAGCTCTCCGCCGACGGCCGGACCGAGGTCCGCAACCAGCAGGTCTTCTCCACACCCTCGAACATCGGCACCCTCGAGGGCGCCCGCTTCTACAAGATCAACGGCAGCTACTACATCTTCCTCACCCGCCCCGCCAACGGCCAGTACATCCTCAAAGCCGCATCCCCTTGGGGCCCTTACACACTCCGGCAGGTCCTGCTCGACATGCCGGGCCCGATCCCCGGCGGCGGCGTCCCGCACCAGGGCGGCCTCATCTCGACCCCCGGCGGCGCCTGGTACTACATGGGATTCGTCGACGCCTACCCCGGCGGACGGATGCCGGCGATGGCGCCGATCAGCTGGACCTCGGACGGCTGGCCGCAGGTGCAGACGGTGAACGGCGCCTGGGGGCAGACCTACCCGTTCCCGAACCTCACCCCGCGCCCGGTGCCGCCGATGACCGGCGCGGACACGTTCACGACCACCGCGCTCGGGGCCAAATGGGAGTGGAACCACAACCCCGACAACACGAAGTGGACCTCGGGGAACGGCCTCCGGCTCCAGACCGCGACCGTGACGAACGACCTCTACTCGGCCCGCAACACCCTCACCCACCGCATCCAGGGCCCGAGCTCCACGGCCACGGTCGAACTCGACCTCTCCGCCATGAGGGACGGCGACCGCACCGGCCTGGCGATGCTCCGCGACGCCTCGGCCTGGATCGGCGTGCGGCGCGACAACGGCGTCCTGCGGGCCGTCATGTGGGACGGCCTCACCATGGACTCGAGCTGGAACACCACCGGCACCGGCACGCAGCGCGCCGCCGCGGACCTGTGCGACACCCGGATCTGGCTGCGCGCCACCGCGGACATCCGCCCCGGCGCGGGCCGCCAGGCCCTGTTCTCCTACAGCACCGACGGATCGAACTTCGTCCGCCTCGGCCCCGGGTTCACGCTCAACAGCAACTGGACGTTCTTCATGGGCTACCGCTTCGGCGTCTTCAACCACGCCACGCAGGCGCTCGGCGGCGCGGTCACGGTCAAGAGGTTCGACGTCACGACCCCCTGAGCCGCAAGCGAAGACCGCGCGCTGTATTCAAACGTGTCGATCTTTGCTAGCGTGGGTTCTCGGTAACATTTTCCTTTCCGGAGGTACCCCTCATGTCGACGTCCCCACTCAGCCGCCGCAGACTCATCCAGGCCGCCGGCGTCGCGGCCGTGGCCACCGCCGCCCCCGGCATCGGCGGCGGCCACGCCCAAGCCGCGCTCGCCACCGCCCGGCCCGATATCGGCGCCGCCGCCCACGAGTTCGCCCTGGGCCAGGTCACGCTCAACGCGGGCCGCTGGCTCGACAACCAGAACCGCACCCTCGCGTACCTGCGGTTCGTCGACGTCGACCGGCTGCTCTACAACTTCCGCGCCAACCACCGGCTCTCCACCGGCGGCGCCGCCTCCAACGGCGGCTGGGACGCCCCGAACTTCCCCTTCCGCACCCACATGCAGGGCCACTTCCTCACCGCCTGGGCCCAGGCGTGGGCCGTGCTCGGCGACACGACCTGCCGCGACAAGGCCGCCACGATGGTCGCCGAACTCGCCAAGTGCCAGGCCAACAACGCCGCCGCCGGCTTCAGTGCCGGGTACCTCTGCGGCTTCCCCGAATCCGACTTCACCGCCCTCGAGAACGGCACGCTCACCAACGGCAACGTCCCGTACTACGTCATCCACAAGACCCTCGCGGGCCTGCTCGACGTATGGCGGCTCATCGGCTCCACCCAGGCCCGCGACGTGCTCCTCGCGCTCGCCGGCTGGGTCGACACCCGCACCGCCCGCCTCTCCGCCTCCCAGATGCAGACCGTCCTGGCCCGCGAGTTCGGCGGCATGAACGCCGTCCTCGCCGACCTCTACCAGCACACCGGCACCGAGCGCTGGCTCACGGCCGCCAAGCGGTTCGACCACGCCGCGGTCTTCGACCCGCTCGCGAACGGCCAGGACCGGTTGAACGGCCTGCACGCGAACACCCAGGTGCCCAAGGCGATCGGGGCCGCCCGCGAGTACAAGGCCACCGGCACCGCCCGCTACCGCTCCATCGCGTCGAACTTCTGGAACTTCGTGGTCGACGCCCACACCTACGCGATCGGCGGCAACTCCGAGGCCGAGCACTTCCGCCCGCCGAACGCCATCGCCGCCTACCTCGACACCGACACGTGCGAAGGCTGCAACACCTACAACATGCTGCGCCTCACCCGCGAGCTGTGGCTGCTCGAACCGGACAACGCCGCGTACTTCGACTTCTACGAACGGGCCCTCCTCAACCACCTCATCGGCTGGCAGAACCCGGCCGACCGGCACGGGCACATCACCTACTTCACGCCCCTGAACCCCGGGGGCCGCCGCGGCGTCGGCCCGGCCTGGGGCGGCGGCACCTGGAGCACCGACTACAACTCCTTCTGGTGCTGCCAAGGCACCGGCATCGAGACGTTCACGAAGCTCATGGACTCCGTGTACTTCCGGGCCGACACGACGCTGTACGTCAACCTGTACACGCCCTCGCGCCTGAACTGGACCGAGCGCGGCATCACCGTCGTGCAGTCCACGTCGTACCCGGTGAGCGACACGACCACCCTCACCGTCGCCGGCAGCGCCGCCGGTTCCTGGACGATGCGCCTGCGCATCCCCGCCTGGACCGAAGGCGCGGTCGTCAGCGTCAACGGCCAGGCCCAGTCGATCCCCGCCGCACCGGGCACCTATGCGGCGCTGACCCGCTCGTGGACCTCAGGCGACACGGTCACCGTGAAACTCCCGATGCGCGTGGCACTGGAGGCCGCCAACGACGATGAGAACGTCTCGGCGGTGGTCTTCGGCCCCACGGTGCTCTCCGGCGACTACGGGGGCACCGCGCTCGGCACCCTGCCCTTCCTCGACCCCGACTCGATCCAGCGGACCAGCGCCTCCTCGCTCGCCTTCACCGCCACCGCCGACGGCGCCACTGTGAATCTCGGTCCGTTCTTCGACGCCCACGGCCACAACTACACCGTCTACTGGAACGCCTCCGGTGAAGGCGGTTCGACCGGGGCTCCCGCGTTCAAGCTCTACAATGCGCACTCGAACCTCGTGCTCGGCGTGCAGGACATGTCAACGGCCGCCGGCGGTCCCGCCCTCCAATGGAACGACACCGGCACCGCCGACCACAGATGGGATCTCGTGGCCTCCGGCGCGAACGTGAAGCTCCGCAACCGCAACTCCGGCCTCGTGCTCGGCGTGCAGGACATGTCGACCGCCGACAACGCCCGCGTCGTCCAGTGGAACGACACCGGCACCGCCGACCACCTCTGGTCCGTCGTCGACAACGGCGACGGCCGCCACAAGATCCGCAACGCCCACACCGGGAAGCTCCTGGCGATCCTCAACGCCTCCACCGCCGCCGGAGGCCAGGCCGTGCAGGACTCCGACAACGGGACCGCCGACAACTTCTGGCGCTTCGTCCCCGACGGGGCCCGCCGCATCCAGAACGTCAACAGCGGCATGGTGATCGGCATCCAGAACATGTCCACCGCCAACGGCGGCCTCGCCGTCCAGTGGGGGAGCACCGGCACGGCCGACCACTTCTGGACGGCGGTCCTGGACACCGGCGGCTACTTCAAACTCCGCAACGGCAACAGCGGCAAGGTCCTCGGCGTCGAGAACGCCTCCACCGCCGCGGGCGCCCGCGTGCTGCAGTGGGACGACAACGGCACGAACGACCACCGGTGGCGCCTGCGCTACCGCTCCAACGGCGCCTTCCGCATCCAATGCGCCAACGGCGGCAAGGTCCTCGGCGTCCAGAACGCCGCGAAGACCCAAGGAGCCCAGGTCGTCACCTGGGACGACACCGGTGCCGCCGACCACCTCTGGCGGTTCGTCTGACCCCCGCGCGGGCCCGGCCCGCCGAGGCCGGGCCCACCTTCCGGGAGACCCGCCAACCGCTCCGTCGAAACCCTTTCGCGATGTTAGGTTGCGTGGCATGGAACCCCTAGACGTCCAGCACGAAGGCCGCACCCTGCGCGGCACCCTGCACCTCCCGCAGACGGCCCCCGCCCCCGCGGTCGTCATGTGCCACGGCTTCTCCGGCACCCGCACCGAGTTCGGGCACACGTTCGTGCGACTCGGAAAGCGCCTGGCCGAACGCGGCATCGCCGCCTACCGCTTCGACTTCGCCGGCGGCGGCGAATCCGACGGCGCCTACGGCGACATCACCGTCTCCGACCAGGTCTCGCAGGTCCTCGCCGTGCTCGAAGCGGTCCGCGGCCACAGCGGCGTCGACGCCGAGCGGCTCTCCCTGCTCGGCATGAGCATGGGCGGCCTGACCGCCTCGCTCGCCGCCGCCAAGCGCCAGGTCCGCTCCCTCGCCCTGTGGGCCCCGGCAGCCATCGCAGTGGACGCGGAGGTCACCCGGGAACGGCAGGCCATCATCGCCGAGCACGGCTACCACGACTTCGGCGGCACCCCGATCTTCAAGCGCTACGCGGACGACGCCGAGACCATCGACGCGTTCGCCGACGCCCGCGGCCACGCCGGCCCCGTGCTCCTCGCCGCCGGCTCAGAGGACCACGTCTTCGCCCCCGGCATCCTCGACGGCTACCAGGGCCTCTACGGTTCGCAGCTCGAATACCACCAGCTCGACGGCGTCGGCCACGGCTTCGAGACCGTCCCCGCCCGCGAGCACCTGCTCGAGCTCACCGAAGCGTTCCTCCTGCGCCACGCGTGATTCCGCTCCTCGTGCCGGAGACCCGGCACGAGGAGCGGCGCGCGCTACGCGACGGCAGTGCCCTCCAGCTCGACCATCTGGCCGGGGACCGCCAACCGCGCCACCCCGAGCATCGTGGTCGCCGGCGCCACCCGCGCGGCACCGAGCCGCGCGGCCAGCACCCCGTAATGCGGGAACAGCAGGTCGACGTCCGTCGTGTAGACGTTGAGCCGCACCAGGTTCGACAGCGACATCCCCGCCGCGCCGAGCACGGCCTCCAGGTTGTCCAGGCTCAGCGCGAGCTGCGCCGCCATGTCGCCCTCATGCTGCGGCCTGCCCTCGCCGTCCATCGCGGTCTGTCCCGAGCAGTACAGCGTCCGGGTCTGCCCCGACACCAGCTCACCCTGGTCGAACCCCAGTTCGAGCGACCAGTCCACCGGGTTGACCGCAGTTCGTTCCATCGCCACGTCGGCTCCATTCCATGCACAGCGGCGGCACGCTGCCGCCGCAGAGCAGAGCCTCGCACCGAATCACGACATCTGCTGTCACGTATTCCGGTACCATTTTCCGCATGCGCGCCGACCGACTGGTCTCCCTGGTCCTCCTCCTGCGCCAGCGCGGCCGGATGACCGCCGAAAGCCTCGCGGGCGAACTCGAGGTCTCCACCCGCACCGTGCTGCGCGACATCGAAGCGCTCTCCGCCGCAGGCGTGCCGGTCTACGCCGAACGCGGCCGCCACGGCGGCTTCGCGCTCCTGCCCGGCTTCCGGACCGAACTCACCGGCCTCAACCACGAGGAGGCACTGGCCCTCCTCACCGCCGGATCGGGGCGCGGCGAGCGGGCCTTCGGCCTCGGCTCGGCGCTGGCCTCGGCCATGCGCAAGGTGGTCGACGCCCTGCCGGAGAGCCAGCAGGCCACAGTGGACGACGCGGTGGGCCGGTTCCTCGTCGAACCCGAGACGGACCTGCTCTCGCGGCGGCGCACCGCCGAAGCGGTCCCCGAGATCGTCATGCACGAGGTCCGGCGCGCCGTGCTCACCGGACGCCGGGTGCGCCTGCACTACGCGGCCGCCGGTGAGACGCCGGAGTGGCGCACGGTGGACCCCCTCGGCCTGGTCACGGTGCGCGACCGCACCTACCTGCTGGCCACGCGCTCCGGCGCGGACCGCACCTACCGGCTCTCGCGTTGTCTTGCCGCCGAAGCACTCCCGGAACCGGCCGAGCGTCCCGACCGGGTCGACCTCGACCGGATCTGGCAGGAGCGGTGCGCGCGGTTCCTGTCCGAAGGCCATCTCACCGTGCAGGTCACGGTCGTCCCGGAGCGCCGGGACGACCTCCTGCAGTCAGCGGTGGCCGTGCGCGCGGAGGCCCCTGAGCCGGACGGCCGCGTGCGGCTGGAGGTCGCCTACCAGGACGCCGAGCATGCCGAATGGGCGCTGTGGCAGCTCGGCGCGGACGCCGAAGCCCTTGCGCCGCAGTCATTGCGCACCGCACTGCACGCCCGCGCGGCGGCACTGGCGGCCCGCTATGCATGATCAGGCCGCAGGCGGAACCGGCGGTTCGCCCAGCGGGACGGGCAGGTCGAGCTTCCCGTTGCCGACGAGCCAGCGCAGCGATTCGAGGACGGCCTGCTCGGGCTGGTACGCCGGGGCGTATCCCAAGCGGGCCTTGGCCTTCTCGATGCTGAAGCACTGGCTGCGGTCGAGGTGGCCCCAGGAGGCGTCCGCGTGCTCGGGCGCGGTGGAGGCGCGGAACTCGTCCCAGCTCACCGGCTCGAGGGTCGCGGTCCGGCCGAACCAGGCGGCGGCGATGTCGGCGTAGCCGCGCACGCTGAGCGCGCTCGGGGCGACGATGTTGAAGTCCTCGCCTGCGGCGGCGTCGCGGTGCTCGGCGGCCAGTTGGAAGGCCTGGGCGAGGTCGTCGGCGTGGACGTGGTGCATCGTCTCGGCGCCGCTGCCGGGGACCTGGAGCGGCTGCCCGTTCGCGATGGCGGACCAGACGGCCGGGTCGAGGTTGCCGAGCGGGCCGATCGGGTGCCAGCCGGGGCCGACGATGTGCCCGGGGTGGATCGAGGTGGTGACGAGGCCGCCGGATGCGGTCTCCTGCTTGAGCATCCGCGCGATGCGGTCCTTCTGGATCCCGTACTCGTCGAGGGGCGCTTCGGCGCCGTCGCCGCTCTCGTCGATGGGGAGCTTGCGGCTCTTGCCGTACCGCCAGATGGAGCCGCAGTGGATCAGGTGCGCGGTGCCGCCGCGCAGGGCCTCGACGAGCGCGGTGGCGGAGGCGAGGGTGAAGCAGACGAGGTCGACGACCACGTCCGGTGCGAGGTCGCGGACCGTCGCGCCGAAGACCCCTTCGGCGTCCTGCCGTTCGCGGTCGGCCACGACCTGGCGCACCTGCGCCCATTCGGGCGCGTCGGCATAGGCGGTGCTGGTGCCGCGGCTGATGTTGACCACTTCGTGTCCGGCGCGCACGAGGCGCGGGACGAGGAAGGTGCCGATGTGGCCGGAGCCGCCGATGACGACGATGCGCATGCTGTGGTTCTCCTATCGGTTCGCGACGCGGCGAAGTGTACCGGCGGCGCGGAGACCCTGCCAGGGGTCCACCCGCGGCCCCCCGTGCTCAGCGTTCGCCCGTCTCAGCGCGGTGAGGGGCCGGTTCCGCTTCGATCCTCGCGCTCGCCTTCATCGACGCCGCGAACGCCAGCGCCGCGAACGCCAATCCCGCACCTGTGAGCGCGGTCGCCCGCGGTCCCGCCTGGGTGAGGGTGAGGCCGCCGAGCGACGAGCCGAGCGCGATGCCGATGTTGAACGCGATCGAGCTCCCGGCCGAGGCGGTGTCGGTGCTGCGGGGCGCGAACTCCATGACCCGGTTCTGCAGGGCCGGGATGAGCGCGCCCATCGCCAGGCCGGTGAGGACGATGGTCGCCGCGGTGGCCCAGGGGTTCGTGCCGAACGCGAACATGGCGAGCATCGTCGCGGCGAGCAGGCCGACGGGCAGGATCACGGCCAGCCGCTGGTTCCGGTCGGAGAGGGCGCCGCCCGCGGTGATCCCGCCGAAGTCGGCCAGGCCGCGCGCCAGGAGCAGCGGGCCCATGAGCGCCGCGGACATGCCGGCGACCACGGTGACGAACGTCGAGGTGTAGGTGAAGGCGGCGAAGAACCCGGCGACCGCGAGTGTGGTGGTGACGAGCACCAGCGTGAACTGGCGGGTGTCCGGGGTGGTGCCGTGGCCGGCGTGCTCGTTCCGGGTCGGCTTGGCGGGGAGGGCGACGACGAGGGTGAGCAGGGCGAGCATGCCCAGTCCGGAGAAGGCGAGGAAGGCGGTCTGCCAGTTCGCGGTCTGGCCCAGCCAGGTTCCGGCGGGCACGCCGAGCATCGGCCCGATGGACCCGCCGGTGAAGACCACGGCCATGACCCGCCCGCGGACGTGGGCGGGGAACATGCCGGCGGCGACCGGTGCGACGATGCCCCAGAACACGGCCTGGCTGAGTGCGGTCGCCACGCGGGCGGCGAACAGCAGCTCGTAGGTGGGGGCCGCGGCCGAGAGCGCCGTCGCGGCGACGAGGACGGCCATGAGCGCGAGGAGCAGCGGGCGGCGCGGCACCTTGGCGACGAGCTTCACCAGCGGCAGGGTGAGCACGGCGACGGTGACGCTGTATCCGGTGACCAGCAGGCCCACCCGGGAGGGCGACACGTCGAGGTCGGCGGCGATCTCGGCGAGCAGCCCCACGGGAACGGTCTCGACTGTCACGTAGCAGAACGCGGCCAAGGCGAGCGCGAGCAGCGCCGCCACCGATCGTCTGTCGAAATCGGACAGTACCGTCATCTGGGTCCGCCTCGGTCGCTTCGAGTGCCGTTCGGGAGGAACGATCGCCTGGCGCGCCGAACAGGACCGCTCGAGTGGCTGCGGTGAAGGGAGTCGCGCATTCGGGGCCGCTTCAGTCTAGGTATCGGATGCCTTCCCGCGCAAGCGGAGCGAGCGGCCGCCACCGGCGGGGCCGCCTCAGGTGCTCGCGGCGTCGCGGTCGCGCAGGCCGGAGGACTCGAGGAAGTTCCGCAGCACCATCGCCGCGCCGCCGATGGCCGGGGCCTGGGAGACGTCGACGGCGAGCTCGACCTGGACATTGTGGACCTGGCGCATGAACACGGCGCGGTCGAGCACTTCCTGGATCGCGTCCCGGTAGCGCGGGCCGAGGTCGGCGAAGGCCCGCCCGGCGAGCACGACGCGGCCGACGTCGAACATGTTCACGAGCGAGACGGTGGCGACGGCGAGCATCTGCGCGGAGGCGTCGATGAGCGCGGCGGCGTCGGGGTCGCCGGCGAGGGCGGCGCGGCCGATCCGCATGAACGCGTCGAGCTGGTCGCCTTCGAGGTCGAGGCGTTCGCGCAGGCCCGGGTGGGCTTTGGCGTTGCGCACCACGGCGTTCGGGCCGCCGATGATCTCGAGGCAGCCGCGGTTGCCGCACCCGCAGACCTCGCCGAGGGCGTCGACGGAGATGTGTCCGAGTTCGACGCCGTTCGAGGTCACGCCGCGGTAGGGGAAGCCGTCGAGGATGACGCCGGAGCCGATGCCGCCGGACATGAACACGACGGCGAAGCTCGAGGACGCGCTGCCCTGCGCCTGGACGCCGAGCCCTGCGGCGGTGGCGTCGTTCTCGATCCGCACCGGCAGTCCGGTGGCCGCCGAGAGCTCCGCCGCGAGCGGGTAGTCGCGCCAGGCGGGTGCGGGGAAGTCGGTGAGGAGCACGCCCGCGTCGCGGTCCTGCGGGCCGTGCGTCGCGAGGCCGATCCCGAGCACGCCGTCGCGCGGCACCCTTGAGTCCTTCAGCAGCGCTTCGATGCTCGCGGCGTAGTCGCTGAGCACCGCGCCCGGGTCGCGGTCCCCGGATCCGGGCATCGCCGTCTGCGCCACCACCCGCCCGGCGAGGTCGACGACGACGCCGAGGGCCGTGTACCGGTCGAACTGGACGCCGACCATGTGCCGCGCGTCGGGCTGGAGTTCGAGGAGCCGCCGCGGCGTGCCGCGCGCCGAGCGGGCGGTGCCCACCTCGTGCACCATGCCGAGCGCGATCAGCCGCCGCACCGCGTGCGTCATGGTCGCCTGCGTCAGGCCGGTGGCCTCCGCGAGCTCCACGCGGCTGACGGTGGTGCGCTCCCGGATGAGGTCGAGCACCACGGCCAGCGTGGACATCCGCGTGTCCGAGCCGAACGACCTCAATGCGACCTCCTGAGCCTGCCGGGGCCGCCCGATTCGGGCGACCGATCCGCACCACCATACTTGCCCCGCGTGCCCGCTTCGAGGGGATTGCCTCGGGGTTCCGGCGCGCGCGACCGGCCGCCGCGCACGGTGGCCGCCGCATCGGCGGCGCAGTGCGTGCGCCCGTCCCTCGCGCAGCGGCAGGCGCCGGTCGCGGTCATGCGCTCTCCTCGCGAACCCGTTCGTTCATTCAGTGGAAACTTGTTCTTGACACCTTTAATTTAACGCGTCAATAATAAACTCGGCGCCCGGCGCGGACGCCACCCCTCCGTCCCGTGGGAACTCCCTCCTCACGGTCCTGAAAGGACAATGATGTCTCTCCAACTCAGAAGGCGAAGTGCCGCTGCACTGCTCGCGGGAGCGGCCGCGCTCGGCCTGCTCGCGACCGGCTGCTCCTCAGGCGGCTCCGGCGGCAGCGGCGACCCCTCGACGCTCATCGCCTACACCGGCCAGGCCGGCGACTACCAGATCAACTTCAACCCGTTCTCGCCCACGCGGATCGGCGCCCTCGGCACGATCTACGAATCCCTGTTCTTCTACAACAAGGCGCAGGTCGCCGAGCCGGTCCCGCTCCTGGGGACCGAGCAGGCCTGGAACGAGGACGGCACCGAGCTCTCGGTGACCCTGCGCGAGGGCGTCGAGTGGAGCGACGGCGAGGCGTTCACCGCCGCCGACGTCGCCTTCACGTTCCAGATGATCAAGGACAACCCCGCCATCAACAACGGGGGCTTCGACGGCGAGGTCGTCGCGGTCGACGACACGCACGTCACCTTCACGTTCGCCGCGCCCGCGTTCGTCAAGGGCCCGGACTTCATGAGCACCCCGATCGTGCCCGAGCACCTGTGGCAGGACGTCAACCCCGCGGAGGACGTTAACGAGGAGCCCGTCGGCACCGGCGCGTACCTGCTCGACGACTTCAAGCCGCAGGCGTTCACCTACAAGGCCAACCCCGACTACTGGGGCGGCGAGCCCGAGGTGAAGCAGATCCGCTTCCTCGCGCTCTCGGGCAACCAGGCCGGGGCCGACGCGATCGCCGCGGGCACCATCGACTGGCAGACGGGCCCGATCCCGGACATCCAGAACACGAACGAGAACTTCCCGAACTACGACGCGTACACGCAGTGGCAGAACCAGATGGTCCTCTCCACGTGCTCGAACGCGGACCTGGGCTGCGAAGGGCCGCAGACCGATCCGGCCGTGCGCCGCGCGCTCTACTACGCGATGGACCGCACGCAGCTCAACAGCCTCGCGTTCATGGACACCGCCAGCGACATGTCCCCGACGTTCGCGCTCACGCCGAGCCAGGACGAGTACGTCGGCGCCTCGGTCGAGGAGCCCAAGGTGCCGATGGAGCCGGACGCCGCCGAGGCCGCCTCGATCCTCGAAGGCGCGGGCTGGGCCAAGGGCGACGACGGCATCTACGCCAAGGACGGCGAGCGCCTCTCGCTCACTGTCGAGGTCGTGACCGGCTGGACCGACTACATCACCGCCGTCGACACCATCGCCTCCCAGGCGAAGGCCGCCGGCATCGAGGTCAAGGCCGCGCAGTCCTCCTGGAACGAGTGGACCGAGAAGAAGGGCTCGGGCACCTTCCAGCTCGCCATCGACTCGCTGTGGCAGGGCCCCGCGCCCGACCCGTACTACGTCTACAACTACTTCTTCACCTCCGGCGTGCCGGTGGGGGAGACCGCGGGCAACAACTACTCGCGGTACGCCAACCCCGTGGTGGACGAGGCCATCGCGCAGCTCGCGCTGCTGTCCCCTGAGGACCCGGCGCGCCAGGCCCAGTTCGACGCGATCCACACGGAGATCGTGCGCGACATGCCGTTCATCCCGATCCTCACCGGCGGCACCACGAGCGTGTGGAACACCGCGAAGTTCACCGGCTGGCCCTCCGACGACGACCTGTACGCCTTCCCGGCGGTCTGGTCGGCGTGGGACGCCGCCGAGATCTTCAAGCGCCTCGAGCCCGCCGCTTAGCCCTCGTCGCCCCCGAAGGAGGACTCCGTGAACTACTTCCTGCGCAAAATCGGCTTCTACGCCATCGCCCTGTGGGCGGCGCTGACGCTGAACTTCGCGATTCCGCGGATGCTGCCGGGCAACCCGGTCGACATCCTGCTCGCCAAGCTCCAGCAGCGCGGCGGCGCGGTCAGCCCTGAGACCAGGAAGGCGTACGCGCTCCTCCTCGGGGGCGACGACTCGAGGCCACTGTGGACGCAGTACTGGGACTACCTCGGCAACATGTTCCGAGGGGACCTGGGCGTCTCGGTGAGCTACTACCCGGCCCCCGTCTCGGAGGTCATCAGCCAGTCGATCCCGTGGACGGTGGTGCTCGTCGGCCTCTCGACGATCATCGCCGCCGTCCTCGGGGTCGCGCTGGGCGCGTTCGTCGGCTGGAAGCCGGGCACCTGGCTCGACTCGCTCATCCCCGCCACGACCCTGCTCGCGGCAGTGCCGTACTTCTGGCTCGCGCTGCTGCTCACGTACCTGCTCGCCCGCGTGCTCGGCTGGTTCCCGATGCAGGGCGGCTACGACGTGGTGCTCACGCCGGGCTGGAACGGGCCGTTCATCGCCTCGGCGATCCAGTACGCGTTCCTGCCCGCGCTCACGATCGTGCTCGCCTCGATCGGCGGCTGGCTCCTGGGCATGCGCAACATGATGGTCTCCACCCTGTCCGAGGACTACATCCTCACCGCCGAGGCCAAGGGCCTCTCGCCGCGGAAGATCCTGCGCTCCTACGCCTCCCGCAACGCCGTCCTCCCCTCCGTCGCCGGGTTCGCGATCTCGCTCGGCTTCGTCGTCTCCGGCTCGGTCATCACCGAGCAGGTGTTCTCCTACCCCGGCATCGGCAACCGCCTCCTCGGGGCGGTCCAGAACAACGACTACGCGCTCATGCAGGGCGTGTTCCTCTTCATCACCCTCGCCGTCCTCGGCGCCAACCTCGTGGTCGACCTCCTCTACGGCGTCATCGACCCGCGCACCCGCGCCCGGAACTGACGGGAGAACCGCCATGACCAACACGCACGACGCTCCCGCGGCGACGGACGCCGCCGAGCAGCTGGCCGAAGCGGCCGCCGAGACCGGCAGGCCCGCCCGCTCGGGCTGGCGGATGCTCCTGCCCACCATGACGCCCTGGCTCGCCCTCGGCCTCATCCTCGTCGGCGGCATCAGCCTCTTCGGGCTCATCGGCCCCTACTTCGTGGGCGACCCCACGGTCATCCGCGACCAGGGGCTCACCGGCCCCACCGGCGAGTTCTGGCTCGGCACCACCCAGACCGGCCAGGACGTCCTCGCCCAACTCGCCCACGCCACCAGGGGATCGCTGCAGATCGGACTCATCGTCGGCCTGCTCGCCACGATCCTCTCCGCGTTCTTCGGCATCTACGGCGCCTACAAAGGACGCGCCGTCGACGAGGCGTTCTCCCTGTTCACCAACGTGTTCCTGGTGATCCCCGGCCTGCCGCTGGTCATCGTCATCTCCGGCTTCGTGCCCCGCGAAAGCCGCGGACTCTGGACGATCGCCGTCGTCCTCGCCGTCACCAGCTGGGCCGCCTCCGCGCGAGTGCTGCGCGCCCAGACCCTCTCAGTGCGCAACCGCGACTACGTGGCCGCCTCCCAGGTCTCCGGCGAACGCCCCTGGCGCGTCATCGTGGTCGAGATCCTCCCGAACCTGCTGCCCGTGATCGCCTCCCAGTTCGTGTTCGCCGTCATCAGCGCCATCCTCGGCGAAGCGGGCCTGTCCTTCATCGGCCTCGGGGCTTCCAACTCCTCCACCCTCGGCACCATGCTCTTCTACGCGCAGAACGGCTTCGCGCTCCCGCTCGGCGCCTGGTGGTGGTTCGTCCCGCCCGGGCTCGTCATCGCCCTCTACGGCATGGGGCTCGCCCTCATCAACTTCTCGATCGACGAGATCATCAACCCCAAGCTCAAGAACCTCCGCCTGCACCGCAAACGGGCCCGCCGCGCGCTCCGCCTCGAACGCGAGCTCGCCCGCGCTGGACGCAAGGTGCCCCGCCAGGCCGCTCCCACCGACGAGGAGACCGTCCGATGAAGACCGCCGAACCCGTGCTCACCGTCGAGGACCTCACCGTCGTCTACGAGACCGAGGAGCCGATCACCGCCGTCAAGCACGCCGACCTCACCCTCCACCGCGGCGAGATCCTCGGCCTCGCCGGCGAATCGGGCTGCGGCAAGACCACCCTCGCCTACGCCGTCAACCGCCTCCACCGCCCGCCGGCCCGCATCGCCACCGGCCGCATCACCTTCCACGGCGACCAGGGCGACATCGACATCCTCGCCCTCGAGGACGCCGAGCTCCGCGCCTTCCGCTGGGAGCGCCTCTCCATGGTCTTCCAAGGCGCCATGAACGCGCTCAACCCGGTCACCACCGTCCGCGCGCAGCTCAAGGACACCCTCCTCGCCCACCGGCCCCGCATGTCCCGCAAGGAGATCCGCGAACGCTCCGAAGACGTCCTCAACCGCGTCGGCGTCGACCCCCGCCGCCTCGGCTCCTACCCGCACGAACTCTCCGGCGGCATGCGCCAGCGCGTCATGATCGCCATGGCCATGCTCCTGGAACCGCAGATCATGATCATGGACGAGCCGACCACCGCGCTCGACGTGGTCGTCCAGCGCGACATCCTCCGCGAGATCGTGCGACTGCGGGACGAACTCGACTTCGCCGTCATCTTCATCACCCACGACCTCCCGCTGCTGCTGGAGATCAGCGACCGCATCGCCGTGATGCTCGAAGGCGAGATCGTCGAACTCGAGGCCGCCGACCGCCTCTACCGCGACGCCCGACACCCCTACACGCAGAAACTCCTCGGCTCCTTCCCGAGCCTCTCGGGGGAGCGGGGCGCGTTCATCCGCACCGGCATCGACGAAACCAGCGCAGACGAGACCAGCGAAACCGCGGAGGAACGAGCATGACCGGCGTCAAGATCACCGACCTCGTCAAGGACTACACGCTCCGGTCAGGACTCAAGCGCACCCGCCTGCGGGCCGTCGACCACGTGAGCCTCGACCTCACCCCCGGCCGCACCGTCGCCCTCGTCGGCGAGTCCGGCTCGGGCAAGTCCACGATCGCGAAGATCCTCACCCGCATGGAGCGCCCCACCTCGGGCACCGTGGAGGTCCGGCTCGACGACGGCACGCCCGTCGCGAACGGCCACTACCGCCGCGAAGTGCAGATGGTCTTCCAGGACCCCTTCGCCTCCCTCAACCCGTTCCACTCGATCGAGCACCACATCGCCCGGCCCCTGAAGATCCACGGCCGCACCAAGACCCAGGAGGAGACCCATCGACGCGTCCTCGAGATGCTCGAACGCGTCAACCTCACCCCGGCCGAAACGATCGCGCCCCGCCGCCCGCACGAGCTCTCCGGCGGCCAGCGCCAGCGCGTCGCCATCGCCCGGGCCCTCGCCCCCGGCGCGCAGGTCCTCATCGCCGACGAGCCGGTGTCCATGCTGGACGTCTCGATCCGCCTCGGCGTGCTCAACCTCCTCGGCCGCCTGCAGCGCGAGGACCAGCTGGCGGTCCTCTACATCACCCACGACCTCGCCACCGCGCGCCACTTCTCCGACGAGATCGTCGTCCTCTACCGCGGCCGGGTCGTCGAACGCGGCCCCTCCGACGCCGTGATCCTCGACCCGCACCACGACTACACGAAGCTCCTCGCGCTGGCCGCCCCCGACCCGGAGCGGCCGGGGCGCGTGACCTCGGAGGCGGCCGTGGACCGCGAGGCGATCGACAACAGCACCTGCTACGACCACTTCGCCGGCGAATGGCGCGAGGCCGCCGCGCGCAACGCCGTGCCCGCCTGAACCGCCCCTCGTACCGATCCGCCCCTCACCAAGTCCGCCCTTCGACCAATGAGGAGTCACCGTGACCCACCCGCCGTATTTCCGCGCGCTCCACGAGGGGTGGACGCTGACCGCCGCCGACCTCGCCGCCGATGCACCCGAGGCGGTGGCCGCGCCGCTCGCCGAGGGCGTGCCTGCCGTCGTCCCCGGTGAGGCCCACCTGGACCTGCTGCGAGCCGGATTGATCAATGATCCGTTCGACGGGGACAACGAGTCCGCGCAGCAGTGGATCGGCGACACGTCCTGGCGGTTCACCACGGTGTTCGACTGGTCAGACGACGGCTCGGCCCGCCACGACCTGGTCGCGCACGGCCTGGACACGGTGGCCACCTTGGTGCTCAACGGGATCGAGTTCGGCCGCACTGAGAACCAGCACCGCGGCTACCGCTGGGACGTGCGGAAGGCGCTGCGCGAAGGGGCGAACACCCTCACCGTGGAATTCGCCGCCCCGGTTCCGGAGGCGGCGGCCCGGGCCGAGCGCGACGGCGCGCTGCCGCGCACCAACCACCACGAGTACAACCAGTTGCGGAAGATGGCCTGCTCGTTCGGGTGGGACTGGGGCATCGACGTCGCGGGCGCGGGGATCTGGAAGGCGATCGGGCTCGAATCCTGGTCGTGGGCGCGGGTCGCGTCCGTCCGGCCCCTCGTCGACGTGGTCGCGAACGCCGAGGGCGGCCACGACGGCGTCCTCACCCTCCATCTCGAGATCGAACGCGCGGCGGGCGACGAAGATGTGGAAGCCCTCATCGTCGTCACGGGCCCGGACGGCCGCCCGCTGGAGACCGCCGCCACCGTCCCCGCCGGCACTGACTCCATTGTGGTCGTCTCCGACGTGCCGGACGTGGCCCGGTGGTGGCCGGTCGGCTACGGCGACCAGCCGCTGTACAGCGTGGACGTTGAAGTGGGCTTCGGGAC
Source organism: Glycomyces sp. NPDC021274 (assembly GCF_040641195.1). Lineage (NCBI taxonomy): Bacteria > Bacillati > Actinomycetota > Actinomycetes > Glycomycetales > Glycomycetaceae > Glycomyces > Glycomyces sp. NPDC021274. Next base: position 585,607 of record NZ_JBFADC010000002.1, on the reverse strand, counting down.
CTGGCACGGTCGGGTCGGGTTCCGCACGGTGGAGCTCGACACCGCGCCCGACGAGCACGGTGCGCCGTTCCACCTGAAGGTCAACGGCGAGCGCATCCTCGTGCGCGGCGCGAACTGGATCCCCGACCACGCGTTCCTCACCGAGATCGACCGCGACCGGTACGCGCTGCGCGTCGCGGACGCGCTCGAAGCGAACATCAACCTGCTGCGCGTGTGGGGCGGCGGGATCTACGAGTCCGACGACCTCTACGACCTCGCCGACGAGCACGGCCTGCTCATGTGGCAGGACTTCCTGTTCGCCTGCGCCGCATACAGCGAGGACGACCCGCTGCGCGCCGAGATCGAGGCCGAGGTCCGCGAGAACGTCACCAGGCTCAGCCCGCACCCCTCGCTCGTGCTCTGGAACGGCAACAACGAGAACACCTGGGGCTCGGTCGACTGGAACTGGGCCCACCGCCTCGGCGGCCGCGGCTGGGGCGACGCCTACTACAGCGAGCTGCTGCCGGACCTCTGCGCCGAACTCGACCCGACCCGCCCGTACACGCCCGCGAGCCCGTACTCCTTCGGCGACTACCGCCACCCGAACGACGAGCGGTACGGGACGATGCACGTCTGGGACGTCTGGAACCGCGTCGACTACAAGGTGTACGCCGACTACCGGCCCCGCTTCGTCGCCGAGTTCGGCTTCCAGGGCCCGCCCGCCTGGTCGACCCTCACCTCGGTGGTGCACGACGAGCCGCTCGACCCGTTCGGCCCGCAGATGCTGGTGCACCAGAAGGCCAACCGCGGCAACGAGAAGCTGCAGCGCGGCTGGCAGGGCCACCTGCCCGACCCACAGTCCATCCAGGACTGGCACTGGACGACCCAGCTCAACCAGGCCCAAGCCGTCCGGTTCGGGATCGAGCACTACCGGTCGCTCACCCCGCACAACTCGGGCACGATCATGTGGCAGCTCAACGACAACTGGCCCGTCGTCTCCTGGGCCGCCGTCGACTTCAACGGGCACCGCAAGCCGCTCTGGCACGCCCTGCGCGACGCCTACGCGCCCCGGCTGGCGACGCTCCAGCCGCGCCCGTCGGCGGCGAGCTACGCGAACGCCTGGGAAGGCCTCGTGCCCGAGTTCGACCAGCTCGCGCTGGTCCTCGTGAACGACACGGGCGAGGCCTACGCCGGTTCGTTCACCCTGACCCGCGAGGCCTTCGACGGCACCGTGCTCGCCAAGGCCGTGGTCGACGCCCGGGTCGAACCCCGCGACAGCGCGACGGTCGTCGTCCCGGCCGAGGTCGCGGCGTACACCGATCCGGGCGCGGAGTTCATCCGCGCCGAAGGCGACGGCTTCGCACCCGCGTTCCACTACGCCGCCGAAGTGCTCGACCAGGACCTGGACCCGCGCCCGTTCACCGTGGACGCCGAGCCCGCCGCAGGCGGCTGCGTGCTGCACGTGACCGCGACATCCCTGGTGCGGGACCTGTTCTGCCACGCGGACAAGGTCGATCCGGCCGCCCGCGCCGAGCAGGGGATGCTGACGCTCCGAACAGGGGAGTCGGCCCAGATCAGGATCCACTCGCCCGCAGGCCACCCGGCCGCGTTCGCCGCGACCCTGCGCTGCGCGAACGACGTGCGCTGAAGCGGCCGGGAGGCGAAGTGCCGCTTCGCCCCCCGGCCGCCCGTTCACTCCTGCGGCTGCCAGGCGCGCATCGTGGCCGGATCGATCGGGACCGAGACGTGCTCATGCGTGATCAGCCATTCGCCCTCGATGCGGCGCAGGCAGACCGTGGAGCGCACGAGCACCGAACGCACGGTGCCGTCCTTCAGGGTCCCGGTGTCGCGGTGCACCATGTGCGCGTAGGCGGTGTCCTCGCCGGCCTCGACGGTGAGGTCGTGCGTCTCGAGGTCGATCGGGCCCTCGTACTCGCCGAACCACCGCTCGAAGTTGGCGCGCACGGTGTCCCGACCGGTGATCCGCAGCGGCGGGACGACGTCGACGTACACGATGCCGGGGGAGAAGAGCGACATGAGCCGCTCCACGTCCTTGTCGCGGCTGCACTCGACGCGGGCCTCCAAGAGCGCCCTCACTTCGGTTTCGCTGGTGTGCATTCCGGCTCCATTCCTGTGGCGGTTTCACTGGCACCGGTCTGACCGTGCGACCCTCGCGAATGTGAGGCGCCGCGGCGGACCTCACATCCGCGCGGGCTGTCCTGTCGAACCGTGGACAGCGAAAGGGGACACCATGACCGAACGGCACGACCCCGGACTGGCGGCGATCATGGGGGAGCGGCAGCGGCTCCTCGGCCTGGCGTACCGGCTCCTCGGCTCGCTCTCCGAGGCCGAGGACGCCGTGCAGGAGACCTACGTCCGCTGGTACTCGATGCCGCCCGAAGGGCAGGCGGCGGTCGAGAACACGGCCGCCTGGCTGACCACCGTGGCCGGCCGCATCTGCCTCAACCAGTTGGGCTCCGCGCGCGCCAGACGCGAACGCTATGTGGGCGAATGGATTCCCGAGCCGCTGCCGGGCGGCGAATGGCTCGGCGGACGCTCCGGCGCGGCCCCGGCCGACCCCGCCGACCGCGTCACGCTCGACGAATCGGTGAACATGGCGTTCCTCGTCGTCCTCGAGGCGATGACCCCGGCCGAGCGGGTCGCGTTCGTCCTCCACGACGTCTTCCGCTACCCCTTCAACGAGGTCGCGGCCATCGTCGGCCGATCCCCGGCCGCGTGCCGCCAGCTCGCCTCCTCGGCCCGCCGTCGCATCGGCGACGCCAGGCCCCCGGTCGGACCGGACGCCCGGCAGGCCGATACCGTGCGGCACTTCAAGCGCGCGTGGGAGTCCCGGGACATGACCGCACTCGTGGACCTGCTCGACCCGAACGCCCTCGCCACCGGGGACGGCGGCGGGCTCGTGACCGCGACGCTGCACCCGATCGAAGGCGGCGCACGCATCGCCGACTACCTGATGGCGCTGGCGGACAAGGTCCACGGCCAAGAACTCATCGAGACCACGGTCAACGGCCGGCCCGGCCTCGTGGCGCGGCAGGACGGCGCGGTCGCGGCCGTCTACGCGTTCGCGACCGCGAACGGCAGGATCACGCGGCTGTGGGCCGTGCGGAATCCCGAGAAGCTGCGGTCGTGGACAGCGGCGGCGTGAGCGCCTGGTCCAGGTCGGCGATGAGGTCTTCCGGCGCTTCAAGGCCGATCGAGAGCCTGACCAGGCTCGCCGTCGGCTTCGCGTGGTCGGCGACGGGCCGGTGCGTGAGCGCGGCCGGATGCTGGATCAGCGAGTCCACGCCGCCCAGGGACACCGCGTGCGTGAACAGCCGCACCGCCGACGTGACGTGCGCGGCCTGCTCGAAACCGCCGCGCAGGTCGACCGCGATCATCGCTCCGGTGCCGCGCATCTGCCTCCCCAGCAGGCCCTTCGGGTCGCCGTCGCTCCCGGGGTAGTGGACCCGGGCGACTCCCGGGTGGCGCTCGAGCCAGGCGGCGACGCGCTGCGCGCCCGCCTGCTGGGCCCGCACCCTGACCGGCAGCGTCGTCAGTCCCCTATGGAGCAGGTAGGCCCCGAGCGGATGGAGCAGCCCGCCCGTCACCGCCCGCACCCGCCGCAGCGCCGCCGCGGTCCCCTCACCGCACGCGATCACCCCGGCGACCACGTCCCCGTGCCCGCCGAGGTACTTGGTGGCGCTGTGCAGGACCATCGCGGCCCCGAAATCGACCGGGTTCTGCAGCACCGGCGTCGCGAACGTGTTGTCCACCAGCACCGGGACGCCCTGGGCCGCTTCGACCACCGCGCGGATGTCCACCAGCTCCAGCGTCGGGTTCGCCGGCGTCTCGAGCACGACCATCACCGTATCGGGCCGGATCGCGCCCGCCACCTCCGCTGCATCGCAGAACGTGGTCGCCGTCCCGAGCAGGCCCGAGGACAGGAGGTGGTCGGTCCCGCCGTACAGGGGGCGGACCGCCACGATGTGCCGCCCGGTCCCGCCCGCGAGGATCGCGGCGGTCATCGCGGCCATTCCCGAGGAGAACGCCACCGCGGCCTCCGCGTGCTCCAACCGGGCCAGCGCCGTCTCGAACCGCGCCACGGTCGGATTCCACAGTCGCGCGTACACCGAGCCGCCCTCAGCGGTCGGCGTCCCGCCGTTCGCCATGGCCTCGTAGGAGAGGCCGCCCGCCTCGATGCCGGGCAGAGGGTTCGTGGAGGAGAGGTCGATCGGGAGCGCGTGCACGCCGAGCTCCGCCAAGTCCTCGCGGCCCGCGTGGACCGCGACGGTGTCGAATTGCAGGGCGGATTGCAGCCGAGGCGAGTTCATGCCCAGAATGTAAGCCGAACCACAACAACCTGCAATACTTGCTGCAGAAACCCGCGCCGAACGCGGGAATCCATGAAGAAACAGCGATCGAGGCGGGCATGGCGGACGAGCGGCCGAAGAAAACACAACCCCCGGCAGGGGCCCTGGACGGCACCGACCTGGCGATCCTCGCCGCGCTCGTCGAGGACGGCCGCATGACGAACGCCGCGCTCGCGGCCCGCGCGGGCGTCGCCGAGTCGACCTGCGCGTACCGCCTGCGCGCGCTGCGCGAATCCGGCGTCCTCACCGGCATCGCCGCGCACCTCGACCCCGAGGCATTCGGCCGACCGCTGCACGCGATCATCAAGGTGCGCTTGGGAAGCCACAGCCGCGAACACGTCCACAACCTCTACGACCGCCTGGTCGAACTGCCCGGGGTGATGACGGTCTTCCATGTCGGCGGCGACGACGACTTCCTCCTCCATGTGGCCGTCGCCGGTCCCGAGGCGCTGCGCGACCTCATCCTCGAGCACGTCACCGCCCACGCCGTGGTGCGCCAGACCGAGACCCAGCTCGTCTTCGAGGTCCGGGAAGGCCGCGGCGTGCTGCCCCGCTGACAATGCGATCCTGAAGCCCCAGCCATCAACGAGGAGGCGCACATGGGCAAGGTGATCTGCGGGATCTCGATCTCGGCCGACGGCTACGCGGCCGGGCTCAACCAGACCGAGGAGCGCCCGTTCGGCGACGACGGCAGCGAGGGCACCGGCGAGCGGCTGCACGCCTGGATGTTCGAGACCCCCGAGGAGAACCCCGAAGAGATCGCCCAGATGACCGCCGCGAAGGCGTTCATCATGGGCCGCAACATGTTCGGTCCCGTCCGCGGCGATTGGGACCGCGAGTGGAACGGCTGGTGGGGACCCAACCCGCCCTACCACGCCCCGGTCTTCGTGCTCACCCACCACGCGCGCGAACCCCAGCCGATGGAGGGCGGCACCACCTACACCTTCGTCACCGACGGCATCGAATCCGCACTGGCGCAGGCCCGCGAGGCGGCCGGCGACGGCGAGATCGCCGTCATGGGCGGCGCGACCACCGTCAACCAGTACCTTGCGGCAGGACTGATCGACGAGCTGCGGCTCCACATAGTCCCGATCACGATCGGCGCGGGCACGCGACTCTTCGACGGCGTTCCGCCGCTGCGCATGGAGCAGCTGAGCGTCCGCGCCGCGACCGCGGTGACCCACGTGACCTACCGCGTCCTCAACTGAGGCCCGACCTTCCGCACGCGCGTCGTCTCGGCCGAGACCGGCTCCCCGTCCCGGCCGAGCGCCCGCGGCCCGGCGAGTCAGAGGGCCGGAATCACCCGGGTGGTGACCAGGCCGAGGTCGCGCATGTACCGCTCCAAGGCGATCGCGGCGATGCCGTCCATCCCGCACCTGGTGGGGAACTCGAAAGCGAGGTCGGCCGCCGCGTCGCCGGGGCTGTCGGCGAGAACGCGGCGCCGGATGATCGGCATCATGCGCTCGTGGAACACCGGCGCTGAGGCCCAGCCCGTCACGGCGATGACCTCGGGGTTGAGGACGGCGACGAGATCGGCGAGCGCGGCGCCGAGGAATTCGGCGGTGCGTTCGACCGTCGCGATCGCGGCCGCATCGCCGGCTTCGGCCGCGTCGACAAGGGCCTCAAGGAACCCGAACGTGTCCGGCCCTTCGGTGAGCGGGTGGCCGGGATCCGTCTCGGCCAGGGTCTGCCGGACGCCCCGGACCCCGAGGTACGCCTCCACGCACCCCCGGCGGCCGCACTGGCACCGGCGCCCCTCGAACGCGAGGAGGCTGTGCCCCCATTCGCCCGCCGAGTTCGTGGCGCCGCGCACGACCGCACCGTCCTGGACGATGCCCGCCCCGACGCCGAACCCGAGGCTGACGGCGACGACGTTCGCGAAGCGCCGCCCGGCACCGAGCCACAGCTCCGCGGTCGCGATGGCTTTGAGCGGGTTGTCGATCACCACCGGCAGGTCCAGGCGGTCGCGCAGGCGGTCGAGGTGGAGCCAGATCGCGCTCGCCACCGGCTCGGCCTTCACCGGGCGCTGCATGCCGCCGGGCAGCAGGATTCCGACGCCGAGGACGTCGTCGCGTTTCGCCTGCGCCCGTTCGAGAGCGGCGTCGAGACCGCGAACGATCCAGTCGATGACGTCGTCAGCCTCCTGCACGGGCTCGTCGGAGACCGCCTCGATCGTCGCGAGCTCGCCCAGCGCCGCGTCGAACACGGTCGCCTCCAGGTAGCGGTCCTCCACGTAGACGCCGACGACGCGGCCGCGATCGGCGTTGACGCGGAGACCGGTCGACGGCCGCCCGACCGTCCCGGCCAGCAGGCCCGTCTCGGCGACGATCCCGTACTTGAGCAGGTCCTGCACGATCGTCGAGACCGTCGCGAGGCTCAGCCCCGTGGCGTCCGCGAGCTCGTTCCGGGTCGAGTCGCCCGCCGCGAGCAGGGCGCGCATGACCACGAGCCGCGACTCGCTGCGGATGTCGCGTGAAGTGAGCCGGGCGACGGCCATGAGCACTCCCAGATCCCGCCGAAGGTCCGGCCTAGAAGACTGACAAGGGAATCCACCCCGATTCGGGCCCCGCGAAGACCCGAAGTTCCGCGTGAAGCCTCGTCGAACCTATAGCAGCCGCCTGCGACCATCGCCGGGCCCTCGATGTCGCTGGGGCGCAGTACAGTGCGAAGGGAGTGCCGACACCCCTACCGAAAGGCCCTCGCATGGCGACTGACTCCTCCGGCGAGACGGACGCGCTCCTCGCCCTCTACACCACCGACCGCGAGAAGCTCTCCACGCTCGCGGGCGAGCGCCTCGCGCTCGTGGCCGTCCAGGTCACGTACCTCGGCCTCGCCATCATCGCCCTCGGCGGCCAGCGGCCCATCGGCGGCGAATGGGTCGCCGCCTTCAGCGCGGCGCCGCTGTGGTTCATGCACGCCCAGCACCAGATCCTCGTCGCGGCGGCCCTCAGCCGGTCCCGCTCGGTGCTGCTCCTGGAGAAGCACGTGGTCGCCCGCGCCGGTCTGCCGCCGAGCCAGCACCAGGACATCGGCCACCGTGCGGCCGTCACGATCCGCGAACTCACGGGCCGGTACCGCATCTTCAAACTGCAGATCTTCATCGCCTTCGGCGGCATCGCCGCGGCCCTGATCGCGTTCACCTGCTACGCGCTGGTGGTGGCCGCCGCGAACTCGTCCTGGACGTCGCTGCCGGTGCTGCTCGCGATCCTGTTCTACTGCGCGTTCGCCACCGTGGCGACGATCAGCTGGACCCGCACCGTCCAGCTGCAGCTCGACAACGGGCGGCTGGACGAGCACTCGGACGAAAGTCCCGGTCTACGCCAGTCCCGCGACCAGGTCGCCCGGGTCGGTGTTCGCGCCGCAGAGCACGACCGCGACCTTGTCGCCGGGGCCGATCCCTGACAGTCCACTGAGCACGCCCGCAAGCGCGGTCGCCGCGCCGTGCTCGACGACCACCCTCCGGCGGTCCCATAGGGCGCGGCGGGCGGCGATGATCGCGTCGTCGCTCACCAGCACCGAATCCACCGTCGCGGTCTGCGCGGCGGCGAAGGCGATCGCGCCGATCCGTTTGGCCCCCAAGGAGTCGGCGGCGACACCAGAGACGTCCACATCGATCGGTCTCCCGGCTTTGAGTGCCGCATGGAGGGTCGGTGCCCGCTCGGGTTCGACGGCGACGACGTGGACGCCGTGCGCGGCGGCGACGGCGGCGATGCCGGCGAACAGGCCGCCGCCGCCCACGGCCACGGCGATGTGGGTGACCTCCGGCAGGTCGCGCAGGATCTCGAGCGCGATGGTGCCTGCCCCGGCCGCGACGGCCGGCTGGTCGTAGGCGTGGACCAACGCGGCCCCGGTCGCCGCCACATGCCGCCCGGCCGCTTCGTAAGCCTCCGCGTACTGCTCGCCGACCTGGTGCACTCGCGCGCCGAGCGTGCGGAGTCTCGCCACCTTCATCGGCGGGGCGGTGGCCGGGACGAAGACCTGGGCCGGGACGCCGAGCGCCGCCGCGGCGTACGAGGCGGCCAGGCCGGCATTGCCGCCGCTGGCGCAGACCACGCCCACCCGAGCGTCGAGTTCGCCAGCCTCCCTGGCGGTGAGGAGCCGGTTGAACGAGCCCCGCGGTTTGAAGCTCCCGGTGTGCTGCAGGAACTCGGCCTTGAAATGCAGTTCGCAGCCGCCTTCGCCGGGGTCGGCCGCGAAGAGCGGCGTGTCCCGCACGAAGGGGGCGATCCGGTCGGCGGCCTCCAGCACGTCCTTGCGGGTGATCATCGTCAGATCGGTCCTTCCCTCATGCCGGTCCCGACCGTAACCCGCGCCGCGGCGGTTCGGGCGCGGAAGGGGCCGGGAGGGTCGCCCCTCCCGGCCCCGCCGCGGATTTGGAATTACTCCCAGTCCTCCAGGACGTCGTCGATCGCGCCGTTGAAGTCGGCGACCTCGGCGTAGACGCCGGGGTTGCCCGGCTGCGCGCAGCCGTAGCCCCAGCTGACGATGCCGACCAGGATCAGGCCTTCATCGGTGGGGGCCATGATCGGCCCGCCGGAGTCGCCACCGCAGGAGTCGACCCCGCCGTTGGCGAGGTCGCCCGCGCAGAGCATCGTCTGCGGGTCGACCTCGCCGGGGTAGGCCGCTTCGCAGTCGTCGTCGCTGACGAACGGCACCTCGACCCAGCGTGCGACCGTGGGGAACCCGGTGCCGGTCTCGCCCCAGCCGGCGACCTCGAGGACGTCGAACTCCTCGGGGTCGGTGCCCATCTCGACCGGTTCGACGTCGAGCGCGTCGTCGAGGCGCAGCAGCGCCCAGTCATTGGCCAGTTCGACCGGCTCGTTGTAGTCGTGCGCGATGTGGAGGTCCGTCACGGCGGTCTCCACGATGTCGTCCGATTCGAGGTCGACCGAACCGGAGAACACCACGAGGTCGTCGGGGTCCTCGACCTCCTCGACGCAGTGCGCGGCCGTGAGGACGACGTCTTCGGCGATCACCGAGCCGCCGCAGAACCGCCGCTCGTACGGGTCGCCGGAGCCGGCGTCGCCGACGGCGACGAGCCAGGGGTACTGCCCTTCGGCGGCAGGCTGGCCGCCGATGATCTTGGTCTCGAAGTCGCCCTTGGGTTCGGGTTCCTCCGCGTTCGCGGCGACGCCGGTGAGGGCGATCGCCACGGCACCGAGGCCTGCGGCGACGCCCGCGCCGAGGCGGATCAGGTGCTTCCTGTTCCTGTCCACTGTGCATCCTTTCGGGGGGTAGGTGAGAGTTGGCCTGATCGGCCCACCTGTGCCCGAAAATATCCGCTCCGTCCGGGACCCCTCCCGAAGCGGTTGTGCCGCAGCGAAGACCAGCCGGGATCAGTCGAGATGCCGCGTGTCGGCGAGCCGCACCACCAGGCGTCCGCGGTACAGGTCGTCCTCGTGGAGCGTGGTGATGCTGCCCGAGCGGGCTTTGAAGAGCGCGTGGCCGAGCGCCTCGATCGGCATGCGGATCCAGGCGGCGACCGCGAACGTGAACGCGTAGCCGTGGGTCACGATGATCTGGTGCTCGCACGGGCTCATGACGATCTCGTCCATGGCCGCGTAGATGCGCTGCGCCACTTCGCCTCTCGATTCAGATCCCGGAAGGTACCGGTGCCCCATCCGGTCGCCTTCGACCGGCGGCGGGGTGAACAGTTCGTCCCAGCGCGCCTGCGGGTGCCCCTCGGCTTCGCCGAAGGACGCCTCCCGCAGCCGCGCGTCGAAGACCGGCTCGAGTCCGAACCGCTTTCCGATGGCGTCGGCGGTCTGCTTGGTGCGCTGGAGGTCCGACGAGTAGAGCTCCACTGTGTCCGCATCGGGGATTGTGGCGCGCAGGGCCTCGGCGATACGGCCGGCCGCCTCGACTCCGGCGGGTGTGAGGTCCGAGTCGTACCAGCCGCCCACGCGGCCGTCGACGTGGTGGGTCGCCTGCTGGTGGGTGACGACGTAGAGCGTGCGCACGGGGTACCGGCCTCTCGGGGTGGGGGACCGCCCGACTCTAGACCGGCGCTCGGCGCGGGGTTCGCATAGGATTGGCGCCGACGCAGAGGAGGGCGGGCATGTCGACATCGCGTGGCGCGCGCCAGCCGACGATCAAAGAGGTCGCCACGCTCGCGGGGGTCAGCCCGATGACCGTGTCCCGCACGCTCGCGGGTGGCGTCAACGTGCGGCCCGACCTCCAGGAGCGGGTGATGGCGGCCGTGCGCGAGCTCGGCTACTACCGCAACGAGAACGCGCGGAGCCTGCGTCCCGGCCAGCCCAGCGGCCTCATCGGCGTCGCGATCACCAACCTGGCCAACCCCTATTACGGGAACTTCGCGCTCGGCGTCGAGGAGGTCGCCGCCGCGCACGGGCGGCGCATCATCCTCGGCAACACCGGCGAGGACGCCGGGCGCGAGCGCCAGCTCGTGAGCGACTTCATCGGCCGCCAGGTCGACGGCCTCATCCTGGTGCCGACCAGCGGCGACGCCGCGCATCTGCAACCGGAGCGCCTCGGCCACGTGCCGCTGGTGCTCGCCTCGCGCCGCGTCCCCGGCCTCGACGTCGACACGGTGCTGCTCGACGACGTGGGCGGCGCCTACCGCGGCACGGTCTCGCTGCTCGACGCCGGGCACACCCGCATCGGCTTCCTCGGCAACCGCAGCTCCGTGTTCACCGGCGAGCGCCGGTACCGCGGCTACGAGCAGGCGATGACCGAGCGCGGCGTGCCGGTCGACCGGTCGATCATCGCCCGGGACCAGCAGGACGTGGACGCGGCGAGCCGGGCCGCGCGAGCGATGCTCGACCACCCCGAGCCGCCGACGGCGATCTTCAGTGCCAACAACCGCAACACGATCGGCGCGCTGCGCGAGATCGGGCGGCGCATCCGCGACGGCCTCCCCGGGCCCCGCCCGGCCCTCGTCAGCTTCGACGACTTCGAGCTCTCCGAGCTGATGCCCGTGCCGGTGACGGTGATCGACCACGACGCGCGCCTCCTCGGCCGGGAGGCCGCGACCCTCCTGTTCGCCAGGCTCGAGGGCACCGCCGAGAGCCGCCCGAACACGATCGAACTGCCCGTCACGATCGAGCATCCCTGAGGGGCGAACCCGTCTTGAACTGCATGTTTGCCAAACTCGCCCCTCGTTGGTAACGTTACCAACCGTTAGGCAATGCGGCAGGGAAGGAGACGGGCGATGGAGCTCTGCATCGACTTCGGCGGTTCCGAGATCAAGCTCGGCATCCTCGACCGGGGCGAGCCCATGCGCACCGCGACCGTGCCCACCGGCGTAGGCGACCTCGAACGGACCCGCGACACCGCCGCCTCGCTGCTCGCCGAGACCACCCCGATGCAGGCCCCGGCCACCGTCGGCATCGCCGTCCCCGGCGTCGTCGACCGCGCCGCCGGCCGCCTCGTCAAGGCCCACGACAAGCACCCCCGGCTCGACGGCCTCGACCTGATCGCCTGGGCCCGCGAGTCCTTCGGACTGCGCGCCGTGATCGAGAACGACGCCCGCGCCGCGCTCATCGGCGAGACCGCCACCGGCTCCGCGGCCGGAGCGCGCGATGCCGTCCTCATGAGCCTCGGCACCGGCATCGGCACCGCCGCGCTCATCGACGGCACCCTCCTCAGAGGAGCGCACGACCACGCGGGCATCCTCGGCGGCCACCTCACCGTCGACCTCGCAGGCGCCCAGTGCAACTGCGGCAACGTCGGCTGCGCGGAGTCCATCGCCGGCGCCTGGGCCCTGCGCCGCGACCTCAAAGTACGCGGCGACGCCGTCACCGATGTCAAGGCGCTCTTCGAGACCGACGACGACGCGGCACTCGCCCTGCGCGAGAGGGCCGTCCGCGCCTGGGGCGCCACCGCCGTGTCCCTCTGCCACGCCTACGACCCCGAGGTCGTGATCCTCACCGGCGGCATCCTGCGCGCCGGGTCCGCCGTCGCCGCACCGATCGAGGCGTACGTCCGCGAGCACCTCTGGACCAGCTCGCACCGGCCCGCATTCGTCGTCCCCGACCGCCCCGACCTCTCGGTCCTGCGCGGCCTCGCCGCCCTCGCCGCCGATCCCCGAAACTGAAGGAGCGCCAGTGTCCACCGTCCCTCCCGGACAGTACGAGAAGCAGCCGACCGTCCCGCTGCCGGCCGGCGCCCGCGTCCTCACCGGCGCGAGCGCCTGGACCGCCGCCGCCGACACGGCCGCCGCGAAAGCGGGCGAGCGCGCGCCGCTCCTCGTCGTCGACGCCTACCCCGGAGCGGACCTGCCCCTGCTCGCCAAGGCGATCGCGGGTGCGCTGCCGGACTGGCGGATCATCGACGTCGAGGACGCCGCCGCGCTCCCCATCGCGCACATCAACGCCCGCTTCGCGGACAACCTCACCGACGACCGCGTCTTCGGCGTCCTCTCACACGCCACAGTGGACGCCTTCTACGACGCCGAGCGCCTCGACAAGCTCGCCGTCGAGGTCGACGGCGCCACCGAACCCTCCGTGCTCCTCGGGTGGGGCGCCGACCTCGTCGCCCAGCGCCTCGCACACCCGTACGCGCTGGTGCTCGCCGACATGGCCCGCTGGGAACTCCAGCTGCGCCAGCGCTCCGGGGCCGCCAACTGGCGCGCCGAGAACCCGGACGAGGACCAGCTGCGCAAGTACAAGCGCGGGTTCTTCGTCGAATGGCGCGTGGCCGACCGGCACAAGACCACCCTGTTCGACCGGCTCGACTTCGTCTTGGACGCCAACGCGATCGGCGCCGCCGAAGCCGGTGACCGCCCCGCCGGGATGATCACCGGCGAGGCCTTCCGCGCCGGCCTCCGCGACGCCGCGCACGCGCCCCTGCGGGTCGTCCCGTTCTTCGACCCCGGCGTGTGGGGCGGCCAGTGGATGAAGCGCAAGCTCGACCTCGACCCCGGCAAGCCGAACTACGCGTGGTGCTTCGACTGCGTGCCCGAGGAGAACTCCCTGCTCTTCGAGGACGCCGAGGGGGCGATCGTCGAGATCCCGTCCCTCGACCTCGTGCTCGCGGAACCCGAAGCGCTGCTGGGGGAGCGGACCTACGCGCGGTTCGGCGCCGAGTTCCCGATCCGCTTCGACTTCCTCGACACGATGGAGGGCGGCAACCTCTCCCTCCAGGTGCACCCGCTCACCGACTACATCCAGCGCACCTTCGGGATGCACTACACGCAGGACGAGTCCTATTACATGCTCGACGCCGGGGACGACGCCGTCGTGTACCTCGGCACCAAGGACGGCGTCGACCGGGACGCGATGCTCGCCGACCTCCGCGCCGCCGAGCGCGGCGAGCGGCCCTTCCCCGCCGAGCAGTACGTGAACGCGTTCCCCGCCAAGAAGCACGACCACTTCCTCATCCCCGCCGGCACCATCCACAGCTCGGGCGCGAACTCGATGGTCCTGGAGATCTCGGCCACCCCGTTCATCTTCACCTTCAAACTCTGGGACTGGGGCCGCCTCGGACTCGACGGCGTCCCGCGCCCGGTCCACATCGACCACGGCGAGCGCAACCTCGTCTGGAAGCGCGACACGGCCTGGACCGAGGCGAACCTCGTCAACCGGGTCGAAGAGGTCGGGCGCGACGGCGATGTCGTGGAGGAGCGCACCGGCCTCCACGAGCTCGAGTTCATCGAGGTGCGCCGCCACTGGTTCTCGGAAGCGGCCGCCCACGACACGGAGGGCACCGTCAACGTGCTCAACCTCGTCGAGGGCGACGAAGTCGAGATCATCAGCCCCGCAGGCGCTTTCGCGACCTACACCGTCCACTACGCCGAGACGTTCATCGTCCCGGCCGCCGTCGGCCCCTACGTCGTCCGCCGCACGGCCCGCTCCCGCAGCGACCGCTTCGGGACCGTCAAAGCCTCGGTCCGCGGCACCCGGACCGGCGAAGCCTGAACCGCGACCCCACCCCCTTACCGAACAAAGGAGTTCGCAATGCGATCACGAAAGATCCCCCTCGCCGTCGCGACCGCCGCGGCCGCCTCCATGCTGCTCGCTTCGTGCGGCGGCGGCGGGACCGACGACGGCGCCACCAGCGGCACGCTCGACTTCTACACGAACAAGGCCGCCTGGGAGCCCGACTTCGACGAGCTGAACGCCCAGAGCGAAACCGATGTCGACATCAGCCTCGACACCACCGGCTACTCCGACGCCGCCCAGTACGACGCGTTCATCAAGCAGTCCTTCCGCACCGACAAGAGCCCCGGCCTGTTCACCTGGCAGACCGGCCCCTCCCTCGCCGAACTCGTCGACCAGGGCCTGGTCGCCGAGACCACCGACATCTGGGCCAAGGCCGTGGACGAGGGCTGGATCGGCGAGGACCTCAAGGCCGCCTACACCTTCGACGGCAAGCAGTACTGCGTGCCGATGAACGTCGCCTACTGGGTCATGTACTACAACAAGCCGCTCTTCGAGGAGCACGGCATCGCCGAGCCCACCACCTGGGCCGAGCTCGACGCCGCCGCCGCGAAGCTCAGCGGCGCCGGCATCACCCCGTACTACCAGACCAGCACGCTGTTCACCTTCCCCTGGTTCCAGCAGCTCGTCGCCGGCACCGACCCCGAGCTCTACAACGGACTCGCCACGGGCGAGGTCGAGTACACCGACCCGCGCATCGTCGACATCATGGAGACCTGGCGTGACCAGCAGGAGGCCGGCTGGTTCAGCGACGCGGGCAGCACGGTCGATCCCGCCGTCGGCCTCAAACAGGGCGACTTCGCCATGATCAACTTCGGGTCGTTCTTCAACGGCTCCCTCGACGGCGCCGGCATGGTCTCAGGGACCGACTACGACATGTTCGTCATCCCGGCCGTGAACCCCGACCTCGAGAAGACCCCCGTCGCGGTCGAATCCGGGCCGCTCTGCGTCGCCGAGAACTCCTCCCAGAAGACCCTCGGCCTCGAGTACGCCGAATGGTGGATGTCGCCCGACGCGCAGACCGCCTGGAGCGCCGCCCGCGGCGACGTCGCCTTCAACCCGCAGGCCACCGTGGCCGACCCGATGCTCGAAGAGCTCGGCACCACCGTCGCCGGCGACGAGTACGAACGCTACGACCGCTACTACGAGGCCACGCCCACGCCGATCCTCACCGTCGCCCTCGAGCAGTTCGGCGCGTTCATCGCCAACCCCGGCGACCCGCTCCCGTTCCTGGAGACCATCCAGGCCGAAGCCGACGCCTACTGGGCAGACCAGGGGTAAGCACCGCATGACGTCCGACCAGACCACCCTCCAGCGCCCCGAGGACCCGGTGCGCCGGTCCTCGGGGCCCGACCGGGCCGACCGGAAGCGCCCCAAGGACCCGTTCGACCGGTCCGCCGCGGGCTTCATCGCGCCCGGCGTGATCGCCGTGGCCGTGCTGCTCTACCTGCCGCTGCTGTGGACCACTGCCATCAGCCTCACCGAGTACAACGGCCTCGGCGACCCCGAGTGGGTCGGCTTCGCGAACTACCTGGAGATGCTCGACGACCCCGGGTTCATCGGCTCCGTGCTCAACACGCTGCTGTGGGTCCTCGGCACCCTTCTCGTCCCGGTCGGGATCGGCCTCGGCGTCGCCCTGCTCACCTGGAACCTCAAGGGCGGCACCTGGCTGCGGCTGCCGTTCCTCATCCCGTACGCCCTCTCCGGCATCGGGGTCGGCGTGATCTGGTCGTTCATCCTCTCCGGCGACGGCGCGCTCGACCAGGCGCTCGCCGCCTTCGGCATCGCGGACACGCCGCGCTGGCTCGTCGACGCCCCGCTCAACACGGTCGTGATGATCCTCGCGACCGCGTGGCAGGGCGTCGGCGTGAACGCCCTGCTCTTCACGATCGGCCTCCAGTCGATCCCGAAGGAACCCCTGGAGGCGGCGCGGGTCGACGGCGCCAACGGGATGCGCCTGTTCACGAGCATCCTGTGGCCCATGCTGCGCCCGCTCACCGCGGTCGTCGTCGGCCTCTCGATCGTCGCGAGCCTCAAGACCTTCGACATCGTGCAGGGCATGACGAAGGGCGGGCCCGGCCGGGCCTCCGAGACGCTCGCCCTCACGATGTACAAGGAGACCTTCGTGAACAGCGAATACGGCCTCGGCTCCGCGATCGCCGTGTTCCTCACCGTCGTCACGCTCGCGGCCTCGATCCTCTACCTGCGCCAGCAGCTCTCCAGCAAGCACGGGGTCTGACATGCCGTTCAAAAGCACCGCACGCATCATCCGCACCGCCGTCCTGGCCGTCCTCGGCGCGCTCTGGCTCCTGCCGGTGTACCTGCTCCTGGTCAACGCCGCGAAGTCGCCGGAGTCGTTCACCACCAAGGAGTCCTGGATTCCCACCGACTTCTCGCTGTTCGCGAACATCGCCGAGGCGGTGCGCCTCTCCGGGCTCGCCGAGAGCGCGGCGAGCACCCTGCTCTACGCGGTCGTCTCGCCCGCGATCGCCGTCGTGGTCGGGGCCGCCGCCGGGTTCGCGATCGTCGCGCTCCGGCTGCGGCACGGCTTCGCCTGGTTCGTCGTCATCTTCGGCGGCACCGTGTTCCCGATCCAGATGATCCTGCTGCCGCTGTTCGACGCCTACTCGCGGGTGGGCCTGTTCGACTCCCGGCTCGGCATGATCATCGTCTACACGGCCATCTCGATCCCGTTCTCGGCGTTCGTGATGCGCAACTTCTTCACCGGCATCGCGCACAGCGTCTTCGAGGCGGCCGTGCTCGACGGGGCGACGACCTGGCGCATCTTCGCCCGCGTCTACCTCCCGATGGCCTCGAGCGCGCTCGTGGCGGTCTTCATCCTCCAGGCGACGTTCATCTGGAACGACTTCCTGCTCGGCCTGGTCCTCAGCCAGTCCGACACCGTGCGGCCCATCGTGACCAGCCTCGCCGGCATGCAGAGCACCTACGGCGGCGCGCAGATGTCCACGGTGCTCGCAGGCGGCCTGCTCGCCTCACTGCCCACAGTGGTTCTCTTCCTCTTCACGCAGAAGTTCTTCGCCCGCGGCCTCGCCCTCGGGCAGTACTAGGAGTCCCCATGCGCCTCATTCCCAGCGTCGACGACCTCGCGGCCGACCCGGTCACGCACCACTACGACGACATGATCGCGCCGAGCGGCCTCACCAACTTCCTCGGCACCGCCAGGGTCGACCACGACCTCACCGCCATCAGCGCCGTCACCTTCCCGCCGGTCTCGCAGGGCCTCACCCGCACCGCCGCGTGCTTCGTCGACGGGCGCCTGGTCGAGTCCTACGGGGCCGCCATCACCCACGAGTGGCGCCCCGACCGCGTCCGCCGCAGCGCCACCCTGCCCGGCCTCGAACTCACCACACTGACCGTGTGTGCCCCAGGCGAAACCGCCGTCGCGATTGACATCAGCGTCACCAACACCGGCGACCGGGCCCGGACCGTGCCGGTCACGCTCACCCTCGCCGCCGGCGTCGCCCAGTCCGAAACCGCCTGGCTCGACGCGGTCACCCCGGAGGAGCGCAACCGCGCCGCCCCCGGCGCATCCCGCCTGGCCTTCGCCAACCGGGACGGCACCGCCTGGAGCGTCCAAGGCGTCGACACCGCAGCCGAAGTCCGCCTCTCCGGCATCGCCCCGATGGCCGGCGAGCACGAGGTCGGCATCGGCGGCATCGAACGCGGCGGCGAGGTCACCGTGCACCTCGACCTCGCCCCCGGCGCGACCGCCCGCTTCGGCTACGTCCACGCCATCGGCACCACTGAGGACGCCGCCCACGCGGCCTTCGCACGAGTCGCCGCCGACGTCCCCGGCCGGATCCAGGACGCCGAGTCCTTCTGGAACCGGCAACTCGAGGCCGCGTTCACCCCCGGCAACACGGAGTTCTCCGGCCATCTGCCCACATTGGAGACCAGCTCCGACGCGCTGCGCCGCCTCTACTGGTGGGGCGCGCTCGGCACCATTTGGTTCCGGCGGGACTTCGCGGGCAACATGCTCGGCCGCAGCTACGACACCCTCATGCCCAACTACTGGGCCACCACCACCTTCATCTGGGACTACAGCCTCAGCTCCATCACGCACGCCCTCCTCGACCCCGAGCCGATGAAGGCCCAGCTGCGGCACTGGATCGCGTCTGACATCCACACCCACTTCGGCACCTCCTCGCTCACCGGCGGGCCCGTCGGCCGCTGGTACTCGGTCAACGACTACGCCATGACCCGGCTCGTGCACGACTACCTGCGGTTCACCCGCGACACCGGCCTCCTCGACGAGACCCACGGCGACCGCCCCGTCCGCGAGCACCTGCGCGACTGGGCGCTGGCCTGGCAGTCGCTGCGCGGCACGGGCCCGCTCGCCGACTACGGCGAGATCGACAACCTCCTCGAATGCGTGAGCTCCTACACGCACGAGGTCGCCGGCCTCAATGCGGCGAACGTGTGGAACCTGCGCACGGTCGCGGACATCCTTGCCGCCGAGGGCGACACGGACGGCGCCGCCGCCCTGGCCGCGGAGGCGGACGCGCTCGTCAAAGCCGTCGCCGACCTCTACCTGCCGGGCACGGGCCACTTCGCGGCCCGCCAGCCGGACGGCACCCGCGTGCCGGTGCGCCACGTGTACGACTTCAGCGTCGTCGGCACCACGATCGCCGCCGACATCGACGAGTCGACGCGCCGCGAGATGGTCGCGTTCTACCAGCGCGAACTCCAGACAGAGGCCTGGCTCCGCTCACTGTCCCCATGGGACCCCGATGCGAGCTTCAGCCCCCGCCCCGACCACCAGTGGAACGGCGCGTACCCGGCCTGGCCGGCCGACGCGGCGCGCTCCCTCGTCGCGCTCGGCGCGCCCGAGGTCGCCATCGACTGGCTGCCGGGCCTGGCGCGCTCGGCGAACCAGGGCCCGCCCGGCCAGGCGCACTTCACCGAGGAGGCCGTGCCGCCCGTGAACGGCGGCGCGCGCAAGGCCCCGCCGCAGCTGCCGTACATCATCGACTGGGCGTGCTCCTCGGCCGGAGCGTATGTGGCCCTGGTGATCGAGTCGTTCTTCGGCGTCGACCCGCGGCTCGGGTCCGCCGGTCTCGACACGTCGCACGGCTGCATCGCCGACCTCGATCCGGACGCGGTCCTGCGCGGCCTCCGCCTCGGGGACCGGCTGGTGGACATTTTTGCAGACGGCACTGTCGCCGACGGCACCGTCACCGATGCCGTATGACGTTGCAGCCCTTCGACATCCACCCCTCGATGGTCCGCGGCGCGGTCGACGTCGAGGCCACTGAGCGCGGCCTGGTCCCGCACCGCCTGCCGCAGTGGGCGCGGCGGCAGATCCCGGACCGCTTCATGGTGCAGACGAGCGCCGAGAGCGCCGGGGTGCGGCTCGCGATCCGCACGGCCGCAGACGTGATCGAGCTCGACGTCCAGGCCCGGCGGATCGCCGCCGACGCCGAATCGACCATGCCGCCGAGCGTCTACGAGCTGACCGAGCGCGGCGCGGTCGTCGCGACCGCCGAGGCGCCGGTCGGCTCCCGCTTCGTGTTCACGTTCGAGCGGCCGGACGGCGCGATCATCCCGGGTCCTGACGCGACCGTGCACTTCGGCGGACTGAGCACCGGCGCCGAGCGCGACCTGGAACTGTGGCTCCCGTACTACGACCACGTCGAGCTGCTCGCGCTGCGCGCCGACGCCCCGGTCACCGCCGCACCCGACGACGGCGCGCTCCGCTGGGTGCACCACGGCAGCTCGATCAGCCACGGCTACCGGGCCGCGACCACCACGGGCACCTGGCCGGCGGTCGCCGCGCTCAAAGCCGGTGCGGCCCTGACGAACCTCGCGTTCAGCGGCAACGCGATGCTCGACCCGTTCACCGCCAGGACGATGCGCGACACGGCCGCCGACCTCATCAGCCTGAAGATCGGCATCAACCTCGTCTGCGGCGACGTCATGCGGGTGCGCGGGTTCCGCCCCGCGGTCGACGGCTTCCTCGACACGATCCGCGACGGCCACCCGGACACGCCGATCGTGCTCGTCTCGCCGATCTGGTGCGAGCCGGTCGAGACCGCGGCCGGACCGACCATCCAGGATCCGGACCGGAGCGAGGAGTGGTCGATCGCGGCCGGCAGCGAGGCCGACACCGCGGCCGGCAAGCTCTCGCTGCGCGTCGTCCGCGCCGAACTCGCCGCCGTCGTGGAGCGCCGCCGCGCCGACGGCGACCGGCGGCTCCACTACCTCGACGGCCTCGCGCTCTACGGCGAGGCCGACGCCGCCGCGATGCCGCTGCCGGACAACCTGCACCCCGGCCCGGACGTGCAGCGCCTCATCGGCGAGCGCTTCGCCGACCGCGTCCTCGCCGAGCACGCCTTAGCGATCCCCCTCCACGTCGATGAACCTGCAAAGGAGCAGACCATGACCCGCAGACCACTCACCCTCGCGGTGGCCGCCGGACTGGCGACCGCCGTCATACCCCTCACCGCCGCAACCGCAGCACCGATCGCCTGCCCCGCGAGCATCTCCACCGAGATCAACACCGAACTCACCGAGCGCTTCGGCACCTACGCCGACACCGCCGGGCGCTGGACCGGCGCCGACTCCGCGTACAGCGTCGACCTGCCGGACGGCTCGACCGCGTGGATCTACTCCGACACGTTCATGGGCGAGGTCGACGAGAACGGCGGCCGGCCCGCCGACTCGCCGTTCCTCCACAACTCGATCATCGTGGACGACGACGGCGAGCTCACCACCTACACGGGCGGCACGGAGGCCGCCCCCGAATCCCTCGTCAAGGTCGCGGGCGCGGACGAGACGCAGCGCTGGTACTGGTTCGGGGACGCCACGGTCGAGAACGGCATGCTCCGCGTCATGCTGCTCGAGTTCATCAAGACCGGCACCGGCGTCTTCGACTTCAAGTTCACCGGCAACGCCGTCGCCACCCTCGACCCCGCCGACATGAGCCTGGTCTCGGTCACCGACCTGCCCGACTCCACGATCAACTGGGGTTCGGCGATCTACGAGGACCCCGCGGCCGGCTACACCTACGTCTTCGGCGTCGAGGACAACCAGGCCCAGAAGTACGCCCACCTCGCCCGCGTCCCCTCCGGTTCGCTGACCACCGCGGACTGGGAGTACTTCAACGCGGGGGAGTGGGGCGGCGACCCGGCCGCGTCCAGCCGCATCCTCGAAGGCGTCTCCAACGAGTTCAGCGTCTTCCGCTACCAGGGCAGGTTCACGCTCGTCACCGGTGACGCGACCGAACCGCTCAGCGCCAAGATCGTGATGTACCGCAGCGCGTCGATCACCGGCCCCTACACCGGCAAGACCGAGCTGTACACGACCCCGGAGACCGGCGGGAACGTCTTCACCTACAACGCGAAGGCCCACCCGAACCTCGGCGACCGCGACACCCTCGTCATCACCTACAACGTGAACAGCTTCCAGGGCTCCGACCACTACACGGACGCCCGCCTGTACCGCCCCCGCTACGTCAACGTGCACGCGCAGCTCCCGCGCGGCCATTAACCCGACACCGCAACACCCCCGGGCCGGAGACCACGAGTCTCCGGCCCGGCTCGCGATCTCGGGCTCGCGTGTCGTTCCGATGCCGCCCTCGCGATGAGTTTCGGCCCGTAGCGTCGTCGGTATACCTGAGGACCACCGAGCAGAGGAGCAGCAGATGGGCAAGCTCATCGTCACCGAGTTCATGTCGATCGACGGCGTGGCCCAGGCCCCCGGCGGGCCGGAGGAGGACCCCGAAGGCGGTTTCGCGTACGGCGGCTGGCAGGCGCCGCTCATCGACCGCGATGAGGAGCACTTCATCTTCGAGCAGGCCAAGGGCATGGACGCGCTCCTGCTCGGGCGCCGCACCTACGACATCTTCGCGGCCTACTGGCCCACGGCCCCCGCGGAGTTCGACTTCACCGCGCTCATCAACCGCGTCCCGAAGTTCGTCGCCTCCCGCACGCTCGAGCCGCCGCTGGGCTGGGACACCGCGAGCCTCCTGGAAGGCGACCTGGCCGAGGCCGTCACGGACCTCAAGGCCCGCTTCGGCCACGTCCACGTCATCGGCAGCCTCGACCTGGTCCAGTCGCTGCTGCGGCTCGGCCTCGTCGACCACCTCAACCTGTGGGTCTACCCGCTCGTCCTCGCGCAGGGCAAGCGCGTGTTCGCCGACGGCGCGGTGCCGACCGCACTGCGCCTGACCGAGTCGCGCGTCTTCGCGAACGGCACGGTCAAACTCGAGTACGAGACCGCGGGCGAGCCCGCGGTGGGCGACATCGACGCCGACGTCGACCGCCTCACCTAGGGCCCGTGCTTCGGGCGCAACGACCCCGCTTCGATGCGGGCCGCGATGACGCCGTCGCCTGCGTCGGGGCGACGCGTTCATCCGGACCAGCAGCGGCGAGCCGTGCCGCGCTCGCTCACCGGTCGAGCCCGAGGTTTTCGCAGGCAGGCGTTCTCGCCGTCCTGTTGTAATGTGAGTCACGTGTCGGAGCCATTGGGAGCGCGCGGTCGCGGCTCACCCGCAAGCGCAGACGGTGCCGAGCCGCGGTTCGGTCCGCTCCTGAAGGCGCATCGTGAACGCCGCGGCCTGACCCAGCGGGACCTGGCCGGGAGTTCCAGCGTCAGCCTGGCCGCCATCCGCGACCTCGAGCAGGGACGCAGCCGCCATCCGCGGCGGGATTCGGTGCACCGCCTCGCCGACGCCCTGGAGCTGTCGAGTCAGGACCGGGCTCGATTCATCGCGGCCGCTCTCGGCGGCGACGTGTACGCCCCGCCGACCCCGATCGCATCCGCGGACGCCGATCGCATCGAGACCGAAGCGGGCGCGACGCTCAGCGTCCTGGGCCCGATCGCCTTGTGGCACAACGGGATACCGGTGCCGCTGACCTCGCCCAAGCAGCAGTGCCTCCTGCTGCGGCTCGCGCTGAGCGCCGGTGACGTGGTGGGACGCGAAGCGCTGATGGACCTGCTCTGGGGTGAGCGGCGCCCGGCCTCGGCCGCGAACCTCCTGCACGCCCACATCGGCAGGCTCCGGCGTCTGCTCCGGCCGGATTCGGGACTGGTGCTCCAGACCGCCGCGGGCGGTTACCGCCTCGAGGCGGGCCCGGGTCGGCTGGACCTGGCGCGGTTCCGGGAACTGGCCTCCCTGGGCGCAGCGGAGCACGACCCGGAACGGGCGCTGGACCACCTCGCCGAGGCGGTTCGGCTGTGGCGCGGCGAGACCGATGTGGACGCGCTTAGGCACGGCCCTCTCATGGCGGCCGTGACCGAGGAGTACATCACGGTGCTTTGCGCCTATGCCTCGGCGGCAAGGAGTCTGGGTGAATCCGACCAGGTGCTCCCGCGCCTGCGCGAGCTGGCCGACCGGTTCGAACTGCACGAACCGCTGCACACGGAACTCGTCATGAGCCTGTCGGCGAGCGGCCGTCAGGCCGAGGCGCTCGCCGCCTTCGACCGCGTGCGCACCGCGCTCGCGGACCAGCTCGGCGTCGACCCGGGGGAGCGGCTCCGCGACGCCCACCAGGGGGCGCTCCGGCAGCGCTGGAGCGCGGCGGCGAACGGGCCGCGGCGGCGGGCCGTGATCCGGCAGGTACCGGCCCCGCCCCCCGACTTCGTAGGGCGCACTGCGGCATTGGACCGGATCGTCGCGACGCTCGGCGGCCACCGGCCGGGAGTCGGCGCGCCGATCCTCGCCGTGAACGGCCCCGCGGGGATCGGCAAGACCGCGTTGGCGCTGGAGGCATCTGTGCGCCTGCGGGAGGCCTTTCCGGACGGACAGCTGTACGCCGACCTCCGCGGCGCCTCCGGTGCCCCGCTGTCCCCTCTGGAGGTCCTGGGCAGATTCCTGCGGGCGCTGGGCGTCTCGGGCGAACGGATCGGCGCCGACGAGGCCGAAGCGGCCGCGTTGCTGCGCAGCGAACTCGCCGAACGCCGGATGCTGCTGGTGCTGGACAACGCGAAGGACGGACGGCAGGTGTCGCCGCTGCTGCCCGGCACCGGCGCGTGCGGCGTGCTGGTGACCAGCCGCAGACGACTCACTGATCTGGTGGGCGCGACGGTCGTCGATCTGCCGACCCTGCCTGTGGCGGACGCCCTCGCCCTGCTCGCCGCCACCGCCGGGGAGCAGCGGATCGCCGCCGATCCGCAGGCGGCCCGGCAGCTGAGCGCCGCCTGCGGGCAACTGCCGCTGGCCCTGCGCATCGCGGGAGCGCGCTTGGCGGGCCGCTCCGCCTGGTCCGCCGCCGACCTGGCGAAGCGCCTCCACGATGAGAGCCGGCGCCTGGCCGAGTTGAGCACCGGCGAGCTCAGCGTGCTGGTCAGCTTCCAGCTCAGCTACGAGGATCTCAGCGAGGGCGCGCGGCGCGCGTTCCGGCTGTGCGCGCTGCACCCCGGCGACGACTTCCCGCTGGACGCCACCGCGGTACTGCTCGATGTCGATGCGCCCGAAGCGGATCGGATGCTCGGCGAACTGCTGGACGCCAACATGCTCCTCCAGTACTCCCCGGACCGGTTCCGCTGCCACGACCTGCTCGGCCTGTACGCGGCCAGGCTGCTCGCCGAGCACGACACCGAGGAGTACGCCGCGGACCGCGACCGCTACTACGCCTGGTACCTGAGCGTCGCGACGGCGGCGATGGAATGGGTGTACCCGCAGCTCGTCAGATGGTCCACATGCGACGACCGGGAGGCCGTGTTCGCGACGCACGAAGCCGCGTCGGCATGGCTCGACACGGAGGCACCGGCGCTGGTCGCGCTCATCGAGCGCGTGGCGGACTCCGAGGAGCACCGCCACCTCGCCTGGCAGATCGCCGACCAGCTCCGCGGCTACTTCCTCATCAACCGGCATGCCGACCGATGGCTGCGGTCCGCCGAAGCGGGCCTGTGCGCCGCGGACGATGATCCCTGCGCCCAAGCGGCGATGCACATGACCCGCGGCCAGGCGATGTGGGCGCTCGGGCGCCACGAAGCGGCGATCGCCGTCTACACGGAGGGCGCGCGAGCGGCGGACACCGGCGGGTGGCGACAGGCGGCCGCCTACCTGCGGCACAACATCGGCTGGGTGCTGGCCGAGCAGGGCCGGCTGGCCGAGGCGGAGCGGTCCTTCCACCTCGCGGTCGAACTCAGCGACGACGACCTGGGGCATGTGCACGCGGTGACGCTTAACGGCCTCGGCTATGTCTGCTTCGATCAGGGCCGGCTCGCGGAGGCGGCGGAGTACTTCGGCGCCGCCCTCCGCATCAACCAGAAGACGGGGCGCGAGAAATCCCTCCTGGCCAACCGCTCGAACCTCGGCATGGTGCTCCGCCAACTCGGGCAGGAGTCCGCGGCCGAGGAGCACCTGCGCGCCGCGTTGGACGGGCACCGTCGCACCGCCAATCTGAACGGTGAGCTGGCCGCGCTGGAGGAACTGAGCCTGCTGCACACGCAACGCGGCCAAAGCGACGCAGCCGTGAGCTTGGCCCAGCAGGGGTACGACCTCGCGGTGATCGCCCGGGACCGGCGCGCGCAGGCGGCGCTGCTGACCGCATTGGGCGAAGCCCACCTGGGCGCCGATGACCTCGCGGCAGCCTATGGCTCGTTCGGGAGGACGCTCGAGATCGCGGACGAGTTCCCGTTCCTCGCCACGCGAGCGACCATTGGCACCGCCAACGTGCTGCTGGCCCGGGGTGACGTCGCCGCCGCGCGCAGGCATGCGGAGCGCGCCCTCGAGGCCGCGCGCGGGCGCGGATACGGCGTCCTGGAGGCCGACGCGCTGGCGGCGCAGGCCCGGTGCCTCGCAAGCGAAGACCGCGCGGCGGCCGCGCGGCTCGCCGCCGCGGCCGCCGCGTTGTACCGGGCTGCGGGAGCGGCACCCATGGCCGCCAGGGTCGAGGCGGAGCGTGCGCGCCTAGGCGATGTCTGAGCGATGAGGATTCCGCCGCACCCGCGGCGCGTGACCGGCGGCGGAGCCGGAGCCCCGCCGCCGGTGACCGGTCAGTTGTCGCGGATGTTCCGGTACCGCCGCGGGATGTAGTTCTGGTCCCGCAGGTCGTCGGTGAACACCTTGATATGCCGCATGTCGCTAGAGGGCGAGGCCAGATCGTAGATCCAGATCCACCCGGGGGACTCCCACATGTGGTACAGCATGCAGTGGTTGTCGTAGGAGTTGAGGACGTCGCCGGGCTTGAGCTGGTCCCACTGGATCCGATCCGCGATCTCGGGGATGTGCCTGGTGCTGTGGCCCGGAGTGGAGGTGTGCCAGGCCATCGAGACGAAGCCCGAGCAGTCCGTCCGGTACCTGTGGGTGCCCTCGATGTCGGGGTACGTGCTGCCCTGGTCGTACTGGACGCCCTCAGTGAACCAGTTGCGGGCCCGTGTCATCACTTCGTCGCGGGTGATGGTGCCGCGGTACGCCGCGTTCGCCGGGCTGGCGACGGCGAGCGTGGGGATCGCCACCGCGGGGACGATGGCAGCCGCCTGCAGCAGGCGGCGGCGGGAGAGGTTCGGTGTTTCGGATCGAGAGGCCATGGGGTTCTCCACTTCTAGGTCTGGTTCGGGAGGTGCGGCCGGGTGCCCCAGGTGAGGTGTTCCGACCTGCAGATGACACTAGAAGCAGCCGGTTGCACGAGACTTGCACCGAAACCCGTACCCGGCCCGTACCCCGGACCCATGGGTTTCGGACCGAGCCACTTGCGTCGCCTCGCGGCCTGACCTAAGCTCGTCACGTCCCATTCATCGATATGAATTCCCAATGAATGGGACTGTCCTGCACCGGAAAGCGAGCCGACATGTCCAGTGAATCCACCTTCATCGAGCAGACCAGCGCCACCGAGACCAGCGCCGTCAACGAACGCCACTTCAACGCCCTCCAGCGCGGCGAAGCGAGCCTCGACCGCATCGCCTCCGTGCGGATCTCGCACGCGATCCTCCCGCTCACGACCGCCATCAGCGACGCGAAGGTCCTGACCGGCCGCCAGAAGCCGATGACCGAGATCGCGTTCCTGTTCGCGGAGATCCGCACCGAGTCCGGACTCGAAGGCGTCGGCTACGGCTACTCCAAGCGCGCCGGCGGCAAGGGCCAGTACGCGCACGCCCGCGAGATCGCCCCCGCGCTCCTCGGCGAGGACCCCAACGACATCCAGCGCATCTGGACCAAGCTCGTGTGGGCCGGCGCCTCCGTCGGCCGCAGTGGCCTGTCCACTCAGGCCATCGCCGCGTTCGACATCGCCCTGTGGGACCTCAAGGCCAAGCGCGCCGGCCTGCCCCTGGCGAAGCTCCTCGGCGCCCACCGCGACTCCGTGGCCTGCTACAACACCTCCGGCGGCTTCCTCTCCTCCTCCATCGAGGAGATCATCGAGAACACCGACGCGGCCATCGCGAACGGCATCGGCGGCATCAAGATCAAAGTCGGCCAGCCCGACACCCGCATCGACCTGCGCCGCGTCGCCGCCGTCCGCGAGCACCTCGGCGCGGACTTCCCGCTCATGGTCGACGCCAACCAGCAGTGGAGCCGCAGCACCGCGATCCGCATGGGCCGCAAGCTGGAAGAGTTCGAGCTCACCTGGATCGAAGAGCCCCTGGACGCCTACGACGCCGAAGGCCACGCCGACCTCGCCCGCGAACTCGCCACTCCCATCGCCACCGGCGAGATGCTCACCAGCGCCGCCGAGCACGCCGAGCTCATCCGGCACCGCAGCGTCGACTTCATCCAGCCCGACGCGCCCCGCGTCGGCGGCATCACCCCGTTCCTGAAGATCATGGCCCTCGGCGAGCACGCCCGGGTCCGCATGGCCCCCCACTTCGCCATGGAGATCCACCTCCACCTCGCCGCGGCCTACGAGCACGACCCGTGGGTCGAGCACTTCGAATGGCTCGAGCCGCTGTTCAACGAGCGCCTCGCCACGGTGGACGGCCGCATGATCGTGCCCGCCCGCCCCGGTCTCGGCTTCAGCCTCAGCGAGCAGGCCCGCGCCTGGACCGAGGCCACCGAACGGTTCGGCTCTGCGCAGTTCGAGGGCGCCGCGTGACGCCCCGCGCCGAGGGGCCGAAGGGCGCACTCGACCGAGCCCTGGAGATCCTCGAAGTGCTCACCATGCGCGGCAAGGCGACCACCACCGAACTCGTCGAAGCCGTCGGCGTGAGCCGCAGCGCCGTCTACCGCCTCGTCGAACGCCTCGAAGCCGCCGAGTACCTGACCCTCGCCGACGGCCAGTGGCGCCTCGGCCCGGCCGCCGCCCGGATGGCGATGGCCGCCGTGCACAACATGGACGTCCTCACCGTCGCCCCGCCGATCCTGCGCGACCTCGCGCACCGCACCGGCGAGACCGTCAGCCTCGGCGTGCACAGCGGCGACGAGATCGTGTTCGTCTTCCGCGAGATCGGCCACCAGGCCGTGCACGTCCGCTCCGAACTCGGCGCGCGCCGGCCCCTGCACGCCACCTCCGTCGGCAAGGCCTACCTCGCGGGCCTCGCACCCGAGCACTGCGAGCAGACCATCGCACGACTCCCGATGCAGGCCTTCACCAAAGCCACCGTCCAAGACCGCGACCGCCTCCGCGAAGCCGTCGCCGAGGCGCGCACGCGCGGCTGGGCCGAGGAGCACGGCGAGTTCGACGCCGGCAGCACCTGCTTCGGCGCACCCGTGTTCGACCAGAGCGGCACGGTCTCCGCCGCCATCAGCATCGCCGGGCCGACCGAGCGCATGGACGCCGCCCGCGACCCCTTCGGCCCCCTCGTCGCCGAGACCGCCGCCGCCATCTCCCACCGCCTCGGCTACAGCGTCCGGACGCAACCGCAAGCGGCCCAACAGGAACAGCTAGGAGCCTGACATGACCGACCACATCACCAGCACCGACCCGCGCACCGGCGCCCACGTCACTGAAGCCGCACCCACACCCCTCGGCGAGGTCCGCCGCATCACCGCCGCCGCAGCGGCCGCCGCCCCGGAACTCGAACACCGCGGCCGCGCCTTCCGCGCCCACCTCCTCCGGGCCGTCGCCGCCCGCCTCGAGGAGCGCCGCGACGCCATCGTCGACCTCGGCCGGCGCGAGACCGGACTCCCCGAAGCCCGCCTCAACGGCGAACTCACCCGCACCGCCTACCAGGCCGAGTTCTTCGCGGGCGTCATCGAAGACGGCGGCTACCTCGAAGCCACCATCGACCACGCCGCCGACACCCCCATGGGCCCCGGCCCCGACCTGCGGCGACTCCTCGTGCCGATCGGCCCCGTCGCCGTCTTCGGCGCCTCGAACTTCCCGCTCGCCTTCTCCGTGCCCGGCGGCGACACCGTCTCGGCGCTGGCCGCCGGGAACCCGGTCATCGTGAAGGCGCACGACTCGCACCTGGGTCTCTCGCAGTTGTCCTTCGCAGCCTTGGCGCAGGCCTGCGCGGACGTGGACGCGCCGGAGGGCACCGTCGGCATCGTCTTCGGCACGAAGGCCGGCGCGGCCCTGGTGGCCGACCCCGCGGTGAAGGCGGTCGGCTTCACCGGTTCGCTCACCGGCGGCAAGGCCCTGCTGGAGATCATCAACGGCCGCACCGAGCCGATCCCGTTCTACGGCGAACTCGCGAGCGTCAACCCGCTCGTCGTCTCCGCCGCCGCGGCGGCCGAACGGCCCGAGGCCATCGCGAACGGGCTCGTCGCCTCGATCACCGGTTCGGGCGGGCAGCTCTGCACCAAGCCCGGCATCGTGTTCGTGCCCAAGGGGACTGACGGCGACCGGCTCCTCGCTGCGGCCGCGGCGCTCATCGCCGAAACCGCGGCGCACCCGCTGCTGAACGCGCGCATCGCCGATTCCTACCGCGCGATCGCCGCCTCCTACACGGCCGCTCCGGGCGTGAAGGAACTCGCGGTAGGCCCTGCCGCGCCGCAGGAGGGCTCCTTCGGCAGCCCGCGACTGCTCGAAGTGGACGCCGCCGATTTCACGCCCGCCGTCGCCGAGGAGTGCTTCGGCCCCAGTGCGATCGCGGTCCGCTACGGCGACGCCGCGGAGCTCGGCCGCGCGTTCGCCGCCCTGCCGGCCTCGCTCACCGCGACCCTGCACACTGCCGAAGGGGACCCGGACCTGGGACCGCTCGTCGCGCTCGTCCGGCCGCTGGCCGGGCGGCTCGTCTTCGACCAGTTCCCCACTGGCGTCCTCGTCTCCTGGGCGCAGCACCACGGCGGCCCGTGGCCTTCGACGAACACGTTGCACACCTCGGTGGGCGCCACCGCGATCCGCCGCTTCCTGCGCCCGATGACGTGGCAGAACGCGCCTGAGGCGGTGCTGCCGCCCGAGCTGCGCGACGACGCCGCCGTCCCGCAGCGGGTGGACGGCCGGCTCCGGCTGTGACCGCACTCCCGGACGGCGCCGCCGCGTGGGCCATGCTGGCCCTCGCGGCGGTGCTCGTGGGCATCGCCAAGACCGGCTTCAGCGGCATGGGGTCGCTGCCGATCCTGTTGTTCGCCACGGTGCTGCCCGCGAAGGAGTCCACGGGGGCGCTGCTGCCGGTACTGATCCTCGCCGACCTCTTCGCGATCCGCTTCTACTCGCGGCACGTGGAGTGGCGCGTGCTCGCCCGCCTGGCCCCGTGGGTCGTGGTCGGCACCGTGGCCGGCGCCGTCGTGCTCTGGTTCGTGGACGACACGCTCATGCGGCTGCTCATCGGCGCGATCCTGCTGGTGATGCTCGCGATCCAGGTGTGGAACCGGCTGCGTCCCAGAGCGGTGGAGCCGCAGCCGCCCAGCGGCCTCGCCCGCCGCAGCGCCGCCGCGGGCGCGGGGATCGCGGCGGGCGCGACCACGATGATGGCGAACGCGGCGGGTCCGGTCATGGTCCTCTACCTGATGCTCTCGGGCTTCCCGAAGCTGCGGTTCCTCGGCACGATGGCGTGGTTCTTCTTCGCGGTCAACCTGTTCAAGGTCCCGTTCAGCGTGGGTCTCGGCCTCATCTCCTGGCACACGCTCCTCATGGCCGCGCTGCTCATCCCGGCCGTCGCGGTCGGCGCGCTCGTCGGCCGCGCGGTGGTGCACCGCGTGAACCAGCGGCAGTTCGAGATCGCGACGCTCGTGCTCTCGGGCGTGGGCGCAGGCCTACTAGTCCTCTCGGCCCTGTAGCGGGAGTGCGGGCCGGGTCGCCCTCAACCCGTTCCGGCGTCCGCCGCTGTAAGGTCCCTCGCAGCGAATCGACACCGATCACGAAGGCGGCGTTTACATATGGGAGTTCCGGGAATGCAGAGAGCAATCGTGGAGGTCCGACATGGCTGACGAAGTACTGGGTGTCGTAGGGGCGGGGATCGTCGGCCTGGCGGTCGCCCGCGAGCTGGCGCAGCGCCGACCCGGGTCCCGGGTCGTGGTCTTCGAGAAGGAGGACCGCGTCGCGGCCCACCAGACGAGCCACAACTCCGGCGTCGTGCACGCCGGGATCTACTACGCCCCAGGCAGTCTCAAGGCGCGGCTGTGCACCCGCGGCGTCGCCCTCCTCAAGGAGTACTGCGCCGAGCACGCGCTGCCCTATGTGGAGTGCGGCAAGCTCATCGTCGCCGTCCGCGAGGAGGAGGTGCCGCGCATGGACGCCCTGTACGGGCGCGCCGTCGCGAACGGCGTCCCGGGCCTGCGCCGGGTAGGCCCCGAAGAGCTCCGCGAGATCGAACCGCACGCGACCGGGCTCGGCGCGATCCATTCGCCGGGGAGCGCCATCACCGACTACGCCGCCGTCGCGCGCGCCTTCGCCGCCGAGGTGACCGCCGCCGGAGGCGAAGTGCGCCTTGGCTTCCCGGTCGACCGCATCGAACCGGTCGGCTCCCGCGTGCGCGTCGCCTCCGGCGAGGAGACGGTCACCGTGGACCACCTCGTCCTGTGCGCCGGACTCCAGGCCGACCGCGTCGCGGCACTCGCCGGCGACGAGCCCGGCCCCCGCATCGTGCCCTTCCGCGGCGAGTACCTGCGCGTCGTGAACGCGAAAGCCGAACTTCTGCAAGGCCTCGTCTACCCCGTCCCGGTGCCCGGCTACCCGTTCCTCGGCGTCCACTTCACCCGCCGCGTCGACAACGGCACCGCTGGCGGCGGGACCGTCGAGATCGGACCGAACGCCGTCCTCGCCCTCGCCGCCGAGGGCTACCGGTGGCGCGACCTCAGCCCGGCCCACCTCGCCCGGCTCGCCGCCTGGCCCGGGGCTTGGCGGATGGCCGCCAGGCACTGGCGCATGGGCGCCCTCGAGGTCTACGGCTCGGTCTCCAAGCGGGCCTACATGGAGAACGCGCAGCGGTACTTCCCCGCGATCGGCCTCGAAGACGTCGAACGCGACGGCGCCGGGGTCCGCGCCCAGGCCCTCGACCGGGACGGCGGCCTGGTCGACGACTTCCGCATCCACCGCCTCGGCCCCATCACCGCCGTCCGCAACGCGCCCTCGCCCGCGGCGACCTCGTCCATGGCGATCGCCGAGCACGTGGTCGAGCAGCTCCTCGAACCCCTCGGGCGGTGAGCCCCCGGCTTGCCGCGGGCGTGCCGCCCCGCGAAGTCCGTCTGCGCATCCCGCAAGGCGTGTCGGCCAGGTTCGCTATGGTGCAGGTTCCGGCTGGTCGCATCGACGTTAGGTGGAGCCCATGTCCGTACCGGACTCGTTCGAACCACATCTGCGCGGGAAGACGCTCGCGCCGCCCGGCGCCGACCTCGTGCTCGCCGAGTGGGAGGCCGAGGGCTCCCCGGACGGCTCGCGCGTGTACCAGGCGCCGCTGCACCGCCACGGCGACGACGAGGCGTGGTACGTGCTCGAAGGGACGCTCGCCGTGCGGATCGGCGAGGAGGAGGTCGAGGTCCCCGCGGGCGGTGCCGCGATCGTCCCGGGCGGCCTCGCGCACACGTTCTGGAATCCCCGCCCGGAACCGGCACGGTATCTCCTGGTCATGGGCGCCAAGACGAATGCGCTGATCAACGCCATCCACGCGGCGGCCGACCGCAGTCCCGAGGCGATGCGCCGGCTCTTCGAGCAGCACGACGCAGAGCTGCTCGAGTAGGCGTCAGCCCGCAGGAGCTCGTCCACGGGCGGACGACCCGGGGCCGGACTTCGCAGCCCCGGCGGCCCGGGTCGTACCCCGCTCAACTTGTGAGCGCTCACGGAATTACCATCAATTTCGATTGAGATATTGACGTACATCAACCGTGAGCGCTAACATTTGCTCGCATCCGGACCCCTACGTGACGAGCGAGGTGCCATGCCCAACCCTCCCGACACCGAACCCCCGCCCCGCAGGCAGGGCAGGCGGTCGCGCGCGGCCTTCGAGGCCTACGCGATGCTCGCGCCGAGCATCCTCGGCTTCGCGGTGTTCCTGATCGCGCCGATCGTGATCGTCGTCGTCCTGAGCTTCTACGACTGGAACCTCCTGTCCGACCCCGAGTTCATCGGCCTCGAGAACTACCGCGAGCTGGCGGGGGACGAGCGGGCCCTCAAGTCGATCGGCAACACCTTCTACTACGTGCTGCTCAACATCCCCGCCCAGACCGTGCTGGCCCTGCTCCTGGCGCTGGCGCTCAATTCGAAGATCAAGGCCCGCAACACGTTCCGCGTGCTGTACGTGCTGCCGTGGATGGCGATGCCGGTCGCGCTCGGCGTGATCTGGCGGTGGGTGTTCGACCCGCAGTACGGGGCCCTGAACCGCTTCCTCGACCTGTTCGGGGTCGACGGCGCGGCCTGGCTCACCGACTCCAGCTGGGCCATGCCGGTGATCGCCTCGGTGAACGTCTGGCAGTACACCGGGTACACGATGCTGTTCTTCCTCGCCGGGCTGCAGGCGATCCCGGCCCAGCTCTACGAAGCGGCCGATGTGGACGGCGCCTCGCCGCTGTACCGGTTCTTCGCGATCACGCTGCCGCTGCTGCGCCCGGCGATGCTGTTCGTGCTCATCACCAGCGTGATCGGCTCGTTCCAGGTCTTCGACACCATCCACGTGATGACCGCCGGCGGCCCGGCCGGGTCGACCGCGACGCTGAACTACCAGATCTACCTGGAGTCGTTCACGCAGCGCAACGCCGGCTACGCGTCCATGCTCGCGGTGGTCCTGTTCGCGATCATCGCGCTCATCACCCTGGCGCAGGCCGCGCTCTTCCGCAAGCGCACCACCTACGACTTCAGTTAGGGGCCGACCATGAAGAAGATCCCGCTCTACCTGGTGCTCATCATGGGCGCGCTGGTCTCGGTGGGCCCGTACCTGCTGACGCTGAACGCCGCGTTCAAGTCCAAACAGGAGATCCTGACCTCCGAGCCGTGGGCGCTCCCGGCGAACCCGATCTTCTCGAACTTCGGGGAGGTCTGGAGCCGGTACGACTTCGCGACCTTCGTCGTGAACTCGGTGATCGTGGCCGTGGCGGTCACCATCGGCCAGCTCGTGTTCTCCACGCTCGCCGCGTACGCCTTCGCGCGCCTCGACTTCCCGGGCCGCGACCAGCTGTTCTGGGCCTACATCGCGACCCTCATGGTGCCGCAGATCGTGACCCTCGTGCCCACCTTCATCATCGTGCGCGAGCTCGGCCTGGTCGACACGCACGTGGGCCTGATCATGCCGTTCGTGTTCGGGTTCCTCATGCCCTACGGGGTGTTCCTGGTGCGCCAGTACTTCAAGACCATCCCGTCCTCCATCGAGGACGCGGCCCGCATCGACGGGGCCGGGACGTTCACCATCCTGTGGCGCGTCATGATCCCGATGGCGAAACCGATCCTCGGCACGCTCGCGATCATCAGCTTCGTCAACACCTGGAACAACCTGCTGTGGCCGCTCATCATCACGCACTCGGAGTCCACCCGGGTGATCACGCGCGGCATCGCGCAGATGCAGTCCCAGTTCAACCAGGAGTACCACCTCATCCTGGCCGCCTCCACCATGGCACTCCTCCCGCTGGTCGCCGTCTTCCTGGTGTTCCAGCGCCACATCGTCCGCTCCATCGCCCTCTCCGGCATGAAGTGACGCCCCGACCTTCCAACGACGAAAGGAAACGGCATGTACAAGACGCGCACCGCGGCCCTCGCCGCCCTCGCGCTCGCCCTCCCCGCCGCACTCGCCGCCTGCAGCGGCGACGACGGGGGACCGGTGACGCTGCGCTACGCCTTCTGGGACGACAACCAGCGGCCCGCGCTCGAAGCGATGATCGAGGCCTTCAACGAGGAGCACCCCGACATCGAGGTCGAGCTCGAGCAGAACCCCTGGGAGGACTACTGGGCCGGGCTCGACAGCCGCTTCGCGGCCGAAGAGGCCCCGGACGTGTTCTGGAACCACGTCTCGCGCTTCCCGACCTACGCCGCCAACGGCGTCCTCCTGCCGATCACCGACGACATCGAGGACGACGGCGTCGACCCCGCGATCTACCCCGAGAACCTCTACGAATCCTGGCAGTACGAAGGCGAGCAGTACGGCCTCCCGAAGGACTGGGACTCCATCGCCCTCGTCTACCGCCTCGACGCCCTCGAAGCCGCCGGGATCGACCCGGCCACGGTGAACGACCTCGAATGGAACCCCGTCGACGGCGGCACCTACGTCGAGTTCCTGCAGAAGCTCACCGTCGACGCGAACGGCAACAACGCGCTGAGCCCGGACTTCGACCCCGAGAACGTGGTCCAGTACGGCACCGCGATGTCCTCGAACACCGGCCAGACCGACTGGTGGAACTACGCGGTCCAGAACGGCTGCTCCCTTCAGACCGAACCCTGGGGCGACTACGCCATCGACGCCCCCGAGTGCGTCGAGGCCATCCAGTTCACTGCGGACCTCTACAACAAGTGGCACGTCGCCGTGCCCGCCGAGTCCACCAACCAGCCGAACGGCGGCGTCCCCGGCGACTACGTGGTCCCCGGCCAGGCGGCCACCACCCTCGACGGCTCGTGGATGCTCAGCTTCTACCGCGACGGCCTCGAGCCCGGCTCATGGGCGGTCGCCGACAACCCGTCCGGTCCGGTCGGCTCCGGCACCGTCATCAACGGCCTCTCCAACGCGATCTACGCCGGCACCGATCACCCCGACGAGGCCTGGGAACTCGTCAAGTTCCTCGGTTCCGAAGAGGCCCAGTCCATCAGCACGGGCATGGGCTCGGTGTGGCCCGGGATCAGCTCCCTCAACCAGGGCTTCGCCGACTACTGGGCCGGGGAGGGCATCGACGTCACGGGCTTCCAGACCGCCGCCGAAGGCACCACCACCGGCTACCCGCTCTCGATGAACGACGCCGCCTTCGGCACGGCCGCAATGGACGAGTTCAATCAGGTCTGGCTGGGGCAGAAGGACGCCCAGGAGGCGGCCGAGGCGGTCGTCGCGATCGCCAACGCCGAATAGCCGCACCCGAACCGAAAGGCAACCGACAGCATGAGCGCCGCCGGACCCCGACCCGTGAGCATCTTCGACGTCGCGAAGCGGGCGGGGGTGTCGCACCAGACCGTCTCGCGCGTCATCAACGACGCCCCGATGGTCGCCGACGCCACCAGGGCCAGGGTCAAGGCCGCGATCGCCGAGCTGGGCTACCGGCCCAACCGGTCGGCCCGCACCCTCGCCGGCGGCGCCGTGCGGTCGGTCACCGTCTTCACCTTCGACACCTCCCTGTACGGCACGGCGGAGACCCTCCGCGGCATCGAGGACGCCGCCAGCGCGGCCGGGTTCACCGTGCTCATCTCCGTGCTCGATCCCGAGCAGGCGTACACCGAGGGCGACATCCTCGGCCGCCTCTCGCACGACGGCGCCCCCGCGATCGTCATAGCCCACGACGAGACCACCACGCAGACCCGGCGCATCCTCAGGAAGGCCCAGCCGGGCGCGGTGGTCGCCACCGGCGACGACCAGCTCGCCGGCGAACCCGGTGCCGCCGACTGGCTCGTCCCGCTCGACGACCGCGTCGTCGCCAAGCGGGCGACGAAGTACCTCTTGTCCATGGGCCACAGGACAGTGCACTACCTCGCGATGCCGGGCAAGGCGCGCCGCCAGGACGGCTGGGCCGAGGCGCTGGCCGAGGCGGGGATCGAACCGCCCGAAGTGGTCCAGTCGGGCTGGACGATCGGGTCGGCGGCGGAGGCCGCGTCCGGACTCGTCGCCGACACCGGGGTCACCGCGATCATGTGCGGCAACGACGACCTCGCGTTCGGCGTCCTCCACGCCGCCCACCGCGCCGGGCGCAGCATCCCCGGCGATCTCAGCGTCATCGGCTGCGACGACAGCCCGATGGCCGCCTACCATGTCCCCGGTCTGACCACTGTGGACCTCGATTTCCGCGGCGTCGGCCGCAGCGCCTTCGAACTGCTGCGACACAAGCTCGAAGGCGGGCCCGAGCCCCGCCCGTCCTGGCGGTCACCCGAACTCATCGTCCGGGAGACCTCCGGGCCTCCGCACCACTGACGACAACCGAAAGGGCTGCAATGCACGACTCCCGTCTCTGGGCCATCGACACGCCGAACACCAGCTATGTCGTGGCCGTGGACGAACACGACCGGCTCCGCGGCCTCCACTGGGGGCCAAAGCTGAGTCCGGAGCAGGCGCTGGCCCTCCTCGACCTGCCGGCGTCCCCGTTCCGGCCGGTCGTCGGCCGCGAGCCCCGCTTCGACCTCGGTGCGGGATCGGCGTTCCAGTACGGCCACAACGGCCTCCAGGTGCGCTTCAGCGACGGCACGCGGGACCTCGAACTCGTCTTCGCCGAGGCGATCGAAGGGGACGGCGACCTCACCTTCGTCTTCACCGACCGGCACTACCCGCTCGAAGTGCGCACGCGCTACCGCAGCCACCCCGGCTCCGACGTCATCGAGCGCACCCTCGCGTTGCGCAACACCGGCATCGAGCCGATCGAGGTCGTCCGCGCCGACTCGGCGACCTGGGTCGTGCCCGGCCTCGACACCCCGCGCCTGAGCCAGCTCCACGGCGAGTGGGGCGCCGAAACGCAGCTCACCCGCACCACGATCCCGTACGGCGAGACCGTGATCGGCTCCCGGCGCGGGATCACGAGCCACCAGGCGAACCCGTGGGTCGCCATCGACGACGGCGAGGCCACCGAGACCTCGGGCCCGGTCTGGTCGACCGCGCTCGCGTGGAGCGGGACCTGGCGCATCACCGTCGAGAAGGGACCGACGGGCAGCGTCGTCGTCTCCGCCGGCTTCGGCCACGACCCGATCGCGATCCGCCTGGGCGGCGGCGAGACGCTCGAGACCCCGATCGCGGCCGGACTCCACACCACGGGAGGCTTCGCGTCGGCTGCGAGCGCTTGGCACGACTACGCGCTCGCACACGTCCTCCCGCACCCCGACGAGGTCCGGCCGGTCCTCTACAACTCCTGGGAGGCCACGGAGTTCGACTTCACCGCCGAGGACCAGATGCGGCTGGCCGACCGGGCCGCGGCCATGGGCTGCGAGCTGTTCGTCATGGACGACGGCTGGTTCGGCGCGCGCGTCAACGACCGGGCCGGGCTCGGCGACTGGACCCCGAACCCCGAGCGCTTCCCGGACGGCCTGGGGCCCTTGATCAAGCACGTCCACGGGTGCGGCATGCGGTTCGGCATCTGGGTCGAACCGGAGATGGTCAATCCCGACTCCGACCTGTACCGGGCCCACCCCGACTGGGTCTACCACCAGCCGCACCGGCGCCGCACCGAGGCGCGCCAGCAGCTGGTGCTCAACCTGGCCCGCCCCGACGTCGCCGACTACCTTCACGCCCGCCTCGACGAGCTGCTGAGCGAGAACGCGATCGACTTCGTCAAGTGGGACATGAACCGGCCCTTCACCGAGGCCGGCTGGCCGGACTCGGACGACCCCGACCGGCTCTGGTTCGACCACACCCGCAACCTCTACGCGATCCTCGACCGGCTCCGCGCCGACCACCCGAACCTGCGCATCGAGTCGTGCTCCTCCGGCGGCGGCCGGGTCGACTTCGGCATCCTGCGCCGCACCGACCAGGTGTGGACCTCGGACAACACCGACGCGGTGGACCGGATCGCGATCCAGGACGGCTTCGCGCAGGTCTACCCCGCAAGGGTCATGGGCGCGTGGGTCACCGACTCGCCGAACCCGTTGACGCGCAGGGAGGTGCCGCTCGACTTCCGCTTCCACGTCGCGATGGCCGGGGTGCTCGCCGTCGGCGGGGACCTGCGGATCTGGAGCGACGAGGACCAGGCCCGCGGCGCCGAGCTGGTGGCCGACTACAAGCGGATCCGCGAGGCCGTGCAGCTGGGCCGCCGGCACCCGCTGCGGGCCGGAGCGGTCACCGGCGTCCAGTACGACCGCGGCGACCGGACCGTGGTCCTGGTGTGGCGCAGGGCCCGGTCGTTCGGCTACCCGGACCCGCTGCTCAAGCTCCACGGGCTCGACCCCGACGCCCGCTACCGCGACGAGCGCACCGGCCGCGTCCACCACGGCGCGATCCTCGCCGCGCACGGCCTCGACGCGGGCCTCGATCCGGCCGACTACGCGTCGGCGATGATCGAGCTGACGAGGCTCCCGTAACCGGCGGGAGCTGACGAAACGCCAAGGCGGCGGGCCGAAGGGCCCGCCGCCTTCGTCGTCGGGCGATGCGCGGGTCGACATATGCGCATCTGCTTGGTATTCAAGGTCACCGGAACCAGGGATCTCTGTGGACTTCATATTGGTAATGATTTCCGTTACCATGATCAAGCCTCCCTCGATCCCTCCCCCGACCCTGAAGGACCCCGATGACCCTGACCTCAGCGCTGCCGCGGGCCGGAGCCCTCGCCGCCGCGCTCCTCCTCACCGCGCTGGCGGCACCACCGGCATCGGCTCAGCCCGACGACCGCACCGTCCTCTCGGTCGGCCACACCGACGCCATGCAGGCGTACATGGACGGCGGTGAACTCAAGCTGCGGGTCAAGGACGACACCGGTGAGCAGGTCGCCTACCGCCACCCGGACGACGTCCTCTTCCAGGTGCTGCCGCACGCCGAGATGCCCATTCCCGCGGGCTTCGACTTCCTCGGCGAGGCCGGCGACCCGATGTGGCTGCTGCCGATCCACCAGGACCACGGCCTGCTGTGGCCGGGTTGGAGCACTGAGCCGCTGAAGGCCGGCGAGCTGCGCGACGACAGGATCCAGCTGACCCTGGCGGGCGTCGAAGGCCCCGGCGAACTCGTCATGTGGAGCCCGGGAACCCTCGGCGGCTCCACCGTCCACTTCAACTCCCGCGACGGCCTGCCGGACTCGATCAACGTGAACATCAACTCCCACGTCCACGCGGCGTGGGGATTCACCGCCGAGGGGGAGTACACGCTCACGTGGAACGTGAGCGGGACCCTCCCGGACGGCACCCCGATCGCCTCGCAGAAGTACGACTACCAGTGGGTCGTCGGCGAGCTCCCGGGCGGCGACCCCGATCCCGACCCGGACCCCGACCCCGACCCGGGCACGCCCGGCCTCGACGACCGGCTGGTCCTGGACCGCGGCCACGTCGACGTCTTCGGGGTGACCATGGAGAGCGGCGTCCTCAACCTCGATGTCAAGGACGGCACCGCCCTCCACGACGAGGAGGAGACCCGCCGGGACCCCGACGACGTGGCCTTCCACGTCGTCCCCGAGACGGAGCTGGAGCTGACGCAGGAGCAGATCGACCTCTGGGGCCTGGGGGACCGGTACACCGCCGGGGACACGGTCTGGTGGCTGCCCGAATTCGACACGCCGGGAGTGCTGTTCGCCGGGTGGGACACCGATGTCGCCAGCAGTGAGTTGCTGAACGACGAGATCGCCCTCGAGTTCACCGATTTCAGCGGCCCGGGCGACCTCCTGATGTTCCTGCCGGCCGAGGGGCCGTGGGCCGAGAACCTGATCTTCGCCGACACGGCCGACGGCTTGCCCGACACCATCGCCACCACCGCCGACACGCACGCCCACGCGAACTGGTTCTTCAGCGAACCGGGTGTCTACACGCTCACCTGGCAGGCGCGGACGACGCTCGCCGACGGCACCGCCATCGCCTCCGACGCCGAGGAGTTCGTCTTCGTGGTCGGCGAATGGCCGGACGGCGACCCCGATCCCGACCCGGACCCCGACCCGGATCCCGACCCGGATCCCGAGCTCGAGAACACGCAGACCATCACCGCGACTGTGGACACCGATGCGGGCGGCCTGGTCATCAGCGTCGACCCGAACGACCGCGACGTGGTCCTCCCCGCCATGACGCTCAACAGCACCGCCACCCGCTGGACCACCGAAGGCGAGCTCCGCCCGGTCACCGTCACCGACACCCGCTCGGCCGACCCCGGCTGGAACGCCGCCGCGCAGGTCTCGCAGTTCTCCAGCGACGCAGGCGGATTCAGCAGCTCGCACCTCGGCTGGCTCCCCGGCGTCGTCTCCACCGGCGACAACCAGCAGGTCACGCCCGGGTCCGCCGTGCAAGGCGAACTCGACGGCGGCCCCGGCCTCGCCACCTCGCAGGCACTCGCCGCCGCCGCGGCCGGAGCCGGCAAGGGCACCTGCGTGCTCGGCGCCGACCTCCAGCTGGACCTGCCCACCGACATCGAGTCCGGGACCTACACCGCACTCGTCACGTTCACTGCAATTTAGACAACCCGAAAGGAACCCCGCTTTGCGCACCATTGCGAAGTACTCCGCCGTCGCGGCAGCCGCCGTCGCCGTCCTCGCCGCCACCGCCGCCCCGGCGGCCGCCGAGACCACCGGGACCTACGCGCTCCTCGACCAGGGCCACGTCGACGTGTTCGGCCTGGCCTACGAGGACGGGGCCCTCGACCTCCACGTCCACGACGAGGAGAGCGCCACCGAGTACGCCCCGAACGAAGTGCTCCTCAAGGCCGACAACGAGGCCAAGACCAAGCTCGCGGCCGGATACGAGTTCCTCGGTGCGGCCGGTTCGACGGCTTGGATCCTTCCCGACACCGAGGTCGACGGCCTGCTCTTCGCCGGTTACGGCGCCGAGGAGATCGCCGCGGGCGACCTCGTCGGCGACACCGTCGAGTTCACCGTCCTCGACGTGGAGGGCCGCGGCGGCGTCGCCTTGTACCAGGTGGACGACTTCGGCACCCCCAACGTCCTGTTCGACTCCGACGAAGGCGCCGGGAGCTGGGATGTGGCCGCGGGCGACCACGGCCACCTGAACTGGGGCTTTACGAAGTCCGGTCTCTACAAGTTCACCGTCGAAGCCGAAGGCGTCGACGCCGCCACCGGCCAGACGGTCTCGACCGGTGCAGTCGACTACTGGTTCTGGGTCGAGGCCTAGACCGTCTCCCCCACGTGAGGGGAGGGGCGGCCCGACGCACTCCCCGGACCGCCCCGCCCCCTCCGCAACCGCTCTCGCTCTGAAAGGAACCCCCTTGCGAACCCTCGCGAAGTCCTCCCTCGCCGCAGCCGCCATCGGCGCCGCGACCGCCCTGCTGTTCTCCGGCACCGCCCAGGCCGCCACCACCGTCAGCTCCGGACACGTCGACGTCCTCGCGCTCTCGTACGACGAGAGCACCGACAAGCTCGACATCGACGTGGAACTGTCGAACGGCTCGCTCGTCGAACCCGCCGACGTCATCTTCGACGTGCACAGCGGCCACGAGGTCACGACCACCAGCGCCACGGCCTGCCGCTGGGACGCCGGCACCAACTGGGTCCTGCCCCGGCTCTCGACCACCGGAAAGATCTGGGCCGGCTGGAACATCGACGGTCTCAACGCGGCCGACTTCGGCGGCGCCGTGACCGCCGACCTCATCTCCTACACCGCCCCGACCGGCGGGCACCTGTCCGTCTACGACGCCCAGACCGGCGTGACCCGCCTCCACACCGACCCGGCCTGCGACGACGGCACCATCGCCGTCTCCGAGACCCACCACCACCCGACCTGGGTCTTCACCCAGCCGGGCACCTACACGCTCACCTTCCAGCTCACCGACACCCACGTCACCGACGGCGCGGTGACCTCCGACCCGGTCACCTACACCTTCGACGTCGGCTAGCGACCTCGATCCCTCCCACAGGAGCGGGGCGGCCTCAGCGCTCGGCGACGCTCGCGATCCGATCGACGCCGCGGCCGAGGCCGCCCCGCACCATGACCCGAAAGAGCCCCGTGAAACCCGTCCCCGCCTTGAGCCTCAAAGTCCTGAGCGCCGCCGCGCTGGCCGTCTCGTTGACCGCCGCCGCCCTGCTGGCGATGAACGCCGCCTCCGCACAGGAGACGGAGGAGGAGCCCGCCGCCGTCACCTGGGGCGTCAATCCCTCCAGTCAGGACGGACCGGACGGCCGGGCCGCCTTCGACTACGAGCTCGACCCCGGCGACACCCTCATCGACTTCGTCGGCGTCTCGAACTTCGGCACCGAGCCGATCACCGTGGACCTGTACGCCTCGGACGCCTACACGACCGAGACCGGCACGTTCGACCTGCTGCCCTCCGACCAGGACCCGGTCGACGTCGGCTCCTGGGTCGGCTTCAACGAACCGCAGCTCGTCATCGCGCCGCAGACCCGCCTCGACGTGCCGTTCGCGCTCACCGTGCCCGCCGACGCCACCCCCGGCGACCACGTGGGCGGGATCGTCGCCGCCGTCACGGAGTCCACCACGGACGCGAGCGGCAACGAGATCCTGGTGGAGCGGCGCGTCGGCGCCCGCGTCCACCTGCGCGTCCAAGGCGATCTCGAACCGGGCCTCGTGCCCGAATCCGATGACGAGGCCTTCCACTACACGTGGAACCCGATCGAACCGGGCGACCTGAGCTTCGAGTACGCCGTGGAGAACACCGGCAACGTCCGTCTGCAAGGGACGCTCGTGGCCCGCGTCTCCGGCCCGTGGGGCCTGCTGCAGGAGGAGTTCATCGTCGCCGAACTCCCGCAGATCCTCCCCGGCGACCGCTACGAGGGCACCGCCCGCCTCGAAGGCGTCTGGCCGCTCCTCTACGAGCACCTCGAACTCACCGTCCGGCCCGAAGCGGTCAACGAGGTCGACGCCGAGGTGCCGCTGCCCTCGCGCGCCGACGAGACCGGCCTCTGGGCCCCGCCGTGGACGCAGCTCGCCGTCGTCGCGCTCATCGTCCTTGCGCTCCGGATCTGGATCAAAGCCCGCAGACGCAAGCGCGGCAAGGCGGTCCAGGCCGGTCCCGAATCTGACCCGAAGCCCGGGCCGGACCCGAAGCGGACCGACCCCGATGCGGCCGACGACCCCGCGCCCGCACCGAAATCCGACACCGCCGAAGCACCCGCCGGCGCATCTGAGAAGGAGCCCGCCGAAGCATGAAGCGCACCCCCACCATCCTGACCGGCGCGGCCTGCGCCGCCGCGCTGGCGCTCACCGGATGCTCCGGCGCGGGCGGGAGCAGCGACGGCGTCGACGTCGTCGTCACCACCGAGCTCATCAAGAACTGGACCGAAGCGGTCGGCGGCGACCGCGTCAACG
This sequence comes from Glycomyces sp. NPDC021274, assembly GCF_040641195.1. NCBI lineage: Bacteria > Bacillati > Actinomycetota > Actinomycetes > Glycomycetales > Glycomycetaceae > Glycomyces > Glycomyces sp. NPDC021274. Next base: position 541,069 of record NZ_JBFADC010000002.1, on the reverse strand, counting down.
TCGAGACGATCGTCCCGCCCGGCGGCGACCCGCACTCCTACGAGCCCAGTCCGAACGACGCCGCGAAAGTCGCCCGCGCCGAGCTCGCCTTCACCAACCACCTGCTCCTCGAGGACCACCCGCTCATCAAGCTCTTCGACGCGAACGTTCCCGAGGACGTCCCCAACCTCTCCCTCGCCGAGAACGCCGAGCCCTACGGCGCCAAGCTGATGCCGCTGGTCGAGAACATCAAGCTCGACACCGTCTGGCTCGGCTTCGGCGTGCGCGGCGCGACCGACACCCGGTCGGCCGAGATCGGCATCCGCCTCACCGAGTTCACCGGGCCGGGCCAGGCCACCATGTTCCTCACCGACGCCTTCGGCCAGCCCGAGATCTACTGGAACACCGCCGACGGCCTCGCCGCCGACGACGTGATCACCTTGCCGCCCAACGCGCACACGCACGTCAACTGGACCTTCACCGAACCCGGCGTCTACACGCTGACCACCGCCGCGACCCTCACCGACGGCGGGGCCGCCACTGACGCGGGCACGGCGACCTTCACTTACGCGGTCGGCGTCAACCCCCGCGAAGTCCAGCCCGGGGCCACGGTCCTCGACAGCGGCCACGTCGACCTCACCGTCGACCTCGACGCCGGGGGCTTCATCGCCCGCGACGACGACCGCGGCGAACTCGCCCCCGACTCGGTCGTCATCGACGTGCCGACCAAGGCCATCGAGGTGATCCCCGCCGAGGAGCAGTTCGCGTTCCTGGGTGCGGCGGGGGAGGAGATCTACCAGCTCCCGCAGGCCGTCCTGGGCAAGCACGTGCACGGCGAGATCGACCCGCACCTGTGGCAGGACGTCGCCAACGCCAAGGCCTACGTCCAGGTCATCGCCGACGCGCTCATCGAGCGCGACCCTGACGGGCGCGACACGTACGAGGCCAACCGCGACGCCTACCTGGCCGAACTCGACGACCTCGACGCCGAGGTCGCCGCCGCGATCGACACCATCCCCGAGGCGAACCGCCAGCTCATCACCACGCACGACGCGTTCGGCTACCTCGCCGACGCCTACGGCATGCAGATCGCCGGGTTCGTCGTCCCCAACCCGGCCGCCGAACCCAGCGCCAAGCAGGTCGAAGCCCTCACCGAGACCATCGCGGACCTCCAGGTGCAGGCCGTCTTCGTCGAACCCAACCTGCACGCCCGCGCTTCCGTGCTGCGCCAAGTGGCCGAAGACCAGGGCGTCCAGGTCTGCACCCTGCACGGCGACGCGCTGCCCCAAGACGCCCCGACCTATATCGACATGATGCGGCAGAACGCCTCTGAGCTCAGCCGCTGCCTGGGAGGACAACAATGAGACACCGCCGGACAACCGCCTTCGCGGGGGCCGCCGTACTCGCGGCGGGCCTGTACGCCGCGCCCGCGAACGCCCAAGCGGCCGAAGGACTCGCCGAGTTCGCGACCTCCGGCTCGCGCCTGTCGATCGACGCCCCCGCCGAACTGGCCACGGTGCCGTCGATCGTGCCCGAGCGCGAGGACTTCGCGTTCCTCGGTGACGCCGGTGACCTCGTGTGGGTCGCCGGAACCGTTGACGGCCAGACCTTCCCGATGCTCGACGCCCGCGAGGCCGACGCCGATGTGGCGGTGTCCCTGGTGAAGGCCGAAGGCCCGGGGGAGGCGTGGCTCTACACCTTCGAGGGCGCGGGTTTCGCCGCGCCACTCGCGTCCACTGCGGACAGTGTGACGTTCACGCTGACCGCCGGCACTTCGACGCCCGTGGTCCTGGCCGTGGACGAGCCCGGCCAGTACACCCTCGAACTCGTGGCCCAGCAGGACGGCGAACGCCAGAACTCGGCCGCCCCCACGGGGCACGGCCAGGCCGCCACCGCGGCCAGGACCACCTACAGCGTCACCGCCGAGGAAGCCACGGTTGCAGAGGCCCGGTCGATCGCGAACGACGGCGACGCCAACACCGGTGGCGCGCAGGCCGACGCGGCCTGCACCGTGATCGGCGACGGCCACATCGACATCGGCCCCCGCTTCGTGGACGGCACCTGGACCGCCCAACTGCGCGACGACACCGGCTCCGAATCGGTCTGGCGCGAGCTCGAAGACGTCGTGCTCCAGGTCCCCGACGCCGCACTGTTCCCGATCCCCGAGGGCGACTTCGGATTCCTCGGCGAACCCGGCCAGGACATCTACATGCTCCCGCAGGTGCAGGCCTCCGGCATCGTCTGGCCCGGCTGGAACACGCAGGACCGCAGCGTCATCGACGGCGTCCCGGGTGCGGTCGACTGGAACCTGACCGAAGTGGACGGGCCCGGCGATTTCACGATCTTCCTCACCGGCACGTTCGGCGGCGCTGACATCCTCTTCAACTCCGCCGAGGCCCTGCCGCAGACCGTCTCGATCCCGCGCAACACCCACGCGCACGGGAACTGGACGTTCTCCGAGCCCGGCGTCTACCGCCTCACGGTCGAGTTCACCGCCACCACCGGCGAGGGCGAGACGGTGACCGGCACCAAGGACCTCCAACTGGCGGTCGGCGACGCCGCCGACACGAACGCGGCCTGCTCCGGCGACGGCGGATCCGGTGACGGCTCCGGCAGCGGCTCGGGCGACAAGGACGACGACGGCGGCTTCCTGCCCACCACCGGCACCGGCTGGCTCCTCTGGGGCCTCGGCGCGGCGGCGATCGCGGTCGTGATCGGCATCGTCATCATGGTCGCGACCCGCAAGCGCCGCAACACCTCGGGCACTGCACCCGCTGGAGCGACCGATGCGAGCTGACCGCGACGACTCGGCTCTCGCAGACGCGGCCCCCGATGAAGCGGCCCCCGAGCGCTCCGCAGCGCAGTGCCGCCTGGAGGTCGCCGGAGTCGCGGTCACCCTCGGCGGCAACCAGGTCCTGCACGACGTGGACCTGGCCGTCGCCCCCGGTGAGACCGTGGGCCTCATCGGTCCGAACGGCGCCGGCAAGACCACCCTGCTCCGCGCCGTCCTCGGCCTGCTCGCCCCTGACACCGGCACCGTCCGCATCGCCGGGAACCCGCCACGCGGGGCCCGCAAGCACCTCGGATACGTCCCCCAGAAGCACGAGTTCGCCTGGGACTTCCCGATTACCGTCGCGGCGGCGATCCTCAACGCCCGCATCGCTACCCGCTGGGGCGGCACTGCGCGCAGAGCCGACCGCGAAGCCGTCGCGCGCGCTGTCGAACGGGTCGGTCTCACCGACCTCGCCGGCCGCCCGATCGGGGCGCTCTCGGGCGGCCAGCGCCAGCGCGTGCTCGTCGCCCGGGCGCTGGCCCGCGAACCCGGGCTGCTGCTGCTCGACGAACCGTTCACCGGAGTCGACGTGCCCACCCAGGAACTCCTGGTCGGGCTCCTCGGCCAGCTCGCCGAGGAGGGCACCGCGATCCTGATGACCACGCACGACCTGACGCAGGCGCGGGCGGTCTGCACCCGGCTGTGCCTGCTCAATCGCACCGTGGTCGCCGACGGTCCGCCGTCCGAACTGGACGACCCGGCACTGTGGCTGCGGGCGTTCGGGGTCGCCGAGTCCGAGCTGCTGCTCACCGGCACCGCGCGGGAGGCGACATGATCGAGTGGCTGGTCGAGCCGTGGCAGCTGCCGTTCATGCAGCGCGCGTTCGTCGTCGCGCTCGTCTCGGCCGTGGTGTGCGTCGTGGTCGGCGCGTTCGTCGTGCTGCGCGGCATGGCCTTCATCGGCGACGCCGTGGCGCACGCGGTGTTCCCGGGGGTCGCGATCGGGTTCGTGCTCCACGCGAACCTGGCGCTCACGGGCGCGGCGGCCGGGATCGTGACCGCTGTGGCGATCGCGCTGATCAGCCAGACGCGGAGGCTCAACGAGGACACGGTGATCGGCGTGTTCTGGGCCGGGTCCTTCGGTCTGGGGATCGTGATCGTCTCGACCCAGGACGCCTATACGGGCGATCTCACGTCGTTCCTGTTCGGACAGATCCTGGCGCTCGGCGACGGCGATGTGATCGCGGTGGCGGTCGTGGGCGCGGTCCTGGTCGGGCTCACGTTCCTGCTGCGCCGCCAGCTGATCGCGGTGAGCCTGGACCGCGAGACCGCGAAGGCGTCCGGTCTGCCGGTGCTGCTGCTCGACATGGTCCTGTACGCGATGGTCACGGCCGCGATCGTCGTCGCGCTCCAGGCGGTCGGGAACGTGCTCGTCCTGGCGCTGCTGGTGACCCCGGCGGCGACGGCCCGGATGGCCACCGAGCGGCTGGGGACGATGACCATTGCCGCCTGCGTCCTGGCGGCGTCCGGATCGGTTGCGGGCCTTTACGTCTCCTACCACTACAACCTGGCGGCCGGCGGCATGATCGTGCTGGTCCTGACCGGCATGTTCCTGCTCGCCTGGTTGGCCGCGCCGAAGCACGGGCTCCTCTGGAAGCGGCGCGCGACGAGCTCGCCGTAACGCGCACGACGAAGCGGGCCCGGCCACCGGCCGGGCCCGCTTCACCGTGCACGGGCTCAGGATTCGACGGGGCTGGGCGTGCCGGTCACGTCGGCGGCGTGGGAGAGGACCTGTTCGAGGAGCGGCCGCAGATGGTGGCCGGCCGCCGAGTAGTAGACGAAGGTGCCTTCGCGGCGGGTGTGGACGAGCCCGGCGAGGCGGAGTTTGGCCAGGTGCTGGCTGACGGCGGTGGGGCGGGCGCCGGTGAGGTCGGCGAGGCAGGCGACGTTCTCCTCGCCCTGCAGGAGCGCCCACATGAGTTTGAGGCGGGTCGGGTCGGCGAGCATCCGCAGCGCGTCGGCGGCGGCGCGCGCCTGCTCGTCGCCCGGCATCGTGAAGTCCTCGATCCCCTCGTGCATGCGCTCAGCTTACCCCGTCTCGTTATCTGCGTATCTGCGAATATAAGATGATGCGCATGTTCCAGAGTATGTTCCGGCTGGCCGACGTCCGCTGGGCCGCCGCGGCCCTCGCCTTCTTCGCGGCGGGCGGCATCGCCCAGCTCGCCGGCGCCCCCGTCTGGGTCTGGCTGCCCGCCTACCTCGCCTGCTACGCGGCCGGCGGCTGGGGCCCGGCATGGGAGGGCCTGGCCGCGCTGCGCAAGCCGCGCTTCGAAGTCGACCTCTTGATGGTCATCGCGGCCGTCGCCGCCGCCGCGATCGGCCAGTGGTTCGACGGAGCCCTGCTCATCGTCATCTTCGCGACCTCCGGCGCGCTCGAAGCGGTCCTCACCGAGCGCACCGCCGACTCGGTGCGCAGCCTCCTCGAGCACGCCCCCGACCGGGCCGTGCGGATCACCGGCGGCCGGGAGGACACTGTGGACGCCGCCGCGCTGGTCCCCGGCGACCTGGTGCTCGTGCGGCCCGGCGACCGCGTCCCCGCCGACGGCACCGTCACCTCGGGCGAATCCGAGGTGGACGAGTCGACGCTCACCGGCGAGGCCCTGCCCGGCCGCAAAGCCGTCGGCTCGCAGGTCCTGGCCGGCACGGTGAACGGCACCGGTGCACTCGAAGTGCGAGTGGACCGCGCCAGCGCCGACACCGTGCTCGCCCGCATCGCCCGCCAGGTCGAAGAGGCCTCGGAGGCGAAGTCCAAGACCCAATTGACCATCGAACGGGTCGAACAGCCCTACTCGCTCGCCGTCGTCGCCGCGACCCTCGCACTCATCGGCATCCCGCTCCTGGCGGGCGCGGCGTTCGAGCCGACCCTGCTGCGCGCCATGACGTTCATGATCGTCGCCAGCCCCTGCGCGATCGTCCTCGCGACCATGCCACCGCTCCTCGCCGCCGTGGCGCTCGCCGGACGCCAAGGCGTGCTCGTCAAGAGCGCCTTGATGATGGAGCGCCTGGCGGAAGTCGACCGGGCCGCGTTCGACAAGACCGGGACGCTCACGACCGGGCGGCCCGAAGTCGAACGAATCCGGGCCTTCGATGGCGACGAAGTGCGCCTCCGCCGTCTCGCGGCGGCGGCCGAAGCCCGCTCCGAGCACCCGATCGGCCGCGTCCTCACCGCGCTCGACGAGCCCGCCGAGGCGACCGAGTTCCAGGCGATGCCCGGCCGAGGCGTCCGGGCCGTGGTCGACGGCGTCGAGCTCCTGGTCGGCCACCCCGTACTCCTCGAGCAGGCCGAAGACGACGCCGAAGCCCGCGCGACCGTGGCCGAGTTCGAAGCCGCGGGCCTCACCGTGGCCGTCGTCATCGCAGACAAGCGCCCCCTCGGCGTGTTCGGCCTGACCGACTCGGTGAGACCCGATGCGGCCCAAGCGATCGACAGCATCAAGGAGCGGCTCGGCACCGAACCGCGACTGCTCACCGGCGACCATCCCGCCGCCGCGCAGCGCGTCGCCGCCGCCGTGGGCATCCGCGACGCCGAGGCGACCCTGCTGCCTGGCGACAAGGCCGACCGCCTCGCCGGGACCCGGACCCTCTACATCGGCGACGGCATCAACGACGCGCCCGCGCTCGCCGCGTCCCATGTCGGCGCCGCCATGGGCGGCACCGCTTCGGACTTGGCCCTGCAATCGGCCGACGTGGTCCTCGTCGGCCAGCGCCTCACCGCGCTGCCCGCCGCGATCGACCTGGCGCGCAAGGCGAGGCGCATCGCCCGCGCCAACCTGGCCTTCGCCGCCGCCGTGATCGCGGTCCTCGCCGCCTGGGACCTGTTCGGTGACCTGCCGCTGGTGCTCGGCGTCGCGGGCCACGAGCTCTCCACGGTGATCGTGGGCCTCAACGGCCTGCGCCTGCTGAGCCGCCGCCACTGGAAGGAATGAGTGCTCCAGCGGCGCGCCGACCGCGCCCGGTTACCCTCTGCGGGTGAGCAGCCTCGCCTTCAACGACACCGGCCGGGTGCCGGTCATCGTCCTGTCCGGTCATCTCGGCGCGGGGAAGACGACGTTGCTCAACCATCTCTTGAGCCGCCCGGGCGCGCGGGTCGGCGTGGTCGTCAACGACTTCGGCTCGGTGAACGTCGACGCCGCCCTGGTGACCGGGCAGATCGACGAGCCGGTCTCGATCTCCGGCGGCTGCCTCTGCTGCCTGGACGACGCCGGCGGCCTCGACCTCGCCCTGGAGCGGCTGACCGATCCGCGCCGCCGCCTCGACGCCGTCATCGTCGAGGCCAGCGGCATCGCGGAACCGGGCGCGCTGGCCTGGATGATCCGGGCCAGCAAGGTGGCGGGGGTGCGGCCGGGCGGCGTCATCGACGTCGTCGACGCGGTCGAGCATTTCACCACTGTGGACCTCGACGGCCCGCCGCCCGCGCGGTTCGCCGTCGCGACGCTGGCGGTGATCAACAAGATCGACCGGCTCCCCGCCGACCAGGCCGAGTCCGCGCTCGCCGCGATCGAGGCGCGCATCCGCGAAGTCAACCCCGGCATCCACATCGTGCGCACCTCGCGCGGCCGGGTGGACCCGGAGCTCGTGTACGACGTCGCCTCCGCCGACGACCCGCAGGACGAGCTTCCCTTTGCGGCCCTTGCCAGGCAGGCGCACCACCACGAGGGCCACCGGCACGCGGCGGCCGTCACGGTGCGAACCGCTGCCGCCGTGGACCCCGGCGGCCTGATCGAGCTGTGCGAGGACCCGCCGCCGGGCGCCTACCGGATCAAAGGCACGGTCACCGTCGACACGGGCCGCGGCCTGCGGAGTTTCATAGTGAACGTCGTCGGGGACCAGGTCCACATCGCCGACCGCGCCGAGGCCGCCCGCGGCGGTGAGATGGTCGCCATCGGGACCAGCCTCGACGCGGAGGCGGTGCGACCGCGGCTCGAGGCCGCCCTCGCGCCGACCACCGGCCGCAATCCCGAGGGGCTGCGGCGACTTCTGCGGCTGCGCGACCTGAGTCGGTGATGGCGAGGCGCCACCGGAGGAGGGTGCCGGCCGCACATCAACTAAACTGACAACCATTTCCATTAACGGAGGGTTGTCGATGCAGAAACTGCCGGTCACGGTGTTGTCGGGGTTCCTCGGCGCGGGCAAGACCACGCTGCTCAACCATGTGCTGGGCAACCGCGAGGGCCTGCGCGTCGCGGTCATCGTCAACGACATGAGCGAAGTCAACATCGACGCCGACCTCGTGCGCGACGGCGGCAGCCTCTCCCGCACCGAGGAGCGCCTCGTCGAGCTCAGCAACGGGTGCATCTGCTGCACCCTCCGCGACGACCTCCTCGAAGAGGCCGCCCGGCTCGCCCGCGACGGCCGCTTCGACTACCTGCTCATCGAGTCCAGCGGCATCTCCGAACCCATGCCCGTCGCCGCGACCTTCGCCTTCGGCGAGCTCGACCCAAGCCCATCCGACTCGGCCCTTTCCGACTCGAGCCTTTCCGACTCGAGCCTTTCCGACTCGAGCCTTTCCGACTCGAGCCTTTCCAACCATGGCCTCCTCTCGGATCTGACCGAGCTCGACACCATGGCCACTGTCGTCGACGCCGCGAACCTGCTCATCGAGCTCCAACGCGGCGACGACCTCGTCTCGCGCGGACTCGACGCCTACGAGGACGACGACCGCACGGTGTCCGACCTCCTCGTCGACCAGATCGAGTTCGCCGATGTGCTGGTGCTCAACAAGACCGACCTCGTCACCGCCGCCGAGGCCGACCGCGTCGAGGCGGTGCTGCGCCGCCTCAACCCCGACGCGCGCCTGATCCGGTCCAGCCACGGCCGCATCGACGTCGCGAGCGTCCTGGGCACCGGCCGCTTCGACCTCGACCGCGCACAGGAGGCGCCTGGCTGGGTCAAGGAGATCAACGGCGAGCACGTGCCCGAGACCGAGGAGTACGGCATCTCCAGCCTGCTCTTCCGCGACGCGGCGCCGTTCCACCCCGAGCGGCTGTGGCGCTTCGTGCAGGAACTCGACTCCGGGCGCTTCGGCACGGTGCTCCGCTCCAAGGGCTTCTTCTGGCTCGGCACCCGACCGGAGGTGACCGCCCTGTGGTCCCAGGCCGGTGCCGTCGCCCGCTTCGACCCCTTCGCCGCCCGCGACGCCGAGCAGGGCCAGGAGCTCGTGTTCATCGGCGTCGCCCTCGACCACGCGGCACTCGGGCACGCGCTGCGCGAATGCCTCGTCTGCGAAGGCGAAGCCCTCGGCACCGACCCGTTCGAGCCCTGGGACGCCCACGGGTTCGAGGACCACCACGACCACGCACACGCAGGGAGCGCACATTGAGCAAGCAGGTCGCACTCGACTACGCCGAGCACACGAACTGGCTGCTCGACAGCGCCCTCAAGGACGCCGAGCGGTACCGGCGCCTCGCCGCCGGACTGGTGCTCACCGTCGCGGGCCTGCCGCTGGCACTTCGTGGGCAGGCGCGCCTCGCGACGCCCACGGCCGAGCCGGTCCCCGTGGCATCCTGAACCCTCGCCGCCACGGCGGCCCGACCAAGGAGTGAACGTGCAACCAGGAACCTTGTGGAGCATGGGCGACTACGCCTCGAACGGCGACCGCTGGGCCGCCGCAAGCCGGCAGTTGGCCGAAACGACGGTCCGACCCGGCATGGACGTCCTCGACATCGCTTGCGGCCCAGGGCCCTTCGCGATCGCCGCCGCGCAGGCGGGAGCCCGCGCAACCGGTCTCGACGCCGCACCGAAGCTGCTGGAGGTCGCGAAGCGGCGCGCCGGCGACGCGGGCGTCGCGGTCGAGTGGATCGAGGCGGACATGACGGCCGTCCCGCTCGGCGATGCCGCCTTCGACCTCGTGGCCTCGGCCTTCGGCTGCATGTTCGCGCCCGACCCGGAGGCGATGGCGGCCGAACTCGTGCGGCTGTGCCGCAGCGGGGGCCGGATCGCCGTCCTGGCGTGGACCCCCGAGTCGGCGTTCGGCTCGATGGGGCCGATGGTCGGCCCGTACCTGCCCGGTGGCGGCGGTTCGCCGATCGAGCGCTGGACCCGGGCCGAGAGCGTCACCGAGGTGTTCGCGGGCCTGCCCGTGCGCCTCCAGTTCGCCGTCCGCACGGTCGACGTCGTCTGGGACGGCCTCGACCATGCCGTCGGCGACATCACCGAGAACAATCCGGCCTGGCTCGGCATCCGCGCCGCAGTGGAGCCGACCGGCCGGTGGAGCGACCTCGAGTCCGAACTCAGGGAGCTCTTCGCCGCCCGCGGCCGCACCGAATCCGGCCGCTTCGTGCTCCCGGTCGACTACCTGGAGACCCTGGCCGCCAAGGATTGAAGTCGGCGCCGTTCGGCGCGCATACGGGCGGCCCCGGGTACCCGCCCGTTCCCACCTTCACCACTACCGATGAAAAGGACAACGTCCCACAGGGGTGCGACAGTGTCACCCGATCGTGATCATTATTGGAAATTGTTTCCACTAGTGGGAGGGTCGAGCGGGCGGAACAGGAGCTGCGGGACGCCTTCGATGTCGATGCGGCTCACCGCGATCCGGTAGACCGGCTCGATGATCTCCGGGCGCAGGACCGCTTCGGGCGGGCCCGCCGCCGCCACGTGGCCCTCGTCGAGGAGCACCAGCGTGTCGCAGTACCGGGCCGCGAGGTTGAGGTCGTGCAGCACGGTGACCGTGCACAACGGCAGGCCGTTGACGAGCGACAGGATCTCGTGCTGGTAGCGCACGTCGAGGTGGTTCGTGGGCTCATCCAGCAGCAGGTGCGTCGCGGCCTGGGCGAGCGCGCGGGCGATGAGGGCGCGCTGGCGCTCGCCGCCGGAGAGGCCGCTCAGCGGCCGGTCGGCGAGGGCGTCGATGCCGGTCTGGCGCATGGCCTCGTGGGCGGCGTCCCGGTCCGCATCGGTGTAGGAGCTCCAGCCGCCGCGGTGCACCGACCGCCCCAGCAGCACCGATTCCCATACGGTCAGCGGGAACTCGCTGTGCTCCTCCTGTGCGACGGCGGCCAGGCGCTCGGCCCGCTGGCGCGGCTTCAGCGACGCGAGGTCATCGCCGTCCACTGTGGCGGTGCCGCCGGCGCGGCGGACCGCGCCGAGGAGGGCGCGGAGCATGGTGGACTTGCCGCTGCCGTTCGGGCCGACCAGCCCTGTCACCCGGCCGTCGGCGGCCGTGAGGTCGACCCCGCCGAGAGCGGCGGTCCGGCCGTACGTGACGGCCAGACCGCTGGTCTCGATCATGCGGCGCCTTCGATGAGGGTGGCGAGGCCGCGGAGCGCGCCCTGGTCGGGGTTCACGTCGGTGGCGCTGACGCCGATGATCCGGTCATTCTGCACCGCTTGGAGATCGGCGGCGCCGGGCTCGGACAGGAGCTTCGCCTTCGCGTCCTCGAAGCTCTCGCCGTAGCCGCCGTAGCTGAGGACGATGACCTGCGGGTCGGCGTCGAGCAGGGTCTCGAAGTTCGCCTCGAAGTAGGCGGACTGCTCGGCGGCGTAGACGTTCTCGAGGCCGGCGCGTTCGAGCAGGTCGTTGGCCATGCTGAGACCGCCGTGGGCGCTCATGCTCGAGGAGGAGGACCAGTAGTAGACCGAGGCGGCGGTCTGGGTCTCGGCCGGGGCCTGCGCCTCCAGCTCCGTCAGTTCGGCCTGGAAGCCCTCGATGCTCGCGGCGGCGGCGTCCTGGGTGCCGAAGACCTCGCCGTAGCGTTCGATGTCGGCGAAGACCGACTCGAAGCCGATGGCCTCGACCACGGCCTCGTCGTGGTTGCACTCGCCCGCGACGATGAGGTTCGGGATGCCCGCGGCCTCGAGCGCTTCCGGTGCGGCCGTGAAGAGGCCGTACCCGATGACGATGTCCGCGCCCGTGCCGATGATGGCCTCGGCGGCCGGGTCGGCCTGGTCGATGACCTCGATGTCGTCCGGCGGGTTCTGGAGCCCTTCGGGCAGCGGCGCTTCGAACTCGCCGGAGCGGGCGACGATGCGGTCGGTCGCCCCGGCCGCGTCCAGCAGCGCGACCGCGCTGTGCCCGATGGTGAGGACCGCCTCGGGCTCGGCCTCGATGGTGACGTCCTCACCGCAGTTCTGGACGGTGAGCGGGTACTGCGAGTCGGCCTCGGCGGACTGCTCGGTCTCGGGGCCGGAGCCGCACGCGACCAGGGTGAACGTGAGCGCTGCCGCGGTGGCGGCCGGGATCAGCTTGGGGCGCATCAGGATCGGGTCTCCTTAGGGTTCGGTGTTCAGCGGGCGCCTTGGCGGCGCACCAGGATGATGAGCAGGGGCGTGCCCACCAGCGCGGTGAGGATGCCCAGGGGGATCTCGCCGGGGGCGAGCAGCGTGCGGGCCAGCGCGTCCGCCCACACCAGCAGGATCGCTCCGGCCAGTGCGGAGGCGGGGACGACGAGGCGGTGGGAGGCGCCGACCATGAGCCGCACGAGGTGCGGGACGACGAGGCCGACGAACCCGATGGCGCCGGCGACGGCCACGGCGGCGGCGACGGCGAAGCCGACGAGGAGCGCTGCCATGGCGCGGAAGCGGGTCGGGTCGGTGCCGAGGCTGTGGGCGGCGTCGTCGCCGATGGCGAGGGCGTCGAGTCGGCGTCCCCAGCCGGTCATGGCGAGGGTGATGACGACGGCCGCGGCGGCGGCGATCGGCAGGGTGCCCCAGTGCGCCTGGGCGAGTGAGCCGAGGGACCAGAACATGACGGCGCGGGCGCCGTCGCGCGAGTCGGAGGCGAAGATCAGGAAGTTGGTGAGCGCGGAGAGCGCGAAGGCGACGCTGATGCCGGCGAAGACGAGGCGCGCGCCGATGAGGGTGCCGCCGGTGCGGGCGACGGCGAAGACGAGGGCGATCGCGGCGAGGGCGCCGACGAGGGCGGAGCCGGTGAGGCCGAGGACGCCGGCGCCGAATCCGAAGAGGATGCTCGCGGCGGCCCCGGTGGAGGCGCCGGAGGCGACGCCGAGGAGGTAGGGGTCGGCGAGGGGGTTGCGGACGAGGGCCTGGACGGCGGTGCCGGCGACGGCGAGGGCCGCGCCGACGCACGCGCCGAGGAGGGCCCGGGGAGCGCGCAGGCCCCACACGATGTTGTCGTCCGAGACCGCCCAGTCCGCTGCGCCGTAACCGAAGAGGTGGTGCACGAGGATGCGGGTGACAGTGCCCGCGTCGATCGGGACGGGGCCGACGCCGACGGCGATGGGGAGGGAGGCCACCAGTACCGCGGCCATGAGGGTGATCCAGATCGCACCGCGGAGTGCGCGGCGTCGTCCCGGTGCGGCGGTGCGCGTCTCGACCTGCCCTTTCGGCTCCACCACCGTCGCCATGCGACTCCTCTGCGTGAAATTTCAGTATTGACAATCGTTCCCAACAAGCTAGCATGATGCCAGTCGTTCGCAACAACCTGAGTCGACCGAAGGGCGCCCCCTTGATCCATCTGCGGCTGATCCCCCTGGCCCGCAACGCAGCGCCGCTCATGGCGCTGCTCATCCTGATCGGACTCGCAATCAGCGCGGCCGCGATCGGCCAGGCCTTCGTCACCGCCGAGATCTTCTCCGGCGTCACCACCGGGCGGTCCCTCACCGAGATCACGGTCTGGCTCGGCCTGCTCGCCGCCGCCCTCTGCGCCCGCCCCGCCCTCGTCTTCGCCCGTGAACTCACCGTCCACGCCGTCGCCACCCGCTTCAAGTCCGACCTGCGCGCCCGCCTCCTCGACGCCCAGACCGAGGCGGGCCCGATCGCGCTGGGCCGCGAGCGCAGCGGCCACCGGCAGTCACTCATGACCGACGCGGTCGAGAGCCTCGAGCCGTACTTCGGCCGCTACGTCCCGCACCTGGTCGTCACCGTCGTCACCTCGATCGGGGCCGTGGTCCTCCTCGCGTTCATCGACCCGGTCGTGGCCGCCGTGACCGGCGCCGTCGCCCTCGCCGTGCCGTTCACCCCCCGCCTGTGGGACAAGCTCCTGGCCGACCGCGGCGAGTCCCACTGGGAGGCCTACTCGGACCTCAACGCCGACGTGGTCGACTCCCTGCGCGGCATGACGACCCTGAAGGCGCTCAACGCGGCCGGACGCCGCCGCAGTGACCTCGAACGCTCCTCCGGGAACCTCCTCGACGCCACCCTGCGCCAGATGAAGGTCTCGTTCATCGAGTCCGGGCTCACCGCCGTGTTCCTCCTCGCCGGGCCTGCCATCGCGCTGGCCGTGGGCATCGCCCGCGTCGGCTCCGGCGCGCTCGAGGCGACCGCGCTCTTCGCCGTCGCACTCGTCGCCTTCGAGGCGTTCCGCCCGTTCAAGGAGCTCGCCAACCACTGGCACGCCGGGTACTTCGGCGTCGCGGCCGGACGCCGGGTCCTGCCGATCCTCAACGCCCCCAAGCCCCCCGAGCCGGCCCGCGCGGCGGACGGCCCGCGCCTGGCACCGGACGCGACCGCCATCGAAGCGTCGGGGCTCGGCTTCACCTACCCCGGCGCGGAGACCCCGGCGCTCGCCGACGTGGACCTCGCCGTCCGGACCGGGCAGACCCTAGCGGTCGTCGGCCCCTCCGGCTCCGGCAAGTCCACCCTCGCGAACCTGTTCCTGCGCCTGGCCCTGCCCGACGAGGGCGAGCTGCGCATCGGCGGCGCCCCCACCGCCGACCTCACCCGCGAGCAGTGCACCGACGCCGTCGCCGTCGTCTCCCAGTCGCCGTTGCTCTTCGCGGGCACCGTCGCCGAGAACCTGCGCCTGGTCGCGCCCGACGCCGACGACGCCGCCCTGCGCGACGCCCTCGCCACCGCCGGAGTGACCGAAGTGGACGATGAGCGCCGCGGCGGCCTCGACACCCAGGTGGGCGACGGCGGCTCACTCCTGTCCGGCGGCCAGCGCCAGCGCCTCGCCATCGCCCGCGCCCTCCTTAAAGACGCGCCGATCCTCGTCCTCGACGAAGCCTCCAGCGCCCTCGACGCCCGCCGCGAAGCCGAGGTCTACGCGGCGCTCTCCGGTAGGCGCACCGGCAGCGGCATCCCGGTGACCACAGTGGTCATCGCCCACCGGATCGCCTCGGTCCGCGAGGCCGACGTCATCTGCGTCCTCGACGCCGGACGGGTCGCCGAGACCGGCACCTGGGAGGAGCTCATCGCGCGCGACGGCCTCTTCGCCCGGCTCGAGCGCGCCCAGCGAACGGAGGTCGGCGTCTGATGCGCCCCAACGGCAACGCGGCACTCCTGAAGCCGGTCCTGCGACTCGTCGGCGTCGTCGGCGAGCACCGCGGCCTGTTCGTGCGGTCCACGCTCAGCATCGCCGCCTTCCAGGCGTTCGGCGCGCTCGCCTCGGGCCTGAGCGCCTACGCCGCGGCCGTGCTCGTCGCCGATCCCACCGACACCGGCCTCGTCAGGCTCCTCCTCATCGCCCTCGCCGGAGCGGTCATCGCCCACAGCGCCTTCGTGTGGGCCGAGTCCTGGATGAGCCACGTCCTGGCCTACAAGGTCCTCGACGCGCTGCGGCTGCGCCTGCACGACGCGATCGAGCGGATCACCCCCGGCGGCATGAAGCGCCGCCGCGCGGGCGAGGTCTCCGGCGCGGCCATGGCCGACATCGAGAGCCTCGAATGGTTCTACGCCCACACCGTGGGCGCGGCGATCTGCGCGGTCGCCGGACCGCTCATCGTCATCGGCGCCCTCTTCGCGCTCGTCGGCCCCGCCGCGTTGATCGCCCTCGCCGGCGTCGCCGCGCTCCTCGCGGTGCCCTGGCTCATGGGCCCCCTCCAAGCGCGCCAAGGCAAAGCGGTGCGCGACGAACTTGCCGAGCTCAAGGCCATCGCCTTGGAAGGCGCCGAAGGACTGCGCGAGATGCTCTCGCTCGGCCTCGCCGCCCACCAGCGCCGCCGCGTGCTCGACACGACCGCCCGCGTCCAGCGCCGCAAGCGGGCCTTCGCGCTCCGCGCCGGAGCCGAGAGCGCCCTCGCGGACCTCATCGTCGCCGCCACGATGATCGGTTTCGTCGTGGCGCTGGCCTCGGCGGTGCGCGCGGGGAGCCTCGATCCGGCCCTGTTCCCGGCCGCCGTGGTCCTCTTGGCCGCCGCGTTCGCTCCCGCTGCGGGCGTCTTCCCGATGTTCCAGCGGCTGGGGGAGATGTCCGCCGCCGCGGCCCGCTTGCTCGACGTGCTCGACGCCCCCGCCCAGGTCGCCGACACCGACCGGGCCGCGACCGGGCCACGGGCCGGCGAGGTCCGCTTCGAGGCGGTCGACTTCGCGTACGAACCGGGCACGCTGGTCCTCAAGGGACTCGACCTCCGCATCGCCCCTGGTGAGCACGTGGCCCTCGTCGGCGCCTCCGGCGCGGGCAAGACCACGATCGCGCACCTGCTCATCCGCTTCTGGGACCCGGTCGCGGGCCGGATCGTCCTCGACGGCGAGGACCTCGCCTCGATCCGCCTGGCGGACGCCCGGGAGCGGATCGCGCTGATTCCCCAGCACCCCTACGTGTTCCGCGGGACCATCCGCTCCAACCTGCTCCTCGCCGACCCTGACGCGACCGAGCCCGCCATGTGGAAGGCCCTGGAGAGCGCGCAGCTCGCCGACACCGTGCGGGACTGGCCGAACGGCCTCGACGAGCCGGTCGGCGAGAACGGCTCCACCGTGTCCGGCGGGCAGCGCCAGCGGCTCGCCATCGCGCAGGCGTTCCTGCGGGAACCGGACGTCCTGGTCATGGACGAGGCCGCCGCGCACCTCGACGCCGTGGGGGAGCAGGCACTCGCCCGCGCCGTCGCCGAGGTCCAGGCCGGGCGCACCACGATCGTGATCGCCCACCGCGTCTCGACCATCCGCCACGCCGACCGCGTGATCCTCCTCGTGGACGGCGCGGTCGCCGCCGAGGGCACGCACCCTGAACTGCTCGAGCGCAGCGCGGAGTACCGCTCGCTGCTCGCCCGGGCCGAAGACCCCGGGCGACCGCCCCGGCCGTTCGCTGAACTATCGCTGAAGGAGGTGAATCATGAAGCAGCAGAAGAAGATCGCCGTCAAGCCGGTCGCGACCGAGCGCGCCGCGGAGAAGCTCCTCGCGCCGAACTCGAACAACCACGCGACGGTGTCCACCGCGTTCGCGTGGGCCCAGTAAGACACGGAGGCCGCCCGCTGCTCAAGCGGGCGGCCCCACTCCCTGGCGCTCCGCGGCCCCGCGAGGGGTCGCGGAGCGACCAAGATCAACTTTAGCGCCATCCTCTGGAGCGACCATGCCGACCGACCCGACCGCCGTCGCCGTCCCGCGCGTCGAGATTCGCGCCCTCAGCGGCGAGCGCGCGCTCATCACGACCCCTGACGGCGCCTCGTTCACCGTTGACGTCGCGCCCGACGCGATGCTGCGCCTCGTCGACGCCCTGGCCGGGCACCCCTCGCCGCTGCTGCCCGCCGACTGGGCCGAGGCCGCCGCCGACCTGCGGGCCGTCCTGGAATCCGGCGGCGCGTTCGCCGCGCCGGAACCGGCCGGACTGCTCGCACCGCCTGCGGCCGAACCGGTCTGGGAGCCGGGCGACGAGTCCGAGGCCGAGCCGGGCGATCCGCTGCTCCTGGGCGACCCCGCCGCGGTCGACGCCCTGCTCCAGGCCCTGCGCGCCCGCGGCCGCACCGCCCGCAGCATCGACGCCGCCGACTGGCAGCGGGTCATCCACCGCGCGTTCCGCACCGGCGAACTCCTCGTCCACTGCGTACGCGGCGGCGACGAGGCCACGCTGGCGCTCTTCGACCGCCACTGCGCCGACGCCCGCACCCCCTGGGTCGCCGTCGAGGTCGCCCGCTCCGAGATCTGGGCGGGGCCGGCCGTGACGCCCGGCGTCGGCGCGAACTACGAGGACTTCGCCGCCCGGCGGCTCGCCGCCGCCGTCGACCCCGCGGCGCACCGCGCCCTGCGGACCCCCTCGCTCACCGGCGACTGCGGCCTCGCGCCGCACGAGATGGGCCGAGCGTTCGAAGCCCTCGCTGCACTCCTCATTGGTTCCACACAGGACGATGACGCGACCGGCCTGGACGGCGACACCGCCGTCCACATCACCACCGCCGGCGAGACTCGCGCCCACCCGGTGCTGCCGCTTCCGGGCAGCGTGATCGGCTCGACCCTCCCGCACGACCCGGCCGACCTCGTCGACCCCGTCTCCGGCCTCGTGCAGCGCACGCGCTTCATCGCCCACCACCCGAGCGTCCCGCCCGCGCTCGCCACCGCCCAGACGGACGTGGCGAACATGCGCCTGATCAGCCGGTGGGCCAACAACACCTCCTGCCAGGGCTCGGCCTTCGACGACCCCGGGCAGGCCGCCGCGAGCGCCGTCGGCGAGGCCGTCGAACGCTACTGCGGCAACCTGCTCGACACGCTGCCGGTCACCTACGGGTCCTATGCGGACCTGCGCAAGGGCGCGGTGCGCGTGCTCGATCCCGAGGACCTGGTGCTGTACTCCGATGAGCAGTACCGGACCGAGGGCTTCCCCTTCGCGCCGCTGACCCGCGACCTCGACGTCCACTGGGTCCCCGGCCGCTCCCTCACTCGCAATGAAGCGGTGCTGGTCCCGGCCAGCATGGTGTACGTCAACTGGTTCACCGCCGGGTACTCGGCCGCGCCCGTCACCAACTTCTGCCCCTTCGCGGGCATCGCCGCGGGCCCGAACCTCGAGTACGCGATCGTCTCCGGCCTCGAAGAGGTCATCGAGCGGCACGCGACCATGGTGTGGTGGATCAACGGGCACCCGCTGCCCGCCAGCGAGTCCACTGCGGACTTGTCGCGGCTGTGGGACGGCGTCGATCCTGCGCACGGCCAGCGTCCCTCGATCATCATGCTCGACAACGAGTTCGGCGTACCGGTCGCCGCCGGGGTCCTCCACAACGACGTCGACGCGTTCGTGAACGTCGGCTTCGCCTCCCGCCACACCCCCGAAGCGGCGGTGGCCAAGGCCTGGACCGAGGCGCTCACCCTCCAGGAGGGCACCCGCGACCTGGCCGACCCGCGCGGCGCGCACTGGGCCGCGATGCGCAGCGGCGAGCTCAACAGCCGCTCGTTCAAGCCCTGGCGGGCCGACCGCCGCTACCTCGACGACTACCGCGAGGACATGCGCGACTGCGACGACCTCATGGTCCAGCAGCAGGTCTTCCTCGACCCGCGCTCGATCGAGCGCATGGCGCACCTGCTCGAGCCCGGCGCGACGCGGCCGCTAGCCGCGACGCCCTCACTGCCCGAGCGCACGGTGGACGCTTATCGCGCGGCCGTCGAGGCCCGCGGGCTCGAAGTGATCGTCGTCGACCTCACCACGCCCGACATCGCCTCGACCGGGATGGCCGCCGTCCGCGTCATCGTGCCCGGGACCGTGGGGAACGCGCCCGCCGCGTTCCCGTTCCTCGGCAAGGGCGCGCTCCAGGACCTGGCCGTCCAGAACGGTTGGAGCACTTCGCCACTGGCGGAGTCGGAGCTCAACTACTTCCCGATTCCCCATGCCTGAGACGCCGCTCTGGGTCTACGGCCTCGGCGACGAGTCGCTCGTCGTCGCGGGGGACGGTTCGCGGTGGATCGTCGGCGCCGCCCCCGAGGTCCTGCTGGGCCCGGACGGCGCCGACGTCACCGCCGAACTCGCGGCCGCCGCCGCACCGGTCGTCCCGCCGGAACTCGACCGGGACGACCTGGTGCTCGACTCCTGCGAGGCGCTGCTCGCCGTCGCGACTCCGCGGACCGTGGTCTGGCCCTTCGCCGGACACTGGCACCGGATGCGCCTCGCGCCCGGCGACGCACCGGCCGCCGTCGCCTGCCTGCGCGCCACCGTCGCCGACCCGGATCACGCCCAAACCCTTTGCGGCCCAGCGGCATCGGGTCCATCGCTCAAAGCCGGGACCGGCCGCCTCGACCCGCCATCGCCAGGCGTACTCACCCGCTGGGAACCCCGCACCGGCACCTGGGAACCCCATCGGCTCCGGCCCGCGCCGGCCGTCGATCCGCTCACGGGCGTCGTGCGGCGCATCGCCGCCCGGCCGCCCGACCCCGCGCTTCCGCCCGGCTTCAGGCACCTCCACGCCGAACTGCCGCATCTCGCGAGCATCGACGCCCGCTTCCAGGTCGACGCCCTCGCCCCGGCCGGGACGTTCGACGAGG
The DNA here is from genome assembly GCF_040641195.1 of Glycomyces sp. NPDC021274. Taxonomy (NCBI): domain Bacteria; kingdom Bacillati; phylum Actinomycetota; class Actinomycetes; order Glycomycetales; family Glycomycetaceae; genus Glycomyces; species Glycomyces sp. NPDC021274. The sequence goes on along the minus strand of NZ_JBFADC010000002.1, from coordinate 521,182 downwards.
ACGACGAGGCCGCAGTCCTCTCCGGGGTCGAGCACTACTGCGGCGCGTACTTCGGCCAAGGCGAGCCCCGCCTGGCCTCCCTCACCGAACTCGAAGGCGAGCAAGCGGTCGCGATCACCGACTGGGAACCGCACGACCCGGAGCTCCACCTTCAGCCCGGCTTCCCCTTCGCAAGATGCGACGCCGACAGTCCCCTGTGGTGGCTCGCGGGGGAGGAGCGCGGCAGGCGCAGCTGGGTCCCGTTGAGCCTGGTCCACGTCGGCTGGTTCGAAGCGGGCCTCAGCCCGGCCCAGGTCTTCCACGGCCACAACTTCACCGGCATGAAGGCCGGCCGCACCCTCGCCGAGGCCGCCGAGCGGGCCTGCGCCCACGTGGCCGCGCACGACGCGGTCGCCGTCTGGTGGCACGCGGGCCGCGACGCGAGACTCCCGGCGGCCCCCGTGCCTGAGAAGCTCCGCAGTGCTTGGGGCGCAAGCCGACTCGAACTCCGGCTCCTGCAGGTGCCCTCGACCGCCGGCGTCCCGGTCCGCCTCGCGGTCGTCGACGACCCCGCATGCGACCTCGTCTCCCTCGGCTTCGCGGCCCACCGCTCCAGCGAACGCGCCGCCGAACTCGCCGTCGTCGAAGCCCTCATCCAGCACGCCTCCGCGCGCGACCTCGACTCGCCCGACAGCCTGATCCGCCACGCCGAAGCCCTCGGCAACGGCGCCGTGGCCGGCCTCGCGCCGCACGACCCCGAACGCCGCTACTTCGACGCCTTCGGGCCCGGGTTCCGCGGCCTGATCGACCCGATGGGCCACGTCCAGCTCGGCCTCGATCCCCGCGTGGCCGCGCTCGTGCGGGACCGCACGACCCCCGGCGATCCGAAACCGCAAGCGCCCGAACCGGACTCGATCCGATCCGCCCTCGAACGCGACCACCGCGTCGTCATCGTGGACGCCACCGCCGACCGCGTCGCCGAAGCGGGCTACCGCGTCGTCCGCGCCATCGTGCCGGGCCTCGCCCGCGTCCAACCGGCCGCGTTCCCCCTCGACCCGCGAACCCGCCTCGCCTCCGCCGCCGCACGCCTCGGCTGGAACGCCCCGGCCGAAACGACCCCTTACCCCGGCTGGTGAGGCACCGGGTCCGACCGGAAACACCGCTCAGGTCACAACTGGCCGCTCGGCTAGCCGATTTTCGGCAATCACTGTCATCATCTTTCACATGTCGACGCTCGCGGCCCCGCCCAAGCCGAAACGGGTGCCGCGGATCGCGCCGCATCCGCCCACCGGCCGCCCCGGGATCCTCGACGGCGCCGCCGCCCCCGAGGACGAACCGCTCAAGGCCATCAGCGGACCCCGCATCATCGTCGGCACGGCGTCGTTCTCCGAGCACCTGAACGCGATCCGGTGACCACCCTGCACCAGGCTCCGCGTCAGGAGGCGGCCCCGAGCGAGGCGCGGCTGTGGGCCGAACTGTGGCCGCTGCTGCTGGCCTCGGCCGTCAGCCTCCTCCCGTTCACCGTCTACTCGACGTTCCTGGTGCCCATCAGTGAGGGCGCAGGCGGCGACGTGGCCGCCGTCGGCGCCCTGCGCGGGCTCGGCGGCATCACCTCGCTCGCCGTCGGCGTCGCCGCCGCACCGCTCCTGGAGCGGTTCGCGAAGCAGCGCGTCAGCGCCTTCGCGCTCGCCATCCTGGCCGCCGGTTCGCTCGCCGCGCTGCACGGCAGTTTCACGGCGCTCACCGTCTTCTGCGCCGCGATCGGCACCGCCACCGCGATCCTCGTCCCCGCGCTCCTGGCCTCGGCCGCCGACCGGTACGACGACGACGCGACCTCCGGACGCGCCGCCACCCTCGTCTCCGCGACCCAGGCCCTCGCGGCCGTCGCCGCCGGGCCCGTGATCGGCGTCGTCGCCGCGCAGACCGGCTGGCGCGGCGCCCTCGTCATGACCGCAGCCCTCGCCACGGTCCTCGCGATCGGGTTCGCCCTCCACCCCGACCGCCACCGGCCCCCGGAACGCCCGGAGCGACCCCCGGGCTACTTCGACGCGTTCCGGCGGATCGCGGGCCGCCGCATCCTGCTGGCGCTCATAGCGGCCGCCTCCCTGCGCACCGCCGCGCTCATGGGCTGCCTGGCCTACATGGCCGCCTGGTACGACCACGCCTTCGACCTCGACGCCGCCGTGTTCACCCTGGTGTGGACCGTGAGCGGACTGTCGTTCTTCCTCGGCAACTACTTCGGCGGCCGCTGGATCGCCGGCACCTCCGACCAGCACCGGGTCGGCCTTGTGCTTCTCGGCGGCGTCGTGACGGCGATGGCCGGCCTCGTCCTGCTCTTCGCCGCACCCTCGCTCGCGCCCGCCGTGGTCGGCACCGGTCTCCAGTCGGCGGGCCACGCCGTCACGGCCGCGGCGATCACCGCGCTCATCATCCGCCGCGGCGGCCCGGTGCGCTCGGCCGCGCTCAGCGTCAACGCCGCCGCGATGGCCTTCGGCACCTTCGCCGGAGCGAGTCTCGGCGGCGCGGGCCTGGCGCTCTTCGGTTACACAGGCATCGCAGCGGCGCTGGCAATGCCGCTCGTCGCGGCGCTCGCGATCGCCGCAGTCCTGGCCTGGCGCACCAGGCCGCAGCGCTCGTGACGCGATGGCCTTCGACGCCTTCGACGCCTTCGACGCCTTCGCAGGCACCGCAGCGGCGCGGCCTCGCGTTCTTCGGCCCCGGCCATCGCACCGGCTCGGGCGATCCGCTCCTCACCCGGCGCGACAGGCCGCAGGAGGCTCAGCGACCGTAGCGCGATTCGAGCCAGGCTACGGCGAACGCCACCACGTCCGGCGCCTCGACGAGCACGCTCTCCGCGCGGCCGATCAGTCCGCGCCGCCCTGCACCAGTCGCGAGATGGTCCTCCACGACCAGCCGGAAGTAGTCCTCCGGCAGGCCCTCCACGACCGGCTCGCTCGTGTCGAACTCGGTGCACACCCGCCAGCGCACGCCGTCCGGCGTCGCAAGCGGGTACTCGACCGTGATGCGGCGCTTGCCCGGGAGCACCGCCAAGTGCTCGGCGTGGTGCAGGAGGGTCATCGTGTCGAGCGGCGCGCCGACCATGAGCACCCGCCCGCCGGCCGCCACCAGGCGCGCGAACGGCGAGCCCTCCCCGTAGCCGTAATCGAGCGGATGGCCCGCCGTGAAATCCTCGGCGCGGGCGCCGACGGCCGCCACCGAGGCACCCGGATTCGCGCTGCGTCGCACGCCTTGACGAGTGCCGATCACGGACGCCAGCACCCCGTGGTCGCGCGCCGGCCGGGCCGTCGCCGGATCGAAAGGCGGCACGTGCTCGCGCAGCTCCCGCGCCACCCGGCCGTCCTCGTCCCACACGTCGACGCCCAGCTCCCAGTCCTGATAGCTCAATACCGTCCCTTTCGGACCGATCACGTCGAACAGGGCCTCCACCAGCGCATCCGGACCGCCCAGCACCGGCCCCACACGCCCGAAAGCCGCGTGCACCATCACCGCATCGCCCTCGACCAGGCCGATCCGGCGCAGATCACCGGCCAGGCTCGACCGTGTCAGCACCTCGGGAATGTCACTCATCCACTGAGCTTAGCGAGCTTCTCGGCGGCGTCCGTGCCCTCGATCGGGGCGAGCCACAGCAGGCGCTGGCCGCCGTCCTCGGTGAAGAGGTGGTGGCATTCGAGCTCGATCCGGCCTATCGCCGGATGGACGAGGCGCTTGCGGTCGAACCGGCGCACCGCCACGTTCCAGGCCCCCCATACCCGCGCGAACTCCTCGCTGCGGTCGAGCAGGTCGGCGATCATCTTCTCCGCCTCGGCGGCACCGCCCGCGAGGGCGCGCCGAGCGACGGTGGCCCGCGTGTCGGCGACGAACGACTGCGCGTGGCGCTCATGGTCCTCGGCCGGGTAGATCGCCCGCGCGGACGGGTCGGTGAACCAGCGGTAGACAGTGCTCTGGGCGTAGCCCGGCTCGCCCACCGGGTCCAGTTCGCCGAGCAGCTCGGCCGCGAGGCGGTTCTGCGCGAGCGGCTGGAGCAGGTCGGTCATGATCCGCGCCGGCGTCCCGTCGAGGCGTTCGAGCAGCGCCAGCAGCGACGGGTCGGTCTCGCGCGACGGCTCGCCCGGCGGCGGGGCCGGATGCCCGGCCAGGTGGAACAGGTGCGCGCGCTCGTCGCCGGTGAGGCGCAGCGCCCGGGCGAGCGCCAGCAGCATCTGCACCGAGGGCTGCACGCCGCGCCCGCGCTCGAGCTCGATGTAGTAGTCGATCGAGGCGTTCGCGAGGAACGCGACCTCCTCGCGGCGCAGGCCGGGCACGCGGCGACGCGGACCGGCGGTCAGCCCGACGTCGCCGGGCCGCAGCCGGTCGCGGCGCGAGTGCAGGAAGGCGGCGAGTGCAGAAGCGTCCACCCTGCAATCATCCACGCCCCGGCGGCCCCGGGCGAGCGGCCAAGAGGGGGGTCGGCGACCCCGGGGTCAACGCAACCGCGGCTGACCTCGGCATTCGGGGTCACGATGGGTGCCACACCTCGAATGAAGGAGCACCAATGAGCATCGACAACGGCACTCGCGTCGCCATCGTGACCGGCGGATCGCGCGGCATCGGCCGCGCGGTCGTGCGGCGTCTCGCCGAGCAGGGCTACGCGGTCGTGGTGGGCTACGCCGGGAACGCCGACGAGGCCGCCGCGGCGGTGAAAGAGGCGGTCGCCGCCGGAGGCCGGGCGCTGGCGTACCGGGCGGACGTGGCCGACGAGACCGCCGTCGCCGGCATGTTCGCCGAGGCGGAGAGCCGGTTCGGCGGGGTCGATGCGGTCGTGAACGCCGCCGGGCGCATGGCGCTCGCGCCGGTCGCCGACATCGACCTGGACGAGATGGACGCCTTGCACCGCACCAACATCCGCGGTGCGTTCGTCGTCGCCCGCGAGGCGGCCCGCCGCGTCCGCCCGGGCGGGTCGATCACACTGTTCTCGACCTCCGTGATCGGCACCGCGCTGCCGACGTACGGCGCGTACGCCGCCAGCAAGGGCGCGGTGGAGGCCCTGACCATGGTGCTCGCCAAGGAGATGCGCGGTCGGGACGTCAACGTCAACACCGTCGCGCCCGGACCGACCGCCACCGAGCTGTTCCTCGAAGGCAAGAGCGACGAGCTCGTGGACCGGCTCGCGAAACTGAACCCGCTCGAGCGCCTCGCCGAGCCCCGCGAGATCGCCGAGGTCACCGCGTTCCTCGCCACGCCCGCCGGTCACTGGGTCAACGGCCAGGTCGTGCGCGCCAACGGCGGCATGGTCTAGACACGGCGAAAGGCGGAGGCGGCGAGGCCTGCCCCCGCGGGTCGCGCCTGGGAGCGAACCGTCGCGAGTGGCGCCCGACGCGGCCGCGCCTTCGACGCCGCCTCGCGACGTGCGCAACGGGACCCGGCGCAGCGCCGGGCCCGCTTCGCGGGCCGGATCAGCCGAGCGCGCCCAGCAGCTCGCGGCACGCCTGCTCACAGGCGCGGCACTGCTGCGCGCAGTACTCGCAGTGCGGCATGTGCGCGTGCTCCGCGCAGAGGTCCCCGCAGGCCTTGCAGGCCGCCGCGCAGGCCTCGAGCATCGTGCGGGTCAGGTTCGCGTCGTACCCGGTGTGCCGCGAGAGCACCTGCCCGGTCGCGAAGCAGATGTCGGCGCAGTCCAGGTCCGAGCGGATGCACTTCACGAGCATGGCGACGTCGTCCTCGCTGAGGCACGCGTCGGCGCAGGCAGTGCACGCCTGCGCGCACGAATAGCAGTCCTGGATGCACTCGGCGAGCTTCTGCCGGTCGATCCCGCCCAGGTCCGCAGGATAGGCCTGGAGCATTTCAGTGGCGATGATGGTCATGGCGGCATCCCTTCGATCAGGCGAACTGGGCCCTCCGGGTACCCGGCCGCCTCGGGAGTAAGCGGCACCCGCCGCGTCACCGACCCGACCGGCGGTCGCCGCCGGCCCGCACCCGGATGGCAGCATGGGCACGTGCCAGCCAGTACACCCGTCCTCCCGCCGGTGCGATGCGCCGCGGCGGTCGAGACCGAGCGAGCCGCGACGCCCTCCGAGACCGTCGCGCCCGACGTCCCGTGGATCACCCTCGTGCACAACGACCCGGTCAACCTGATGAGCTACGTCGCGTACGTCTTCCAGTCGTACTTCGGCTACTCCGAGGCGAAGGCGAACCAGCTGATGCTCGACGTCCACAACAAGGGCCGCGCGGTCGTCTCCAGCGGCACCCGCGAAGAGATGGAACGCGACGTGCAGGCCATGCACGGCTACGGCCTCTGGGCCACCCTGCGGCAGGACCGCTGATGAGCCGCTACTTCACAGCCGAGGACGGCGGCGCGGCCGCGTCCTTCGACGAGCTCGAGGCCGGGCTGCTGCGCGCCTACGCCGAGCAGATGCTCGAACTCATCGACGCCCGCGAGGGCACCGGCGCCACCGCCGAGGACCTCATCGCCTCGGCCTTCCGCGAAGGCCCGACCGAGCGCCCGGACGACCCGGCGCTGGCCCGGCTCTTCCCCGACGCCTACACCGACCTCGGTCCCGACGGCGACGCGCAGGCCGCCTCCGCGGAGTTCCGCCGCTACACCGAGGACGATCTGCGCGCCCGCAAGCGGGACGACGCGCAGGCCGTGATCCGTTCGCTCGAGGCGCTCGCCCCGGAAGGGCGCCGGCGCAAGACGCTGCGCCTGAAGCCGGACGAGTGCCGCCAGTGGCTCGGCGCCCTGAACGACCTGCGGCTCGTGCTCGCGTCGCGGCTCGAGATCGTCGACGAGGAGGATTTCGAGGCGCTGATGGACCTCGATGACGACGACCCGCGCGTCCCGCTCGTGTACTCGTACGGGTGGCTGACCACGTTGCAGGACACGCTGGTCGAGGCGATGATGCGGTCCCTCTAGCCTGGGCGTTTGCGGGCCGATGCGGGGGCGGAGGCGGCGCGGACGGGCATAGGGGATGCCCCTTACCCACCCGCTGTCCGCCTCCGACCAACCGAAAAGGACACCCTCCCACAAGGGTCCGACACTTTCGCGAATCCCCAGCTCAGGGGGATCGGCGGAGGCTCCGAGCCGCATCGGCCGAGGCTCGGAGTGCTCGGAGCCGCATCGGCGGAGGCTCGGCGCCGCCTCCGCCGCGGCCTACTCCTTCACTGCGAACTACTCGTCGGGGACGAAGTCGCCCGCCAGGGCGAGGATCTGGACCGCCGCCTGGCCCCACTGGGCGATCTCGTTGGTCGCGATCGAGTACCAAGTGGTCGGGTTGAGCGTCTCGGTCACGTTCGTGGCCTCCCGATCCGGGTTCGGGCGGATCTCCCAGGACTTGAGCGGGTTCCGGAAGCGGTGCCAGGCGTGCTTCGCCTGCGACTCGTCGCCGGTGCGCAGGTACACGAACGCGTTGGCGCGCGCGTAGCAGTAGATGAACAGGTCGGCGAACCTGCCGCCGTACTCGGCCTCCTGCTCCGCGCTGGTGGCGGTGTAGAAGCGGGAGTACCGCAGCCACTCCTCCTCGAATTCGGGCATGTCCACTTGCAGGGTCAGCTCGTTGCAGATCTCGATGCGGCCGAACGCGTTGCTGAGGTTGCTGCGCTCGACCACCGGCGCGGTCGCGATCTGGAATCGGCCCGTGTCCATGTCGTAGAGTCCCGACCCCTGTGCGAACCCGCTGGGCTGGGCCGCGATCGTCTCCATCGTGCCCAGGACCTTCTGGCGGCACGCCTCCCAGTCGGGGCCGCGCCGCTCCCACTCGGCCAGCCATCCCGACACGAGCGCGCCCCAGTCGGTGCCGAAGCCGATGCTCAGGGCGTTCCGATCGGGCACGTACTCCTCGTCGGGGTTCCGGATCTTGCGGATCGGGTCGAGCGTCAGGAAGGTCTCCTCGCTGTTCGCGAGCAGGTGCAGCAGGTCACCGGTGTGCTCGTCGGCGGTGAGGTAGTAGTGGTACCGCCGGTAGTTGGCGTTCGAGATGCGGACCTGCTTGGCCGAGTCTCCCCAGTGCTGGACGTTGTGCCTGCTGCCGAGCCCGGCCCACGGACCGAGATGGTACGTGTTGACGTCGCTGGTCTTGCGGGTCATGGCCTCGGCGAAGCGGAAGACGTCGGCGCGGTTGGTGTGGAGGTACTGCTGCCACAGCCACATGTCGGGCGAGATCTCGGAGTTGTCCCACGCGTAGCCGCCGATGTCGTACCGCCAGGTCTTGCGGTCGTCGTCCTGGGTGTGCATGACGTCGCCGTAGTCCCAGAATCCGTACCAGTGCCGCTCGTCCTGCTGCGCCCGGTAGTAGTCGAAGAAGAAGTCGAGCGAGTCCTCGACCTCGGCCTTCACCGGATGCGTGCGGTCGACCGGTCCGAACAGGCCGCCGAAGGCGCCGGCCGCGGCCATGTGCTCGGTCGGGGCGATCACCTGCGGCTGGGCGCGGACGACGTCGGCCATGCTCCCGAGCCGCTCGCGGCTCGGCGTGGTCTCGGTGACCCAGAACTGGAGTTCGGTGGTGCGGGCGACGCCGTAGGCGCTCCCGAAGCCGGGCTCGTAGTCCTCGTAGGTGACCTCGAGGGCGTCGAGCTGCTTCGCGTAGGTGTCCTGGCCCATGCCGTCGTGGTAGAACCGCGTGTCCATCGGCTGGGCCTCGGGCGACCACATCCACACAGTCACCGTCGCCTCGTCGGTGTGGGCGCCGCGGATGTCCAGGCCGGTGGGGTGGCGCTGCCAGAAGTCCTTCATGCCGAACCCGAATCCGCCGGAGACGCCGCCGACGTAACCGAACCCGGACGCGCGGCGGCCCTGGTCCACCGGGACCCAGCCGTAGCCGCTCTTGGTGCGCTTCTTGATCGCGTAGCCCTCGCTGTTGAGCTGGGAGAGCGAGTAGTCGCCCCAGTTCGGGATCCAGTGGAGGCGCGTCGTGACCCGCTGGTCCCAAGTGGAGGGGTCAGGGAGCGCCTTGCCTGCGATCTGGGCGGCGCGCACGGCCCCGCCGGGGTCGCGGCGCAGGCCGGTGATGCCCTTGACGGCCTCGGTGAGCTGGCCGTGGCCCTCGCCCACGAACCGCACGTGCCGGTTGTAGTGCTCGTCGGTGAGTGCGACCTTGAAGCGCACGCCGAGCCCGGCGATGAAGGCGTCGTCGCCGTCGGAGTCGTGGATGAAGGTGTGCACCATGCGGAAGGACTCGCCGCCGGCGTAGAAGTACAGGCGCACGGTGAACGGCAGCCAGGTCTTGCCGCGGCTCTTGCGGTGGTTGCCGGTGATCTTGACGACGGCGCGCACGGGGCCGTCCTGCTCGACGACGACCTCGTCGATGTCGCTGGTGTACCGGTCGCGGCTGACGGAGCCGGTCTCGGGGTCGGGGGCCTCGTCCTGGGTGATGTTGACGAGGTGCCCGCCCTTGACGAGGGTGCGGTCGCCGCGCTTGATGTGCTTGACGAGGTCGGTGCCCTTCTTGCCGATCCGGGCGGTGATGACGCCGGTGTTGACGTCGATGTGGTTCTTGGACTCGGAGACCGAGACGGCGAACGCGGGGGCCGCCGGCGCGCCGGCGGTGAGGGTGAAGGTCTCGGCGGTCGCGGCCGGGCCGATCGCGTGGCCGGTCCACTTGAGCGAGCCGTCCGGCCAGTAGGCGAGCGGCCAGGTCTGGACGGGCACCGCGGCGCCGCCCTCGGCGGTGAGTTTGAACTGCTGGTCGGCGGGGAACCGGCCCGGTCCCCACGGGACGCCCCAGGTGGAGCCGGGGGACTCGGTGGGCTCGCCTTCGAGCCAGCGCAATTCGACCGAGTCGGGTCCGGCGTCGTCGGCCGCCTCGTCTTGGGCGTGAGCGGGGGTGGATTCGAGGAAGGCCGCGGCGGCGGCGATCCCGGCGGTGGTGGCGAGAACGCCCCGGCGGCTCACGCCGCCGGGCGGTTCCTCGGTGAGCGCGCGCGGCGCTGCTGCCGGTGAGGAGTCGGTCATCGTGCCTCCAAGGGCAAAAATCGACGTCGAGGAGTAAACCGTTTTAACATCGGAATGGTTTAATATAGCCATGCGTCGATGCCTAGTCAACCGGCTGCGGATCAGCCGACCGACGTGGGCACGCTCATGGTTTTGATGGCGACCCCCTGCACCGGCGCGCAAATCAACAGGCATGATTGAGGCAATCATGGAAACGTTTACACGCAAGGTGCCCCTGCGCCGCTGGGCAGCCGGAGCCGCCGTGGCCCTGCTGGCCGCGGTCGGGAGCTTCACCGCGAGCGCCGCACCCTCGCACGCGCAGAACGGCAGGTACGAGGCGGAGCAGCCGCCGGCCGCCTGCGACGGCACGATCGACACGAACCACTCCGGGTTCTCCGGGACCGGATTCTGCAACACCCCCAACGCCGTCGGCTCGGCCGTCGCCTTCACCTTCAACGCACCGCAGGCGGGCACCGCGACCATCGAGGTCGGCTACGCCAACGGCGGCAGCGACACCCGCCCCGCCGACATCCAAGTCAACGGCTCGACGGCGCGCAGCGCGGTCGGATTCGCGAACACCGGCGCGTGGAACGCCTGGTCCGCCAACACCGTCACCGTGCCGGTGAACGCCGGCGCCAACACCGTGCGGCTCGTCGCCACCACCGCTTCGGGCCTGGCCAACATCGACTACCTCGACGTCGCCATGGGCGGCGGCCCGACGCAGGGCTCCCGCCCGATGGAGGACCTCGACCGCGGCGTCGTGGCGGTGCGCAACGGCAGCAGCGTCCTGGTCAGCTGGCGACTGCTCGGCCTCGACCCCACGGGCATCGGCTTCAACGTGTACCGGTCGGCCGGCGGCGGCAGCGAGGTGAAGCTCAACTCCAGTCCGCTGACGGGCGGCACCAACTACCTCGACCGCGCCGCGAACCTGTCCCAGGCCAACACGTACCGGGTCGCCCCGGTCGTCGGCGGCGTCGAGCAGGCGCGGAGCCCCGGGTTCACGCTGACGGCCAACCACGCCGACGAACCGGCCGTGCGCATCCCGCTGCGCAACGGCGGCCCGATCAACTTCACCTGGGTCGGCGACCTCGACGGCGACGGCGACTACGACTACGTGGTCGACCGCCAGACCTCCCCGCAGAAGATCGAGGCCTACTCCAACGAGGGCGTCTTCCTCTGGGAAGTCAACATGGGGCCCAACAGCACCGACCAGAACAACATCGAGGGCGGCTCGGCCACCATCAACGTCGGCCACAACGACGGCGTCACGGTTTACGACTTCGACAGCGACGGTCGAGCCGAAGTCGCGGTCAGGATCGCCAACGGCGTGACCTTCGGCAACGGCGTCAGGTTCAACCACGCCAACAACACCGAGCAGTTCATCGCCATCCTCGACGGACGGACCGGCGCACTGCGCGACTCGGCGAAGGTGCCGACCGACTACCTCTCCGACGGCCCGATGTACGCCCGGTTCGCCGCCTGCCACCTCGACGGCGAGCAGGCGAGCCTGGTCGCCTTCATGAAGAACCGGGTCGGCAGCGGCGGGTTCAACCTCATGGTCTCCGCCTGGGAGTTCGACGGCACCAGTGTCGACATGCAGTGGAAGTGGCTGCGCGGCAACGGGAACCACCCTGACGGGCACAACAGCCGCTGCATCGACGTCGACGGTAACGGCACCGACGAGTTCGCCGAGATCGGGTTCGTCCTCAACGGCGACGGCACCCTGCGCTACTCGCTGGGCAGCCAGGGCATCGTCCACGGCGACAGGTTCCACATCGCCGACATGGATCCGAGCCGCCCGGGCCTGGAGGGCTACGGCGTGCAGCAGGACAACCCGAGCGGGCTGCGCGAGTACTACTACGACGCCGCGACGGGCCAGATGATCTGGAAGCACACCCGCAGCGGCACTGCCGACGTCGGCCGCGGCATGGCCGGTGACGTCGACCCGCGGCACCCCGGCATGGAGGTCTGGTCGTTCGACGGCCTCTACAACGCCCCGACCAACCGGCTGACCGAGCCCGACACCAGTCTGCGGCCCTACCCGCAGATGGGCCTGTGGTGGGACGGCGACATCACGATGGAGCTGTTCAACAGCGGCAAGATCGAGAAGTGGGATCCGAGCAACCCGACCCCGACCAACAGCGCGCCGCGGCTGGAACTGACCACGGGTTACGGCGGGGTCCTCGGGCCGCGCAGCCAGCCCACGCTCCTCGCCGACGTCTTCGGCGACTGGCGCGAGGAGGTCGTGCTCCCCAACAGCTCGTACAACCAGCTGATCATCTTCACCACCGACCGGCCGAGCGACATCCGGCTGTACACCCTGGCGCACAACCCCGCCTACCGGAACGACATGACCGTGAAGGGCTACATGCAGTCCCACCACGTCGACTACTTCCTGGGCGCGGGCATGAGCACGCCGCCCCGGCCCGACATCACCTACTGACCGAACCGCCGCCGCCCGCCACGAGCGGGCGGCGGCGGCCCACTGCAACGGAAAGCGCTAGCCCTGTGACCTCCCCATTGCGGGCCTTCGGGCCGCTCGAACCGACCTTCACCGGCTGGCGCGAAGCGGCGGTGGCCCTCAGCCGGCCCGCCGTCGCACTCGCCGCCCGCGGGCCGGACGAGATGCCGGTGACCATGTCGAACCACTCCCACGAGGAGAACTGGTTCGAACTGCTCACCCGCCCGCTCTGGGGCCTCGCCCCCGCCAAGGACGCCGTCCCCCGCGACCTCTGGGACACCCTCGCCGCCACCCTGGCGCGCGCCCTCGACCCCGGCGACGACTGGTACATCGGCGACCCCGGCCCCCGCAGCCAGCGCTGCGTCGAGTCCGCCGCGGTCGGCTGGGCCCTCGCCACGGCCCCCGAACACCTCTGGGACCCGCTGCCGCCCAAAGCGAAAGACCGGATCGCCGCCTGGCTCTCCCGCGCCTACGCCACCGAGGTCATCGACAGCAACTGGCGCTTCTTCCCCGTCCTCGCCGGACACGGCCTCGACCGCATCGGCGTCGAACGCGACCCCGCGATCGCCGCAGCCCACCTGAAGCGCCTGGGGGAGTTCCACCTCGGCGACGGCGCCTACGAGGACGGCCCCGGCAACCGCGTCGACTACTACAACCCCTTCGCCTTCCACACCTACGGCCTCCTCCACTACCGCATCAGCGGCGACGACCGCTTCGTCGCGCACGCGGCCGCCTTCGCCAAGCGCTTCCGCTCCTGGTTCGCCGCCGACGGCTCGGCCGTCCCCTATGGACGCAGTCTCGGGTACCGCTTCGCGCAGGGTTCCCTGTGGGGCGCGCTGGCCGCCGCCGACGTGGAGGCGGTGCCGTGGGCCGAGGCCGCGGGCTTCAGCCGCCGCCACCTCGCGTGGTGGTGGGACCAGCCGATCCTCGAACCCGACGGGCGCCTCAGCATCGGCTACGGCTACCCGAACGACGCGCTGGTCGAGCAGTACCTCACGGCCGGGTCGCCCTGGTGGGCCACGAAGGTGTTCACCGGGCTGCTCGCCGGCCCGGACCATCCGTTCTGGACCGCCGCGGCTGCAGTGCCGGGGCCGTTGAGCGAGCCGCACCCGCCCGCGCGCGCCGTCCACGTGCGCGACACCGGCGGCCACGTGACGCGCCTGAACGGCCAGGCGTGGCGGGCGATGATGCGCGGCGGCAAGGACACGTACGGCCGCCTCGCGTACTCCTCGCTCGCCGGCTTCTCGCACTCGGTCGACGGGCCGGGCCTGGAGTCGGCCGCTCCCGATGGGGCCCTGGTGTTCTCGGAGGACGGCCGGCACTGGCGCGGCCGCGAGGACTCCGACGACGGCGTCGTGGGCACCGACGGCACGGTCGCGATCACCTGGCGGCCTTGGAACGACGTCACCGTCACGACCACCCTGGAGGCCGCGCTCGACGGCTGGCACGCCCGCACACACGAGATCGTGACCGCGCGCAGGCTCCACACCGGCGAAGGCGGCTGGTGCGTCCCGCGCGACGGCCACGAGGTCGCGGTGGCGAACGACCGCATCGCCGTGGTCTGCCGGGGGATCCGCAGCGAGCTCGTGGACGACGGCGGCAACCGCTGCGCCGGGCTGATCGCGCCGATGCCCGGTACCCACCTGTACTGGCCCGCAACGGTACTGCCCGTGCTCACGGGCGTGATCGAACCCGGTCGGCACGTGCTCCGCGCCCGGATCTACGCAGGGGAGGACTGAATCGCCGCCGAAGCGCCTTGACAGCCTTGGAAAACGCAATCTAAGGTGACACATCAAAAGTTAAAACGATTTAACAATCTGGAGGCGACCCCCGCTCGCTTCCGACCCCTCCCCTCACCACCAGAAGGAGTGCATCAATGTCGATCCACAATCCCCTCCGCCGCCGGAGCCTCCTCGCCGGCGCGACCGCCGCCGCAGCGCTCGGCGCGACGGCCGCGTGCGGCGACGACAATCCGACCGGGACCGCCGAGGACCCGGTCGAGATCGGCTTCGAATGGTGGGGCGACGACGCCCGCGCCGAGGTCACCAAGCAGGCCGTCGAACTCTTCATGCAGAAGAACGAGGGCATCAAGGTCCAGATCAACTTCGCCGACTACCCGGCCTACTGGGAGAGCCTGACCGGCCGGATGGCCTCGCGCGACCTCCCCGACGTCTTCCAGATGGACTACCCGCGCCTGCGCCAGTTCGGCGCCACCGGGATGCTCCTGCCCCTCGACGGCGTGGTCGCGACCGACGACTTCCGCGACGGCGTGCTCGACACGGCCGAGCTGGACGACCAGCTCGTCGCCGTCCCCGTCGGCAGCAACATGTTCGGCCTCATCTACCGCCCGGACTGGTTCGCGGAGCACGGCATCACGCCCCCCGAGGCCGGCTACACCTGGGAGGACTACGGCACCCTCATCACGCAGGTGAGCGAGGCCCTCGGCGAAGGCAAGTGGGGCGGCGCCGACTGGGCGAGCTCCTACCTGCTCATGGAGCTGTGGCTGCGCCAGCAGGGCGCCGCCTTCTACACCGACGACGCCGCGGCCCTGGCCTTCACGAAGGAGCAGCTCGTCGAATGGTGGTCCTCGACCACCGAGCTCGTCGCCTCGGGCGCGATGCCCCCGCCGGACGTCGTCGCCGAAGCCACCGCGCCCGGCATCGCCGCCGGCGTGATGGCGACCGAGCTGCGCTGGGACACGGCGATGAGCGGCTACTGGAAGTCCGTCGCCGACAGCGGCGGCACCCTCGCCCTCGCCCCGCCGCCCTCCGCGGACCCCCAGAACCTCGGCCTCCACCTGCGGCCCTCCGTGCAGTTCGTGATCGCCGCGAACTCCGAGTTCCCCGAGCAGAGCGCCAAACTCATCGAGTTCATGCTCTCCGACCCCGAGGCCGCCGCGATCCTCGGCACCAACCGCGGCATCCCCTCGACGAAGACCGGCCTCGACAGCGTCGAGATCGACGAGGCCTCGCAGGTCGTGCTCGACTACGAGGCCACCGTCGAGCAGTACCTCATCGAGGCCCCCGTAGTGCCCCCGGCCGCCGCGGGCGCGATCGAGGCCAAGTTCACCGAGATCTACGGCCAGGTCCAGTACGGCGAGATGACCCCGGCCGAGGCCGCCGACCTCTTCTTCACCGAGGCCGAGACCCTGTTCCAGAGCGAGCAGTAGCCACCGGACTGGTGGGGAGCGGCCTGAGGAGGACCGCTCCCCACCTCGCTCCCGTTGCGCGAGCGGCGCATCGACGCCTCGCTAGACTCGGCCGATGCATGGCGAGCGAACATCCCGGCCGACCGCGCTCATCACCGGTGCGGCGGCCGGTATCGGCGCGGCCTTCGCCAGGGCGCTCGCGGACGAGGGGTACCGGCTCGTCCTCGTGGACCGCAACCATGAAGGGCTGCAATCATTCGCGGCATCGCTCGATGCCGACACAGAGACGATGACTGCGGACCTCGCCGACGAAGCCGACCTCGCCCGGGTGGAGGAGCGCTGCCGTTCCGGCCTGGACCTGCTCGTGAACAACGCCGGATTCGGCCACCCCACGGAGTTTCTGGAGACCTCGGCGGCGGCCGAGATCGCGATGTCGCGGGTGCACATGGAAGCCGTCCTGCGCCTCACGATCGCCGCCCTGCCCGCCATGATCGAGCGCGGCGGCGGCGGTGTCGTCAACACCGGCTCGGTCCTCGGGTTCTTTCCCAGCTCGACGTACTCGGCCTCGAAAGCATGGGTCATCAACTTCAGCCAGTCCGCGCACACCAAGGCGCGGCCGCACGGCGTCCACGTCACGGTGCTGTGCCCGGGGTTCACGCACACCGAGTTCCACGACAACGCCGGGATGAACATGGCGAGGGTCCCGGCCTTCCTGTGGCTGGACGCGGACGCCCTGGTCAAGGAGGGGCTGCGGGACTGGCGCAGGGGCCGGGCCGTCAGCATCCCCGGCTGGCACAACAAGGTCATCGCGGCCCTCGCCCGCCTGCTCCCGATGCGCCTGATCCTCCGGATCCATGCGGGCGGCCGGAAAGGCTCGATGGCGGTGCGCGAAACGGCCTCGGACCGGTAGCCCTGGCAGGGCCCCGCCGGGCCCCGAACTTGACATGCCCGCATCGACCGGGAATCATGGTTTCTGTAACCGTTCTTGAAACTGTTTAACCGAGGTGAATACTTTGGCGCGCAAAGCGAGTGCTTCCGGCGGCGGGACGCGCCACACCACCATCCGCGAGGTGGCCGAACGGGCCGGCGTCTCCGTGGCCACCGTCTCGCGCATCCTCTCGGGCACGTACCCCGCCGCGCCCGCCACCCGCAGCAAGGTCATGCGCGCGGTCGAAGAGCTCGACTACGTCGCCAACCACCACGCCCGCGCGCTCCAGGGGACCACCCGCAAGAGCATCGCGATCATCGTGAACTCGGTGATCTCCCCGCACTACGCCCATGTGGCCCAAGGGGTCCAGACCCAGGCCGCCGAGGACAGCCGCCTGTGCCAGATCGGCACCACGGGCGGCGACGCCGAACGTGAGCTCGCCATGGTCCAGTTCATGCGCGAGCAGCATCCCGAGGCCGTGATCCTCGTCGGCAACGTGAACGCCGACGCCGAGTACCGCGCCCGGATGAGCCGGTACGCGCACGCGCTCGCGGCCATCGGCTCCCGCCTGGTGCTCTGCGGCCGGCCCCCGCTCGGCCCGGACGTGCCGGCCGTGGTCGTCGAGTACGACAACACCGGCGGCGCGTTCGCGGCCACGAGCCACCTGCTCTCCAACGGCCACAAGCGCATCCTGTACCTGGGCCGCCGCGCGGGCTACACCACGGCGGATGCGCGGATCGAGGGCTACCGCAAGGCCCTCGCGGCCTACGGCGCCGAGCACGACCCGGGCCTGGAGGTCGACGGCACGTTCGAGCGGTTCGAGGGCTATCGGATGATGAAGGAGCGCCTGGCCGCCGGGCCGCGCGACTACACGGCGGTCTTCTCCGGCAACGACCAGATCGCGGCGGGCGCGCGACAGGCCCTCATCGAGCACGGCCTGCGCGTGCCCGAAGACCTCTCCATGGTCGGCTTCGACGACCTGCCCCCGGCCGCCGACATCGACCTCACCACCGTCTACCAGCCGCACGAGGAACTCGGCCGGACCGCGGTGCGCCTCGCACTCGAACACGCCCGCCAGGGCGGCCCGCCCCCGCACACGGTCCTCGGCACCCACCTCGTGCTCCGCGGCTCGGTCCGCCCGCTCGTCGAGAACTAGCGGAGAGCGCAAGCACCTCCTGCCGGTCGGCTGCGCGCGGCAGCTCGGGTGGGGTACCGCCGGTCCGCTCGCTCGTTGCGACCGAGCGGCCGGCCGTTCGCGGACCGGCGCTGGGCCGCGATCTCGCGGCGAATGAGCCCCCGACTCCGGCTCGGCGGCATTCATCGCGACGCCTGGTGCGCTCGCGAGGCGGTCGCCCGGATCTCGTCCGCATAGGACTCCCACATCGCGGGCGGGATGTCGTGGCCGACCCCGGGGACGATGACGAGCCGGGCTCCGGCGATGGCCTTTGCGAGGTCGCGGGCCGCCGCAGTGCGCAGCAGCTGGTCGGCCTCGCCGTGCATCACGGTGACCGGGAGCCGCAGCTGCGCGAGGCTGCCGCCCTTCCAGTGGGCCCCGAGCTGGCGGCCCATGCTCTTCGGGTCCCGCACGCCGCTCACCTCGTCCTTCTCGATGCGGGCCAAGGCCTCCGCCTCATCGAACGGATGGCCCGGCGACGCGAGCGCCCGCGAGACCGCCATCGAGAGGGCGATGTCGCCTTCGCGCGTCTCGGGGAACTTCAGGCGCGCCATCTTCGCGACGAATCCGAAGCGGATGTACCGCAGCAGCTTGAGACTCCCGGCGTCGCTGGAGACCGCGGCCGAGGAGACGAAGCTGCGCACCCGCTCGGGGTGGCGCAGGGCGATGCGCTGCACCCGCAGGCCGCCGTTGGAGTGGCCGAAGAGGTGCGTCGAGTCCCAGCCGAGGGCGTCCATGACGGCCGCGGCGTCGTCCGCGATGTCCTCGCCGGTGTAGGCGGGGACGCGCTTGCGGAAGAGCGCCGTGACGGGAGCGGCCGTGGTCTCGGGGAAGTGCGTGGACTGCCCGGCGTCCCGGTTGTCGAAGGACGCCACATGGAACCCGCGTTCGACGAGGGCCGCGATGAGGCCCGGCGGCCACCAGAAGCGGCTCACCGCCGAGCCCATGACCAGCAGCAGTGGTTCGCCGCCCGCACCGCCGTGGTCCTCGTAGGCGAGATCGACGGCGCCGTTGCGGGCGTAGCCGGTGGGGGACTGGCTCATGGCTCCTCCTCGGAGTTCGCGAACGCTGTTCTCGAACTATAGCCTTCGAGTACACTGTTCGCAAACACCCGGAGGAGTGACATGACCGACGTGATCTGGCTGCGACCCGAGCGCGCCGCCACCGGCCGCCCCGCCGCGCACGACCGCGCCGAGATCACGGCCGCCGCGATCAGCGTGGCCGACCGCGGCGGCCTGGACGCGGTGTCCATGCGCAGCATCGCGGTCGAGCTCGGCACCGGCGCGGCCTCGCTCTACCGCTACGTCTCCAGCCGGGACGACCTGCTCGACCTGATGATCGACGCCACCGCCGCCGAATGCCGCCTCGAGCCGCCCACCGGCGACCCCGTCGCCGACCTCGTGGCCGTCGCCGAGGGCCTGCACGAGGTCATGATGCGCCACCCCTGGCTCCCGGAACTGGCGGTCACGCGCCCGGCCCTCGGCCCCGGCGGCATCGCGGTGCTCGACCACGTGCTCGCCGTCCTCGCCGACCACCCCGGCGACGCCACCGCGAAGCTCGAGGTCTTCGCCCTCCTCAACGCCCTCGTGGCCACCTTCGCGCGCAACGAGCTCGCCGCCGCCGACCAGTCCCGGCGGGCCGTCGCGTACCTGAGCCACGTGGCCGCCGGCGGCGAGCGCCCGCGCATCTCCGCACTCTTCGACGAGCTGTCCACAGCGGACCCCGATCCGCGGGAGCGCCGCGCCACCGCGCTGGCGGCCCTCCTCTCCGGCCTCCTCGGCTGAAGGCTGCGCGCGCAGCGCCTGGGCGGCACGCACGCCTGCAGGCCGTCGCGGGTTCAGCGTGACTTCCGGATCGACCGCTGCACGAGCTGCCGCACGCCCGGCAGGGTGATGGAGCGCATCATCATGTCGCTCATCCAGACGTGGAACGCCGTAGGCGGCGCGAACCGGGCGATCCCCCTGCGCGCCAAGGCCTGCCGTTTCGCGACCTCGGGGCGCAGCCCTGACTCCCAGTCCGCGAGCGCCGCGGGGATGTCGGCATCACGCCGCTCCAGAACCTCGCCGAGCGCATCCGCGCCCGAGAGCGCCAGTCCCGCACCGTATCCGGCGAACAGCGTCACGCACCAGGCGGCGTCGCCGAGGAGCACGACCCGGCCGTCGCTCCACGAGTCCATGCGGATCTGGCTCACCGAGTCGAAGTACACGCCGCCGGGATCCTCCCGGAGCTGGTCCAAGGCATCGGGCACGCCGCCGCCGAGGTCCCCGAAGGCCTCGCCGAGCGCCGCGACCGGCCCGCGCGCGAGGTCCGCTTCGCCGTCGGCGCTGCGGTACGTGAAGAACGCCGAGGACCGGCCGGGGCCGAGGTTGATCACGGCCGCGGTGCGGTGCGGGCCGATGAACGTGGTGCCGCTGCCCTCGGCCAGGTCCTGAGGCACTGTGCGCAGCGGCAAGGCGCCGACCATGTGGTCCAGGTCGACCCGGAACCGGGACTCCTCGCCGAAGACGAGCCGCCGCACGCTCGAATGCAGGCCGTCCGCGCCGATGAGCAGGTCCGCACGTTCGCGGGAGCCGTCGCTGAGGGTCGCGACGACGCCGTCCGCCTCCTGCTCGACGACGGTCACCGTCGTGCCGAAGCGGAACTCGGCCGTGTCCTCGACCGCCTCGAACAGCACCGTCTCCAGGTCGCCCCGGAACACCGACATCGCCCGCGCGCCCTGCGCGGCCTCCACGATCGCCTGCGGCACAGTGAATTTGGCGCTGCCGTCGGCCCGCACGAGGATCGACGTGAACGCGCCGAGGTCGCGTTTCGCCAGCGCGGGCACCAGGCCCAGCCGCTCGACCGCGTCGTAGCCGCCGCCGATCAGGTTGAGCATGTACCCGCTGCTGCGCCGAGCGGGCGCGCGCTCGACCACGACCGCGCGCCACCCGGCCCGGTGCAGCCGCAGCGCCGCCGCCAGCCCGGCGACCCCCGCCCCGACTACGACCGCCGTGCGCATCCCGTGCTCCGCCATTGACGCCTCCTTGGTTTGAACAACTGTTCATCAGTATGAACGATTGTTCAAACTGGCGACGGGGCGCCCCGCGCCGCCCGCTACACTGGGCCCGTGCCAAGAGGAGTCGCCATCCCCGAGCCGCGGCAGCAGCTGTTCGCCGCCGCCGAGCGCGTGATCCTCCGCGACGGTCCCGGCAGACTCAGCGGCCGCGCCGTCACCACCGAAGCCCGCGTCGCCGCCGGACTCCTCTACGCCCACTTCACCGACCTCGACGACTTCCTCGCCGCCTACGCCGTCGACCGCTCCTTCGTCGTCATCGCCGCCGCCGGCCACCTCACTGCACGCGCCGGCACCGGCGACCCCGCCGCCAACCTGTGCGACGCCCTTCTCGCCATCCCGCGCGACACCCTTGCCGCCCTCGCCCGCCTCCAGATCCTCCGGCCCGACCTCGCCCAGCGCGTCCACGACGTCCTCGGCGACGCCACCGCCCTCGACGCGATCGAGCAGGCCGCCGCCGCGTACCTCGCCGCCGAACGCGACCTCGGCCGCCTCGCCGCGGGCACCGACCCCGGAGCGGTCGCGCTGGCCCTCACCGGCACCCTCCACCACCTGGTGCTCACCGGTGACCTCGACCGACTCCGACCGGCGATCACCGCGCTGGTCGACGCAACCGCGAACGAACGGAGCGGCAATGACTGACCTGCACCCGGAACGACCCCCGCGCATCGGCATCGACCGGCCCGGCTCGTTCAGCCGCTCGGTCTTCCACGAGCGCCACCCGGTGCTCATCGCGAACCTCATCGCCGACTTCCCGTACCCGCCGCGCATCCGCGCCCGGCTCGAGGCCCTGCTCGAGGAGACCCTCCACGGCACCGTCCCGCCCGAGGTCCCGCCCGGCCCGAACCAGGCGTTCTGGGCCGCCGAGATCGCCGCGTGCGCCGGCCGGCCCTGGAGCGGCCTGCCGTTCCTGTGGGCCGAGTCGTACTTCTACCGCCGCCTCCTCGACGCGACCGAGTACTTCGACGCCGAGAGCCCCTGGTGCGGCGTCGACCTCTTCGCCCCGCAGAAGCACGCGCAGCTCGCCGGCCCCGAGATCCGGGCCGACCTCGACGCCTACGCCGCGCTCAGCGAACGCGACCGCGCCGAGCGCCGCCAGGCCCTGGTCTACGCGAGCCTCTGGGGCAACCAGGCCGACCTCGGCTTCCGCACCACCACTGACATCGCGGGCCGCAGCGGCATCGTCGCCGACGACAGCGCCGCGATCGGGGACCTCGTCGACGGCCCCGGGAGCGGCCCCGTGATCGTCGTGGCCGACAACGCGGGCCGCGAACTCACCGCCGACCTCGCCCTCATCGACGCACTCCTCGAGTCGGGTCGCGTCGAACTCCATCTCAAACCGCACCCGTACTTCGTCTCGGACGCCACCGGCAGCGACCTCCTCGCCACCCTCGACACGCTCGCCGCCGACCCGAACAAGCCCGTGCAGGCCCTCGCCCAGCGGCTGCGCGACGCGCTCCGCGACGAGACGCTCCGCGTGCGCACCCACGGCTTCTACGCGCTGCCCTCCACCTACCGGCACCTGCCGCCCGGCCTCGCCCGCGACTACCGGGCCGCCCGACTCGTGATCCTCAAGGGCGACTTGAACTACCGCCGCCTCGTCGGCGACCGCGAATGGGACGCCACCACGCCCTTCGGCGAGGCCGCCGCGTACTTCCCCGGTGACGTGGCCGCCCTGCGCACCGCCAAATCGGACCTCGCGGTCGGCATCCCGCCGGCCCGTCTCACCGAGTTGGACAACGCTTCCCCGGACTGGCGGATCAGCGGCACGCACGCCATGATTCAGGTGCTGCACTGAACCGAGGAGGCGACGTTGCCGATCGACGAGTACTTCACCACGATGTTCCGGGGCCTTGAGAAGGCCACGGCACCAGGTGAGACCGAAGCGGCGAAAGACGCGCTCGCACAGGCCTACATGCGCGAGTACATCGGCGACGCCCTCGCCTGGGACGCCACCGGCATCGCCATCGAGGACACCGAGATCGAAGGCTCCCACGGCCCGATCCCGCTGCGCCTCTACCGCCCCGAAGGCACGATCACGGGCTCGGTGCTCTGGTGCCACGGCGGCGGCTTCCGCCACGGCGACCTCGACATGTTTGAAGCCCACGGCGTGAGCATCGAACTCGCCCGCCGCGCCGGCGTTGCAGTGGCCTCAGTGGACTACCGACTCGCCGACGGCACCGTCAAGTACCCCGTGCCCAGCGACGACGTGCTCGCCGCCTGGGACTGGTGGTGCGAGCAGCCGCTCCCCGAAGGCGCCCCGATCGGCCTCGGCGGCGCCAGCGCCGGGGCCGCGCTGGCGCTCACGACCGCCTTGCGCACCAGGGACCTCGGCGGCCGCCCGGCCGACGTGCTGCTGCTCGCCTACCCGTTCGCGCACTACCCGAACCCGGCGCTGAGCCCGGCGCTGACCGCCGAGATGGCGGCCGTCCCGTTCCGCTTCGAACCCGAAGGCGTCGAGGACATGGTCCGCAACTACGTGGGGCGCATCAGCGACGTGCCGCCGAACGCCCTCCCCGGTGCGGCCCGGCTCGACGGCCTGCCGCCCGTCCGCCTCGTCGTCTCGGAGTACGACGACCTGCGCGCCTCGGCCGACCTGCTGGAGCGGCAGCTGCGGGAGGTCGGCGTCCCGGTCGAGTCCTACCAGGCCCAGGGCATGACGCACGGGCACCTGAACCACTCGGTGAACCTCCCTGAGGTCGCGCGGTCCCTCGACTTCTTCGTGAAGGGCCTCCACGCCTGATTCGAGCGGCGCGCTCCGGCCGCCTCCTCGCGTCCTCCGCCGACCGCTTCGACCCGATCCACCTGCGGCGTCACCTGATCCGTGGCAGGGTGGGTACCGGCGGCACCGGTCGCCGCGCGCCCGCGCTCGGCAGTTCCGCATCGCGGTGCCGGTGATGTCGGTCTACCGCAGGCATACACCCGGCCCGGCCGGGTAGCCGAGCCAGACGGACGACCGGCCGCCACGGGGGGAGACGCTTTGGCTTCGCGCATCGAGGACTACGGCATGATCGGGGACCTGCACACCGCCGCGCTGGTGGGTGCGGACGGCTCGATCGACTGGCTGTGCCTGCCCCGGTTCGACTCGCCGGCGTGCTTCGCCGCGCTCCTCGGTGAAGCGGACAACGGCTACTGGCGGCTCGGGCCCGCTTCCGGCGGGCGCTCGACCCGCCGCCGCTACCGTGGCGACACCCTCATCCTCGAGACCGAGTGGGACACTCCTGAAGGGAGCGTCCGCGTCACCGACGCGATGCCGCCGCGCGACGGCGCCGCCGACCTCGTGCGCGTCGTCGAGGGCCTCAGCGGCCGCGTCCCGATGCGGACGGCGATGCGCCTGCGCTTCGGCTACGGCCGCCTCGAGCCCTGGATGCGCTGCCGCGGCACGGAACTGGCCGCCATCGCCGGGCCGGACGCCGCCTGGCTCGACGCGGACGTGCCGCTCGCGATCGACGCGGGCACGGCCCGAGCGGACTTCGAGGTCGCCGCGGGGGAGCGGGTCGCGTTCACCCTCGTGCACGAACTCTCGCATCTGGACCGCCCGAAGCCGCCCGATCCGGAGCAGGCCCTCGCCGACACCGAGGCGTTCTGGACCGAGTGGATCGGCGACCTGCGCTACGAAGGCGAGTGGGACGAGGCCGTGCGCCGCTCCCTCATCATCCTCAAGGCCCTCACCTACGACCCGACCGGCGGCATCGCCGCCGCCGCGACCACGTCGCTGCCGGAGGACCTCGGCGGCGTCCGCAACTGGGACTACCGGTTCTGCTGGCTGCGCGACGCCGCGTTCGTCCTCCAGGCCCTGCTCGGCACCGGCTTCATCGGCGAGGCCACCGCCTGGCGGCAGTGGCTGCTGCGGGCCGCGGCCGGCGACCCCGCCGAGCTCCAGATCATGTACGGACTCGACGGCCGGCACTGGCTGCCCGAGCACGAACTCGACTGGCTCGCCGGCTACGAGGGCTCGGCCCCCGTGCGCATCGGCAACGCCGCCACCGGGCAGTTCCAGCTCGACGTCTGGGGCGAGACCCTCGACGCCCTGCACCTGGCCCGTGCGGCCGACCTCGAACCGGACGACTCCGCGTGGGACCTCCAGAAGGCCCTCCTGCACTTCCTCGAGCAGCACTGGGACGATCCGGACGACGGCCTCTGGGAGATCCGCGGCGAGCGCCGCCACTTCGTGCACTCCAAGGTCATGGCCTGGGCCGCCTTCGACCGCGCCGTGCAGGCGGTCGAGCGCTTCGGGCTGAGCGGTCCGGTCGACCGCTGGCGGGACCTGCGCGACCGCGTCCACGCGGACGTGTGCGAGCGGGGCTTCGACTCCGAACGCGGCACGTTCACGCAGTTCTACGGCTCGGAAGGCCTCGATGCCGCGCTGCTGCTCATTCCGCAGGTGGGCTTCCTGCCCTGGGACGACCCGCGCGTGGTCGGCACGGTGGAGGCCGTGCAGGGCGCGCTGTCGCGGGAAGGATTCCTGCTGCGCTACGACGTGACCGCGGACGGCGGCGTCGACGGCCTGCCCGGCGACGAGGGCGTCTTCCTGGCCTGCACCTTCTGGCTCGTCGACGCCCTGCAGGGCATCGGGCGCGAACGCGAGGCCCGCGACCTGTTCGAGCGGCTCCTGAACGTGCGCAACGACCTCGGCATCCTCAGCGAGGAACTCGACCCGGCCTCGGGCCGGCACCTCGGCAACACCCCGCAGGCGTACAGCCATGTCGGACTGGTGAACTCGGCGCGGCATCTCAGCGGCGCCCACTCGGCCGAGGAGCCGCACGCCGTGCGGACCGCGCACGAGACCGAAGAGAGGGAGTGAATCGCCATGCGCGCGTTGACCTTCGCCCCTGGCAAGCAGGGCACTCTGGAACTCGCCGAGATCGACGACCCGGATCCGGGGGAGGGCGAACTGCTCGTCGAGGGCCTCGCACTCGGGGTGTGCGGCACCGACAAGGAGCTCGCGAACGGCGAGTACGGCTGGGCGCCCGAAGGCGCCGACCGGATGGTCATCGGGCACGAATCGCTCGGCCGCGTCAGGACCGCCCCTGAAGGCAGCGGCTTCGCGCCGGGGGACCTGGTCGTCGGCGTGGTGCGCCGCCCGGATCCGGTGCCGTGCGGTGCGTGCGCTCGGGGCCAGTTCGACTCGTGCCGCAACGGCGACTACTCGGAGCGCGGCATCAAGCAGCTCGACGGCTTCGGCAGCGAGCTGTGGACCGTCGAGGCCGAGTACGCCGTCAAACTCGACCCGGCGCTGTCCGATGTGGGCGTGCTGCTGGAGCCGATGAGCGTCCTCGCCAAGGCCTGGGACCAGATCGACCGGATCGGCTCGCGCGCCTGGTTCGAGCCGAAGTCGGTGCTCGTCACCGGTGCGGGCCCGATCGGGCTGCTCGCGGCCCTGATCGGCGCGCAGCGCGGGCTCGACGTGCACGTCTACGACCACAACGAGCACGGGCCCAAGCCGAAACTCGCCGCGGACCTCGGCGCGACCTACCACTACGAGAGCATGGCCGCCGCGGTCGAAGCGGCGACGCCCGACATCGTCATCGAGGCCACCGGCGTCGCCGACCTCGTGTTCGACGCGATCAGCGCCACGGGCGCGTTCGGCATCACCTGCCTCACGGGCGTGTCGTCTGCGGGCCGCAAGGTCGGCGTCGACGCGGGCGGCGTGAACCGGCAGATCGTGCTGGAGAACGATGTGGTCTTCGGCACGGTCAACGCCAATCTGGACCACTACGCGGAGGCGGCGCGGCAGCTCGCCGGGGCCGACCGCGACTGGCTCAGGCGCATCATCACCCGACGCGTGCCGTTGAGCCGGTTTAAAGACGCCTTCAACGGTGAACCCGACGACGTGAAAGTCGTCATTGACCTCACTGGGGGGTAAGGGGAAAAGCGGCGGCCGGGCTGGGGGGCCCGGCCGCCGCTGTATGCTCCGGGGCACCCCCGCCTTCAAATGGTCCTTTGTGAAACGCCCTTGCGGCTACCAGCAGGTGCCGCCCTGCTTGCGCTCGGCGATGCGGTCGCGGACCCGGCCGAGACCGTCGGCCACGGCCTTGCGCTCCTCGGGGGTGAGCACGTCGATGAGGATCTCGCGCACGGCCTCCACATGCCCGGGCGCGGCGCGCTCGAGGGTCGCGCGGCCCTCCGGAGTGATCTCGGCGAGCACGCCGCTCTTGCTCCACTCGCACTGGCGGCGCGTCACCAGCCCCGCCTTCTCCATCTGGCCGATCTGGTAGGTCAGGCCGCTCTTGGAGTTGATGATCCGCTCGGCCAGCTCGGTCATGCGCATCGCGCCCGCTTCGGCCCGGTTGAGGGTCATGAGGATCTGGTACTGGAGATGGGAGAGGCCCATGTCCTCTTTGAGCTGCTGGTCGAGCTCGCGGTCGACCAGGGTCGCCGCCGAGATGAACGCGATCCAGGCGTTCATCTCCTCCTCGTTCAGCCAATTCGTGTGACCCATGCCTCCAGCCTAACTGCTTGTTCAAATTTGAACTCAACTGTACCTTAGTGCCAGCAGTTCAAATTTGAAACGGTCGAGCATCGGAGACGACATGGCAACCGTTCACGCGACCGCCGCGGTCCGCACCCGCGTCACGATCCCCCTCAACTTCCCTTCTGAGCACAGCCCCGACGGCTACGCGACCACCGCCGAAGCCGTCACCTTCAAAGGCCTCGCCGACGGCCGAGAGCACCTGGCGCTGGTCTTCGGCCACCCCGCCCCCGGCGCGGCGCCGCTCGTGCGCCTCCACTCCGAATGCCTGACTGGCGACGTCTTCGGCTCGGCCCGCTGCGACTGCGGCCCCCAGCTGCGCGAAGCCGTCGAGCGCATCAGCGAGCGCGGCGGCGTCCTCCTCTACCTGCGGCAGGAGGGCCGCGGTATCGGCCTGTACAACAAGCTCGACGCCTACGCCCTGCAGGACGGCGGCCTCGACACCTACGAGGCCAACGCCGCCCTGGGCCTGCCCGAGGACGGCCGCGACTACACCGCAGCCGCCCAGATGCTCGAGGCCCTCGGCACCGGCCCGTTCGAGCTGCTCACCAACAACCCCGACAAGGCCCGCCAGCTCCGCGACCTCGGCGCGGACGTGACCGCGACCGTCCCCACGGGCGTCTTCGCGACCGACGCCAACGTCCGGTACCTCAACGCCAAGGTCGAGCGCACCGGCCACACGATCGCCCTGGCCGGCCTCGCCGCCTGACGAACGCCGAAAGGGCCCCGCATCGTCGCGATGCGGGGCCCTTTCGCGTGTCGCAGCAGCCTCGGGACCTGGTGGCGGTGGCGGTCGGGCTGCCGCGGCTGGCCCGCCTGCTAGCTTGGCCAAATGAGGCGGGTGCTCATCACGGGCGTATCAGGAGTCGGCAAGTCCACCGTCGTCGCGGCGCTCACGGCGCTCGGCCATGCGGCGGTGGACACCGATGTCGGCGGGTACTGCTCGCCGGGTCCCGACGTGGAGCCGCCGAAGCCGACCGCCGAGCCCGACTGGTTCTGGAACGAGACGCGCCTCCGGCGGCTGCTGGACACCGGAGGCGACCCGCTCTTCGTGAGCGGCTGCGTCCCGAACCAGTGGCGCTTCTACCCCGACTTCGACCGGATCGTCCTGCTCAGCGCCGCACCGGCAGTGGTGCGCCGCCGCCTCCTCGACCGAACCGGCAACGACTACGGCAAGGCCCCCGGCGAGCTGGAGCGGGCACTGCGCGACCAGGCGGAAGTCGAACCGCTCCTCCGCAGAGGCGCGACGGCCGAGATCGACACCGACGCACCGCTCGATGCCGTGATGGACCGGCTGCTGCGGCACGCGCTCGAATGAGGTCCCGCCATCCGGGAGATCGAGGCCCCGGTCGCACCTTGATTAGATGTCTGCCAAAATAGGCGCATGTCGAAGCAACCTGTTCACCTCGCCATGCGCGACCTGGACGACTGCCGTGTGCCACTCGTGAGCGAGCCGCTCAACGCCGACCAGGCCGAGCGGCTCGCCCCGTCCTTCAAGGCCCTCGGCGATCCGGTGCGGTTGCGGCTGCTCTCGCTCATCGCCTCCCACGCGGGCGGCGAGGTCTGCGTCTGCGACCTGACCGACGCGTTCGACCTCACCGCGCCCACCATCTCCCACCACCTCAAGGTGCTCAAGGAGACCGGGCTCGTCACGGCCGAACGCCGCGGCACCTGGGTCTACTACCGGGCCCGCGCCG
The DNA here is from genome assembly GCF_040641195.1 of Glycomyces sp. NPDC021274. NCBI lineage: Bacteria > Bacillati > Actinomycetota > Actinomycetes > Glycomycetales > Glycomycetaceae > Glycomyces > Glycomyces sp. NPDC021274. The sequence continues at coordinate 492,349 of NZ_JBFADC010000002.1, read as the reverse complement.
AAGCGCTCGGCCTGCTCTCGACAGTGCTGGCCGTCCCGCGGTTCGCCGCTGCGCAGGGGACCGCCGCGTGAGCGCCGATCTCGCCACCGCGGCCCCCGCCAGGCTCTCCACGCTCGACCGGCTCCTGCCGGCCTGGATCGGCGCGGCCATGCTCGCCGGCATCGCCATCGGCCAGTTCGCCCCCGCGGTCGGCAAGGCGCTCAACGCGATCCAGATCGGCGGCATCAGCCTCCCGATCGCCGCAGGCCTGCTGCTCATGATGTACCCGGTGCTCGCCAAGGTCCGCTACGACAAGCTCGACTCGGTCACCGCCGACAAGCGACTCCTGGTCTCCTCGATCGTGCTGAACTGGCTCGTCGGGCCCGCGCTCATGTTCGCGCTGGCCTGGATCTTCCTGCCCGACCTTCCCGCGTTCCGCACGGGGCTCATCATCGTCGGGCTCGCCCGCTGCATCGCCATGGTCATCATCTGGAACGACCTCGCCTGCGGCGACCGCGAAGCCGCCGCCGTCCTCGTCGCATTGAACTCGGTCTTCCAGGTGATCGCCTTCGGCGGCCTCGGCTGGCTCTACCTCGACGCGCTGCCCCGGTGGCTGGGGCTGGACTCGACCGGCCTCGAAGTCTCCGGCTGGGAGATCGCCCTCAACGTCGCCGTGTTCCTCGGCGTGCCGCTCGCCGCCGGGTACCTGACCCGCCGCATCGGCGAGCGCCGCAGAGGCAGGGACTGGTACGAGTCGAAATTCCTGCCGCGCGTGGGCCCGTTCGCGCTCTACGGCCTGCTCTTCACCATCGTGGTGCTCTTCGCCCTGCAAGGCGAGGCGATCCTCGACCGGCCCGTGGACGTCGTCCGCATCGCGCTGCCGCTGCTCGTCTACTTCGCGCTCATGTGGGTCGGGTCCTTCGCCCTGGGCAAGGGCATCGGACTCGACTACGAGCGGAGCACGACGCTCGCGTTCACCGCCGCGGGCAACAACTTCGAACTCGCCATCGCCGTCGCCATCGCGACCTTCGGCGCCGCCTCCGGCCAGGCCCTGGCCGGCGTCGTCGGCCCGCTCATCGAGGTTCCGGTGCTCGTGGGCCTCGTCTACGTGAGCCTCTGGGCCCGCCGCTTCTTCAACGCCCGACCGCAAAGGAACACCGATGTCTGAACCGCTGACCGCGAAGCCCTCAGTCCTCTTCGTCTGCGTCCACAACGCCGGCCGCTCCCAGATGGCCGCCGGATGGCTCGCCCACCTCTCGGAAGGCCGCGTCGAAGTGCGCTCGGCCGGCTCGGCGCCCGCCGACAGCGTCAACCCGATCGCCGTCGAGGCCATGAAGGAGGTCGGCATCGACATCGCGGCACAGCGCCCGAAGATCCTCACGGTGGACGCGGTCGAGGCCTCCGACGTGTGCATCACCATGGGCTGCGGCGACGTGTGCCCGGTGTTCCCCGGGAAGCGCTACCTCGACTGGAAGCTGGACGACCCGGCCGGGCAGGGCATCGCGCCCGTCCGGGTCATCCGCGACGAGATCAAGGCCCGCGTGGAGGCCCTGCTCAAAGAACTGCTTCCCTAACCCTTCACCGCGCCGATGATCACGCCCTTCTTGAAGTGCTTCTGCACGAACGGGTAGATGATCAGCGCGGGGATGATCGCGATCATCACGATCGCCATCTTCACCGCGAGGGTCGGCGGCGCGTCCTGCAGGCCCGAGGCCTGCGGGAGCGGCGCCGACTCCACCACGTACGTGCGCAGCACCAGCGCGAGCGGCCACTTCCCGGTGTCGTCCAGGTACAGGAACGCGTTGAACCAGTTGTTCCAGTACGCGACCGCGTAGAACAGTGTGACCACGGCGATCACCGCCTTCGACAGCGGCGTCACGATCTGCCACAGCACCCGGAACTCCCCGGCGCCGTCGATCCGGGCCGCGTCGAACAGCTCCTGCGGGATGCTCATGAAGAACGCCCTGAGCACCACCACGTTGAACGCGGACACGGCCATCGGCAGGATGATCGCCAGGTAGTTGTCGCGCAGCCCGATCGCGCTCACCCACAGGTACACGGGGATGAGGCCCGGGAAGATCACGAACATCAGCAGTACCGAGAACAGGATCGTCTTGTGCCCGAACGAACCCGGGCGCGACAGCGAGTACGCGCCCAGGATCGAGACCACGACGCTGACGGCCGTGCCGACCGCCGTGATCCCCAGCGAGACCACCAGCGACCGCAGCACCACCGGGTTGCGGAACATCTGCTCGTACGCCTCGAACGTGACCCCGTCGCCCGGCCAGATGACCAGGCCGCCGACGCGGTTCACCGTGTCGCCACTCGACAGGCTCGTCAGCGCGATCGTGTAGAGCGGGAACAGGATCAGCAGCGCGATCACCACGATGCTCGCGCCCTTGGCCGCCAGACCGGCGGCGGTGGGCTTCTCTTCCCAAGCGGGACGGTTCCGAGAACTCATGACTTCGAATACACCCCCCGTTCGCCCAGCATGTGGGCGAACTTGTTGGCGGCCAGGATCAGCACGAGCCCGACCACGCCCTTGAACAGCCCGGCCGCGGCGCCGTAGTCGAAGTCGCCGGTGCGGATGCCGCTGTAGTACACGAACGTGTCGAACACTTCCGAGGCCTGCGACCCGACCGCACTGCGCTGCAGGAAGAACTGCTCGAACCCGACGTTCAGCGCGTCACCGAGCCGCAGGATCAGCAGGAGCACGATCACCGGCCGGATGCCCGGCAGCGTGATGTGCCACAGGCGCCTCCAGCGCCCGGCCCCGTCCACCGCCGCCGCCTCGTACTGGTTCGGGTCGATCGCGGCCAGCGCCGCGAGGAAGATGATCGCCCCGAACCCGGCCTCCTTCCAGATCGCCTGCGACGTGACCAGCAGGATGAACGTGTCCGGATCGGTCATCCAGTCCACGCCCTCGAACCCGTTGGAGCGCAGGATCTGCGAGAGCAGGCCCGCCCCGCCGAGCATCTGCTGGAAGATCGCGATCACGAGCACCCAGGAGAAGAAGTACGGCAGGTACACCACGCTCTGCAGCATCGACCGCAGCCGCTCGGACGCGATCGAGTGCATGAGCAGCGCCAGCGCGATCGGCACCGGGAAGTAGAACACCAGCTGGAACGCGGTGATCGACAGCGTGTTCACCATGGCCCGCAGGAACTCCGAGTCGGTGAACAGCACCTGGAAGTGCGTGAACCCGACCAGGCGCGAGCCGAAGATGCCGCCGGTGAACGGCTTGTAGTCCTGGAAGGCGACCACGTTGCCCAGGGTCGGGATCCACCAGAACCCCCACACCAGGATCATCATCGGCGCGGCCATGAGGAGCAGCGGCCAGTCGCGGCGCAGCCGCTCCCGCCAGTGCGCCTTGGCCTTCACTTTCCGTTTGGGGGCGTCCCCGACCTTGCGGGCCGGGGACTGGATCGTCGGAGCGCTCATTCGGCCTCCTGGTGGTAACCCAGTGCTTCGGGAGGAACCCGGCTCGCTGCGCGTGTCAGGCACTTCTGCACGAATACCCTTTCTGTAAAATTCTTGCTGTGCGTACGGCGTATAAGTGCCGGGCTTACCCGGACCCCGACCAAGCGGCCATGCTGGCTCGCACGTTCGGGTGTGTGCGCGTGGTGTGGAACAAGATCCTGGCCGAACGACATCGCGCCTGGCACACCGATGGCAAACGCACCTCGTACCGTGAAACGGACGCGGCGCTGACGGCTTGGAAGAAGACCGAGGACCTGGCCTTCTTGAACGAGGTCTCGAGTGTGCCGCTGCAGCAGACCTTGCGCCACCAGCACTCCGCCTTCTCGAACTTCTTTGCCGGGCAAGCCAACTACCCGCGGTTCAAAAGCCGGTCCTCCCGGCAGAGCGCGCACTACACGCGCTCGGCGTTCCGCATGAGTGGAGGCGAGCTGCGCCTGGCGAAGACGGCGACGCCGCTGAGATTCGTCTGGTCTTTCGGTGAAGTCGACCTCGCCGGCCTCGACCCCACTACGATCATCGTCTCCCGCGAACCGGACGGCCGCTGGTTCGTGACCTTCGCAGTGGACATTCCCGATCCCCAGCCGGAGCCGAGGAGCGGCCGCAGTGTCGGCATCGACTTGGGAGTCAAGGACTTCGCAGTCACCAGCGATGGAGAGCGCATCGCGAACCCGCGCTATCTGGAGCGCAAGGCCCGCAATCTCGCCCGCTACCAGCGGCGCATGGCACGCTGCCAGAAAGACTCGGCCAACCGCCGCAAAGCCAAGCAGAAAGTCGCCCGCGCGCACCGCAAGATCCGCAACGCCCGCACCGACTTCCTGCACAAGACCACCACCAGAATTGTCCGCACCAAGGACCTGATCGCCATCGAAGACCTCAATGTCAAAGGCATGGTGAAGAACCGCAGACTTGCAAAGCGGATCAGCGATGCGGCGTGGGGCGAGTTCCGGCGCATGCTCGAGTACAAAGCTGCCCGAGCTGGCCGCACCCTCGCGGTGATCGACCGCTGGTATCCCTCCTCGAAGACCTGCTCGCACTGCGGGCACCTGCTTGACAGGCTCGACCTGTCGACCCGGGCATGGCGATGCCCGGCCTGCCGCACCCGGCACGACCGGGACTTCAACGCGGCCAAGAACATTCTTGCGGCTGGTCGAGTCGCAGCCGGGCTGCCGCCCGGCGATGCCTGCGGAGCTGATGTCAGACGGCAAGGGTCCTCCCTTCCGCAATCGGCGATGAAACAGGAACCACCCCGAGCGCGAGCCCGAGGAATCCCCTCCCGCTAGGGAGGAGAGGAAAGTCAAAGGCGGTCGTTGTCCTCAGCGACCTTGGTGTAGTACTCGCGGGCCGAGTCGCCGACCTTCGCCCGCCAGTCTTCAACGATGGTCGCCCAGGCGGCGACGTCGCGCTGGCCGCGGTAGATCTCGTGGTGGGCGTCCTTCATCGGCTCGTTCTCGGCCGAGAGGTCCGAGGGCATCTCGACGCGCAGGCCCTGGAAGGGGCTGGGGTCGAGGAACGGCGCCGCGTTGGTCTCCCAGTCGTGCAGGCGCTCGACCATGCCCGGGTACTGGAACTTGTTGTTCGCGTTGGAGCGCCCGGAGAGGAACATGTAGGTCGGCGCGACCTCGGTCTGGCCGAGCTCGGTGCGCTGGGGCACGCCCTCGGCGTCGATGGTGAAGTGGACGCCTTCGACGCCGTCGGAGACCAGGTCGTACTCGACGGTGCCGAACGGGGCCGAGCACCAGTTGGCGACCCGCAGGCACTCCTGGATGCGCTCCTCGGGGAGGTCCTTCTTGATGAAGGTGAACATACCGGCGGGGTCGTCGCGCCAGATCGTGGGCGTGCCGCCGGCCTCGCGGGCCAGCGGGTCGACGATCTGCAGGTTGAAGCCCTCGACGCCGCGGTAGGTCTGGTACATCTCGTGCCAGGCGCCGAGGCCGTCCTCGTAGAACACGGCCTGGCCGGAGCCGATGATCTCCTTGGAGTTCGTGTTGCGGTCGGCCACGTAGTCGGGGTGGACGAGGCCCTTGTCGAACACCTGCCTGGTGAACTCGATCGCGGCGGCGAAGGCCTCGGTCTCGAACTTGTGGACCAGCTTGCCGTCTTCGACCTTCCAGAGCGTGGGCACGCCCATGGCCTCCTGGACGGTCTGGTCGAGGCTCGCGAACGCCCAGCGGTTGCTCCCGGGGTCGTTCACCTCCTCGGCGATCGCAAGGAGCTCTTCGAGGTTCGTCGGCTGCTCGAGGCCGAGCTGGTCGAGGATGTCCTGGCGGGCGAAGAGCGCGTTCGTGTAGGGCGCTCGTTCCCAGGGGATGCCGAGTAGCTTGCCGCCGAAGACGCCCATGGCCCATGCGGCCGTGGGATAGGAGGCGAGGAGCGGGTAGTCCGCCGCGGCCTTGCCGCCCGCGAGGTAGGGCGAGAGGTCGGCGAAGAGCTCGTTGGCGGCCTCGCTGAAGTCGGAGAGGTTCACGATCTCCCAGCCGGGGATCTGGAACATGTCCGGCACGTCGCCGCTGGCGAGGGTCGTCGTGATCTTGTCGAGGTAGTTGTTGCCGTCGGCGATGTTGAAGACGACGGTGCCGCCGAGGATCTCGTTGACGGTGGCGAAGTACGAGTTGCCGGGCAGCCCGGGAGGCGTCGGGTTCCACAGGGGAGTGATCGCCGAAATCTCTTCGCCGGTGGTCATCACCGGTTGGGTGACGGCCGTGACCGGTTCGGCCGGGCGCGAGAGGTACCCGGGGGTGACGGTGCCGTCGGGCTGGCCGGGCAGGTCGGGTTCGATGCCGCCTTCGTACGGGGTGTACTCGGGGAGCAGCTCCGCGAGTTCGTCGGACCCGGCGGCGGTGCCTTCGGGGCCTTCTTCGAGGGCCGCGCACCCGGCGAGGGAGGCTGCGACTGCGCCCGCGGCGCCGGCCTGGAAGAGGCCGCGGCGCTGGATTCGGAACGCGGGGCCGTTGCTTGAGGAGTCGCCCATGGCGATGCCTTTCGTTGGGGGATACAGGATTCGCCGGTATTTGTGCAGGCTGAGGGGGCCGTTGTTTAATGGTATGACCAAACAAATATAACTGGCTCGATGAGACCGGCGCAACACCCCTCCCAGAAGTAACTTGAGCGCGCCAGTCACCAGGCCCTGCGTCCCCGGGCTTGAAAGAGCACCGCCGTCGTCGACACCGGGAGCATCCGCACGGAGGAGCGGCGGCCCCGGAGCCACAGCGCGAAATCGGTCAGCGACGGCCGGATCCCTTGCAGCGTCAGCGGAACACCGTGCCTCGCGCACTCCGCGACGAGCACCTCGCGGTCAACGAGGAGCGCCGGATCGTGGACGCCGCGGGTCGCGATGCGCGGGATCCGCTCGGCCACACCGACGGCCAGGAATCGGCACAGCGCGGTCGCCGCGAGCGTGTCGATCACGAGCAGTCCGCCCGGGCGCAGCAGCCGGCACGCCTCCGCGACCGCCCGGGGGAGGTCCGGCACGTGCTCCAGGATCTCGCCCGCCACCACGACCTCCGCGCACGCGTCCGGCAGCGGCACCGCGAGCACGTCGCCCCGGATACCGAGCACGCCGTGAGCCGCAGCCTGCCGCAGCGCCTCCAGCGAGAGGTCCACCCCGATGTGCCGGTAGCCCTTGCCCTCCAGATGCGGCGCGAGCAGCCCCGCCCCGCAGCCGAGGTCCACCAGGACCGCGCCCTCACCCGCCGCGGGCGGCACCAGTGCCGCCCGCGACGCCGCCAGCCAGTGCAGCATCGCGAACACGCCCCGCGGCCGCCACCACTCCCCGGCCAGCCGGTCGTACATCGCCGGGTCGTTGGGGGCGAGGCCGTTCCGTGCACGGGCACCGCCGGGCGCTGTGGGGCTTCCGCTCATCCCGCCAGAGTGGCACACTGGCGGCCGTGAGTCACTTCTCGGCGAGTCGCGCGATGGTGCAGGCGTCCCATCCCCTTCCGGCGCTGGCCGTCTCGGCGGTCGCCGCGGGCCTGGCGCTGAGCGCCGACCGGACGCCCGCATCGGTCGTCATCGCGACCGCCGCGGTCTTCGCCGGGCAGCTCTCCGTCGGCTGGCTCAACGACCTGGTCGACGCGCCCCGCGACGCCCTCGTAGGCCGCCGGGACAAACCGGTCGCGACCGGCGCGATCGGCCCCGGCGCGGTCCGCGCGGCGTTCATCGTCTCCGCCGGGGCGGCCGTGGTCCTCTCGCTGTTCTCCGCCCCGCTCGGCGCCGCGGCGCACCTCGCGGCGCTCCTCTCGGCCTGGGCCTACGACCTCGGTGTCAAGGCCTCCGCGTTCTCGGTGGCGCCCTTCGCGTTCTCCTTCGGACTGCTGCCGGTGTTCCTCTTCCTGGGCGCGCCGCAGGCGCCGCTCCCTCCACTTTGGCTCATCGGTGCCGCCGCGGCGCTCGGGAGTGCCGCGCACTTCGTCAACGTCCTCCCCGACCTCGCCGACGACGACGCCACCGGGGTGCGCGGCCTGCCGCACCGCATGGGCCCCCGGGGCGGCCGCATCGCCGCGGCGGCACTGGTGCTCACCGCCTCCGGGCTGCTCGTCTTCGGCCCCGGCGGGCCGCCGACGACGCTCACCCTCACCGCCGTGCCGCTCTCAGTCGCCATCCTCGTCGCCGGCTTCCTCCTCGACCGCCGCCCCCGCTCCCGGGCCGCGTTCCGCGCCGTGATGCTGGTGGCCCTCATCGACGTCGCCCTCCTGCTGCACACCGGCTGAGGGCACGACCCGCGGATCCGGCCCCGGTCGCACTTCCGTGTCAGGGTTGATCGCGACGCGGGTTCCGTGGACACTGGTTCGCAGAGGTCCACCCGGCGCAGCCGGGCCCTATCGGAGGAGCGTGCGTTGACGACCAGTGAGCACCCCGCAGACGGCCCGAACGACGGCGCCCGCGCCCTCGCCCTGGCCCGCGAACTCGCCCCGAAATTCGCCGAACGCGCTGCGGTGCACGACGAGCGCGGCCGGTTCCCGGAAGCGGACTTCGCCGACCTGCGGGCGGCCGGCCTGTTCGGGCTCATGGTGCCCGAACGCCTCGGCGGCTTCGGCGCCTCCTTCGCCGAGTACGCCCGCGTGGCTTCCGCGCTCGCGCGCGGCGCGGGCTCCACGGCGCTCGTCTTCAACATGCACGCCTCGGTCACCGGCGCCCTCGCCCAGACCCCGGACGACCTCGTGCGCCTCCTCGGCGCCCCGAAGAGCTCCTTCGAAGCCCGCGACAAAGCACTCGAGGCCGCCGCGGGCGGCGCCCTCTACGGGGTCGCGATGAGCGAACGCGGCAGCGGCTCCCGCCTCTCCCAGACTTCGACCGCCTACCGCCGCACCGACTCCGGGTTCCGGATCACCGGCAGCAAGGCCTTCGTCTCCGGTGCCGGGCACGTGGACGCCTACCTCGTCACCGCCCGGGAGGCCGACGCCGAGGAACCGCAGGTCTCCTACTTCCTCGTCCCCGCAGGCGAAGGCATTCGCGTCGAGGAGACATGGGATTCGCTCGGCATGCGCGCCACCGGCAGCCAGGACGTCCACTTCGACGTCGAAGTCGGCCCCGAAGCCCTCCTCGGCGGCGTCGAGGGACTCACCCTCATGATCGCCGAGGCCATGCCGCAGTGGCTCGTCGCCTCCTACTCCGCCGTCTACGCGGGCGTCGCCCGCGCCGCCGTCGACGCCGCCGCCGAGCACCTCCGCCGGCGCGGCCTCGGCCGCCTCCCCGCCGCGCGCGCCCGGCTCGGCCGCGCCGACACCGCCGTGGCCGCCGCCGAACTCGTCGTCGCCGAGACCGCCGCGCGGATCGACACCGCCCCAGGCGATCCGGAGACGAACCGGTGGGTCTGGCGCGCGAAGCTCACCGCCGGGGACACCGCCGTCCAGGTGGCCTCCTCGCTGCTCGAAGCCGCCGGCGCCTCCGCGTCCCGCCGCGGCCACACCCTTGAACGGCTCTACCGCGACGCCCGCTGCGGCGCACTGCAGCCGGCCACCTCGGACGTGTGCGCCGACTGGCTCGGTGTCGCCGCTCTCGGCGAGGACCCGGACCACGACGCCGAAGTCCCGCGATGGTGAGCGCCCGCATCGCCGGGATCGGCGCCGCCCTGCCGCCGCTCTACGCCCAGGAGCAGCTGTGGGAGGACGTGTTCCGCTGGCATTTCTCCCGCAGCCGCGTCGCCCAGCGCATCTTCACCGCGTCCGACGTGCGCCACCGCCATTCCGCGACCGATCCCGCCGAGTTCAAGGCCGTCGCCGACTGGTCCACCGCCGAGCGCATGACCCGGTTCGGCGAGGTCGCCCCGCCGCTCGGTCTCGAAGCGGTCCGGAACGCCCTGCACGCCGCGGACACCGATGCCGAGGAGATCGGCCTGCTCGCCGTCGCCACCTGCACCGGCTACGGCACTCCGGGTCTCGACATCGAGCTCGCGCGGATGCTCCCGCTGCCCGCCGACGCTCGCAGGCTCCTCATCGGACACACCGGCTGCCATGCCGCGCTGCCCGCGCTCGCCACGGCCGCCGACTATGTTGCGGCCCATGACCGTCCGGCCGTGCTGCTCTGCCTGGAACTCACCTCGCTGCATCTGCAGCCGGCCACGATCGATCCGGGGCAGATGGTCTCGCACGCCCTCTTCGCGGACGCCGCCGCCGCGGTGGTGGTGCGCCCCGGGGCCGCCCGGGGCCTGCGCGTGGTCGACGTCGACGCCCGCACGGACACCGACCGCCGCCGCCAGATGACCTGGGACATCACCGATCTCGGCTTCCGCATGGGGCTCTCCCCGGAGGTCCCCGACGCCCTCGCCGAACAGGTCGGGCCGCTCGTGAAGGACCTCCTGGGCCGCCACGGCCTCGACGTGCAGGACGTCGCGGCCTGGGCCGTCCACCCGGGCGGTCCGCGGATCCTCGACGCCATCGAAGAGGGCCTCGCCCTCGATCCGTCCGCACTCGCGACCTCCCGCAAGGTGCTCGCCGAGCACGGCAACTGCTCCTCGGCGACCGTGCTGCTGGTCCTGCAGGAGCTGGGGCCGCAGGACGGGCCCGTGGTCGCGCTCGCGTTCGGCCCCGGCCTCACGCTCTACGCCGCGCTCCTCGAACCCGAGTAAGCGAACGGGCCCGGTGGCATCGCCACCGGGCCCGATCACTGCTCGGAGGTCACGGCGAGAGCGTGAAGTCCGCTTCCGTCACGCCGTCGGCGACGACGTTCACCGATCCCGTCGCCGACCCGGACTCGGCGTCCACCACCGAGAACTGCGTCGAGCCGGAACCGGTCGCGAAGGTCCAGTACGCGCCGTCGGCGTCAGAGACGCCGTGGTGGCCAGAAGCGGTGTGGGTGACCACCGCGCCCGCGACGGGTGCGCCGCTCTGGTCGGTGACCGTGCCCCGAACGAGGCCGCCCGGGATCGGGGCGCAGTCGGGCGTGCCGCCGACGAGCACGTCGTCGATCTGCCACCAGTAGCCGGACATGTAGGCGTGGTAGTAGTGGAACTTGAGCCGGGCCTCCTGTGCCCCGGCCCAGGCGCTCAGGTCCACGGTGACCGTGCTGTCGCGGATCGAACCCGTTGCTTCCCAGGCGTTCTGCCAGGTCTGGCCGCCGTCGGTGCTGATCGCGACCTCCGCCGCGGAGTGCGGGAGGTACCCGGTGAAGTCGGTGGCGAAGGTCAGGACCGGCGTCGGGGCGCTCGAGAGGTCGAACACCGGCGAGATGAGGTCGGTGTCCATGGTGCCGCCGCCCGGCGGGCGGGCGAAGGCGAAGCCGCCCGAGCCGGGAGTGCGGTTGCCCTGGTTGTAGGGATCGTGGAAGATCCACGGCGCGGGGCCGCGGTTCTCCACGGTCCAGCCCACCGGCGCGGTGTCGGACTCGAAGCCGGTGCCCAGCGGGTCGAACGTGTAGCCGGGGGCGGTGCAGCTCTCGGCGACCGGCACCTCGATGCGCAGGTCAGCGGCGTCCGCCTGGACTCGCACGGTCTGGTACCCGCCGTATTCGGCCTCGACGACCAGCTCCACGCCGCCGGTCGGCAGCGTCAGCTCGAACCGCCCGGTGAGCGGATCGGTCTCGGTGGACACCTCGCCGCCCGCCGAGGCCACGGTCGCGGCCAGGGGCCAGCCGTGGCCGGAGCCGTCGACCACCGTGCCGGTGACCACTGTGGTGGGAAGCTCGGTCAGGACCGCGTCGAACACGGCCGTCTGGTCGGGCGCGACGGTCACGGTGCCGGTGACGGTCGCATAGCCGAACTTGGCGACCGTGACCGTGTGCTGCCCGGCCAGGGCGAAGGTCACGGTGTACGTGCCGTCGGTCGAGCTGGTGGCGCGGCGGTCGAACGTCCCGTCGAAGACCAGCGCCGCGCCCGCCAGCGGTGCGCCTTCGGCGTCGGTGACGGTGCCGGCGATGGAGCCGGAGTCGCCGTCGGGGAGTTCCTGGGCGGCCGCGAGCGCGTCGACGCGCCCGTACCCGTGGACGTTGTTCGCCTCGGCGGTGCCGCCGCACTGATCGTCCTCGGTGTAGCGGGCGGAACCGGTGAGCATCTCGTAGACGAGGCCGTAGTCGCCGCGGAGGGCCGGTTCGGCCTCCATCATGAGGGCGATGGTCCCGGCCACGTGCGGTGCGGCCATCGAGGTGCCGCTCTGCGAGCCGTAGCGGTTGCCGGGCATCGAGGAGTGGATGGTGGACCCGGGGGCGGACACGTCCGGTTTGACGCGGCCGTCGCTGACGGGCCCGCGGGAGGAGTAGTCCGCGATCGCGCCGCTGACGTTGTAGGCGCCCACCGCGATCACGTTCGCGTACGCCCCGGGGGCGTTGGCGGTGTTGCAGACCGGACCGCTGTTGCCCGCGGCGAACACCGGGATGATCCCGGCGGCGTGCCAGAGGTCCACGATGTCCTCGAAGTACGGGTCGTCGTCGCCGTCCCGGCCCCAGGAGTTGTTGATGATGTCGGGCGCCTTGGACGGGTCGGGGTTGCTCCCCTGCGAGTCGGTCGGCGCGACCATCCACTGCCCGGCCTTGAGCACCGATTCCATGCTGCTGCCGTAGTAGTTGGCGGCGATCCACTCGGCGCCGGGGGCGACGCCGATCTGGTTGCCCGCGCCGTCGTCGCCGACCATGGTGCCCACGGTGTGGGTGCCGTGGGTGTCGAGGTCGCACGGGGTTGCGCCGCAGCGGCCTTCGACGTCGTAGAAGTTGTAGTCGTGGGTGAAGGTGCCGTCCCCGTTGTTGCCCCGGTACTGGTTCACCAGCGCGGGGTGGTCGTACTGGACGCCGGAGTCGATGCTGGCGACCACGACGCCTTCGCCGGTGACGCCGAGCTGGTCCCAGACTGCGGGGGCGTTGATGTCGGCGACGCCCCAGCCGGCCGCGGCCGCGTCGAGTTCGGTTTCGGGCGCGACCGGTTCGACGGTCACGACCTCCGGGGTGTCGGCGACTTCGGCGACCTCGTCGAAGGCGGTGACGGTCGCGAGCAGTTCGGCGTCGCCGGTCACCTTGAGCGACGACGAGGCCCAGAAGGATTCGTAGTCCACGCCGGCCTCGTCGAGGGCGGCGGCCACGTCCGCCTGGGAGGACTCGGCGAACGCCTTCGCCGCCGCGATGGCGGCGGCTCCTTTCTCGGTCTTGGTCTCGGCGGCGTAGGCGGCCGAGTAGTCCGGGCTCCCCTCGAACTGCACCCAGAGTTCGGCTTCGCCTTCGGCGTCGATCTCGGCGAGCAGTTCGGGGTCGGTCTTCTGCTCCATGAGCGCTGTGGCGTCGGTCTCGGTCTGCGCGAGAGCGGGGGCGGCACCGGCAAATGCCGCTGAGAGCGCTCCCACTAGCGAGACTGCGAGTCCCTGACGCCATCGTTGCGTACCTGACAAGACGGCTCCTCGTTGTGACGGTTCCAGGCGCCGGGGGTATTCGGCGCCGATCGCGATCGAGATGCAAGGGCAATCGATGCCCTTGCGCCCCACCATGACAGGCCATCGACAAAGACCGAAATGGACATAAGAGGAAAATCCGAGGAACTATGTGGAAACTGCCGCGGGAGTGCCGCAACTCACACGCCTCCCGCCGGGCGGCGCACCGTCCGATGCCGGGGTGCAACGCGGCCCCTCAACACGCGGCGGCCCAGGTCGCGGCGGTGGAACACTGGAGGCATGACGACTACGCAGCAGCCCGGCGCCGGCTCCGCGCTCGGACGGTTCCTGCGCGCCCGACGCGAGGAGATCACCCCGGCCGACGTGGGCCTCACCGCCGGCCCCGGCATCCGCCGCACCCCGGGGCTGCGCCGCGAAGAGCTCGCCACCCTCGCCGGCGTGAGCATCGACTACTACACCCGCCTCGAGCGCGGCAAGGAGACCCGGCCGAGCCCGCAGGTCGTCGACGCCCTCGCCCGCGCGCTCAAACTCGACGAGGCCGAGCACGAGCACCTGCGCGACCTCGCCGCCAGCGCCGCCCGCCGCTCCACCGACGCCCCGAAGGCGCCCAGCCGCACCCTGCCGCCCGGGATCGCGCAGATCCTCGAGCGCCTGCGCCCGAACCCGGCGTACGTGATGAGCCGCAACATGGACGTCCTCGCCGCCAACCCGGGCGGGCTGCGCCTGCTGCCCGGGATCGACGAGTGGCCCGCGGCCAAGCGCAACGTCGCCCGCTACATGTTCCTGCACCCTGACGCGACGACCTTCTTCGCCGACTGGGAGAACCAGGTGCGCGGCTGCGTCGCCAACCTGCGGGCGCTGGCCGGGACGGAGCCGGACGCGCCGGACCTGCAGGCCCTGGTGGGGGAGCTCTCGGTGAAGAGCCCGGCGTTCGCGAAGCTCTGGGACCGTTATGAAGTGCGCCCCCACACCACGGGCCGCAAGTCCTACCACCACCCGCTCATCGGCGACATCACCCTCGGCTACCAGGGCTTCGACCTCGCCGGGGGCAACGGCGTGCGGATGATCGTGTACTACGCCGAGCCCGGCACCGGCCAGGAGGACGCGCTCGCGCTGCTCGACATGGCCTCACCGGTGGAGGACGCGTCCGCCGTCGACGTGCAGCAGTAGCAATGCCGAACGCCGGGGCGCTGATGCGCCCCGGCGTTCGGTCTGCTTGCGGCCCTTACTGCATGGTCGCGGTATCGATGACGAAGCGGTAGCGCACGTCGGAGGCGAGCACGCGCTGGTAGGCCTCGTTGATCTGGTCGGCGGCGATGATCTCGACCTCGGACGCGATGCCGTGCTCGGCGCAGAAGTCGAGCATCTCCTGGGTCTCGGCGATGCCGCCGATCGTGGAGCCGGCGAAGGCGCGGCGGGCCATGATCAGGTTGAAGATGCCCACGGGCAGCGGCTCGCCGGGCGCGCCGACGTTGACGAGCACGCCGTCGACCTTGAGGAGCTGCAGGTACGCGTTGACGTCGACTGCGGCCGAGACGGTGTTGAGGATGAGGTCGAAGGTGCCGGCGAGGGCCTCGAACGTGGCCGGGTCGCTGGTCGCGTAGTAGTGGTCGGCGCCCAGGCGGAGGCCGTCCTCCTGCTTCTTCAGCGACTGCGACAGGACGGTGACCTCGGCGCCGAGCGCGTGCGCGAACTTGACCCCCATGTGGCCGAGCCCGCCGAGGCCGACGATGGCGACCTTCATGCCGGGGCCGGCGTTCCAGTGGCGCAGCGGCGAGTACAAGGTGATCCCGGCGCACAGGAGCGGCGCGGCGGCCTCGAACGGGACGCCTTCGGGGATGCGCAGCGCGAAGTGCTCGTCGACGACGATGTGGGTGGTGTAGCCGCCCTGGGTGATGGTGCCGTCGGCGTCGACCGCGCCGTAGGTGCCGACCATGCCCTTGAGGCAGTACTGCTCGTTGCCCTTGCGGCACTGCTCGCATTCGCGGCAGGAGCCGACCATGCAGCCGACGCCGGCGCGGTCGCCCACGGCGTGCTTCGTGACCTCGGCGCCGACCTCGGTGACGATGCCGACGATCTCGTGGCCGGGCGCGAGCGGGTACTGCTGCGGGCCCCAGTCCCCGCGCACGGTGTGGATGTCCGAGTGGCAGATCCCGGCGTACTTGATCGCGATGAGCACGTCGTGCGGGCCGAGCTCGCGGCGTTCGACGGTGGTCTTGACGAGCGGTTCGGTCGCGGACGGCGCGGCCCAGGCATTGACGGTCGGCACGGTGGCTCCTTCGGAAAGTGACGTGACACCGGTGAGCTTGAGCGCCAGGACTCGACGTACGCCCCATTCCGGTTCCGGTCCATCATCGCCCCGATTCGGCCCGCCGCCAAGGACCGGGTCCTGACCGGGGCGCGCCAGCGGGGGAACAGCACGGCCCCCCTGGCATCGAAACGCCAGGTGAACGCCGCATCCGGGCTCAGCGGTCGGCGGCCGCGATCACCGGTTCGGGCTCCGGCTCGCCGGCCTTCCGGCCCATGCCGACCAGGCACAGGACCGCCGGGACGAGCAGGGCGCCGCCGGTGAGCAGCGCGGTCCGCAAGGTGAACGCGGTGCCGATCGCGCCGATGACGGGCCCGCCGACGATCTGCCCGCCGCTGTCGAACATGTCCCTTGCGGACAGTGCGGTGGCCCGCACCTTCGGCTCGACCCTGACCACGAGCCAGCCGTTCACGAGCGGCTCGTACAGCGGCCGGGCCACCGAAACGAGCAGCAGGAACACGAGCGCGACCCAGAAGCCCTGCGCCAGGCTGAAACCGATGACGCCCGCCAGCGTCACGGCGGTGAACAGCACGAGCATCCCGATGATCGCGCCGGAGCCGAGGCGCGCAGTGCGCCGGGTGGCCCACTCGGTGACGCCGATGCCGCCGAGCGCCACAGCGCACGAGATGAGGCTGAACCACATGGCCGGCTCGAGACCGAACAGGTTCGGGAACCCGATGTCCTCCAGCAGGAACGCGCCCGAGAGACGGTCGAAGCTCTCGCTCCACAGCCCGAACGCGAACGTCATCCCCAGCAGCAGGACCAGGCCCGGCACGAGCTTCGGCGCGCGGCGCGCGGCGAGGAGCTGCCCGCCCACTTCGGCGCGCGCCTGCCCGAGCACGGTCCGCACCTTGCCGTCGCCGGCGGGCCGCTGGAAGTGCCGTTCGGGCATCACGATCACGAGCGCGACCGTGCAAGCGCCCATGAGCACGCCGCCGACGAGGAACGGCAGGCTGAGCGCGATGCTGCCCAGGGCGCCGCTGAGCAGGCTGCCGGTGATCCCGCCGATGAAGCTGAGCTGCGTGGCCCGCAGGTAGACCGGGGTCATCTCGGCCCGCTGCGTCTCGTCGGCGACCCAGGACTCCTGGGCGCCGCTCATGAGCGCCGCGCCGAGCGCCAGCAGCACCTGCGCCGCCAGGTGCACCCAGAACGCGGCCGAGAACCCCATCCACACCAGCCCGCCCGCGTACACGCCGAACCCCGCCACCACGCACGCCCGCCGGCTCACCAGGTCGGCCAGGAACCCGGTCGGCAGCTGGAACACCAGGTACGCGGCTTCGAGCACCGTGCCGATCAGCATGAGCTCGAACGGGTTCATCCCGCCCTCCTCCACCCGGTACACGATGGACGTGGTGAACGCCATGGCCACAAGGAAGGACAGCCCGACCCGCATCGCGAGGTAGAGCCGGTACGGGTTCACGCGAGAGCGGTCGACGAGGGGCACAGTCGCCAACGATGCGGCAGCGCCGCATCGATGTCAATCGAATTCTGATCCCTAGCAGCGGGTACGGCGCTCGTGAGGCCCCGCAGCGGTTCTCAAGGTTCGAGCTTCTTGCTGATCCACACCCTGACCTCAGGAGGGCAGTCGAGGCGCTGCGAAAGGCTGAGCGCCCCATGACCGAGCACATTGGACTCGTGGACCACTACGGCTTCGGCGATGGCGAACTTGGTCTCCACGCTCGCGTTCGGCCACATGGCCTCCTCGAGCCAGCTCATGAAGTCCGGCGAGCAGTCGAGGACGGACCGGATCAGACTGGCTGTCTTCCGCCGGTTCGCGGTGCCGATCCGGCCGCAGTCCCATCCGGCCAGCACCGCCTCGGCGTTCTGCCGCACCTCCGCCGTCGGCAGTCGGGTCGCCCCGAGCTTTCGCATCGTGGTTGACCATCGGGTGAACTGCTCCGAGAGCCCGTCTTGCACCGCGGCGG
The DNA here is from genome assembly GCF_040641195.1 of Glycomyces sp. NPDC021274. NCBI lineage: Bacteria > Bacillati > Actinomycetota > Actinomycetes > Glycomycetales > Glycomycetaceae > Glycomyces > Glycomyces sp. NPDC021274. The sequence goes on along the minus strand of NZ_JBFADC010000002.1, from coordinate 474,854 downwards.
ATCGCCCCGCCGTCGCTCCTGACCGCAGGAGGGGAGCAGAGGTCTTCTCCACCAGTTCACGGACCAGGGTGTCGCTGAGCGGGCGATGCTCGTCGACCCGGAACAGCAGCGAGAGGAGCTCTTTCACGAGCAGTGTGCTCTCGCCGGTGTCGAATGCGGCCCGGAGCCGGTTCGGCACGACTTCCGAGAGCAGCTCGACCACGGTCGCCTCGTCCGGGCTCGCCGACTCGTCGCCGGGGACGGGACTCATCAAGACGGCATCCGGAGTCGCTGCCGGATCGGCCAGTAGCCTCGCGAGTTGGACGGCGACCGTGGCGTGCGGTGTTCGGAGTGCTCCGCAGCGCCATACGGCGTCTTCGACCCTCGAGTAGCTGCCTGCCTTCACCGATTCGTCTATGAAGGACTCAAGGCCGCGAAGTGCGGCGGAGGCGCTGGCGCCTTCGAGGATCTGAGCGGTGATCCAGGCTTTCGCGGTGTCGTCCTGGACGGCTATGCGCCCTTCGAGACGAGCGCGGCGCGCGGTGTCCTCACCCCGTTCTGCCGGGATCAACGACCTGAACCGCTCGCGCTGCCGCATGAGGAATTCAGTCGGCGCGATGCGCAGCCAGGCTCCGATCGGGCTGACTCTGATGGAAGTCCATTCCTGGTCGGGTTCGTCGTCGGACGCGGCCCGGGTCCTGCGCTGATCGACCTCCTCGAAGTCGGTCAGGAGTGCTTCGTGCAGGTCGAGTTCCGGCCCGGCGACTTCTACCAAGGCCGTCCAGACTCGGCGGGGGTCTCCTGCCGCATGGGCTTGGAACGCCTCGATCAGGGTCTGCCGCTCTTCTTTCTGCATGTCTTCGGCGATCTGCGAGGTGAGCGCCAGCGCGTTGCCGATCGTGCGTCGGCCCGGGGCGTGGAGGTGGCGGCCCACCGCCAGACCGGTCTCATGGCGGAAGTCGTCGGCGACGAACTTGGCGGTGTTGGTCCACCGCTCGGGGTACTCGGAAGCCCGCTCGGAGAGCACGCCCGCCAGGAGCGCATCCCGGATTTCGGCATCTTCGCAGAGTCGGCGTACGAGCCTGACCTGAACGGAGTCCCAGCCGGGAGGCAGGTCTGCCTCGAGCAGCCCGATCCAGTCGTGCCAGCCGAGCCGTTCCCGGATGTCGTCGTCGGCCCAGCACCAGTGGAGGAGTTCGACCTGATCATCGATGTCGATGCCCGGAGGGCTCTCCGAGAGCATCGGTTCGGCGAGCAGCGCGATCGGATTCGTGACCGCTTCCGGGTCGGTGATGACGGCGCTCAGGAGCAGCCGTTTCCCGATGCTGCCCAGCTGCTGGTAGCGAGCGCAGAGCAGGTGGTGGAGCGAGTCGCCGAAGGCGTGTTCGCAGAGCTGCTCGATGAGGAACGACGGCAGGTTGATCCATATGTCGTTGGACAGGTCGGCTCGGCGCTGCTCGACGTGCTGCAGCGACAACGACAGGTACGGGATGGGGGAGGGGAGTTTGGGCAGGAGCAGGCCGATGGTCCGGGCGACTTCGGTGATCGCCTGCTCGTCGCAAGTCTTGAGGAGCGGCATGCTGATGTCGAGCGCGGTCCGGGCGCATTCGGCGGGCGCATCGGCGAGGTAACCGACCAAGGAGACCAAGAGCGGCTCGCTCTGCGCGGCGACGTGGTCGGCAACCGCTTTGAGGCGGTCGGGCAGACCGCGGCTCAGTGCCGACAGCAGTTGGAACTGCGCACCGATGGGGACGTCGAGGGGAACCACGGCCGCCAGCTCTTCGTATCGCGACTGCGTGATTTCCTCCAGCAGCAGCAGATGGAGGGCTACGGGCCACATGTGCGAACCCGTGTCTTCGAGCTGCGAGCGGAGATGGTCGAGATGGGCATGCCGATCGCGGCGGGTGAGTATCAGGGCGATGGCGAACTCCGCGAAGGTCTGGTGGAAGAACCCGTATCGTCCCGATCGCTCGAGTACCACCCCCTCGCTCACCAGTGCCTTGAGGCCGATGCCCGGTTCGTCGTCCTCGTAGGCCACCCACAGCGTCAGCTTCTTGCCGTCGATCGTCAAGATCCGGTCCGCGAGATCGAACGCGTCGACTTCCTGCGCCGCGGACTGCGAAGTGACCCTGAGGTGCCGGTCTCGGGCGATGCGATGCTTCCAGTACGTCTCGTACAGGCCGGTTATCGTCAAGTCCCCGGGCAGCCATCCACCCTCCGAGAAGAGGTCGCAGGCCATCGCGAGTCGAAGCGGCACTGCGCAGATGCGCTTGACCGTGCGCGCCCTGGATGGATCGGACAGCGAGGTGAGGAAGCGGCGCTTCTGGAGCTCGCTCCGCTGCAATGAGTCGACGTAGTCCTCCGCCCAGCGCAGGATCTCGACGTCGCTGAGATCGGGCATCCTGATCGCGTGCAGTCGGCTGTCGCCGTGCCATGGGGCGGAGGGATCAGGCCGGTACAGATCGTCGTACTCCTGCTTGCGGCAGGTGACGAACACCTGCGCGTGGAGCGAGCACTGCTTCAGGAGCGAGGCGAGGGCGTGGACGGTGCGCTCGGTCGTGACGACATCGAGCGTGTCGATGAGCAGGTGCACCGAGCCGTGCCGTTCGCTGAGCCGCTGCAAGGCCTTGACCAGTCCCGATTCGGGGTGGGGCAGTTCCGCGGCGCGGGCGAGCGCGACATCGGCCCGGTCCGTCCGCATCAAGTCCTCCATCGCCTCGACCCGGTTGCAGAGCACGGTGACGACCGCTGCTCCGCCGTCTTCCTGCGGTTGCGCCAGATGCTGCGCCAGTTGCCGCAGCAGGATGCTCTTCCCCATGCCGCCCTCGCCGGTGACGAAGGTGATGCGTCCCGCCTCCGCGTCGGCTCGGCGGATGTCGTCGGGGAGCAGATCGAGGCGGTTCACGACGGGCAGGGCGAAGGATTTGATGGTGTCGAGGCCGGCCAGGAAGTGCCGGTCCGACAAGGCGGGCCGCTTCGGGCGCGCCGGCGTTCGGCCCTTGCCCAGTTCCTCCTGTGCCGCCTTGAACAGCGCGTCCCAGTCGATTTCAGGCATCTCGACTGCGTCAGAGAAGAGGACAGTGCGCATGCGAGCCCAGGTCGCCGCCGACGGAAACGTCTTCCCCAGCTTCGTGTCCGACCAGGTGGCGTGGCCGACGCCCTTGTGCTGCCCGACGCCGCTGAGCCGCTGTGCGCCGCGCTCTCCTTCCGAAACCTGTGCCAGTGCCGTCTTGAGCGCCTTCATGAACGCGCGCTGCGCCGGGCCGGGCGGGTCCTTCGCCATCTTTCCTCCGGGGAGTGCGCGCGACCGATCCGGACGTCTTTTCCGGACGGGGGTGGTCGTTTCCCATGGTATAGGCGCATATCGCGAGGTCCGGAGCGCCGTACCGCACCGGACACGGTCGCCGGACCGCGGGAACCCGGCGAGGCTGGGATCCATGAACGCACCTACGACGCACTGCGCGGGCCCGACACACCAGGGCCGTTCGGCCTCGGTCCTCATGGTGGCCCAGGAGTGGAACTCTGGAAACGGTGGCCTGGCCACGCTCAACCGCTCGCTGTGCGTCGCTCTCGCCGCAGCGGGTGCGTCGGTGGTGTGCCTGATGCCGAGCGCGTCGCCCGACGAGCGTGCTCATGCGGCGGCGCATGGCGTCGTCCTGGTCGAGGCCCGATCGGTGCTCGGAGGGCTGCCCCGCCAGGCCATGGTGCGCATGCCGCCGCTGGCTCCGGGGTGGGTTCCCGATCTCATCGGCGGCCACAGCCGGTTCACGGGCCCTGAGGCGATGTGTCTCGCCGAGGACTTCTTCCCAAGCGCCAAGCGGCTGCAGTTCGTCCACATCGCTCCGGACGAAATGGAGTGGTACCGCCCGGACCGCGCGGACGACGCGGGTGTCCGGGCGGAGGACCGGACCCGTCTGGAGTTGGCGCTCGCCGCAGGCGCCTACCGCACCGTCGCAGTCGGGCCGCGGCTGCACGGGCTCCTGCGCCGCGAGCTGTCGGTGCACCCCGGTGTCCCTGAACCGGCATTGCTGGTTCCCGGGTTCGACTCCGAGCCGTTCCGGCCGCGGACGCCGCCGCCGGGCGAGCCGGTGCAGATCCTCCTCATGGGCCGACTCGAAGACTTCGACATCAAGGGCGTCGACATCGCCGCGAGAGCGCTGGGCCGTGCGGTGAGCCTGCGGGGCGGGGCGCGGCGTCCCGAGGTCGAGTTGCTGGTCCGAGGCGCGCCTCCGGGCGAGAGCGCCGCCTTGCGCGACCGGATCCTGGATCTGGCGGGGGACATCGACCTCCGGGTGACTCCTCGGTGCTTCACCACTGACCGGGTGACGCTGGACCAGGAGCTGACGAGGGCGAGCCTGGCACTCGTGACCTCCCGTGCAGAGGCCTTCGGGCTCGTCGCCCATGAGGCGATCGTCGCCGGGACGCCCGTGCTCATCAGCGATCGCTGCGGTCTCAGCCCGCTCGTGGAGAAGGTCGGCTCAGTGCAGGCCGTCGGCCCAGTCGTGCCGGTGACGCGGCGTCTGGACGAGGACGTCGAACGCTGGGGCTACCGGATCGCCGCCGTGCTCGACGACCGGGCGGCGGCGTTCCGTCGGGCCGATGAGCTGCGGCGGGCGCTCGCCGCACGATGGACCTGGAAGGACGCCGCAGAGCAGGTGCTCGGTCTCTGAGGAGGCGGGGCGGCACTTCTGAGCGTGAGCGAAGGACTGCACTGGGACAGTAGGATGGGAGGGTCGACGCCATTCGGAGGTCTTCCCCATGCATCCCTATGGAGCCCAGCACGACCGCGCCGCCTCCGCGCCCGCCAACGAGTTCCACGACCGAGTCCGCAACGTCGTCCAGATCGGACACGTCCGCGAATTCCGTTTAGCTGCAAGCGATGCCACCGAGACGCGCCAGTGGCCGATCCGTATCGGCGCGATCCCCGATCTCGCCGCCGCGCGTCAGTCCCGAGCCCTTGACGAGCGGCTCGCCTCCTCCCCGTTCCACGCCGGCGCGACCTGTCTGATCCTGCACGGCATGGGCGGCGCCGGCAAGACCCAGGCCGCCGCGGCCTATGCGCACGACCGATGGCGCAGTGGCGACATCGAACTGCTGGTCTGGGTGAACGCCGCCTCCCGCGACGCCGTCATCGCGACGTACGCGCAGGCCGCAGTCGAGATCTGCGATGCGAACCCGGACGACATCGAGTCGAGCGCGGCGCGGTTCCTGTCCTGGCTCGACCGGCCCACCGGACGCCGCTGGCTGCTGGTCCTGGACGACTTGACCGATCCGGCCCACCTCAACGGCCTTTGGCCTCCGTCCAATCCGGACGGCCGCGCGCTGGTGACGACCCGCCGGCGCGACGCGGCCCTCGACGGCGCTGGCCGCGCACGCCTCGCGGCGGACCTGTTCACCGAATCCGAGGGCCTGGCGTTCCTTCGCCGACGTCTCGGAGACGCCTCGCAGTGCATGTACGGCGCACGAAGGCTGGTCGCGGACCTCGGATTCCTTCCGCTGGCGCTCGCTCAGGCCGCGGCCTACATCCTCGACCAGCCGGGCATGACCTGCGAGGACTACCGTCGCCTGCTCGCCGACCGCTCGATCGCGCTCGCCCAGCTGCGCCCGGAGTCGCTGCCGGACGGCCACGTCCGGGCGACCGCGGCGGCATGGTCCCTTTCCATCGAGCGCGTCGATGCGGTGCAGCCGGTCGGGGCGGCCTCCGCACTCCTGCAGCTGATGAGTCTCCTCGACCCCAACGGCATTCCCGTTGCCCTCCTGACGGGCGGTACGGCGGCGGCGTTGCTGAAGACCGTCACAGGTTCCTCCGCATCCGGCGTCGGCGATCCTGGCGACGATCGAGCCCTGCACCGCGTGCTGGGCCGGCTCCGGCAGATGAGCCTGGTCGAGCATGACGGCCGATTGATGCGGATGCACGCGCTGGTCCAGCGTGCGGTCTTCGACGAGATCAGCGACGTCGACTCGGTCGCGACGACCGCGGCGGCCGCGCTGGTCGAGGGCTGGCCCGAACCGGAGCGGCACTCGCCGCTCAGCGCCGTGTTCCGGTCGAACGTCGCCTACCTCTGGCGCGCTGCAGGACCGTCGCTGCTGCGCGGCGGTGTGCACGAGTTGCTGTTCAGGTCCGGCGAGAGCCTCGGCAACCACGGACGGACCGCGGAGGCGCTGGCCTACTTCGAGCGGCTCCATGCCGCCGCACGCGCCGAGTGCGGAGCCGACCACCCCGAAGCCCTGCGCGTGCGGTCGCGGATCGCACATTGGCGGCAGGCGACCGGGGACGTCGTCGGTGCATTCGCCGCCCTTGAAGCCCTGGCGGCGGAATGCATCGAAGTGCTCGGCCCTGCACACCCGCTGACCTTCGCCGTCCGCGTCGATCTCGCGAAGCGGCAAGGCGAGTGCGGGGACGACGCAGGTGCCGCACGGGCACTGGAGGGGATCATCGAGGAGCAGGAGCGGGCGCTGGGACCCGACCACCCTGGGCTTCTTGAGGCGCGATTCAGCTTGGCGCGCTGGCGGGGCCGGGCCGGGGACGCGACCTATGTGGTGGACGTGCTCGGCGCCCTGCTCGAGGAGCATGTTCTTCGGCTCGGCCCGAATGATCCCGCGACACTGGCCGTCCGGTCGAGTATCGCCCGCTGGCAGGGACGGACCGGTGACATCGCCGGTGCGGTCGCGGCATATGAGCGGCTCCGTGCTGATCGGGCGGCCGTCTTCGGCGCGCGCCACCCGGACACGCTCAATGCGAGGTACCACTTGGCCACTTGGACGGGCCGATCGGGTAGGCGGTCCGAGGCCATTGCGATGCTCGAGGCGTTGATCCCCGAACTCATCGACATCCACGGCGCTTCGCACCCGCGGGCGCTGCGGGCGTGGGCCAGTCTCGCCTGCTGGTGCGGTGAGTCCGGCGACGCCGCCCGGGCGAGGGACACCCTTGCCGATCTGCTTCCTGAGCAGTCCAGTGTGCTCGGGTCGGACCATCCCCACACGTTCGAGACCCGCCACAACCTGGGGCGGTTCCAAGGTGAGGCGGGCGATCCGGACGCGGCTGTCTCGACCTTGAAGGGGCTGCTTGCAGATCGAAGCCGTGTACTGGGCCCTGACCATCCGAAGGCGGCGGCGACGCGTGCGGACCTCGAGTTCTGGGCCGCGCGTGCAGCGATGCGCTGAGCGAGGAGCGCCCGTCGCACTCGGCACTGGAGCAGCGGACGAGAGCGCCAAATGCACCAGGGGTCGGGGCGCATGCGCCCCGGCCCCCGCTGTGCGGACGTTAGTCCGCTCTGACGCCTTCTTCTTCAGCGTTCGCCGTCTGACGGGTGCGGACGCGGCGCAGGAGCGGTACGACGACGACCGTCAGGACCAGGATCGCCACGAGCGTGCCGGAGACGGGCTGCTGCACGAACTCGGTCACGTCGCCGCCGAAGATGCGCATGGAGCGGCGGAACGAGGCCTCCAGGAGCGAGCCGAGCACGAACGCGAGCACGAACGGCCCCGGCTCGAACCCGAGCTTGCGCATCCCGTAGCCGAGGAGGCCCAGGCCGATCACGAGCAGCATGTCGAAGGCGTTGTTGCGGATCGAGTAGGTGCCGATCATGGTGATGACCACGGTGATCGGCGCCAGGATCCCCGGGCGCACCTTCAGCATCCGCACGAACAGCCCGATGAGCGGGATGCTCAGGATCAGCAGCAGCAGGTTGCCCAGGTACATCGAGTTCACGACGCCCCAGAACACGTCCGGGTGGTCGCTCATGAGCCCCGGGCCCGGCGTGATGCCCTGGAGCATGAGCGCCCCGAACAGCACCGCCATGGTCGCGTTCGCCGGGATGCCCAGCGTCAGCAGCGGGATGAACGACGAGGTCGCGGCCGCGTTGTTCGCCGACTCCGGGCCGGCGACGCCTTCGATGGCGCCCTTGCCGAACCGGGACGGGTCCTTCGCGGTGCGCTTCTCCACGGCGTACGCCACGAGCGAGGCCATGGTCGCCCCGCCGCCGGGCAGGATGCCGAGGACGAACCCGGTGACCGAACCCCGCAGGATCGCCAGGCGCGACTTGAGCCAGTGCAGGCGGCCGGGGATCGCCCGCCCGAACGACGGGACCGCCGCCTGCGGCCGGTTCCGGTGCTCGAGGTTGTACAGGATCTCGCCGACCCCGAAGAGCCCCATGGCGACGATGGTGAAGTCGATGCCGTCGGCGAGCTGGTCGGTGCCGAACGTGAACCGCGGCGTGCCCAGCAGCGGGTCGAGCCCCACCGTCGCGAGCAGGAGCCCCGCCGCCGCAGCGGCGGCGCTCTTGATGACCGACCCGTTCCCGAGCGTGCCGACCAGGAAGATCCCGATCAGCGCCAGGATCGTGTACTCGGCTGGGCCGAACGCCAGCGCGACGCCGGCCAGGGCCGGGGCGATGAACGAGAGCAGGATGATCGAAGCGGTGCCGCCGATGAAGGAGGCGATCGCGGCGATCCCAAGCGCGGGTCCGGCCTCGCCGCGCCGCGCGAGCGCGTGCCCGTCGAGCGCCGTGACCACTGTGGAGGCTTCGCCGGGGAGCTTGAGCAGCACCGAGGTGATGGTGCCGCCGTACTGCGCGCCGTAGAAGATCCCGGCGAGCATGATGACGGCCGCCGTCGGTTCCAGGTTGTAGGTGATGGGCAGCAGGATCGCGATCGTCGCGGCCGGGCCGAGGCCCGGCAGCACGCCGATCAGCATCCCGACGGTGACGCCGAGCAGGCAGAAGAGGATGTTCTGCCACTCGAACGCCACCGCGAACCCGGAGAGCACGGAGGAGAAGTCCACGGTCGATACTCCAGAGGGGACGGACTAGAAGGCGATGAGGTGCGGTAGCGGCACGTTGAGCCCGATGATGAACAGGACGTAGGCGACCGCGGTGACGGCGACCGCCAGGATCGCGCTCATGAGCCACGACTCCCGGCTGAGGAACCGCAGCCACGCGAACAGCAGGAGCACCGTCGGCACCTCGAAGCCCACGATCTCGTACAGCGAGGCGTACACGGCCAGGCCGCCCGCGGCGGCGAGCACCGCCACGGTCCCGCGCGTGAACGCCTCGGTGTCTCTGCGGGTCTTGGCGGTCACGGCGATGATCCCGATCCCGGAGGCCACGAGCAGGCCGGCCACGATCAGCGGCCAGAGCCCCGGCCCGGGTTCGGTGAGGCTCCCGATGTTCAGTCCGAAGCTCAACCAGGCCGCGACGGCGCCGAGCAGCACGGGGATCGCCCCCGCCACCACCGCCTGCACGCGACCGCCCGCACGCGGCTCCTCAGGCTGCTCGCCCTGGGCCGCTTCGGTTTCGGCATCGGCCATGACCGCCTCGCTCATTCCGCGCTGCCGAGTTCGACGCCGGACGCGGCGATCTGGTCGGCGAACTGCTGGGTGGCCTCGGCCAGGTGCAGTTCCGCCTCCATGCCGTCGACCTCCCAGCGCTCCATGTAGTTGTCCTGCAGGAACTGGCCGTACTCGGAGCCCTCGCGGGCCTCCTCGAACGCGAGGGTCAGCACGCCCACGACCTCGTCCGGGGTATCGGCCGGGACGACGATGAACCGGCGCTGGTCGACGAGGATGTCGTGACCCGACTCCAGCGCGGTCGGCACGTCGTTGAGGTAGACGCTGCGCTCCTCGGAGAACACGCACAGCGGCCGCATGTCACCGGCCTCGATGTGCGGCATGGTCTCGGCGAGGGACAGCGACGCGGCGTCGATGTCCTGGCCCAGCAGTGCGGTGACCGTGGGGCCGCCGCCGTCGAACGGGACGTCGGTCGCCTGGACCTGGGCGAGACCGAACAGCAGTCCGGCCGAGAGCTGCGAGCCGGTGCCCACACCCGTGGTCCCGAAGTTCACCTGGTCGGCCGCGAGCAGGTCGGCCAGGGTCTGGTACGGCGAGTCGGCGTGCACCACGAGCACGTAGCCCTCATTGGTCAACGTGGTGATGATGCGCAGGTCCTCGATGACGACCGCGTCCGGGTCGTCGACGATGAGCGGGCCGATGGCGAACAGCGACTTGACGGCCAGGGCGATCGTGTAGCCGTCCGCCTTGCCCGCCAGGAGTTCCTTGAGCCCGACGGCGCCGTTGGCACCGGGCTTGTTCGTGACGGGCAGGGACTCGCCAAGGGGCTCCTCGGCGGCCTTGGCGACCGCGCGGCTGATCAGGTCGCCGGAGCCGCCGGCGTCGAAGGGCACCCAGAAGTCGACTGCACGGGTCGGGAAGTCCGTGTTCGCCTCGTCAGCGCCGCCCTGCACCTGGCAGGCCGACAGCGCGGCGAGGGGCGGCACTGCGGCGAGACCGGCGAGCAGTCCGCGTCGGGGGAAGGGGTGTTGCATTGTCTGCTCCTCTTAGTGATCGAATAGCCACGAATTCACCCCAGTGCGGGGCGTTTCGGGTTGAACATCCATCCGGGGACAAGGTATTGCATAGCGGTCGCGTCATCGCGCGCGCCCAGAGCATTTCTCGAATACTGCTCGTGAGCTGCTTCTACTTGCGCCGCATCGAGTTCGATGCCGAGACCGGGCGCGGTGGGCACTGCGACGGCACCGTCTTCGATGCGCGGCGGATCGACCGTGAGGCGCTGGCCGTCCTGCCAGATCCAGTGCGTGTCGATGGCGGTGATCTCGCCGGGCGCGGCGGCGGCGACGTGCGTGAACATCGCCAGCGACACGTCGAAGTGGTTGTTGGAGTGGGAGCCCCACGTCAGGCCGAAGGCCTCGCAGGCCTGCGCGACGCGCACCGAGCCGGCCATCGTCCAGAAGTGCGGGTCGGCCAATGGAATGTCGACGGCGCTCGAGCGCACCGCATGCGCGAATTCCCGCCAATCGCACGCGATCATGTTCGTCGCCGTGCGCATACCGGTGGCGCGCTTGAATTCAGCGAGCACTTCGCGGCCGGAATAGCCGTGCTCCGCTCCACAAGGGTCCTCGGCGTACGCCAGCACGCCGTCCAGTCCCCGGCACAGTTCGATCGCTTCCTTCAGTGACCAGGCCCCGTTGGGGTCCAAGGTGATCCGCGCGTCCGGGAACCGCTCGGCCAGCGCCGTGACGGCCTTGGCCTCCTCCGGCCCCGGCAGCACCCCGCCCTTGAGCTTGAAGTCCCGGAACCCGTACCGGGCCTCTGCTGCTTCCGCAAGGGCCACAACGGCTTCAGGGGTCATCGCCTCCTCGTCGCGAAGCCGCGTCCAGGCGTCGTCCGCACCGGACCCGTCGCGGTACGGCAGGTCCGTGCGGCCCCGGTCCCCGATGAAGAACAGGTACCCCAGGACCGGCACGCTGGTGCGCTGCGGCCCGTCCCCGATCAGGGCGGCGACCGGCACGCCGAGGTGTTTGCCGAGCAGGTCGAGCAGGGCGGCTTCGAGTGCGGTCCTGACGTGCACGGTGACGCGCTGGTCGAAGGTCTGTCGGCCCCGCCCGGCCGCGTCCCGGTCCGCGAAGCGGTGGCGCACGGCCTCGAGCACCATGCGGTACGCGCCGATCCCGGAGCCCACCACCAGGTCGGCGGCGTCGCGGAGGGTCTGCGCGATGGCCTCGCCGCCGGGCACTTCGCCGACGCCGGTGTTCCCGGACTCGTCGGTGAGGATCACGAGGTTCCGCGTGAAGTACGGCGCGTGCGCGCCGGAGAGGTTGAGCAGCATCGAGTCCTGCCCGGCCACGGGCACGACGCGCATCGCGGTCACTCTGGGGGTGGTCGCCTGTTCCGCTGGGCCAGCGGCCGGTTCGAGTCGCGTCATGAGGCGGACTGCTCGATCAGCGCGGATAGGGCGGCCAGTTCGTGCTCGGCCAGGTCGGTGAGCGGCGGGCGCACGGGCCCGGCCGGGCGGCCCACGGCCGTCATGCCCGCCTTGACGATCGACACCGCATAGCCCTTGCCGGCGTTGCGGATGTCCAGATAGGGCAGTACGAATTCGCGGAGCCGCCGGTACACCTCGGGGCGGTCCCCGGCGCGCACCGCGTCGTAGAACGCGAGCGCGAACTCGGGGACGAAGTTGAAGATCGCGGAGGAGTAGGTGGTCACGCCGAGCTGGAGGTAGGGGAGCGCGAAGGTCTCGGCCGTGGGCAGGCCGCCGATGTACAGCAGCCGCTCGCCGAGGGTCGCGTACAGGCGGGTCATGAACTCGATGTCGCCCACGCCGTCCTTGAACCCCACGAGGTTCGGGCATTCGGCCGCGAGCCGCTCGATGGTGCCGACGCTGTACTCGGCGTTCGACCGGTGGTAGACGATGACGCCGAGCGCGGTCGCCTCGCACACCGCGCGCACATGGGCGACGAGGCCGTCCTGCCCGGCCTCGGTGAGGTACGGCGGGAACAGCAGCACCGCGTCGGCTCCGGCGGCCTCGGCGTCGCGGGCGAAGGCGACCGCCTGGGCGGTGCCCTGGCCGGCCGGGGCGATGATCGGGACGGCGCCGGCGGCCTCGTCGGCGGCGACGCGCACGACCCGGCCGACCTCGTCGGGGGTGAGCGAGAAGAACTCGCCCGTGCCGCCCGCTGCGAACAGGCCCGCCGCAGGGAAGGACGCCAAGTGCCCCAGGTGCTTCCGGTACCCGTCCTCGTCGAAGGAGAGGTCCTTCCCGAAGTGGGTCACGGGGAAGGACAAGAGCCCCTCGCCCAGCGCACGCTGGATCTCTGCGGGGGTGTATCGCGACATATGCGGCAGTCTCCTGTTCCGGGGGGCTGAGGCCCGTACCGTAACCTCCGCCGCTTATACCGGTCCAACACTCATTCGATATCGACTGATACCTTCACGGTATGGCTACAGGCGACGTGGGTTACACACTCGACCAACTCCGCGGATTCGTGGCCGTCGCCGAGGAGTCCCATTTCGGCAGGGCCGCAGAGCGGCTGCGCATGACGCAGCCGCCGCTGAGCCGCCAGGTCCAGCGCCTCGAACGCGCCGTCGGCTTCGAGCTCTTCCTGCGCACGCAGCGCGGGGCCGAGCTCACCCCGGCCGGGCGCATCTTCCTGGAGGAGGCCCGCAGGCTGCTGTCCTCGGCGGACACCGCGCCGCTGCGAGCCCGCCGCGTCGCCGCGGGCACCGCGGGGACCATCCGCATCGGCTTCACCGCGGTCTCGGCCCTCACCGTCCTCGGGCGATGGATCAGTGTGGCCGCCGAGGAACTGCCCGGCGTCGACCTCGTTCTCAGCGAGATGGTCACCCACGCGCAGCTCGACGCCCTCCTCGCGGGGGAGATCGAGGTCGGGCTCGTGCGCCAGGTGCCGCGCTCGGACCTGCTCGACTCCCGGCTCGTGGCACGGGACTCGCTCATCCTCGCCGCCCCGCGCGACCACGTCCTCACGCGCCTGGATCGAACGCCCACAATGGAGGACATTGCCGAGCACGACGTCGTCACCTACTCGCCGTCGGAGGCCTGGTACTTCTACGAGCTCGTGGTCGCCGCGTTCCAGCAGGCGCACTTGAAGCCCCGGTACGTGCAGCACATCAGCCAGGTCCACACGGTCCTGTCAGTGGTCGACGCCGGGCTCGGGGTCGCGCTCGTGCCCTCCTCGGCCAGCGCGCTCAACCTCTCGAACCTGGTCTTCCTCGACATCGCGGACCTGCCGCCGGACACGGTCGAACTCCACGCCGTGTGGCGCCACCGCCACGGCAACCCCGCGCTCGACGCGCTCCTGCGCCGCGTCTGAGCGCCTAGGCTGCCGGCCCGATCGACTCGCGGTCCACGAACGCGGTCGGCAGCGCCGCGTCGTTCTGGGAGGAGCCGCCGTCGATCTCGGTCAGCAGCCGCCTGATCCCGAGCTCACCGAGGGCCGCCAGCGGCATCCGGATCGTGGTCAGCGCCGGCGTCGGCAGGTCGGCCCCGAAGATGTCGTCGAAGCCGACGATGCTCAACCGGCCCGGCACGTCCAGGCCGTGGTCCCGGCATTCGCGCAGCAGCCCGAGCGCGACGAGGTCGTTGTACGCGAGCACCGCGCTCACGTCGGCGGCCTTCACCCGCCCGAACGCCTCGGCCCCGCCCTCGCGGGTCGGCGCGTTCGATTTGATCTCCACGATGGACATGTCCCATTGCACTGCGATCTCGAACGCGTGCTGCCAGCGCTGCCCGTTCATCCACGAGGCCTCGGGCCCGGCGAGGTAGGCGATGCGGCGGTGCCCGGCCTCGCGCAACCGCTCCAGCGCCGTCGTGATCCCCGGCCGCACATCGGGGATGACGGCCGGGATGCCTTCGACGAGGCGGTTGACGACCACGAGGGGCTTCACCGAGGAGAGCTCCTGGATCTGGTGGTCCTCCAGGCGCGAGCCCACGAGGAGCAGTCCGTCCACTGAGGTCTGCAGCCGCTCGGCGGTGGCCCGTTCGAGTTCGGGGGACTCCTGCGAGTCGGCGAAGACGATGGTCATGCCGGTCTCGGAGGCCACCCGTTCGGCGGCGCGCACCAGGTCGAAGTACACCGGGTTCGTGATGTCCGAGACGAGCAGGCCGAGCGTGCCGGTCTTGCCGGTCGGCAGCGCCCGCGCCATGGGGTTGATCCGGTAGCCGAGTTCTGCGGCGGCGTCGCGGATGCGCCGCTCGGTCTGCGCGTTGAGGCGGCCGGGCTTGTTGAGCGCGCGCGACACCGTCGAGGGGCTCACCCCGGTCAGCCGCGCGATGTCGTAGATCGTCGGGGGCGCTTTGCGCTCGCCGTTGCGGGGACGGGTGGCGGCGTCGGACTGCTCCATGCCTCCCCTTTCGCGCTTGTTGCCGGGGGTTGTCATCCGGCAATCGTTTGGTGCCACGCAGCCGCGAGCCGCGGCAGGGCTCACTGAGCATACCCGAGGCCCGCCCCTTTTGCGGAGGCGAGGGTTCCGCGATTTCGGCGATGGCAATCGATTGACGAACGGTGTCGAACACGGCGTTCCCGCTGCTCCTGCTACGTCCCGACGTCCTTGCGGAAGCGGGCGAGCTTCGCTTCGACGTCGCGGATCTTCGCGTCGACGAAGAGGTGCTTGGAGTGTCGGTTCTCGCGGAGCCATGCTGCGGCGGCCATGGGAGTCCTCAGATGCGGGGGTGTCGGCTCAGGTCACCGTATCGCAGGCGGTCCGGCGGTCACGGGACGATCGAGTCGACGTACCCGCCGTCGACCCGCACGGCCGCGCCCGTGGTCGCGGACGCGAGCGGAGAGCTCAAGTACGCCACCAGGTTCGCGATCTCCTCGGGGTCGATGAGGCGGCGCAGGAGCGACTGGGGCCGGTGCAGGCGCATGAACTCGCGTTGCGCCTTTTCCCACGGCAGGTCCTTGTCGACGAGCTGGTAGACGAACTCCTCCACGCCGCCGGTGTGCGTGGGCCCGGCGATCACGGAGTTGACGGTGACTCCGGTGCCGGCCGCGGCCTTGGCGAAGCCGCGGGAGACGGCGAGGAGCGCGGTCTTGGTGGTGCCGTAGTGGATCATCTCCTCGGGGACGACTATGGCGGAGTCGCTGGCGATGTTGAGGACGCGGCCCCAGCCCTGCTTGCTCATGTCGGGCAGGTACGTCCGGATCAGGCGCACCGCGGAGAGCACGTTCACCTCGAAGTAGCGCCGCCACTCGTCATCGGCGATCTCCAGCGCCGGTTCGGCCCCGAAGATCCCTAGGTTGTTGACGAGGATGTCGACTGCGGGCAGGCCCTCGGCGAGCGCTGCTGCGCCGTCCTCGGTGGCGATGTCGCCGGGGGCGGCGAAGCAGCGGTCGGTGTAGGTGGCCTCGTTGACGCGGGCCACGGCGGCGTCCACGGTCTCGGGCTTGCGGCCGTTGATGCCCACGCGCGCCCCGCCGAGGGCGAGTTTCGCGGCGATGGCCTCGCCGATGCCCTGGGTGGAGCCGGTGACGAGCGCGGTCCTGCCTTCGAGGTCGATCGAGATCATGGAGCCACCGTAGCGCCGGTACGACGGGGCCGCGCCGGTTCGCGGCCGCCCGTACTCGCCTAGCGGGGGATGAGCCGCTGGAGCTGGGTCACGTGCCCCGGTTCCAGTTCCTCCAGGCTCGCCACGCCGAGGAGCTTCATCGTGCGCTCGACCTCCTCCTTGAGGATCGCGATCGTGCGGTCCACCCCGTCGCGCCCGCCCGCCATGAGGCCGTACAGGTAGGCCCGGCCGATCATGGTGAACCGCGCGCCCAGCGCAATCGAGGCGACGATGTCCGCCCCCGACATGATGCCCGTGTCCACGTGCACCTCGGTGTCGCGGCCGACTTCGCGCACGACCTCGGGCAGCAGGTGGAACGGGATCGGGGCGCGGTCGAGCTGGCGGCCGCCGTGGTTGGAGAGCGTGATGCCGTCGACACCCATGTCCGCCAAGCGCTTCGCGTCGGCGACGGTCTGGACGCCCTTGACCACGAGCTTCCCGGGCCACTGCTCCTTGATCCACGCCAGGTCCTCGTAGTCCACCGTGGGGTCGAACATGGTGTTCAGCAGCTCGGCCACGGTGCCCGACCAGCGGCTCAGGGAGGCGAACGCGAGCGGTTCGGTGGTGAGCATGTCGAACCACCAGTTCGGGTGCTTCGCCATGTCGAACACGGTCTTCACCGTGAGTTCGGGCGGGATGGCGAAGCCGTTGCGCTTGTCGCGCAGCCGCGCCCCGGCCACTGGGACGTCCACTGTGACCAAGAGGGTGTCGAACCCGGCCGCCGCGGCGCGGTCGACGAGCGCCATCGAGCGGTCGCGGTCCTTCCACATGTAGAGCTGGAACCAGTTGCGGCCGTTCGGGCCGCCGGCTTCGGCCACGTCCTCGATCGGGGTGGTGCCCATCGTGGACAGCGCGAACGGGATGCCCGCGGCGGCCGCCGCTCCGGCCCCGGCCCGCTCGCCCTCGGTGTGCATCATCCGCGTGAACCCGGTGGGCGCGATGCCGAACGGCAGCTCCGAGCGGCGGCCGAGCACGTCCCAGCCGGTGTCGAGCTTCGAGACGTCGCGCAGGATCGCGGGGTGGAACTCGATGTCCTTGAACGCCTGCCGCGCGCGGGCCAGCGAGAGTTCGGCCTCGGCCGCGCCCTCGGTGTAGTCGAACGCGGCCCGCGGGGTGCGCTTCTTGGCGATCCGGCGCAGGTCCTCGATCGTGAGCGCGGCGCGCAGGCGCCGCCGCTTCGCGTTGAAGTCCGGCTTCTTGAACTTCACCAACGGCAGGAGGTCCTTGGGACGGGGGAGTTGTCGCTGCGTCATGTGCGGGCCTATCGGGAGGGGGACGGGGCGTCCTGCAGCCCGGGAGGCGGCCGCTCGGCACCGCCGCGACCCGAACTACGGTTTGAATCGTTTCAAACACGGAGCTTATCCCACTCGACGCTCCCGCACCAGAGCGAACCTCGGAACTCCCGCCGTAAAAACCCCGCCTCCGATGCGCCGACTGCGCACCGGAGGCAGGACCGGGCTCACTCGCCGCTGCGCAGCCAGACCGTGGTCTCCGGCGGCAGCTCGCCGTTGAGCGGGCCGCTGGCGGTCAGCACCTCGCCGGCGGGCAGCGGCACGGCGGTCGTGCCGAAGTTCGCCACGGCCTCCCAACCGTTGGCCCGGCGCAGGTGCAGCACCTGCGGTCCCGAGTCGACCCACGTCAGCGATTCGTCGGTCTGGAGCCGGCGGCGCAGTGCCAGGGCGTCGCGGTACAGGTTGAGGGTCGAGTCCGGGTCGTCCGACTGCGCCTCGACCGAGACCGGGCCGAACCACTCCGGTTGCGGCAGATGGGCTCCGTCGCTGCCGAACCCGTACGACTTGCCCTGCTCGGTCCACGGGATCGGCACCCGGCAGCCGTCGCGGCCCACGTCCACGCCAGGGCTGCGGAAGAACGTGGGGTCCTGCCGCTCCTCGTCCGGGATATCGGCGACCTCGCCCAGTCCGAGCTCTTCCCCCTGGTAGAGGTACGCGCTGCCCGGCAGCGCGAGCATGAGCAGCGTCGCGGCCCGCGCGCGGCGCAGCCCGGCGGCCTCGTCCAGCACCGGGTCGGTGCCGCCCGAGAGGAGCCACTTGCGGTTGTAGTGGCGCGGCCGGTCCCCGTTGGGCGGCAGGCCGTACCGGGTCGCGTGGCGCACCACGTCGTGGTTGGAGAACACCCAGGTCGTGGAGGAACCGGACGCGGCGGCCTGCTCGAGGTTGTCGACGATGATGCGGCGGAACGCATCGGCGTCGAAGTCGGCTTCGAGCAGGTCGAAGTTGAACGCCTGGCCCAGCCCTTCGGCGCTGGCGTAGCGGGCGCGGCGCGCGGGCGGGTCGACCCAGGCCTCGGCAACGGCGATGCGCGGCGGGTCGTACTCGTTGAAGACCTCGCGCCAGCCGGCGTAGATGTCGTGCACTTCATCCCGGTCCCACAGCAGGTGGGTGCCGGTGGCCCGGTCCATCGCCGCGAGCTCGGCCTCGGAGGGCAGGTCCTCGGGGAGGTGCTTGGCGAGGGCGTGCGCGACGTCGACGCGGAAGCCGTCCACGCCCCGGTCGGACCAGAACCGCAGGGTCTTGAGGAAGTCCTCGCGCACGTCCTCGTTGCGCCAGTTGAAGTCCGGCTGCTCGGGGGCGAACAGGTGGAGGTACCACTGGCCGTCGCCCACGGGCTCCCAGGCCGGGCCGCCGAACATGCAGACCCAGTCGGCGGGCGGCCGCTCGCCGTGGGGGCCGAGGCCGTCGCGGAAGACGTACCGGTCGCGTTCGGGGGAGCCCTTCGGCGAGGCCAGCGCCTGCCGGAACCACTCGTGCATGTCGGAGGAGTGGTTGGGGACGATGTCGACGATGAGCTTGATGCCCGCGGCGTGCAGGGCGCCGATCATCTCGTCGAAGTCGGCGAGGGTGCCCAGGCGCGGGTCGACGTCGCGGTAGTCGGCGACGTCGTAGCCGCCGTCGGCCAGCTCGGAGGGGTAGAACGGGCTGAGCCACACGGCGTCGACCCCGAGCCGCGCGAGGTAGTCGACCCGGGAGGTGATGCCGGGGAGGTCGCCGAGGCCGTCGCCGTTCGCGTCGGCGAAACTGCGCGGGTAGATCTGGTAGACGACGGCCTGGCGCCACCAGTCGGCGTCGAGGCGTGCGGGTGCGGTCGTGTCGGCGGTGCTCGTGAGCAGCTCGGTCATGGACGTGAGCCTTTCAACTGTTGATATCCTGATTAAATCTAGTTCTCAAATCAAATGGCTCCCGCCATACTGGGCCAGGAAAGCCGAGGTGTCAAGAGACGTGCCCCGAGAAGACGAGAAGTACGCATTCTCACTGCGCCGCGCGAACGCGGCCGCCGTGCTCGAGTACGCCTGGGGTAGGACCGCCTTCACCGCCAGCGACGCCATCGCCGCGACGGGGCTGACCCGTTCGACCGTGATCGCGCTGTGCGACGACCTGGTCGAACGAGGCTGGTTCGCGGAGCTCCCGAACGCCCGCGCCGCGGGGGAGGAGTACCGCAAGGGCCGCCCCGCCCGCCGCTACGAGCTGCGTGCGAGCGCCGGAGCGGTCGTCGGCGTCGACGCCGGCCAGCACTGCATCACGGCGACCGTCGCCGATCTGCGCGGCAACGTCCTCGCGCGCACCTACACCGAGATCGACCCCGACGGCCTCGGCGGGCCCGAGCGCGTCAAGGCCGCCGATGCGACCATCGACCAGGCGATCGCGCTCTCCGGCGTCCCGAAGGCCTCGGTCATGTGCGTCACCGTCGGCGTGCCCGCCCCCACCGACCGCGACGGCGAGTCGCCCGACGGCGAATACGAGTACTGGCGCCGCATGAACCCGGGGTACGCCGCCCACTTCCGCGCGCGAGGCCTGCTCACCGAGGTCGAGAACGACGCCAACCTGGCCGCCCTCGCGGAAGGCGCCCTCGGCGCGGGCGTCGGCGCCTCCTCCTACATCGTCCTCATGTCGGGCGAGCGCTTCGGCGCCGGCTATGTGGTCGACGGCCACCTCGTGCGCGGGAAGCGCGGTGCCGCAGGCGAACTGCGGCTCCTCAACCTCGTCGAGGGCGTCGGCTCGACCGAGGGCATCGGGGCGCTCCTGCGCGACTGGGCCCTGGCACTGCGCTCATCGGGCACAGTGGACACTTCGAGTCCGATCATGGAGGCCCCCAGGCCGAACCTCAGCGCTGAACTCGTCTTCGAGGCCGCCGCGGCCGGTGACCCGGCGGCGCTCGCGCTCCTGGACCGCATGGCCGAGCGCCTCGCCCGCGTCTGCGCGGTCCTCGGCGGCCTGCTCGACGTCGAGCGCATCATCTTCTCCGGCGCGGTCGCCGACTCCCTCGCCCCGGTCCTGCCGCGCACCGCCGCCGTGCTCGAAGGCCTCACCCACCCGCCCGCGCCGGACCTCGTCGCCTCGCCGCTCGGCGGCGGCGTGGTGAGCCTCGGCGCGGTCACCCGCGCCCTGGAGATCGTGAGGACCGACGCGATCGTCCTCGAACCGCTCGCCCCGGCCGATCCCCCTGGGACCGGAGGTCGCCCTCCGGCCCCAGGGACCCTCACTCACTCCGCACGGATGTCGTCCACATAGACCGTGCCCGCCGCCGTCGTCCCGCCGTAACCCAGGTACAGGTTGAACGCCGACACCGCCGCCAAGTGCTCCGCGTCCAGTCGGGCGTCCGCGTGCCCGGTGTCCCAAGGCGCGGGCCGGAAGTCGGCGAACGGCGCGTTGACCTCCGCACCGGACGTGTTCGACAGGCCCGTGTTGTACTCGAAGTACGCGCCCTTCGACACCACCTGGATCGTCATGCCGTTCGTGGAGCCGTCGCCCTTGAGCCACAGCTTCAACGCGCTGAACGCCGTCCAGTCCTGGCCCACCGACTTCCCGATGCCCGTGTACCCGGCGTTCGCGAAGTCGTACGAGTACGCGAGACCGTAAGCGCCCGAGGCCTTGTGGTCCGCCGTGAGCGTGGTCGTGTTGGCGTTGACGTGGCTGTACGCCTCGCTCAGCGTCAGGTCGTCCCCGGCGTACCCCTCGAAGTCGTCGATCCACCCCACCGGGAGCGGCTCCACCTCGCCGAGGAACACCAGCGCCGAGTCCGTCATCATGCGGCCGTTCACCTTGGCGCTCACCTTGACCGTGACCGTCCGGTTGTCCAACCAGGACGGATCGATCGACCACTTCCCCGAGTAGAACCCCGCCGAGTCCCGCGTCAGCGCCACCGGCGTGCCGCCGTTGATCGAGTAGGTGGCCTTCCGCGAGGTCGCGGAGGTCAGGCGCATCCGGATCGTCGTCTCGGCCGTCGTCACGCGCTGGCGGTCGGTGGGCGTCACCAGGTGCAGGAACGGCGCAGCGGGCACCGCGTAGGTGCGCGCGTCGTAGACCCCGTCGAGATCGGAGGCGAAGAGCGAGTACGGGTCCTCGTAGAACTCCACGAAGTCCGGCTCCATCGCGTGCCCCGGGAACGGCACGTACGCGCGGTTGTTCCCGCCGAAGTTCGCCCAGGTCAGCATGTGCGACACCCGGCTCGCGGCCGGGTCGGCCTTCAGCGCCCCGAGGAGATCGGTGAACCAGTCGAGGTTCCGGCCCTCGTCCCCGGACTCCCCGAACTCGGTGAACGCCGGCACCTTCCCGCGCTCCTCGGCGAGGCCCACGACCATCGCCAGGTCCTTCATGGTGCCCGCCAGCCACTCCGGCGAGCCCGCCGAGTTGTCGTACGCGTCGTAGCCGAGGACGTCCACGAACTCGTCGCCCGGGTACGTCTTCATGTAATTCGTGGGGTCGCCGCCGAAGCTCGAGTTCGGCGAGTACGAGTACAGCAGGTTGTGCACCTTCTTGGTGTCCCGCAGGTACTCCACGGTGTACCGGAAGATCTCGATGAACTCCGCGGAGGTGCAGTGCCCTGCGCCCCACCAGAACCAGCCGCCCGTGTTCTCGTGGAACGGCCGGAACACGATCGGGATCAGCGTGCCGTCGGGCCGCTTGGCGCCCTTCACCGAAGCCGCGATCCGGTCCAGGAACTCGTTGAAGTCCGCGTGCTTCGGCCCGCCGGGGAGGATCTGGCTGACGACGCGGCCCGTGGTGTCCCAGAAGTCCCCGCCCGTGACGAAGTTGTACAGGTGCGCGCTCAGCACATTGATCCCGCCGAGCGCGTCCGACTTCTCGAAGGCCCAGCTCATGGCCTCGATGTTCTCCTCAACGGTGCCGCCGTATACGCCCGGTTTCTGGAACCCGTTGAGGATCAGCGTGTCCCAGCCGAACACGGCCGGGTAGTCGCCCGTGGTGGCCTGCACGTCCGAGGTGGTCTCGGTGAAGGTGTCGAAGGTGAACCCGTCGGTGAGGGTGTGCTCGTGGCCGAACAGGATGCCCTGGCCCTGCTGGTCGAGCATGTACTGGAAGAGCGCACGCGTCTGCGGCGTCGCGCAGTCGTCGACGAGCTTGACGCGCTGCCGCCGGTTCGTCTCGGCGCCGGCGGCCAGCGGCATGCCGGCGGACGCGGCGACTGCTGCCGCGGTGGCGGCGCCGAGGGTGATCACGGCGCGCCGGGGCGCGCGGAATGCGGAGATAGGCACTTGCGTCTCCTTTGGAACGTAAGGCCCTCGCGGGAGGGGTTGGATCCGGTGAGCGGCTATGACCTGGGGTTTCAAATACTGAATCGGTTAAGCCGACCACAGGATATCCATAGCGATTCATCGATGTCAACGGGTGCGGCGCTATCGCCTCGCCGCTTGACCGGTTCGGCCCGGGCCCGCGCGCGCTGTCCGGGACGGACGCGGACGGTCGCGCGCGCTGCCGCAGGGGCCGAGATCACCTAGGATGGTTGGGCATTGACCCCTGCCCACCCCTGACCCCGTTGCGAGGTGCAGCCGTGGAACCCGGATCGCTGATCGCCGACCGCTACCGACTCGACGCGACGATCGCCTCCGGGGGGATGGGCACGGTCTGGCGCGGGTACGACACCCGCCTCAAGCGGGCCGTGGCCGTGAAGATCCTCAAGTCCGGCTTCGAGCGGGACGAGAACGCCCGCGTCCGCTTCGAGCACGAGGCGCAAGCCGTGGCCTCCTTGCACCACAAGGGCATCGCCGCCCTCCACGACTACGGCGAGACGGCCGACGACAGCGGCGCGATCCTCTCCTACCTCGTGATGGAACTGATCGAGGGCCGCTCGTTGACCGAAGTGCTCCTCGGCGGCCCGATGGATCCGGCCGAGGCCATGCGGTTGTGCGCCCAGGTCGCCGAGGCCCTGCAGGCCGCGCACGACGCCGGAATCATCCACCGGGATGTGAAGCCCGCCAACATCATCATCGACGAGCGGGGGCGCGCGGTCCTGGTGGACTTCGGCATCGCCCTTTCGGCGGGGCGCACCGCCATCACCGAGACGGGCCTGCTGCTCGGCACCCTCCTCTACGCTTCGCCCGAGCAGCTCGAAGGCCATGAGCTCACCGCGGCCACCGACGTGTACTCGCTCGGGGCGGTCGCCTACGAATGCCTCGCCGGGACGCCGCCGTTCACCGGCGAGACGGCCGGGACCATCCTCAACGGACACCTGAACCAGCCCCCGCCCCAGTTCTCCGAGACGGTGCCGCCCGCGCCCGCCGCCGTGGTCTTCCAAGCCCTCGCCAAGGGCCCTGAGAGCCGCTGGCCCACCGCGGCGGCCTTCGCTGAGGCGAGTCTGCATGCCGCCGCGAACCCCGAAGAGCCGCATGCCGACCCCGCGCTCTTCGCACCGGCCCCAGCGATGCCGAGCACGACCGGTCCGCAACCCTTCCCCGCCCCGGTCCTCCCGCGCCGCCCTTCCATGCGCAAGCGGCTCCTGGTCGTCCTCCCCACGGCCGCGGTCGCCATCGTGGCCGCAGTCGCGGCCCTGATGCTCTCGCCCTGGCTCAGCGAAGCCGGTGACGGCGGCGGCGGCGAACGAGGCACCCTCGCCGCCGCAGGCCCATCGGCCTCAAGTGAAGGCGCGCCGGCGATCGCCGCCTCCGCGACCCCGGAGCCGTCCGCTACGGAGACCACCAGCGCCGTCGCGACCGACCTGGAGGAGACGACGAGCAAAGCTGACGAAGGCGGTGGCGAAGAGGCGACCGGAGGAGGAGACGGCGGTGCGGGAAACGAACCGACCGAGGACGCCACTGAGGATGATCCCGGCATGATCGACGGCAGCCCCCCGAACCTCCCGGACGTGAGGGGCGAGTGGTACACCGAGGCCCGGGACCACCTGCGATCGGAGGGTTGGACCAACGTCGCCTTCGCCACCGAGTCGACCGACCCGGACAACGGCCAGACCGAATGCAGCGTCGTCTACCAGGACCCGGACCCGGGCGCTCCCACCGACTACGACACCCCGATCACGCTGACCTACCTCGAATTCGCCGATGGCAACTGCTAAGCGGCGAGAGGCCCCGCTAGCGGCCGGTTTGCCCGCCCACTGCGATAACGGACCGGCGTGGTCGGTTCTGATAGGTACGTTCAGTTCTGGAGTTCCTCTCGAAGACGCCGCGCCAGTTCGGCCTTGGCGGCCGGGCTCTGGTCGATGACGCCGTTCTCTCCCATGAGCGCGTGGTACTGCTGCTGCGCGTAGGGGACATCTGGCGGCAGGGGCGCCACGTGCCAGTGGACATGCGCGTTCCCCTGCAGGCTTCCCAGCGACAGCACGTAGATCCGCTCGACCGGCAGCACCGCCTGCAGTCCCACCCCAATCTGCCGAACCAAGGCCTGGAGCGCCAGGTACGCTTCTTCGCTGAAGTCACGGATGACATCTTCGAGGTGCCGCTTGGGGCAGACCAACACGTAACCCTCGAGGGTCGGGTACCTATTGAGGAACGCGATGTGGTCGTCGTCTTCGTACACGACTTCGTGAAAGGCTTCGGGCTCGCCTGCTACAAGCGCACAGATGAAGCACCGCCCGCCCTGCATGTTCCTGACGTACGTCGCTACGTCGAACGGCACCTTCGCTATCCCGCGATCATCCATCACGTAACCTCGCACTCGCCGGATGAAACGAATGCGTCCGAACGAACGCACCCACGAACTGCTTACGTGACTTCGGTCGATGCCGCAACTGCGATCGCGAGGGCGCGGTGTTCTCGGGCCATGGCCTCGAGGTTTGATCGGAGCTCTGCCAGCCATTCGGGCTCGTCGTTGCCCGGCGTGCCGAGGGCTCGCGTGATCCGGACCAGCGAGCAGACGGCGTGTACGCCTGCGAACAGCCGTAGGCTCGCGAGCTCGTCCTCTTCGACGGCGCGAACGCTGCGGTATCCCGCGATGAACGCCTCGACCAGGGCCTTCCGCTCCTCCATGATGCGGCCGTCGGGCCCGGTCAGGTCCCGCAGGGCGTAGGCGACATCGGCGGCGTACCAGGAGAGCGCGGCCTCGTCGAAGTCGAAGGCCGTCGCCTGGTCGCCGTCCCACGCGAGGTTGTCCAGCTCGAAGTCGCCGTGGACGGTCCCGAACCCGGCCCGGTCGCGGGGCAGCGCGGCGACTCGCTCGCCCAGGCGTGCAGCGGCTTTCACGAGGTCGGTGTCGTCGGCGAATCGCTCCGGCACCTCCGCCAGCTCGCTGAATGCCTGCGGCAGAGCGGCATCGAGGCCGGCGGCATCGCGATGCACCACCGCGAGCGCGCGGCCCCACGCATGGGTCTGGTCCGCGGTGAGTTCATCGGCGTCCACTTCTTCGCCCGGCGCGGCTTCCACCACCATGGCGCGCATCGGTCCATGCGCGGTCGGCACGGTGACCGTGAGCGCTCCGGAGTCCGCCCGTACGGGCCGGACGACCGGTGTGCCCGCCTCGGCGAGGCGGTCCATGAGCGTCGCCACGGCCTCCACGGATTCGGGGCCCGTGTAGGTCTCCGGCACGAACCGCAGGTACCGCTTGCCACCCGGGTCGGGCAGCACGAACACGTGCGAGGCGCTGGAGCGCCACCACCTCGCGGTCCCGGGCTCGTACCCCCATGCGGCGGCGACCTCGTCGGCGATCGGACTGGTCCAGGCTTCGGTGACGGTCTGCTTCAGACGGTCGATCTCATTCAATGGCATCATCGCGAGCCAGTCTCGCTTGCTTGGGGGTGCGAAGGCAACCGGATTCCCAACGGCACGCCACCGTGCGAACGGTCCTCGCGCTCTGGGTAGGGTCGGTCTTCGAGATCCACATTCCACCGGCGGCGCTCCGGCCGCCCGTGGGCATATCGAAGGACGAAACCGGCATGAGTAAGCCTTCGCAGCCTCCGGCTTTCGATGAACGGAAGCCCCGCTCGGCGAACTGGAAACGCATCTCCATAGTGGTCGCCGCCGCGGCCGCACTGTTCGCGGGAACGACCGTGGCCACGGCCCTGGCATTCTCGCCCACCGGCTCTGAACCCCCCGACGACGCCTTGGATTCCTCCGCGAGCGCCTCCGAGCCCGCCTCGACCACCGAGGCCGCTTCCGAAGGGGCCGCGCTCGCCGGCCCCTCCGAGTCCCCCTCACCCGAAGCCGTCGGCGATTGCGGGCGAGCGCCAAGCAGCACACCGAAAGTCACCGTCACCGAGGTCGACACCGGCGGCGTCATCGGGTACGGCCAGGAAGGCGACACCGAGCGCCTGCCCATGGCCATCGCGGCCCGACCCGGCGGGTCCTGGCTCGCCTGGATCGGCACCGACGACCGGATCCACCTCGGCAAACTCGACTGCGACGACCAGCTCGAAGGCGAACCGATCGCCTTCGAAGGCGTCGACCTGCAGGACGTCATCGCGGACGAGGACGGCGTCGTCGTCCTGGTGACCCGCGAAGGCGAATGCGGCGACGGCCCGCTCTGCGGCGGCGAGTCCAGCCCCTGCCGCACGATGCACATGGTGCGCTTCGACAACGCGGGCGAACAGGTCTGGGAGCGCGAGGTCACCAACCTCGGCGAAGGCCTCGACGGCTACGACGACGGCGCGCGGTTCATCTGGTGGTACCAGCACCACGGCCGCCTCGCGACCGACGGCGAGCACTTCGCCGCCTACTTCGGCGTCGCGATCACCGTCGCCAACGGCGACTGCGTCGACATCCACCAGGGCGACCGCATGCAGGTGGTCGACGCGGACGGGAACCTCGTCGACCACCCGGACGCCTTCGCGACCGGCTGCAGCCACAGTTGGACCACGCGGATCGTCTGGGATCCGGCAGCCGACGAGTTCGTGATGGTCTGCGCCACCGACAACGGATGCCGGATCGCCCGGCCCGACCCCTACGAGACCGTTGCCGAGGGAACCTGCGACGGCACCCTCTTCGGCGGCGACCTCGTCCTCGCCGGCGACGGCGCGCGCTACTGGACCGCCTGGAGCCAGGGCGGCGAAGTGCGCCTCGCGCGGTTCTCACCCGAGAACTCGAGCGGCGAACTCGGGATCGACGCCGCCCATCCGCACCTCGTCACCTACGGCCAGACGCACATGCTCCTTGCCTGGGAGGACGGCGACGGCATGCGGGCGCAGGTCCGGGACTCCGGGACCGGCGCGACCGTGGGCGACGACTTCACCATCGACGTGCCCGACCACGCCTACCAGGCGTTCAAGGCCTACGACGACGGCAGCGCCGCCTACCCCGCCGCCGGGGACGGCGACTCGATCCTGATCGCCAGGGTGATGCCGCTCAGCGGCTGACACGTCCCGGATCACTGGATCGGCCGACTCGCGGACTGCGCCGCGGGCGCTGTGTCAGGCTTCGCATGGGCGGGTACCACCGCTCCAGTGATCCGGACTGTGGAGGCAGGCAACATGAGCGTGGTCGTCATCGGAAGCGCGAACCTCGACCTCGTCTACGAGGTCGAGCGCATCCCCGCGCCGGGCGAGACGGTGCTCTCGCGCGGCCTCGCCTCCTTCCCCGGCGGCAAGGGCAACAACCAGGCCATCGCCGCCGCCCGCGCCGGGGCCGAGACGCGCTTCATCGCCGCGCTGGGCCGCGACGCGGCGGCCGACCAGCTCGCCGCGCAGGCCCGGGACGCGGGCATCACCCTGCTCGACCGCCGTGTGGACGCCCCGACCGGCACCGCCGTGATCTTCGTGGACCGCAAGGGCGAGAACTCGATCGTGGTCAACTCGGGCGCGAACGCCGCGCTCGTGGACCTCACCGAGGCCGAACTGGCGGAGATCGCCGCCGCGGACGTCATGGTGGTGCAGTTGGAGACGCCGCTGGAGACCGTGACCGCCGCGATCCGCGCCGCGCGGGCCGCCGACACGGTCGTGGTCCTCAACGCCGCGCCGAGCGGGGCCTTCCCCGAGGAGCTGCTCGGCGAGGTCGACATCCTCATCGTCAACGAGCACGAGGCCGCCGAACTCGCGGGCGAGCCGGCCGGGACGGGCGAGCGGTCGCTCATGTCGGTGCTCACCGCGCACGGCTGCGACGTGGTCATCACCCTCGGCGCCGACGGGGCGTACGTCGGCGGGCGCGGCATCGACGCGGTGAAGGTCGCGGCGTTCCCGGTCGAGGTCAAGGACACGACGGGCGCGGGCGACGTGTTCGTGGGCGCCTTCGCCGCCTCCCTGGACCGCACGGCCGACGAGCGCTCGCTCGTGGCGGCCACCGAGTTCGCGACCGCCGCCTCGGCCATCGCGGTGCAGCGCAAGGGCGCGGGCCCGTCGATTCCGACCCTGGACGAGGTGCGGAGCCTCCTGGACTCCTGATTTCGGGCCGCGCGGCGCCGCTTTCGGCCATGATGGAGGGAGCAATCGGGCATCGGAGGCTCATCATGATCGGATTCATCGTCGCAGGGCTCATCATCGGCGCGCTGGCGCGCCTGATCAAGCCCGGCAAGCAGAACCTCGGCATTCTCGCCACGCTCGTCCTGGGCCTGGTCGGCTCGGTCATCGGCGGGACGATCGCGAACCTGATCGGCACGGGGGACATCTTCGAGCTGAACATCGTCGGGTTCATCGCGGCGGTGATCGTCTCGGTGCTCCTCATCGGCGTCGCCGAGAGCCTCATGGGCCGCAAGAAGTCCGCCTGACCTTCCCGCGGGGCCCCGCACGCCGTCGCGTGCGGGGCCCCGCGGCATGCAGACCCGCCGACGGCACATGGCGAAGGCCCTGTGCGCCGTCCGCACAGGGCCTTCGGGGCGTTCGGCTAGCGGGCGGCCGTCGTCGGTGCGCCGATGAGGCGCGGGGCGATGACGACCCGGTCGATGTCCGGCGCCCAGGCGCTCGCATTGCCCAGCCGCAGCGATTCGTCCGCAGTGGACAGTGTCACGGGGATCGTGCGCTGCGAGAAGCTGTTCCAGGAGTACGTGTAGCGGAAGTACGCGTGTCCCACCTGCTCACTGCCCTCCTGGACCTCCAGCAGCCGGTCCACGACCTGCGGGTTGTAGTCGTGCTGCCCCGAGGTCTCGGCGTTGGCGTAGTAGACGGTGAGGTCGTAGTCCCCGGGGGCGGCGAAGCCGTCGCGGGCGATCTCGACCGCGTTGCCGGTGCCGTTGCCGATCCAGCCCGCGAAGGCGCTCCCGGAGGCGTTCGTGCCGGTGCTGTCCGCAAGCTGCGTGACCGACGCCTGGCCGTGCAGGCTCATGTCCTCGGCCTCGACCGAGACGGCCGCACTGTCGGCGGCGCGGTTCCGGATCGTGGTGAGCGACTGGACCACAGCGCCGCCGGGGGAGCGCAGCTCGATCTCGTTGATGCCCTCGTTGAGGTGCACGGTGGCGGTGGAGCGCCACTTCCCGGCGCCGTTGGCGGTCACCTCGGTGACGGCGTCGCCGTTCACCGCGAGCTCGACCTTGGACGCCTTCGTGGAGGCCCAGTCGATCTGCACGTCGTAGTAGCCGGTCTCGATCGCGGTGGCGTACAGGTCCGCCCGGTCGTCGCCGCTCAAGGCCGCGCCGCCCTTGCAGTTGCCGGTCCATTTCAGGGCGGCGCCGTTCTCCAGGCGGAAACCGGAAGCCGGGTACAGCGTGGGCTCGCCTTCCTCCACAGAGGTCAGTGCGACCTTGTCGAGCGTGATGTCCGAGTTCGGGAGCCTGGTGGTCCCGTCGGCGCTGGCGCGGATCGACAGGGTGTGACTGCCCGCGGTGAGGTCCACGAGCAGTTCGGCGCTGCCGCGGTACTTCCACCTGCTGTTGTCGTTGAGCGCCAGGTCGGCCGCGTACTGGACGGTGCCCGCCGACTCATCGTCCACGAACAGCGCGTGCCGGCCGGGAACGCCCGGAGCGCCGCCGATCACCTGGAGCCGGTAGGTCCCGTCGTGCGGGACCTCCACGGTCCATTCGGCGCGGGAGCCGACCTGGTTGAAGGAGCCCACGTCCTTGCCGCCGGAGGCCAGGAACTGCCAGCCGCCGTTCGCCTGCGGGTCCTGCGTGTACACGGTCGCGGCGGTAATCGCCATGTCCTCGGCCTCGATCGTGTCGCGCCACGGCTGCGCGGTGGCATCGGCCTCGACATCGCGGCTCTGGCTCGGGGTGATGATGAGCTGGTAGCCCGCGTACCGGTCGTACGTGGGCACGTCGAGCCGCAGTCCGCCGTTCGCCACGTCGAGGCCGTCGTAGGCGGCGATCACGCGCGGGGTGTCGGCGAGGCCTTCGGCGCCGCTCAGCGCGTTCTCGCGGATCTCCACGTCGACCTTGCTGCCGAAGATCGACTTGTCGAGCCCTGAGAGGTCAAGGGCCACATCATTGTCGGTGCCTCCCCAGAGGACGGTGGCGCGGCGGTTCGCCTCGTCGACCGCGCCGATGCCCTGGAGGGTGTCGACGCCGTTGGGCGTCGGGGGCGTGACTTTCACGGTCTCGCTGCCGTCGAGGTCGCCGTACCACTTGAACATCCACCAGCCGGCGTTCGCGCCGTTCGGCCTGGCGCTGTTGTCGGAGAGGTTGCCCGCGTAGTTCCAGTAAGCGGTCTGGGCGTCCACCTTGGTGTCCTCGAACATCGAGAACCACTGGACGAGCTGGCCGGGGACGCTCATGTCGCGCAGCATCCCGTACTCGGTGATGTTGACCGGGATGGGGTCGAGGCCGAGGGCGCTTTCGAGCGCGCGGTAGTCGGCGAAGTTCTGCCGGTACGAGCCGAGGTTGTTGATGCCCAGCTCGTGCCAGACGAAGATGTCCGGCAGTGAGTCGTTGGCCTTGGCGAACTCGAGGATGTCGCGGCTGCGCTCGGGCTGCCAGCGGGTGTCGCCGGGCCCGGCGATGCGGGCGTGGCCGTGGCCGTGGCGCGCCCAGACCTCCTGGATCTTCTCGTAGACGGCCTGCCAGTCGCCGAGGAACTGGTCCTTCTGGCCGGCCCAGTTCGGGTACCAGTTGCCGCCGTCGGGCTCGTTGAAGGGCAGGAACACGTAGTCCTGCGGGCGATCGGAGTCGGTGGCGACGGCCTCGGTCACGAACTCGATGACCTCGAGGAAGTCCCAGACGCCGTTGCCGCCCTGGGTGTAGGTGCCGTCCTCCAGGTTGTACGTGCGGTCGTCGCCGGGGCGCCGGCCGCCGTTGTACGGCCATTCGGGGTAGTAGTCCTGCATGTAGATGTACATGTCCTCGCCGTGCTTGGCGAAGAAGCCGTCCTCGACCTTGATCGCGTCGCCGGAGGGGTGCTGGGTGCCGTACGGCGCCTTCTGCGAGGTGTTGGTGATGTGGGCGCCGTTGACGAGCGCCTGCGTGGGGGCGCCTTCGTCGCCGAAGCCGTAGAGCGTGCCGGAGGCGCCGCCGCGGAAGTCGCCGGTGCGCTCGGCGAAGTCCACCGCCAGCACGTCGGGGTCGGCGGCCTGCGCCGGCGCGGCGACGCCGGTCAGGGCGGTCGCGGCGACCGCCGCGGCTGCACCGGTGCTCATGAGTCTCCTCAACATCAGGGGGGTCCTCTCTTCATTGAGATGGGGGTATTTCGGCCCTCGGGCCGCAGGTAGACCGTACCGATTTTTGATAACGATTTCAAGACGTGACTTGAAATCGATTTCAGAACTGGGTTAGGGTTCGAACCGTTGACGACATCGCGGCCGACTCCCGACCGCGCTCACGACGTACGGACAAAGGGGTATCGTGACCGATCAGTTCTCTTGGGGCAGTAGACGTCTCGAGTTCGGATTCGCCTGGGGCGACGACTCGCCGGTGCGCATCGCCGGCGTCACCCGCGACGGGACCGCGATCCCGGTGCACGCCGTGCCCCTCGTCGAGGTCACGACCGCGCAGACGGGCAACAGCCCCGGCGCGGACCGCATCTCCCACACCCAGCTCGGCCTGGAACTTCGCTACGTCTCGCACTCCGAAGCCCGCACCGCGAACGGCCGCCTCCTCACCATCTGGCAGGCCGCCGACGGTGTCGAAGCGAGCATCGCGATCGAAATCCTCGACGGTGCCGAAACGGCCGTCCGCTCCCGCGTCTCGGTCGTCCCCGCCGGGGACCGCGCTCTCGTGCTCCGCTCCGTCGCCTCCTGGAGCGCCGGGTTCACCCGGCCCGGCACCGTCGACGACGACAACCTCGCGGGCTGGCACCGCGTCCAAGGCGTGAGCGACTGGTTCGGCGAAGGCCGCTGGTCGCGAACCCCCTTGCGCGGCATCGACTTCCCGCGCCTCTCCACCCAGCTCGCCCACAGCACCCACGACCCGCGCGGCCACTACTCCGTCACCTCCGACGGCACCTGGTCCACCGGCCGCCACCTTCCGGTCGCCGGCGTGGAGACCGAGGGCCTCGCCTTCGCCTGGCAGATCGAGCACAACGGCGCCTGGCGCTGGGAGCTCGGCGAAGACCTCCTCGGCGGCTACTTCACCCTCTCCGGACCCACCGATATGGACTCCTCTTGGACCCGCGTCCTGCGCCCGGGCGAGTCGTTCACCAGCGTCCCGGCCACGGTCACCGTGGGAGGCGACTTCACCGAAGCCGTTGCGGCCCTTACGGACTTCCGCCGCGCCGCCCGCCGCCCCCACCCCGACAACGCCGCGATGCCCGTCGTCTTCAACGACTACATGAACACCCTCATGGGCGACCCCACCACCGAGAAGCTGCTGCCGCTCATCGAATCCGCCGCCGCGATCGGCGCCGAGATCTTCTGCATCGACGCCGGCTGGTACGACGACGGCGGCAACTGGTGGCCCAGCGTGGGGGAGTGGCAGCCCTCCACCACCCGCTTCCCCGGCGGCCTCGGCGAGGTCATCGACGCCATCCGCGACGCCGGCATGGTGCCCGGCCTCTGGCTCGAACCCGAAGTCGTCGGCGTCGACAGCCCCATGGCCGGCAAGCTCCCCGATGCGGCGTTCCTCCAGCGCCACGGCCAGCGCCTGGTCGAGCACCAGCGCTACCACCTCGACCTGCGCCACCCGGCCGCCGTCGCGCACCTCGACGGCGTCGTCGACCGGCTCGTGAACGACTTCGGCGTCGGCTTCTTCAAGTTCGACTACAACGTCAACCCCGGCCCGGGCACGGACCTGAACGCGGACAGCGTGGGCGACGGCCTCCTCGGCCACAACCGCGCCCACCTCGCCTGGCTCGACGGCGTCCTCGACCGCCACCCCGACCTCGTCATCGAGAACTGCTCCTCCGGCGCGATGCGCATGGACTTCGCCGTCCTCTCCCGCCTCGCCATGCAGTCCACTTCGGACCAGCAGGAGTTCGCCAAGTACCCGCCGATCGCCGCCGCCGCGCCGATCTCCCTCCTGCCCGAGCAGGCCGCCAGCTGGGCCTACCCGCAACCCGAGATGAACGACGAAGAGGTCGCGTTCTGCCTCGTCACCGGGCTCCTCGGCCGCTTCTACGTCTCCGGCCACCTCAACCAGATGACCGCAGCCCAGCGCGCCACCGTCGCCACCGCCGTCGCCACCGCGAAGGAACTCCGCGGCGCTATCGCCACCGGCCACGCCTACTGGCCCGCCGGCCTCCCCGACTGGACCGACCCCTGGGTCGCCCTCGGCCTGCGCGGAGAAGGCCAGGACCTCGTCTCCGTCTGGCGCCGCGGCGGCGACGCCGCGACCGCACTGCACCTGCCGCACCTCGCCGGACGCGACCTCCGCGTCACCACCGTGTTCCCCCTCGACCTCCCCGAATGGAAGACCGACTGGGACCGCGACACCGCCACCCTCACCGTGCAGGGAGGCGACGCCGACATCGCCGCCCGCACCCTGCGCCTCGACTACTAAGTCCCTCACACCGTAAGGAGCGATTCAATGAAGAAGCAGTTCCGCATCGCGCTGGCGGTCGCCGCCGCAGGCGCGATCACCCTCGCCGGGTGCTCCGACCCCGGCGCCGACACCGGGTCCGACGGACCGGTCTCCTGGCCCGCGCAGGACGCCGACCTCTCCGGCACCACCCTCACCATCTGGGCCGCCCAGAACTCGAACACCGTGCCCGACAGCGTGATCGCGGGCTTCGAGGAGCTCACCGGCGCCGAGGTCGAGGTCGTCACCATCCCCGACCCGTACGAGCAGGGCGTCCAGACCAAGGTCGCCACCGGCGACAAGCCCGACCTCGCGTTCTGGCAGCCCACGGCCTCCCAGCTGACGGCCCTCAACGCCTCCCAGAACCTCCAGCCGCTCGACGACGCCCCCTGGCTCGACGCCTACAAGCCCGAGCTGCGCGACATCACCGGCATCCTCGACGACACCCGCTACGCCACCCTCATCACCACCCCGGCCGTCGAAGGCGTCTACTACAACAAGGAGGTGTTCGCGGCCAACGGCATCACCGCGACCCCCACCGACTGGGACTCCTTCCTGCAGACCGCCCGCGACCTCAAGGCCGCCGGCGTCACCCCCTTCCACGAGATGGCCGCCGACCGCTGGGGCACCCAGTGGTGGGTCCAGGTGCAGCTCGCCGACGCCGCCGCGGACGGCCTCTGGGACCGCGTGAACGCCAACGAGGAGTCCTTCACCGACCCGACCATCCAGGGCGCCATCGACACCTACAAGGCGCTCATCGACGAAGGCCTGTTCAACGAGGACATCAAGACCGCCACCTTCGAGGACCAGGGCGCCGCCCTCCTCGCGGGCGACGCCGCGATGGTCATGCAGGTCAACTCCTACTTCGGCCAGCTCCAGTCGCTCGCCGACACCGAGGAGCTGAACCAGAAGATCGGCTTCTTCCCGATCTCCCCGTCCGGCAACACCGGCACCTTCATCCCCGACCAGTCGAACGCCCTCGTGGCCTTCAAGACCGGCGACGAAGCGCGCGAGGCCGCCGCCCGCCAGCTCCTCTCCTACTGGATGGGCGACGGCTACGAGGACTTCGTGACCGCCCAGAACACCGTCTCGCTCCAGTCCGGTGTGGAGACCCCGGCCACCGTGCCCGAGGCCCTGCTCGCGGTCAGCGACTCGGTCGGCACCTCGGTCGGCTCCATGCAGGCCCTCGCCATCGCGAACCCGGACCTGTACATCTACCTCGCCGACATGATCCAGGGCACCAAGACGCCCGCCGAGGTCGCCGAGGCCACCCAGGCCCAGTTCGCGGAACTCGCCAAAGCCCAAGGCGCCGAAGGCTTCTAACACAGCCGCTCAACCGAGGGGCGCCGGGCCTGGTCAAGACCCCGGCGCCCCTCACACCCCAGCAACGCCGCTATCAGGAAGGCCGAACTCCGTGACCACCATGCTCGCCAAGGGCAAGGCAGGACCCCGCCGCCAAGACCATCCACTGTGGTTCCTCATCCCGGCGCTCGCGGTCCTGGTCGTGTTCTTCCTCGTCCCCACCGTCTTCAACTTCGTCTACGCCTTCACCGACTGGTCGAGCTTCAAGAGCGCCATCAACTTCGCCGGGCTGGACAACTTCACCTCCCTGTTCTCCAACGGCACCCTCCTCAACTCCCTCAAGGTCACCCTCGTCTACGCCGTGCTCGTCGCGGTCTTCCAGAACGCCTTCGGACTCGGCCTCGCGCTCCTGCTCGAGCGGGACACCCGCGTCAACCGCGCCGTGCGCGTCGCGTTCTTCGTCCCGGTCATCATGTCCGCGCTGGCGGTCGGCTACATCTTCCAGGCGCTGCTGAAGCCGGACGGGGCCCTGAACGGCATCATCGGCTGGTTCACCGGCGCAGAGGTCGCGATCCCGTGGCTGGGGAGCACGACGTGGACCATCGTGGTCGTCGCGGTCGTGCACGCCTGGAAGTGGATGGGCCTCTCGATGCTCATCTACCTGGCCGGCCTCAAGACCATCAGCGAGGACGTGCTCGAAGCGGGCCGCCTCGACGGGGCCGGGCGCTGGACCATGTTCCGCTCCATCCGGTTCCCGCTGCTCGCCCCGGCCGTCACGTTCAACGTCGCGACCGCGCTGCTCGGCTCCATGAACGGCTTCGACATCGTCCAGGCCACCACCGAGGGCGGCCCCGGCGGCACCACCGAACTGCTGAACATCTTCATCTTCCGGACCTTCGGGCAGGGCCTGTTCGCCCAGGCCACGACGATGAGCCTGGTGCTGTTCCTCCTGGTCGCCATCCTCGCCTTCCCCGTGATCCGGTTCCTGCGCAAGCGAGAGGACGTGCTGTGACCCTCACCGCCGAACGGCCCGAGACCGCCGCCCGCACCGCACCCGCGCGCCGCAGACCCCGCCGCCGCTTCCCCGTCCAGCCGGTCGCGGCGGTCCTCGTCGCGGTCCTCGTGCTCGGCGTCCCGTTCTGGCTCGTGATCGCGACCGCCGCGAAGGACCAGGCCGAAGCGCTGAACCCGGACCTGTCGCCGCCGAGCGAATGGCGGCTGTTCGACAACTTCGCCGAGGTCTTCGCGGACGGCCGCATGGTCGCGGGCTTCTTCGGGAGCCTCCTCGTGATGGTCCCGGCCGTGGTCGGCGTGCTCATACTCGGCTCGATGGCCGCCTGGATCCTCGGCCGCCGCGGCGGGCGGCTCACGGCGGCGATCTACGCCCTGGGCATCTCGGGGATCGTGCTGCCGCCGGCGGTGGTGACGATCGTGCTCCTGCTGCGCCAGCTCGGCCTCGCAGGCACCGCGCTCGGCATGATCGGCGTGTACATGGGCATGTACCTGTCCACAGTGATCTTCTTCGTCACGGGCTTCGTGCGCACCATCCCGCACGAGCTGGAGGAGGCCGCCCGCGTCGACGGGGCCGGGCCGGTGCGCACCTTCATCCGCGTGATCCTGCCGCTGCTGCGGCCGGTGCTCGCCACCGCGACCATCCTGATCTGCCTCTACATCTGGAACGACGTGTTCTACGCGCTGTTCGTGGTCGGCGGCCGGTTCGACACGCTGCCGCTGAACCTCTACCAGGTCGCGAGCGCGGGTCTGTATCTCCAGAACTGGCACCTCATCTTCGCCTATATCATCCTGATGAGCCTGCCGCTCCTGATCACGTTCGTGGTCGCCCAGCGCAGGATCATCTCCGGCATCACCAGTGGTGCGGTCAAGTGAGCGCCACCGGTGCAGTGAAGTGAGGAGCGCTGTGGCCAGGACGGGCAGGAACCCGACGATCTCGGACGTCGCCGAACTGGCGGGCGTCTCGGTCCCGACGGTCTCGCGGGTGCTCACCGGGGCCGCGAAGGTGAGTCCCGCCAAGCGCGAGCTGGTCGAGGCCGCCATCGCGGAGCTCAACTTCCGGCCCAGCGCCGCCGCGCGCGTGCTCGTCTCCCGCAAGTCGCAGACGATTGCGGTGATCGCGGGCAACACCTCCCGGTACGGCTACGCGGAGACGATCCGCGGCATCGAGATCGCGGCCCGCGCCGAGGGCTACACGGTGATGATCACCGTCGTGGAGAGCGCGGACGCGGAAGAGGTCGACCGCGCGGTCGCCGCGGTCCAGATGCAGACCCTCGCCGGGGTCGTGGTCCTCAAGTTCGACCCGCCCGGCGTCGCCGCGCTCCACAAGCTCGGCGCTGACCTCCCGGTCGTCGCCCTCTCCGGTACCAGGGAAGCCGGTGTGCCGCAAGCGGTCCTGGACGAGGCCGCCGCGGCCGAGGAGCTCACCGCGTACCTGCTGGGCCTGGGGCACCGCACCGTGCACCATGTGCGGGTCCCGCCCTCGCGCCGGGTCGACGGCCGCACGAGCGGCTGGAAGCGGGCCCTGACGAAAGCGAACGCGCCGGTACCGCCGGTGCGCGACGCCACCTGGGATCCCAAGAGCGGCATAGCGGTCGGCCGCGAGCTCGCCGCCGATCCCGAGGTGACGGCGGTCTTCTGCGGCAACGACGAGATCGCCATGGGCGTCATGCGCGGCATCACCGAGGCGGGCCGCCGCGTCCCCGAGGACATCTCGGTCGCCGGCTTCGACGACCACCCGCTCGCCGAGCTCTGGAGCCCGCCGCTGACCACAGTGGACCAGGATTTCGCCGGCCTGGGCACCCGAGGCTTCCAGCTCCTGAAGCAGGCGATCGACGACACGGGAGTCCGCCGCTACTCCAGCGAGCGCCCGGCCCTGGTCCTGCGCGAGAGCACCGCCGCCCCGCATCACGCCAGGTAGGCGCTTCTTCAACCAACTGGTTGACAACGATCGGACCGTAGTCTATCGTCGTATTCAACCAACTAGTTGAGGACGACCCGTGGGAGACAGTACGCAGCAGCTCGACCGGGCCTTCGCGGCACTCGCCGACCCGACCCGCCGCGACCTGGTCGCCCGGCTGTCCGTCTCGGACGCGACGGTGGGCGAGCTGGCCGAGCCGTACGACGTGAGCTTCCAGGCCATCTCCAAGCACGTCAAAGTGCTCGAGGAAGCCGGCCTGGTGACCCGCAGCAAGGACGCCCAGCGGCGGCCCGTCCACCTGAACAGGGAGGCATTCGACCTGATGACGCAGTGGATCGAGCGCTATCGCCGCGAAGCAGAGGAACGCTACCGCCGCCTCGACGCCCTACTGGCCCGCACGGCCCAGGACGACGAGGACCGGCGACCCGACAAGGAGCAGGCATCATGAGCAAGCACGAAACCGAGATCAAGGCAGACGCCAAAGTCCCGACCATCGAGATCACCCGCGAGTTCGACGCGGCGCCCGAACGCGTGTTCCAGGCCCACGTCGACCCCGACCTCTACGCCCAGTGGACCGGACCCCGCGAGTCGAACACGAAGATCACCCGCTGGGACGCCCGCACGGGCGGCGAGTGGGCGTTCGGCGGCGAGAGCGGAGGCGAGGCGTACGCCTTCTTCGGCAGCTTCCACGAGGTCCGCCCGAACGAGCGGATCGTCTGGACCTTCACCTACGAGGGCGAGCCCGACGGCGTCTTCCTCGAGACGATGACCTTCGAACCGCTCGATGGCGGCCGCACGCGGCTGCGGGTGCTGAGCGTGACGCAGGACTTCGAGACCCGCGACGGCATGCTCGCGAGCGGCATGGACGTCGGCGTCAACGAGGGCTTCGAGAAACTCGACGAGCTCTTGGCGCAGGAAGCGGCGTAGAACCATGGCGCAGAACGGAACCCAGGTGCCCGACGACCCGGCCGGGCGGCACGCCTTCGACGCCGCGCGCATCACCGCACTCGTCGAAAGCGCGAGCGCCGACGACTGGTCGCGCCCCAGTCCCGTCCCCGCATGGACGGCCCTGGACGTCGTGAAGCACCTGGTCGAATGGCCGCGCGACTTCCTCAAAGGGGCCGGGATCGAACTGGGGTCCTTGGACGCCGGCGCCGCCCCGGCCGCCGCCTGGAAGCGCCACGTCGCCGACATCCAGGCGATCCTCGACGACCCCGCCGGGCGGGTCCTCAGCAACCCGCACACCGGCGACAAGCCGGTTGACGAGGCGATCGACCAGTTCTACACCGCCGACGTCTGGGCCCACTCCTGGGACCTCGCCAAAGCGCTCGGACGCGAACCCGACCTGGGGGAGGAGCGCTGCCGCACCGCGCTCGCGGAAATGCAGCCGATCGACCAGATGCTGCGCGACAGCGGCCAGTTCGGCCCGGCCGTGCCCGTCGCCGACGACGCGTCCCCGCAGGACAAGCTGGTGGCCTTCATCGGCCGCGACCCGGCGTGGCGGCCCGAGGGCTGACCGATACGAGGAAACGGCGAAGCGACGGCGAGGGCCGGGAACCACTGCGGTTCCCGGCCCTCACTTGTCTTGCGCGGCTTGCGGTCGCACCCCCGAGTCGCCGCGCCCGCCGTCGCCCCGAGGCGAGGGCCTGCTCGCCAGAACGCCTCTTGTCCGCTAACCGACCATTGTCGACATTCCTGGTATCGACACCATGCCCGCTCGCTGGGGAAACACCGCCGCGTCCAAGATCATTCCCCTGCATGCGAGCCCACAAGGGACCCACCGCGCCTGTGTGTGTTGGTAGCGTGACTTCTTGCCAGGTCACCCAAGCCTGGCGTCGGGCCCGACGCTCTCAATCCCCCATCTTCTCGATGCAGTGCAGATCGGATTTCCCCATGAAGAAGCCCATCGCGAAGCGCGTGCTCATCGCGCTCGTGACGCCCGCCCTGCTGCTGGCCTCGCCGGCAGCCGTCATCGCCCAAGAGAACGACCCCGACCCCAAGGACGGTTACCAGAACCCCGAGGAAAGCCTCAAGGACGAGCTCACCAGCACGGCCGAGTCCCACGGCTGGACCTTCGAAGAGGCCGAGGCCCAGTACCGGGTCGCCGAGGCCATCGGCGAGATCGCGGCCAGGATCGCCCCCGAGCGCCTGGACGTGTTCGTCGGCACCGCCCTCTCCGAGAAGCCCGGAGGCACGCCGACGCTCTACGTCAAGGGCGAAGCCGACTCCTTCGTGCACGAGGTGATCAAGGAGAGCGGCCTCGACGTGATCGTCGCCGACCAGCAGCCCTTCTCGTTCCTCGAACTCGAGGACCGCAACGAGCGGCTCAACCGCGAGCTCACCGAGATCGGCTTCAGCGACCTCTCCAGCGGCTTCGACATCACCGCCGAAGGCGTGATCACCGCCGAACTGGCCGCGAACCCGGAGCTGCCCTCCGACCCGGAGGAGATCCTCAAGAAGCTCTCCGAGGAGTTCCAGAAGGGCGTCCAGCTGACGGTCTCGGACAAGCTCGGCAACACCGCCGAGCACGGCTACGGCGGCATGGCCGCTTACGTCGGCGGCACGTTCAACTGCACCACCGGCTGGACGGTCATCAACGCCCGCGGCGTCACCGGTGTGAGCACCGCCGGGCACTGCACCGGCATCAACCAGGCCTGGCAGCCCGGCCACGGCTTCATCCCCTTGACCTTCCAGCAGCAGCACCGCGGCTACTGGGGCGACATGGAATGGCACACCACCCCCGGGCACGTCGACCGCGCCGAGTTCTACGCCCACCCCAACACTCGACGCGACACCCTGTCGGTCGAACCCTGGTGGGGCTTCACCGTGGGCGAGTCGATCTGCATGTTCGGTCGCTCGACCAACGTCCGCAAGTGCGGCCTCGACGTCCAGAACCCCTGGTGGTCCTGCACGCTCGACGGCTTCTACACGCAGAGCCTGGTCCGCATGAACGGCGACGTCACCATCGGGGGCGACTCCGGCGGCGGCTGGTCCTGGAACAACCGCGCCTACGGTTCGCATGTGGGCGACTGCAGCTGGCAGAACGTCTTCTCCAGAGTGGACGACATGAACGAGGCGATCGGCGTGAGCGTCCTCACCCAGTAGCCCGTACCGAGCCGCGGCCCTGCGACCCCGCAGGGCCGCGGTCCTCATGACGCCGCGGCCGCGCGGTCCGCGTCGCCGGCGAGCACGCAGAACTCGTTGCCTTCAGGGTCGGCGAGCACGGCCCAACCGCTGCCGCCCGCCCGCCTGCGGTCGTGGACGAGGGTCGCGCCGAGCCGCAAGAGCCGTTCGACCTCCTCCTCGCGCGTGGTCTTCGGCCGCAGGCACAAGTGCAGCCGGTTCTTCACGATCTTCGGTTCCGGCACCTGGTTCAAGAAGATCGCCGGGCCGCCCGGCAGCATCACTTCCGTCTCCGCGTCACCGGGCCGGTCCTCCGGATGCAGGGGACGGTCGAACACTTGACTCCAGAACTGCGCCAGCTCATAGGCGTTCGCACAGTCGATCGCGACATTCT
The DNA here is from genome assembly GCF_040641195.1 of Glycomyces sp. NPDC021274. Taxonomy (NCBI): domain Bacteria; kingdom Bacillati; phylum Actinomycetota; class Actinomycetes; order Glycomycetales; family Glycomycetaceae; genus Glycomyces; species Glycomyces sp. NPDC021274. The sequence continues at coordinate 433,262 of NZ_JBFADC010000002.1, read as the reverse complement.
GCAGCACTGAGACCATGCCGGAAGTCTGCCGGAAGCGCCTCGCACCGGCGAGTGCTTTTCGTCCCCGCCTTGGCTTAATCGGCAAGAGGCGATATCATCGCCAAGTGACGATGAACGATGAGCGGGGCGTCTGCCTCTCCGACGAGATCAAGGCCGGGCTCCCCCCGGCCGCCGCCCTGTTCCACTCCCTGTCGGACCCGACCCGGCTGGCGATCGTGCGCCGCCTCGCCGACCACGAGGCGCGCATCGAACTGCGCGTGGCCGACCTCGTCGCCGAACTCGGCCTGGCCCAGTCCACAGTGTCCGCACACGTGGCCTGCCTGCGGGACTGCGGCCTGGTCACCGGGCGGAACGAAGGCCGACAGGTCTACTACAGCCTCGCCCGCACCGAACTCCTCGACCTGCTCGAAGCGGCCGACAGCATGCTGTCCGCGACCGGCCATGCGCCTGTTCTCCACCCGGCCGGAACCGCATCATGACCGCACCCGCAGCACTCACGGCCGAACGCCGAGTCCTCCTCAACGCCCGCTCCCGCCACCTCGCCTACGCCACCGCCGGCTACAACGCCGCCGAAGGCGTCATCGCCCTCGCCGCCGGAGCCGCGGCCTCCTCGACCGCGCTGATCGGCTTCGGCCTCGACTCGTTCATCGAGGTCTCCTCAGCCCTGATCGTGATCTGGCAGTTCCGCTCCCGCATCCCCGAAGAACGCGAACGCACCGCACTCAAGCTCATCGCGGTCTCCTTCTTCGCGCTGGCCGCCTGGGTCGGGTTCGATGCCGTCCGTTCGCTCTTGGGCCAAGGCGAAGCGGAGCCTTCGCCGGTCGGCATCGGCATCGCCGCGGTCTCGGTCGTGGTCATGCCGCTGCTGGTGTGGGCCAAGCGCCGCACCGGACGCGAACTGGGCTCGGCCACGGTCGTCGCCGACTCGATGCAGACCCTGCTGTGCACCTACCTGTCCGCGATCCTGCTCGTCGGCCTGGTCCTCAACGCGACGCTCGGCTGGTCCTGGGCCGACCCCATCGCGGCGCTCATCATCGCCGCCGTCGCCGTGCGCGAGGGCGTCGAAGCTTGGAAGGGCGAGCACTGCGACGACTGCGCACCCGTCGCGGACGCCCCCGCCGAGGTCGACGCCTGCTGCGCTGACGACACCTGCAAGGACTGAGAGCGTGTCCTCAGTTAGAGCGTGTCTCGGATGGTGAGTGGAGTGCGATGCCGTCGAGGATCAGGTCGAGGCCGTCGGTGAACCGCGACTGCTCTTGCGAGACCGACTCGGTCGCGACAAGCGCCTGCAGGCGGGGGAACGCAGCAAGGTCGGCATCGGCGAGCCGGGACTGCCACACCCTGCCGACGTCCTCGCTGCCTCCCTCGGCGCGTTCACTCCCACTGAGCGCGACCCGAGCACTGCCCTGGACGTAGTGGTTGATCGTTGAGATGGCCAGGCCGCATGCGCTGAGCGGGAGCTCGATCAGCGCGAGTGCGTCAAGGAACCATTCGGCGGCGGCGAGGGTTTCGGGGCCGAACGGCGGACGTGTTGTCGCGACGGTGTCGAGCAGCCAGGGGTGCGCCATGTACATATCCCAGTCGAGCCGCGCGGCGGTGTGCAGCCGCTCGCGCCAGGAGCGGCTCCCCGGATCGGGGTAGTGGTGGAGCCGCATGACCGCGTCGACCATCAGCGACAGCAGGACCTGCTTGTCGGGTACGTGGTAGTAGAGCGACATCGGGTTGCAGCCGAGACGCCCGGCGATCCGTCGCATCGACACCGAGCCGATCCCACCCTCATCGGCGAGTTCGACGGCGGACGCCACGATGGCCTCCGCCGACAGCGGCTTGCGGTCAGGTGATTGAGCTGGCATTCATACAGTGTATGTTAGCTCGCATGGATATCAACCACGGCCACGGTCATGACCGGACCGCAGGATGGGTGCTCGCCGGCCTCGCCGCGTTCATGACCGCGTTTCTCCTCTGGTGGCTCGTGCGCGACCCGCAGGAGTTCGTCGAGGTCCGTCTCGGCGTCACCCCCGCCCTCGCCGACATCCCGTGGGTCTGGGCGGTCGCCGCCGCGATCGCGATCGCCTACGCCGGCTACACCGTTTGGAACGTCCCGGCCGTGCGCGAGCACGTGACCACCTTCTCGCGCTTGAAACTTCTCGGCATCTGGGCGGCGATCGTCTCCGGGATGCTCGAGGAGATGGTCTTCCGCCAGCTCTTCATGGACTGGCTCGACCGCTCGGACACCGCGGCCGTCACGCAGATCGCACTGTCCGCGATCGCGTTCGGCATCGCGCACGCGGCGTGGATCGTGCTGGCCCGGGACTGGAGTATCGGCATCCCCGTCATCATCGCGACCACCATCCTCGGAGCGATGCTCGCGACTTTGTACCTCCTGGCCGACAGGAGCACATTGCCGGCCATCGCCACGCACACAGCGATCAATCTGGTCATCGAACCATGGCTCATCGTCGGTGCGATAGCCGGAACCTGGCGCGCGCAGGCGGCACCGGCAGACCGCCGGCCGTCCACGGCACACGACTGACCGCGTGTCCGAATCGCTGCGAGGCGCTGTGCGCCTTGAAGGGCGCGATCGGGCCCGTCACTATTCGCAGCCGGAACCAGCGCACGGCACGTCGATGGTGGCGTTCTCGCTGCTCGCACTGCAATACTCCGCAGTGTCGGTTATCGAGGTGTACTCGGCCCGGTAGGCCACCAACGTTTCGTCGGAGAAGGCCGGGAGGTCCTTCGCGCCTCGGTAAGCGAGTTCGGCCAGGCCCTCCGAGTCCGTCTCCGCTATACCGGTGACGCCCCCGGACAGCTCACCGCTCTCGTCGGTGTGCAAGACCATGAACTGCACCTCCGCGCCCTCGATAGGTTTCCCTTCGGTGGTCAGACGGCCGGACAGCACGACCCTCTCGGTCGGGTCATCGGTAGATACGCTGGCGGCCTCGATCTCGGTCGGAATGCATCCGCCGGAATCGGACTGGACTGAACACCCGGTTCCGGCGATCAGCAGCAACGGGACCGTCGTCCACAGCCCGACGTTGAAAGCGGTCGCTCTTCGCATGGGAGGTCTTCTTCCGGGGGTTCGGGGTTCGAGCACGGTCGCGGTGAGCGACTGCGCCAATATAACGATCGGCTGCCTGCCGACCATGGCGCTTCCCCGGCGCCCTCGTTGCGGGACAGCACGAAGCAAGGGAGGGGTGCCGCGCAGCGGCACCCCTCCCTGGTCAGTTTTGTTGTCAGCCCGTGGCGTTCATCAGGGCGCCGAAGTCCTTGGGGGACAGGTCGAACACCGGGGAGTCGCTGTCCAGCTTCGAGTCCCGCAGGTGGAAGCCAGCGTCGTCGGTGCAGAAGGCGACCTCGACACAGTCGGTGTTGTTGCCGCCGCCACTGCGACCGCTCTTACGCCATGCGCGGCGAACCTCGACGCAGTCGGAGTCGTTGCCAGCGCCGCTGCGAGTGCTCTTACGCCAAACGGTCACGCCTGTCGTCATCGTGGTAGACCTCGATCCGGATCGCCATTTTCCACAGCTTCTTGCGGAGGTCATCGTAACTCGCGATGCGCGAGGGATCGTCGATGCACCAGCTCGAGTCGACGCTCTCGGTGTAGACGAATGAGGGGCATGCGAGCTCACTGTCGCCCGGCTTGTAGATGCTGAAGTTGCCGTATCTGGCGTAGACGGGCACACGCAGAACGCGGATGGAAGCCCCGGGTCTGCGCGCCCACTTCCGAAGATTCTCCATCTGCTCCTGGTACAGCTGCTCGGAGATTCGTCGGAGCTGAAGGAGGGCAGCTTCCCCTATCAGGAACATGATCGTCGGTCGGTCGGTCCGGTTCTGTAGGGCCTCAGCTCGCTCTTCCTTGAACGCCCAGCCCTTGTCCAGCCGCGTCTTAGAAGCGGAAGGCTCGATCATTGGCATCACGGTGTAGTGGAAGGCTCTCGTTTGGAGCGGCCCGGGGATGATGAGGGCGTCGAACTTGAAGATGAAACCGCAGTACCCCTCGGCCAGGGCGATGAACAAGGCGTTGAACCACGCATCCGCCTCGATCGGCTCGCCCTTCTTCCGGGCGGCCGCAACCATTTTCATGTACCCGGCGCTTTCGTCGTCCATACCGCAGGCCTTGCCGTAGCCCTCGGCCAAGGCGACCGGGATGTCGGCCCGGCCGAGTTCCCAGGCACGAACGGTGTCCTCTGATCGCGGGATTGCGTCGCCGACTTCCTTCTGTGTCCTATGCGATCTGATCCGGTGCGTCCTGCCCATCGTCTTCAGGAACCACCACGCGGAATCCTCGATCACCATACCTGCCCCCAGGTTTGTGCCTGCTGTTGATTTGGATCATCCACTATCGCACAGCCGTGCCGCATTCGGAAGTCCCGGAGTGTCGTTGGGGGAGTAGTCAACCCTGAATTTCCCGGCCTGTTTTCTCCTGGTCAGAGTTCTCGGCGTCGGACTCGCAGTGGGCAAGTCTCTTCTTGTGACCTGCGGAAACATCCCCTAGATTCATGAGTGCCGAGAAGCGGTCGAACCGGTCTCGGTGCGGTGGGGGAGCCCGGGGGCCATTGCCTCCCAGAAGAACCGATGTGGTTCCCGGGCTCGCATCTGTCGGATACCCGACGGTCTGAAAGGGAGAAGCAATGACGACTATTCCGAACCAACCCGGAATGCCGGAGTCGATGTCGCTTGAACGGGGTTCGTTCAGCGATGACTATCGGACCTATCGGGTACGTGCATCGAGCGCTGATGCACCTGACTCGTTCCAGGTGCTGACGGGGAGGGGTGACGACATCGTGCTCATCGTGTCCGGCCTCAACTCCGATGACCTGAAAGCAACCTGGGGACCGTTCTGGCGGTCCTTCAAGCCCAACTGGAAGATCTGGATCGAGGAATCGGCCTTCCGGGTCTTCTACAGCCAGCACCAGGCGATCGAGTCGGCCCCGGTCTCGTGGGTGTTCTGTGAGGGCTGAGACGGCCGTCGAGCATCCTGACGACAATGGGTGGCTCGGTGACTTCCACAGGGGCCCAGCGGTGTTCAGCGTCTTCCGCGAAATGCGTGACCGGCACCCGCTGATCCCGGACGAGTACCGGATCACCTGCAATGACGGCGCGGGGCCGCGAGAGATCTGTCGGTTCGTCGATGAGCCGGAGATGGTGCCGGAGTGGTTCGGCGCGTGGAAGAACGACGAGTGGTGCGAGTGGATCCTCAAGCGGGCCTTGGCACTCGTCGCCAGCCCGGAGAACACCTGACCTCCTGACCTTCCTCCTGGCGTCCTCGGCGCGGTAACCCCCAGGGTCGCAGCCGAGGACACCGAAGGGCCGGCCGATCTTGGTGGGGATCGGCCGGCCCTTCACAGTGCGGGCTCGGTGCGTTCGTGGATCCCGCAGTCAGGACCAGGCAGCCGACGGCCAGGGCGTGTGCAAGTTCCGCGGTCGTGTAGAGAGCCTGGTTAAGACAGGTAGGGGCGCATAGCGAAGCAGACACAGGCTTCGCGATCATCGTGGCCTCCGAACTGTTTGACCGTGAAGGCATTTCTTGTGTCTGCTGCTGTATCGTCTTCGATCCCTGCCGTGCTCGCGAAGCTGGGGCCGCTCGATGCGGAGCGTTTCGCCGACCTGCGCCCCTACGTGGAGACGGCCACGGGGTCACGGTCGCAGGCGGGGCCGGTGGTACTCACTCGCCGCGATCCTGCTGGTGTGCGCTGCAGCGGCTCTCTCGGGCGCGAAGCATCGACGAGCTCGCCGAGTGAGGTGCCCGCGCGACGGCCGGCCTGCTGGAGGCAGTTGGTATCCGTCGCGACCTGTTGCAGCGGCGGCGCTCCCCGTCGCGGTCGACGATCGGGCGGGTGCTGGAGCGGATCGACCGGCTGCGGACCATGGTCAGACTCGGCCTGTAGCATCTGGGCCAATCGGCGCCGAACAAGGGAACATCGGGCATGGATGCAGTGGCCTGGACGCTGGGCGAGGAGTATCTGTGCCTAGGAATCACCTGGCCAGAGGGAGTTCCCGCACTCGATCTGGTGGAGGTCTCCGGCGCGGCGCACGTTCGGGTCCCGATTCGCCAGCGGCGGTTCGGGTTCAAGCCCGGTACGGCCGGGCGGTTCTGTATCGGACGGTACGGATTCGTGGACGGCACCGGCATCGAACTGGTGCCCTGTCCGGGTCAGGAGCCGGCCGCCAAAGGGAACCAGTGCGAACTGTGCGCGGCGCGCGACGAGTTCCGCTTCGCGCATCACTTCCACCGCGGCGGCTACGCACCCGACGCGCTGAAACGCTATATGGCCCAGCGCCATTGGGTCTACATAGCTTCGTTCGCGGACGGCGGCTGCAAGGTGGGCACGGCCTCCGACTGCCGCAAGCGATCCAGGCTCGACGAGCAGGGCGCAGTCATGGCCTCCTACCTCGCCGAGACCGAGGACGGTGCCTCGGCCCGGCTGGTCGAGGACTCGATCACCCGTGAACTGGAGATTTCGCAGTTCAAGCATCGCCGCTCGAAGGTCACCGCCCTGGCCGCGCCGGTCGAATGGGCGACCATCGCGGACCGCCACGCCAAGATCGTGACCCGAGCGGTCGAGCTGCTCGAGGGTTCCCCGCTGGCCGCGCAGGTCGCGATCGGACCCCAGCCGTGGCAGCCTCCGGACGAGGTGACCCGGGTGTTCTCGGAGCGTCCCGCCGAAGGCTGGGCAATCTATCCGCACGACCTCCGCGAGGGCGCCCACGGATTCCACGTCTCCGGGGCGCTAGGGCCCGCGGTGTTCGCCCGGACCAGTGTGGACGCCGACGCCGTCGGGTTCATAGCCGACTTCGGCTCACTGAAGGGCTTCCGCATCGCCCCCGGCGAGCACGTCTCCCCCGAGTCGATCGTGCAGGGGACGCTGTTCTAGACGCTGCCTCGTCCCAGGTGCCACTGATCCACGGCACGCCTGCGACCGTGGCCCCGTGACCGTCTCCAAGTAGGGGCGCAGGTCGGCGAAACGCTCCGCATCGAGCGGCCCCAGCTTCGCGCAGGGCGTGTTCAAGTTCGCGCTCGTGTGAAGGGTCGGGCTGAGGCTGCCTGCCCCGCGCCATGGCCGCTTTCCGCAACTTGGCTATCGGCGTCCTCAAAACGCTCGGCGCGACCAACATCGCCAAGACCACCCGCGCGATCAGAGACGAACCCGAACGAGCCCTCACGATCCTGGGCATTACCTACAAGCCGCACCGGAACTTGAACACGCCCTGGCCGACGGCTACTGGAGCGGCTCGGTCGCCGTTTCGGCGACCGAGCCTCCTCTGCTGCTAGCACTTTCCGCGGTTGGCAGTGGTGGTGGCCGGGTGCTACCGGTATCCGGCTCCCCAGAAGGGCGGAAAGCCGTAGTGGGTGTAGACGTTCTCGTAGTACGGGCGGTCGGGCTCTGGCATGAGTTCGGGGTCGTAGCCGGGTCCCGATGCGACCTCTTCGCGGCCCCGGTCTATGTAGACGTGGTCCTCGTCGATGCGCGTGACCGCGTCCACCGGAATGAGGACCTGCTTCTTCCCCAGGCCGAGGAAGCCTCCGGAGCCGACTTCGAGGAATCGGACCTTGCGTTCCGCTTCGTCGATGATGAGGCCGTCGACCGAGCCGGTCTCGTCGCCGTTCCTGTCGATCACCTTGCGGCCGCGTACGTCCTCGTCCTCGTTGGCGACGGTCAACTCGCTGTCGCCGAGCCGGGTGAGGGTGGTCGGCTTGTCGTTCATCGTGGCTCATTCCTCTCTTCCGTCCACTGGTGGCCTCTGGATACCCGCTGCGCCGAGGCCGAATCCGGACACCTGCGGTTCGGCCCCCAGCCTGCACTCAGGACGCCTGGACCGGGGCGGGCTCGGGGGCCGGGTCGGTGGCCGCCTGGGCGGTCCACGCCACGAGCGCAGCGCCGGCGAGGAGCGAGCCGAGGATGTCCATTGCCAGGTCGGCGATGGTGTCGTTGTAGCCGACGCCCACCGGAACGGCCAGGACGACCAGGAAGAACCATTCGACGAACTCCCACACCACGCCGAAGGCCAGGCCGATCAGCGCGGTGAGCAGCACCGTCGTGGCGCGGCGGTCGTCGCGCAGCCGCGGCAGGAGCGGGGTGCCGGCGATCATGAGGTAGGCCGCGGCCGCGATGGCTGCGGTCGCCAGGCAGTGCATCACCCAGTCGGTCCAGGCGAACCGCTGGTACCAGTCGGCGGTCGTGGCGAGTGTGGCGAGCGGCAGGAGGACGCAGACGGCCAGGTCGAAGGGGCTGGGAATGCGGGAGATTCGGGGGAGGAACAGCAGGGCGAACACCAACGCAAAGAGCCCGGCGTCGGCGAGGCTGCCGGTGGCCGCGGCGGCGATCGTGCCGGCGAGAACGATCAGGCGTGCGATGTCGGCGAGGAGGCCTGCAATGGTGAGGGCGGTGCTGAAGTTGGTTTTCACGGGGTTCGTTTACCCGCAGAGTGCGAAATGCAATCGATGACCTGAACGCATCGGCCCGGACACCGGTGTCGACAAAGGTCGCCGCCCGAGTCGACGAGCTCCGGTTCTGCGCGACCCTTAGGGCGGTACCGAAAACTGGTGAGGGCCGCAACCTCGGGAAGCAGCTCATCCGCATCGCCGACCCCGAGACGTTTGTAGAGGAGCACTGACTTGGACCACGACATCCGGCCGTACCTGCCGGAGGACGAGCGCGGCTGGCTGCGCTGCCGCGTCCTCGCGTTCCTGGACACCGCGTACTTCGATGACGTCAAGACGCGGAAGCCGTCGATGCCGCCGCCCAGCCTGGAGCTGGTCGCCACCGGCCCGCGCGGTGAGGTTCGCGGCATCCTCGACATCGAGGTCGAGGGCGCATCGGCGACCATCGAGACGATCGCGGTCCACCCCGACCACCGGTCCCAGGGCATCGGCCGCGCGCTCCTCCAGGAGGCGACCCGCCGCCTCCTCGACCTGAACGTGGCCACGCTGGACGCCTGGACCAGGGACGATCCGTCGACCTTGCGCTGGTACCGGTCCAACGGGTTCGCCGAGTCCGACCACTACCTGCATGTCTACGCGGACTATTACGCCGACGAGGCCGAGCCGGATCGCGCCGTCGGCGAACGGCGGCCGGATTTGCACCCGATCAAGGCGTTCCTGCACGGCCGCATGCAAGATGAAGCGGCGATGCGTGAGCAGTTCACTCGGGTGCATGTCTGCCGCCGCTTCATGCGTGCACTCGGCGGCTGATCGGCGACCACGCTGAGTGCCGTCCTGCGCGGGGGCGGCCGGAATGCGTTTGACGGCGCGGCGGAGCCGTGGCAGGGTTCGGCCGATGCGAACGGTACCGCCGCAGAGTGTGCTCGAAGCCTTTGCCGTCACCGGTCAGCCGCGTCTGCTCGAAGGCGGGCAGGGCGAGACCTGGCAGGCCGGTTCGATAGTCCTGAAACCCGCGGGCATGGCCGCGGAGGCCCGCTGGCGCGCTTCGATCCTCAACGCACTTCCCGACACCGACCGGGTGCGGATCGCCCGGCCCGTGCGCGCGGTCTCGGGCGACTGGCTGCACGAGGGTTGGGAGGCCGGGTACCTCGTCGCGGGCCGCACCGACCCGAAGCGCTGGAACGCGGCGATCGAGGCGGGCGCGGCGTTCCACGAACTGCTCGCCGACGTGCCGCGCCCGGACTTCCTCGACGACCGGGACAACTGGTGGAGCCGCGGCGACCGGGCCGCATGGGACCTGGCGGCGAGCGCGGAGGCGCCGGTCCTGCGTCGGCTGATGGAGGCGCGCGAGCCGGTACCGGCCGAGGAGCAGCTGGTCCACGGGGACCTGCTCGGCAATGTCCTCTATGGACCTGGACTGCCGCCCGCGGTAATCGACTGGGCTCCCTACTGGCGTCCGACTTCGTGGGCCGCGGCGGTGGTGGTGGTCGACGCGCTGTGCTGGCACGGCGCCGACCGGGACCTTGTCGAACGATGGGGCCATCTCGCGCACTGGCCGCAAATGCTGTTGCGGGCCTTGCTGTTCCGCATGATCACCGACCAGGAGGCCGCCGAGTCGCGCGGTGAGGACTGGCAGCCGCATCCGACCTACGGGCCGGTCGTGAAGCTGGTCCTCGACAGCCTCTGAGCGAGTTGCCCGCAGGCCGCGGCAGCGCCCGGACTCAAGCGGGCAGCTCCTGCACATCGCCGACTCCGAGCCCTGGCCGCCGTGGGGCAGTGGGCCTTGCTAAAGGCTGTCCCGTATCTCAGTTGCGTGTGCGTTGGCGGCGAGGGAAACTCGCTGGATGGTCGATGAGATACCGCTTGCTGGTGGGTTTATCAACGAGGTCGTGTTGAAGGACGGCAGCGTGCGTCGGCCCGTCGGCCCGCATTCACCGTTCACCCACCGGCTGCTCGAGCACTTCGAGCGCTGTGAGTGGCAGGGAGCGCCACGGCTGCTGGGGTTCGATGAGCAGGGCCGGGAGATGCTGACCTTCGTCGACGGCCACGTCCCCTTCAATCTGAACCGCTCCCCGTACGCCGAATCCGATGCCAGCCTCATTCAGTTGGCCGCCCTGGTTCGCCAGTTCCATGACCTCACTGCTGGAACCGACCTCTGCGGCGACGCCGAAACGGTCTGCCACAACGACCTGGCCCCGAGGAACACCGTCTACACCGACGACACCCAGGGTGCGCTGCCGGTGGCGTTCATCGACTGGGACGCGGCCGCTCCGGGCGAGCGCATCCATGATGTCGCCCATCTTTGCTGGCAGTACCTACGACTTGGAACCCTGGTCACTGATCTTCCTGAGACCGCTCGGCGCATGCGTCTGGTCGCCGACGCCTACGGCCTGGATCGCGACGGGCGCGCCCGCCTGGTGGATACGGTGCTGTGGTGGCAGGACCGCTGCTGGCGTGGGGTCGAGGCCGAGGCCGCTGCGGGTGATGCGGCCAAGATCAAGCTCGTCGAGATGGACGTGCCCGGCTGGATCCGCACGACCTGGCAATGGGTCCGCGATCATCGCTCCGATCTCGACGCGGCCCTCACGACGAGCGCTCCGTGACGGATAGGACTCCTGGGCGCTCACGACCGGCTCGTCATTGCTTGCGCAGCAAGACTTTAGGATGCTTTGGTGGGCATCATGACGGCTGCGGAGACATCTTGGATCGAGCCGTTCTCAGGGCTCTCGCGGCGCCAGTTTGCGAAGCTCGTTCGCCAATTCGTCCGTGATAGCGCCGACGCTCCTCGACCGGGCAGGCCCTGGAGCCTGCCATTGGCTGACCGAGCGCTGGACTCCGCGGAATCAATAGCGGGACAGCCTTTAGGAGTGCACGCGGGTGAGGAAGTCGCGGACCAGCGTCGTGATCTCGTCCAGGTTGGTCTCCAGCGCCCAGTGTCCGCCGTCGAGGAGGTGCAGTTCCGCTTTGGGGAGGTCGCGCAGGTACGCCCGGGCGGAGCCTTCGGGCATGTAGCCGTCCTGCGGTCCCCAGGCGATCAGGGTGGGCGGCTGGTGTTCGCGCAGGTAGGCCTGGTAGCGCGGGAACCAGTCGAGGTTGTCGCGCAGCCCTTCCATGAGGCCGTTCATGATCTCCCGGCGCTCGGGCGTGTGCAGCTGCGCCCAGGCCAGGGTCCACAGGTCAGGTGGGATCAGCGCGGCGAGGTCTTCCCGCACGTCGTTCAGGAACTCCTCCCGGAAACCGGCCTCGCTCACCGCCGCCTCCAGCGCGGCGCGACCCTGCGGCGTGGGGTGCTCCCAGTATTCGCGCAGCCCTTGGTATTTGGGTCCGAGCTCGTCTTCGTAGATGTCGCCGTTCTGGATGATGAGCGCGGCGATCCGCTGCGGTTCGGCGATCGCGTGGCGCAGCCCGATCTGGGAGCCGTAGTCGTGCAGGTAGATCGCGTACCGGTCGAGGCCGAGGCGGTCGGTGAACTGTCGCAGAAGCTCGGCGTAGCCGTCGAAGGTGCAGTGGAACCGGTCGGGTGCGGGGGTGCTGCTGTAGCCGAAGCCCGGGAAGTCGGGTGCGATCGTGCGCCAGCGGTCGGCGAGGGCGGGCATGAGGTTCCGGAACTGGTAGGAGGAGCACGGGTAGCCGTGCGGCAGGAGGACCACCGGCGCGTCCGCCGGGCCGGCCTCCCGGTAGAAGATCTCGGTGCCGTCGAGGACGAGGCGGTGGTGCCGGACGGTGCGGTCCGGTGCTGCAGGCTGGGTTCGGGCGGTGCGTCCGGTGTCCATGTCCGTCTCCTTCACGATCGTCCGGTTCACTGGCGAGGGCGCGGTCTCGGTGGCTTTCCGCGTTGCGGCAGACCTAAACGCCGCAGCGTGGCCGCTTGTGGGGACTGCCGCCTCGTCAGCTCAGCGGAGCTCGTCGAGCAGTTCGGACACTGGCCCGACCGTCAACATCCCGCTTCCCGCCCCGGCCAGTTCCCCTTCCGCCGGAGCGAGTGCAATCGCCGTCTTCGCCCCCATCGCCTTGTCGCCCAAAGCGATTGCCGCCCGCCCGCTGAGGGCCCACATCGCCTCGGTCAGCAGATCGCCCGGCGGCACCGGCGTTCGCCGCAGCACCGTCGCCGCTTCGTCCCGCTTCCCCTCCTCGAGCAGAAGCAAGGGCCGCGCCCAGGGTTCGTAAGGGCCCCAATCGGTGTCGTCCTCGAAGGCCAACGGCATCCCATGCCGCAACCGCAGGCACAGCAGCGCGAGCGGCAGCAGACCCCGCTGCACCCCCGGCATGCCCGCGCCGTCGAGCCGCACCGCCGCGGCACGGTAGGCGGCCTCGGCCGTCGCGAACGGCGCGTCGTGGGCCGCGAGCCGCATAGCCCGGTACCACTCGGTGAAGACCCCTGTGAGCGGTCGCTCGTGCCGCTCGGCGAGCTGATCGGCCGCCGCGGCGTGCTTATCGGCGCCGTCGAAGTCCGCCAGGGCGCTCCGCGCCTGGAGTCGCACGAGATGTCCGAGGATCGCGTACGCGGGCAGACGGTGCCGGGTCGCGAGCGTGACCAGCTCGGCACCGATCCGGTCCCGCTCCGAGGCGAGGCCGGTGCGGTGGAAGGTCTGCATGAACACGCCGTTGAGCGCGAACGCCAGCAGCGCGGGATCGCCCAGTCCCCGGGCGAGCCGTTCGGCCTCGGCGGCGGCTTCGGCCGGGCGCGGGCCCGGCACGCCCCGGGATTCGACCGCGACCACCGAGAGGAGGCGGGCCCGGTCGACTTCGTGCGCGTCAGTGCCCAAGCGCGCCAAGGCATGTTCGGCGGCGGCCACGATCCGGGCGGAGCGCGCGGGATCGTCCGCGCGCGTCCAGATCGCGGGCACGTCGTAGCCGCCGATCACCCGCGCCGCGAGCTCGGGGTCGTCCAACCGCTCGGCGGCGGCGACCGTGGCGGCCCGCTGCTCCTGCGCCGTCCCGAGCCCAGCGCCGCCGGTGAAGGCGAGGCTCCGGAGCAATCCCACAGTGGACTCGAGTCGCGCGGGCGACTGCGGGCCCACCGTCTGGTCGTACGCCGCCGTCGTTGCGGCCCATACCTGTTCGGCGCTTTCGGCACCGGGGTCGGACTGGCGCAGCAGGTCGGCCTCGAGCCGCCGCAGTCGCACGTTCGGTTCCACGCCATGCCGCTCGTCGAGCAGCGACCGGGCCCGGCGCAGGACCGCGAGCGCGTCCGCCTGCCGTCCCGTGCGGTACAGCGCCAGCGCCAGCAGCCGCCAGGCCTCCTCGCGCCACGGTTGCTCGGCCACCAGCGCGTCAAGCTCCGGCACCGCCTCGCCCGGCCGCCCCAGCTCCAGCAGCGCCGCCGCACGCCGCTCGACCGCCGCCAACCGCAACTGCTCGAGCCGGGCCCGCTCGGTGCCGGCCCACGCCTCATCGAAGTCCGCATACGCCGGTCCGCGCCAATCGCCAAGGGCCGCATCGAGAAGCGCGAGCGCCCGATGCGGCGGCGCACCGGCGGCCTCGGCGGCGGCCGCCTCGAACCGCCAGGCGTCCACGGCCTCCGGCTCCGCCCGCAGCGCGTACCCCGGCCCCTCGGTCACCAGGAGCCGCGCAGGTGTACGCGGACGCCGGTCGGGTTCCAGCGCGCGCCGGAGCGCCGCCACGAACGTCCGCACCGCGCTCACCGCGCCCGCCGGCGGCTCGCTCCAGAGGTCGTCCACGAGCCGGTCCACCGGCACGACCCGCCCGTGCGCGGCCACCAGCCGCGCCAGCACCGCCCGGTGCCGGGGACCCCGCAGCTCCAGCTCGGACCCGGCCTCGTCCCAGGCCAGGACCGGGCCGAGCACACCGATTCGCACAAGGGCACCTCCATCCGCCGTCAAACTATCGCGCTCATCGAACGCTCATCGGCGACTCGCAGACTCGAGAGACCCACCGAACCAGAAGGAGCGACCATGAGTCTTTCGATACCGGGCTTCGAGCACCACCGGATCGCCGTCGATGACGGTGTCTCCCTCCATGCGGCCGTAGGCGGCGAGGGCAGCCCGATCGTGCTGCTCCACGGCTTCCCGCAGACGCACCTGATGTGGCGGCACGTCGCCGCCGACCTCGCGGCCGACCACACCGTGATCGTCCCTGACCTGCGCGGCTACGGCGCGAGCGACAAGCCCGCCGAGGACGGCCCCGACACGTACGCGAAGCGCACCATGGCCGCCGACATCGTGAACCTCGCCGAGCGGCTCGGCCACCGGCGGTTCGCGCTGGCCGGGCACGACCGGGGCGCGCTCGTCGCGGTCCGCGCGGGGCTCGACCATCCCGAGGCGGTCTCGCACCTGGCGATCCTGGACGTGGTCCCGACCCTGGACATGTGGGAGGTGCTGCACGGCGCGGACGCGGCGGTCGCGTTCCACCTCTACCTGATGGCCCAGCCGCCCGGCCTGCCCGAGCGGATGATCGCCGCGAGCGCCGACGCGTTCTTCGGGTTCTTCCTCGACGCCTGGACGAAGGACCCCGAGGCCATCCCCGGCCCGGTGCGCGCGGAGTACCTGCGGGCCTCCCGCGAGGCCGTGACCTCCATTGTGGCCGACTACCGCGCTTCGGCGGGCGTCGACCTCGAGCACGACCGGGCGTCCCGCGCGAACCGCGACCTCCTGCGGATGCCGGTGACCGTGGTCCAGCAGGACTGGGGCGCGGCCCTCGGCTACGACGCCGCGGCCGTGTGGCGGGCCTGGGCGCCCGACCTCGACCACCGGCTCACCGATGCCGGCCACTTCATGGCCGAGGAGGACCCGGCGATGGTCGCCAAGATGCTGCGGGAGCTGTTGGCGCGCTAGCGAAAGGCGTGCTCCCCGGTCGGGGAGCACGCCTTCAGCCTCAAGCGGTCGCGGGCTCGACCGCCCGCTGCCACAGGACCACCGAGAGCCAGACGACCGCCGCGGCGAGGACCACGAGCGCGAGTCCCTACCAGAGGGTCTCCTTGTACGCCTTGTCGAGTCGCTGGTCGGTCTGCTCCGCGGTGCCGTCGACGGCGAGCTGGTCGCGGAGGATCCGGCCGAGCGTCGGCAGCGAGGCGCGGTCGGGCCAGGCCTCGGTCTTCCACAGCTTGGAGCGCATGAACGCCTTGGCGCAATGCATGTACGCGGTCTTCACGGAGACGACGAGGACGCTGATCGCCGGCTTCCCCTCCACGGCCATCCGTTCGCGCAGTCCAGTGTCGACGGTGACTCGCGCCTCGCCGCTCACCCGCAGCGTCTCGTTCATGCCGGGGATGACGAACAGCAGGCCGACCGCCGGGTTCAGCACGACGTTCTCGAGGGTGTCGAGCCGGTTGTTGCCGGGGCGGTCGGGGATGGCGATGGTGCGGTCGTCCAGCACCTCGGCGAAGCCCGGCCGGTCGCCCTTCGGCGTCACATCGGCGTTGCCGTCGAGGTCGGACGAACCGATCAGCACGAACGGGCTCCGCGCGATGAACGACCGGCAGTGCGCGTCGAGCCGCCCCAGCTCCTTGCGGACCGCGATGTCGGACGCGTCCGGCGTCTTGTAGATCGCGCGCAGTTCCTCGTGCGAGCCGATGTAGTCCACGGTCTCCTCCAAGCATGGTGTCCGGAGCCGCCCGACGAGCGGCGCCTGACCTGCGGCATCTCACGAACGAAAATACTAGCCCGGCGAGCATATAGGAGCTGCGCGGAAGCTCCGAACGGCCGGGTCGTTGCCAGACAGCGACATGTTTGGATGGGAACGTGTCACATGAAGCGATCCTCACCGAGCGGCTCCGAGAAGCCGGATACGTAGCGCGGAACGTGGAGCAGGCCCTCGGCGGCGTGGTCGCCGTCGCCGGGCTGGTCACGCTCGAAGACGGCACCCAGCTCTTCGCCAAGACCATGCTCGACCACGACCTCGACCTGTTCGCCGTCGAATCCGCCGGCCTCGCCGCGCTCCGCGACCTCGGCGGAGCCCGCACCCCCGAAGTGCTGCTCGCCACGCAGCGGCTCCTCGTACTCGAGAAGATGCAGCCGCGCCGCGACGACGAGGATTTCTGGGAGCGGCTCGCCCACACCGTCGCCGCGCTCCACACCTCCACCGTGAGCGACCGGTTCGGCTGGCACAGCGACGGCTGGCTCGGCAGGCTGCGTCAGGACAACACATGGGACGCGGACGGATACGCCTTCTTCGCCGAACGGCGCGTCCTGCGCTGGCTCACCGAACCGCTGGTCGACGCGGCGTTCGACCGTGACGAG
Organism: Glycomyces sp. NPDC021274; assembly: GCF_040641195.1. NCBI lineage: Bacteria > Bacillati > Actinomycetota > Actinomycetes > Glycomycetales > Glycomycetaceae > Glycomyces > Glycomyces sp. NPDC021274. The sequence continues at coordinate 416,681 of NZ_JBFADC010000002.1, read as the reverse complement.
CGCGCAGCGCTGGAACGGCTCTGCGCCGCCCTGCCGGATCTGGTTCCGCCGCAGCCGCCGTGCCTGAACCACGGCGACCTGTGGCAGGAGAACATCCTCGCCACCACTGAGGGCGACCCCGTGCTCATCGACCCGGCCGTGCACTACGGCTGGCCGGAGTCCGAGCTGAGCATGCTGTGGTGTGCGACGCGCCCGCCGGTCTCAGAGCGGTTCTTCGACGTGTACAAGGAGATCGCGGGGCTCGCCGACGGCTGGGAGGAGCGGATGCAGGTCCTGCACCTGCGGGAGCTTCTCAGCATCATCGCCCACGACGACGACGATTGGGGCGCAGCGGACGCCGTTCGAGCGGTCATCAAGCCGTTCATGCGCCGCGGCGGGACGAGCGGAGCGATCAGCGGGTAGGACAGTGGAGTAATCGAGCGGTTCCAAGCGCCGTTCCGAGACCGGCGCAGCGCGCCGCTCTCGTTGCACGCGTAGACAACCCAGTGCATTCCGGAAGCGCAGTTTCGGCGGCCTCGCCTACCGGCGACCTCGCGGGCGCAGCCGCCCGCCCGGCAGCGGGGGCGCGGGGATGCGCCGGCCGTCATGGTCCGCAACGTGGCCGAACCGGGTCTGATCCGGGTCCTCCCAAGCGGTCCGGGCGGCGACGATGTCCTCATGCGAGCGTCCGACGAAATTCCACCACATGACCAGTTCCTCCGCGAACGGCTCGCCGCCGAGCAGGAACACCGAGGCGCCCGCGTCCGAGGCGAGTGGCAGCGAGTCGCGGCCGGTGCCCAGGTAGAGCAGCGGGCCGCGTTCAAGGGGCGTGCCGTCCACTTGCAGCGCACCGGAGATGACGAGGACCGCGTGCTCGAAGTCCGGCCGCAGCGGCACCACGGGCGACGCACCGGGCGCGATCGTGACCTGCGCGCCGACGAGCGGTGTGAACACGGTCGCGGGGGAGACCGCGCCGGCGAGTTCGCCGAGGGCCACGATGCCTTGCGCCCCTTCGAGTTCGAACCGCGGCAGCTCCAGGTGCTGTTCAAAGCCCGGGGCGATGCCCTGGCCGCCGTCGGGCAGCGCGACCCACAACTGCAGGCCTTCGATGAGCGGGGCCTCGCCCAGCGAGAACTCGGAATGGGCGATGCCGGGGCCGCTGGTCATGAGGTTCAGCTGCCCGGGGCGCAGCAGGACGTCCGAGCCGAGGCTGTCGCGGTGCCGGATCTCGCCCCGGAGCGGCCAGGTCACGGTCTGGAGCCCGGAGTGCGGGTGGGGGAGCACCTGCATGTCCGTGCGCTCGGGCCCGAACTGGTCGAGGAAGCACCACGCGCCGACGGTGGGTATCTCCCGCTGCGGGAGGGTGCGGCTCACGTGCATGGCGCGGACGCCGCCGAGCGGCACGTCCCGGGCCTCCAGCAGCACCGATTCGGGCCCGGCGTGGCCGGAGGGCCGGCAGGGCTCTTCCACGGGGCGAACCTCGAGATTGCTCACGCGGTCACCTTAGCGCGGGAGCGGCGAATCGGACGTGGACCGCGCCCTCGCCAGTGTTGAAAGAATATATATCGACATCGAGGCATTTTGCCTCGGTCATTCGGCGTTGCTCGGCTTCGGGGCCGAAACGGCGGCGATGCCGCCCACGAACAGCTCGATCCAGCGCTCGCGGGCCCTGGGGGGCTGGTCGAGCGGGACGGTGGCGAAGAGCAGGAAGAAGTCCTCGATGTCGAGATCGGCCCGCAACTGGCCGGACTGCTTGCCCGCCTTGATGATCCGCTCCATGGCGGCGGTGCCGCGCGCGACGGGCCGGGCGATGTCGTACTGCGCGCCCAGGGCCCGTGCGGCGGCCTTGGCGGCCTGGTCGCTGGCGGCGAGTTCGATCGTGGTGAGGAGGAAGCGCCGGAACTCCGAGAGGGCGTCGGCGCCGGCCTCCATGCGGTCGGCCGTGGCCTCGACCTCGGTCATGATCCACTCGACGTGGGATTCGACGACGGCCGCGACCAGGGCGTCCTTGGTGGGGAAGTGCCGGTAGAGGGTGCCGACCGCGACACCGGCCTCTTCGGCGATGGCCTCCATCCGGACCTCGGGTCCGTGGGCGACGATCTGCCGGTCCGCGGCCTCCAGGATCTTGGAGCGGTTGCGGGCGGCGTCGGCGCGCAGCGGGCGTTCCGCGGTCATCCCGTCTCCTCTCGTTCGGACCCGCATCGTATGGCATCGCGTCTCGAGGCGCGCGCCGCGAAGCTTGCAATAACCTGAATCATGGTTCATGATGAAGATGAACGCAAATTCAGCTTATCTCGCCGCAGGGCCTATGCTCGAGGCGAAACCGACAGGAGACACCCGATGAGCAGCAGGCAGTGGACCGTCGCCGACATCCCCGACCAGACCGGCCGCACCGTCGTCGTCACCGGTGCCAACAGCGGCCTCGGCATCGAGACCGCCCGTGCGCTGGCCGGGCGCGGCGCGCACGTGATCATGACCTCGCGTTCGGAGGCCAAGGGCCGCAAGGCCGCTGATGAGATCCGCGAGGACCACCCGCGCGCGAACCTGGAGGTGCGCACGCTCGACCTCGAAGACCTGGACTCCGTGGCCGCGTTCGCGGACGGCCTGGTCGCCGATCGGAATCGCCTCGACCTCCTCGTCAACAACGCGGGCGTCATGGCGGTGCCGCGAAGCTTGAGCCCGCAGGGCCACGAGCGCCAGTTCGCCACCAACCACCTGGGCCACTTCGCGCTCACCGGGCGGCTCCTGGGCCTGCTCGAGGCGGGCCGGAACCCGCGGGTGGTGACCGTCTCCTCGCTCGCGCACGGGCACGGGCGCATCCACTTCGAGGATCTGACCGGCGCGAAGCGCTACAGCGCGATCGGCTTCTACGGGCAGTCGAAGTTCGCCAACGCGGTCTTCGGCCTCGAACTCGATCGGCGGCTGCAGGCGGCCGGGAGCCCGGTCCGCAGTCTGCTGGCGCACCCGGGGTTCTCCGCGACCCAACTCGCCGCGAACGGCATGAACGCGGTGACTCGGCGGATCACGGCGATGATCATGCCGTTCGTGACCCAGTCGCAGGCGGACGGTGCGCTGCCGCAGCTGCGCGCGGCCACCGATCCGAAGGCGCAGGGCGGCCAGTACTACGGGCCCGCCGGCAAGCGCGAGCGCAAGGGCGCGCCGGTCGTGGTCGACACGGTCCCGGCGGCCAAGGACCGGGAGACTGCGGCGCGGCTGTGGACGGTCTCCGAGGAGTTGACCGGCGTGAAGTACGAGCTCGCCGCCGCCTGACGTTTACGGCGCGGTCTCGTCGAGGTGCTTGACGATGCGGGTGGCGATGTCCCCGAGGGTGTCGAGTTCCTCGGGGGAGATCGCATCGAGCACGAGGCGGCGGACGGCGGCCACGTGCTTGGGCGCGGCGGCTTCGATCGCCTCCCGGCCCTGGTCGGTGATGGTGACGAAGGCGCCGCGGCCGTCCTCGGCGCACTCCTCGCGGGCGACGAGGCCGCGCTTGACCATGCGGGCGATCTGGTGCGAGAGGCGGCTCTGCTCGAAGTCGACGGCCTTGGCGAGCTCTTGGAAGCGCAGGCGGTCGGCGGGCTCGTCGGTCAGGGCCACGAGGATCGCGAAGTCGGCGCCCGAGAGCTTCGACTGCGTCTGGAGTTCGCTGCCGAGGCGGGCGAAGAGCTTCTGGTTCAGCCGGATGTAAGCGCGCCAGGCGTGCTGCTCGCGCGGGCTCAGCCACTGGGTCTCGTCGTTCATGATGCCCCCATCCTACCCGGTTCTTGACACATCATCTATCCCGAGCTACAGTTCACGATGAAGAACATGACGCATCATGTACGGCGCGGGTCCACCGCGCCGGGTGCGCCGTGAAGGAAAGCTGAGGCATCGCCATGCCCGCCGTCACCGTCGAAGACGTCCTCGTCCTGCCCCGCCTGCCGCTCCCTGACCCCGCCCAGACCCGCTTCCGCGAGGTCAAGCGCCTGGTCACCGCGCCGCTCGGCATGGAAGGCGAGGGATTCCAGGTCCGCCGCGGCTTCGCGGGCATCCCGATGCACGAACTCGACCCGTTCGTCCACTTCGACCACATGGGCGAAGTCGACCTCGCCCCGGGCGAGCCCACCGGCGCGCCCTGGCACCCGCACCGCGGCTTCGAGACCGTCAGCTATGTCATGGACGGCGTCATCGAGCACGAGGACTCCAACGGCGGCGGCGGCCGGATCAGCGACGGCGACACCCAGTGGATGACCGCCGGAGCCGGCATCCTCCACAACGAGATGCCGCCCGAGAGCTTCGTCATGAGCGGCGGCGTCGTGCACGCCACCCAGCTGTGGGTCAACCTGCCGCGCGCCCAGAAGTTCGTCGCCCCGCGCTACCAGGACATCCGCGGCCGCGAGTCCGCGCTCGTCACCACAAGCGACGGCGGATCGCTCATCCGCATCATCGCGGGGGACATCGCAGGCCACGCCGGACCGGGCTCCACGTACACGCCGATCACCTTGGCGCACATCACGGTCGAGCCCGGCGCGCAAGTGGACCTGCCGTGGCACCCGGAGTACAACGCGATCGTCTACGCCCTCGCCGGCGCGGGCACCGTCGGCACCGACCGGCGCCCGTTCCAGATGGGACAGACGGCCGTGTTCGGCCCCGGCGACGCGATCCGGGTGGCCGCCGCGCCGCTCCAGGACTCGCGCACGCCCAAGCTCGACCTGTACGTGCTCGGCGGGCAGCCGATCCGCGAACCGGTGGCGCACTACGGGCCGTTCGTCATGAACACCCGCGCCGAACTGGTGCAGGCCTTCGAGGACTACCAGGCCGGACGCCTCGGCGTGATCCCCGCGAAGCGCCTCCCGCACACCGATTAAGGGTGCTTGAGCGAGCGGCCCTCGACCACCAGGTCCTGGTAGTCGGGGTGCCGCTCGATCCAGCGGGCGTAGTAGGGGCACAGCGGCCGCACCCGCTCGCCCCGCGACCGCGCCTCGTCCAGCGAGACCCGCGCCAGCTCCGAGGCCGCGCCCATGCCCTGGGCCTCGGGGAACACCTCGGTGTGGGTGAAGGTGACGACCCCTTCGCGGCGCACGTACTCGGCGAAACCGAGCAGCTTCCCGTCCTGGTGCACCTCGTAGCGGCTCCGGTCCGGCGCATCGGTCACGTCCACGTTCCTGCCTCCTTCGGCCTCCCGCCAAGCATGGTCCCCCCGGGCCGCAACGTCCACCGAACGCGGAGTCTTAGCGATCGCGCCGGAATCGTGGAATCCTGGGGCGAAACGGCATCGAGAGCGGAGACCCCACGATGGTGAACGAGGAGTACCGGATGCGGACCGTGCCGGTGGGCACCGGCGCGACCGGCACGCGGACCGAGACCGATTCGATGGGGCCCATCGAGGTCCCCGCCGAGCACTACTGGGGCGCGCAGACCCAGCGCTCCCTGCACCACTTCGCGATCGGCGAGGACCGGATGCCCACCGCGGTCTACCGGGCCTTCGGCCGCGTCAAGCAGGCCGCGGCCCTCGTGAACGCCGCCGAAGGCCTGCTCGACCCGCAGCTGGCCGAGGCGATCGTCGTCGCGGCGGGCGAGGTCGTCGCGGGCGACCTCGACACGGAGTTCCCGCTCTCGGTGTGGCAGACCGGCTCCGGAACCCAGACCAACATGAACGTCAACGAGGTCATCGCCAACCGCGCCAACCAGCTCCTCGGCGGCGGGCTCGGCACCAAGACCCCCGTCCACCCCAACGACCACGTCAACCTGAGCCAGTCCTCGAACGACAGCTTTCCCACGGCCATGCACCTCGCGACCCTGCTGGCGCTGCGCGACCGCACCCTGCCGCAGCTCGACCGGCTCACCGAGGCCATCCTGTTCAAGGCCGAGCAGTGGGTCGACGTCGTGAAGATCGGCCGCACCCACCTCCAGGACGCCACGCCCCTCACGGTGGGTCAGGAATGGTCCGGATGGGCCGCGCAGCTGCGCGATGCGCGTGTGCGCCTTGAGGACTCGCTGACGAGCATCTGCGGCCTCGCCGCCGGGGGAACCGCCGTCGGCACGGGCATCAACGCCCCCGAAGGCTTCGGCGAGGCCATCGCCGCGAAGCTCGCGGAGCTGACCGGCCTCCCGCTGATGACCGCCCCGAACAAGTTCGCGGCGCAGGCGTCCCTCGACGGCATGGTCGCGGTGAGCGCCGGCCTGCGCGGGGTCGCGGTCGCACTCATGAAGGTGGCCAACGACATGCGCTGGCTCGCATCGGGCCCGCGCGCCGGGTTCGCGGAGCTGCGGCTCCCGGCGAACGAGCCGGGCTCGTCGATCATGCCCGGCAAGGTGAACCCCACCCAGCAGGAGGCCACGCTCATGGTGTGCCTGCAGGTCATCGGCGAGGACTCGATCGTCGCCGCCGCCGGCGCGCAGGGGCACTTCGAGCTGAACACGATGCGGCCGGTCGTGATCGCGAACGTGCTCCACTCGGCCCGCATCCTCGGCGACGCCGCCGAGAAGCTGAAGGAGTTCAGTGTCGAAGGGACGCAACTGGACCGGAAGAAGATCGCCGAACACGTGGACCGCTCGCTCATGCTGGTGACCGCACTCAGCCCGCACATCGGCTACGACAAGGCGACCGAGATCGCCCACAAGGCCGACGAGGAGGGCTCGACCCTGCGGGAGGCCGCGCTCGCACTGGGCGTGAGCGCCGAGGACTTCGACCGCATCGTCGACCCCGCGACGATGGTCGGCGACCCGCGCCGCGACCTCGGCCTCGCCTAGACCGCTTTCGCGACGGCGCGGGACCGGTGAATTCGGGCACGATCGGAGCGGATCGTGAAACATCCGCGGTTGCGCGGGCGTTGCGTGGCGTATGAGCACTCCGCAGTTTCGGCTCTCGCTGCTCGACCGCGCGGTCGTAGCCGAGGGCGAGACGCCCGCCGAGACCCTGCGCGACGTCGTCGCCAACGCCAAGCAGGCCGAGGACCTGGGCTTCCACCGCTACTGGGTGGCCGAGCACCACAGCGTGCCCGGGATCGCCGGTTCGGCGCCCACCGTGCTGGCGGCGGCGGTCGCGGCGGCGACCTCGCGGATTCGGGTCGGCACCGGCGGCGTGATGCTGCCCAACCACCGGCCGCTGGTGGTCGCCGAGCAGTTCGGAGTCCTGGAGTCGCTGTTCGAGGGCCGCATCGACATAGGCCTGGGGCGCACCCTCGGGTTCGTCCCGGCCGTCCGGGCCGCGCTGGGCCACGACCTGGACGAGGCCGAGGACTTCGACGAACTCTTGACCGAGCTCCTCGGCTACTTCACCGGCGAGCAGCAGTCCCACCCGGGCGTGCATGCGCGGCCCGGCGAGGGGCTGCGCCCTGAGCCCTACGTCCTGGCGGTGGGCTCCGGCGGCGAGTACGCCGCCAGGCACGGCGTCGGCCTGGTCATCGCCCCGTCAAAGGGGCTCAAGGCGACGCGCGCCAAGATCGACGAGTACCGCCGCGGCTTCCGGCCTTCACCGTGGCGGACCGAGCCGTACGTCGTCGTGGCGCAGACCGTCGCAGTCGCCGAGACCCGAGAGGCCGCCGAGGACCTGCTGCTCCCCGAGCAGTGGTCGACCGCGCAGTCCCGCACCAGAGGCGAGTTCCGGCCGCTGCGGCCCGCCGCCGAGATCCGGGCGGCCGAGAAGACCGGCCGCGAATCCGAGTACCTCGAACAGGCGCTGGCGGGCGCGATCTACGGCACCGCGGACGAGGTGGCCCCTCGCCTGACCGAGCTGGTCGAGGCCACCGGCGCGAACGAACTCCTCATCGGCACCTCGTCCTACGACCGCAAGGCCCTGTTCGACTCCCACCGCCGCCTCGCCGAACTCACCGGCCTCCCAAGCACGTAGCCGGCGGAAGCGCCGACTGCCAGAATGATGTTCATGGACATCGCAGCGGCAACAGCGAAGGCGACCGACTTGGCCGCCCTTTTCGACCGGCTCAACGAGGCGAACGGCCAGCGCGCCTGGTCGGGCCTCGACCTGGCGCTCGGCTTCGTCGGGGACGTGGGCGACCTCGTGCGGCAGGTGCAGGTCGCCGAGAACGTGCGCACCTACCCGGGCGGCCGTGAGGCGCTCGAACACGAGCTCGCCGACTGCCTGTGGTCGGTCCTGATGCTGGCCGACCGGTACGAAGTGGACCTCGCCGCGGCGTTCGACAAGACCACGAGCCAGCTGGAGGCCAGGGTCAACGCCAAACTGGCCGCGCTCGAAGAAGACGGTTAAGCCGGGCGGCGGGACCGACGCCGGTCCCGCCGCCCGTTGCGGTTCGCTACTTCGATTCGCCTCTGCCGCAGGCTTTGCAGAGGCCGCGCCTGCGCTGGTGGTAGGCCATCGCCGCCACGAACAGGGCCGCGCCCCACACCACCCACAGCGTCTCCGGCAGCTCCAGCGGCCAGGTCTCGGCGGTGACGCCGCCTCTCCCGACCACCACCCGGATGTACATGCCGCCCGCCGAGGCCACCAGGACCGAGACCAGCGTCGCCGGCACGACCGCCAGCATCGGCGGGACCCGCTTGCCGCGCAGGCCGATCATCCAGCGCGGGAAGACCTCGCCCCACCGCTGGATCAATCCGAGGGTGAGCACCGCGCCGATACCGCCGAGCGTCGCCAGCGCGGCCCCGGCGAGCCACAGGCCGTCCTCTTGGCCCTCCGCGTAGAACGCGGGGTCGATGCCGAGGCTGAAGCCGAGCGCCCACGCCCAGCGGGTGACCGAGTAGACGAGGGGAATCGCGAACGCGGTCCACGTCGCCGGGCGCGCCCACCGCTGGAGCGCCGACTGCCGCTCGACTTCGCCGCGACCGCAACTGCCGCAGGCGCCGTTCAGCTTGCGGCGGTAGGCGACTGCCGTCAGCCCCCATACGATGCCCATGAGGAGCAGTACGAGCAGGTTGAGCCGTTCGGTCCGGTAGAGCACGCCCCATCCGACGCCTTCGGGCCAGCCGAAGAAGAGCTTGCCGATCACCATCACGGGCGTGTAGGCGACGACGATGAGCGTGCGGTAGTCCTGGACGACCACGGTGAGGCCGACTGCGACGATCCAGGCGTACGCCGGGAGGAGCCACTGCGCCGCCCCGGCGCGGAAGCCCCGCGCCATGAGTACGCCCGCCACCGCGCCGAGCGCGCCGAGACCGGCGATGACCGGGCCGGCGACCTCGGGCGTCGCGAGGCCGAGCAGCGAGACCTTGAAGGCGAACGCGGGTTCGGCCATGAGTTCGCCGTCGCCGACGCCGAACGGGAATCCCGCGCCACCGAGCGTCCAGTAGAGGCCGAGCGCGCCGTAGAGGAGTGACCAGGCCGCGGCCGTGTAGCCGATCCATTCGGGCCAACCGGTCCTGGCGGGTCGGGTCTTCGTGAGCAATTCCGTCATGCTTCAAGCCTTGTCGCCCAAGCCCCTTGCGCCCATGTGCCGAACGGGCCCTTCCGGTCGCTTCGGGGGCCGCCGGTATGCCGTTCGGCATATCGGCGGCGGCCTGCGGAGCTGTCTATAGTCGGCAGGTGCCCCCACACGACTCCGGCAGTGCCTTGGACGCTGCGATCGACCGCCTGTACGCGGTGTTCGGCACGGTGCCCCGACCGGCGGCCATCGACCTGTGCCCGTGCTGCATGACCGAGCCCGAGGCGGCCGCGCTCTTGGCCCCGGTGCCGTTGCGCGAGTTGCGCACAGAGGTCCTCGAGCCGTACGTCGGCGATGTCCTCCTCACCGTTGGCAGCGTGGCGGATTTCCGGTACTTCCTCCCGCGGATCTTCGCGATCGCCTGCACGAGCGGATTCGACTGGCCTGAACTCGAACCGCTCTTCAGGCGTTTGCGCGTCGCCGGGTGGACCGACTGGGCCGCGGAGGAGCAGGCGGCGATCCGCGGTCTCCTCCAGGCGTTCTGGAGGCGGACGCTCGCCTCCGGTGATCGGGACGCGGACACCGTGCTGTGCGCGATCGGCAACGCCGAGGATGACCTTCGCCCCTACCTCGACGAGTGGGCCGCCGCTTTGCGCGATCCGGCCGCTGCCGCCGAACTACGGGATCTGCTGCAGCACTCGACGCGCTTGAAGCACGGCACCATGCGCTTGACGAACGCGTTCTGGGGCGGGCGGGAAGCCCAGGTCGTGCAGTGGCTCGGCGGTGCCGGAGTGCGGACCGCCGTCGCCGAGGCGTTCGCCGCCGCCGAGTCCGAGGAGGCGATGCAGGCGCTGGCGGAGGTCGACGACCTGCTGGCGGTGTACGCCCCATGAGGTTCGCTCGGGTGCCGCTCATGGCCGTTAGTGTGCTCGCGCTGCTGTACGGCGCGGTGTGGGTGCCGCCGGATCCGCTGGTGCACCTCGTCGGCGGCCTCACTGCGTGCTTCGCGGTCGTGGCCCTGCTCGGTACCGGGCCCCGGGGCCGCCGGTTCGCTCCGGTGGCGGCCGTCGTCGCCGGCGGGGTGTCGATCGGCACGACCGTGGTGTGCTTCGCGGGCCGCGTGCCCGGCGATACCGAGACCATGGCCTGGTTCTTCCTCGAAGCGGTCGCGCTGACGGGCCTGGTGTACCTGGCGGTCCTATGGGGACCGAGTGCCGGAGCGGCCGTCACTGGGGTCGTGCCGGGGTTCGCCACCGCGTTCCTGCTGTTCCGCTTCGATTCAGGGGAGGCGGGTCCGGGGCAACTCGTGGGACCGGCGGTGTGGTTGGCCCCGGCGATGATCGCGGCGGGTGTGGCGCTCTACCTTCGCCGGCTGGCGGCGGGCCGCCGCCGCGCGGTGCTCGACGCCCGGCGGGAGCAGCGGCTCGACCTGGCCAACGACCTGCACGATTTCGTGGCGCACGACATCAGCGAGATCGTGGCGCAGGCCCAGGCCGGGCGCATCGTCTTCGGTGCGGACCGGCCCGAGCTCGCGAAGCTGCTGGAGCGCATCGAGACCGCGGGTGTGCGGGCGCTCGGTTCGATGGACCGGACGCTCGCGCTGCTGCGCGACCCGGGCGAGGCCGCGCGGGCTCCGGTCGGCGGGGTCGACGACCTCCCGGCGCTCGTCGAGCGGTTCAACGAGGGCGGCGGTCCGCAGGCCGTGCTCGAGCTCCGGCTCTCAAGCCCCGTTGCCCGCGAGACGGGGGCGGTCGTGCACCGCGCGGTCACCGAAGCGCTCACCAACGTGCGCCGCCATGCGCCCACGGCCGCGACCGTGTCGATCGAACTCTCCGAAGTGGACGGAATGTTGCGCCTCCGCGTCGAGGACGACGGCCGGGACGCGCCGAAACCGTCGTTCCGCGACTCCTCCGGCCTCGGCCTGGCCGGAATGGCCGAGCGCGCCGAGAGCCTCGGCGGCAGCTTCGATGCCGGGCCCCGCGAGCCCTCGGGCTGGCGCATCACCCTGCGGCTTCCGTTGCAGGACACCAATGAAGGAGCACCACTGTGACCATCCGCGTCCTCATCGCCGACGACCAGGAGGGCATCCGCGAGGCCTTCCGCATGGTGATCGACGCCCAGCCGGACATGCGCGTGGTCGCCGAGGCCGCCGACGGCCGGAGCGCCCTCGCGCAGGCCGAGCTGCTGCGCCCCGACGTGGTGCTCGCCGACATCCGCATGCCCGTGATGGACGGCCTCGAGCTGACCCGCCGCCTCGCCGTGCCGGAGGTCGCCGATCCGGTGAAGGTGGTCGTGGTGACCACGTTCGACCTCGACGAGTACGTGTACACCGCGCTGCGCGACGGCGCGTGCGGCTACCTCCTCAAGCGGTCGGGCCCGAACCTCGTGATCGAGGCGATCCGCGCGGCCGTCTCGGGCGAGACCCTGATCAGCCCGCAGATCACCGTGAAGCTGCTGCGCAAGATGATCCCGCCGCAGGCGCCGACCAAATCCGGTGAGGCACTGAGCGAACGCGAGCTCGAAGTGGTGCGGCTGGTCGCGCGCGGCCTCCAGAACGATGAGATCGCGGGGGAGCTGTTCATCAGCGCGGGCACCGTCAAGAACCACCTCGCGAACGTGCAGCGCCGCCTCGGCGTGCGCAACCGCGTCGAGATCGCCGCGTGGGCCTGGTCCACAGGGCAGGTGACGGCCTGATCCGCCCCGGCCGTGCCACCCACGGGAAGCGACCTCGTTCCATCCTGGAACCCCAACTGCCTTACGCTCGAGGCATTCACCGGGAGGAGGACCGATGGCGCGGGCGTCACGGACGCAAGAGGTGGTCGAACAGGTCCTCGACGCCATCATCGACGGCAAGCTGCGACCGGGTGAGCCCCTGCCGCCCGAAGGCGTGCTCGCGGAGGACCTGCACGTCTCGCGGCTCACCCTGCGTGAGGCCGTGCGGCTGCTCCAGGCCCAGGGCGTCATCGTGCAGGTGCCCGGCCGCCGCCACCGCGTGGCCCCGGTCGCCCAGTGGACCGGTCTCGAAGCGGTCGTGCGGCACGCCCGCAGCGCGGGGGAGCGGGAGCGGTCGTCGCTCGAGCTGCTCGAAGTGCGCATGATGATCGAGACCGGCGCCGCCCAGCTCGCGGCCGAGCGCCGCACCGGCACCCACCTCGACGCCATGCGCGAGCTCATCGAACGCATGAAGGCCGCCCACGCGAGCACCGACGTGGCCGCGTTCGTGGCCGCCGACCTCGAGTTCCACGACGTGATCCTCCACGCCGCCGACAACCGGATCCTGGTGGCGGCCCTCCTGCCGCTGACCACGCTGCTCGCCGAGACCCGCAGCGAGACCAGCGCCGTCGCCGAGATCCGCGAGCACGCCATCGCCGAGCACACCGCGATCGTCGCCGCGCTCGCCTCCGGCGACCGCCTCGCCGCCCGCGACGCCATGGCCAGCCACATGGACCAGACCCGCGGCGACCTGCTCGAATACGTGCATTCGCGCCGCTAGCAGACGCCTGCTGCTCGGCGGGCTCAACCGCGCCGGTCAGGGAGGTTCGCGATCACCGCCTCGGTGACCTCCCTCGTGGTGGCGGAGCCGCCCACGTCACGAGTGCGAACGCCTTGGGCCGTAGCCGCTTCGATCGCCTTGCGCAGGCCCTCGGACTCGTCGTGCAGCCCCAGGTGCTCGAGCATCATCGCGGCACTCCCGAACGCGCCGATCGGATTGCACACGCCCCGGCCCGCGATGTCCGGCGCCGAACCGTGCACCGGCTCGAACATGCTCGGGAAGCGCCGCTCCGGATTCAGGTTCGCGCTCGGTGCGAGGCCCAGGCTCCCGGCGAGGGCGCTGCCGAGGTCGGAGAGGATGTCCGCGAACAGGTTCGAGGCCACCACCACCGACAGCGACTCGGGCTGGAGCACGAACCTGGCGCTCATCGCGTCGACCAGGACGCTCTCGGTCGCCACGTCCGGGTACTCGGCCGCGACCCGCTGGAACACCTGGTCCCACAGCACCATCCCGTACTGCTGGGCGTTGCTCTTGGTGACGCTGGAGACCTTCTTGCGCGCCCGCGTGCGGGCCAGCTCGAACGCGTACCGGATGATCCGCTCGCAGCCCACCTCGGTGAACAGCGCCGACTGGACCGCGATCTCGCCCTTGTCCTCGCGCGCGGCGAACGTGTGGCCGCCGAACCCGGCGTACTCGCCCTCGGAGTTCTCCCGCACCACGACCCAGTCCAGGTCCGTCTCCGCCGCCTTGCGCAGCGGGCTCTCGACACCCGGCAGGAACTGCACCGGCCGGATGTTCGCCCACTGGTCGAAGCCCTGGCAGATCTTGAGCCGCAGCCCCCACAGGCTCACGTGGTCGGGCACCGTGGGCCAGCCGACCGCGCCGAAGTAGATCGCGTCGAAGTCCTTCAGCGTCTCCAGCCCGTCCTCGGCCATCATCACGCCGTGCTCGGCGTAGTAGTCCGAGCCCCACGGGAACTCCTCCCACGCGAACGAGAAGCTCGCGCCGTCCGCCGCGATCGCGTCCAGGACCTCCCGCCCGGCGGCCACGACCTCGCGGCCCACCCCGTCGGCCGGAATGGCGGCGATGCGGAATTCCCTGGCGCTCATGGCTCCTCCTCGAATGCGCTGATGCTCGCCTCGAGTGAACAACGCGGCCGGGCGCGGTGTCCAAGACCGATCCGGTATCACCGCGATCGGCTCGACCTATCGCCGCCAGTCGGCGGCCAGTTCCAGGAACGCCTGCGCCGCCGGCGTCAATCCGCTCGGGCGGCTCACGAGCGCGATGCGCAGGTCCCACGCCGGCTCGATCCGGTGCACCGCGGCCCCGGCGCGCTCGGCCAGCGGCGTCCACGACGAGGGCATCACCGCGTGCCCGAACCCGGCCAGCACCAGCGTCAGGATCGACGTGCGGTGCGCGACCTCAGCCGCGATCCGCACCCCGATGCCCCGCGCGATCAGGTCGTCGACGAAGCGGCGCATGAACGTCCCGTACTGCGACACGATGAGCCGCATGCCCTCCAGATCGGTGTCGCGCACGATGTCGCTCTCGGGCAGGCCGTGGTCGGGCGGGGAGACCAGCACCAGCGCCTGGTCGGCGATCGGCTGCACCCGCAGCTCGGCGGTGCGCACGTCGCCCGCCGAACCGAGCAGCCCGATCTCGGCCACCCCGGTCCGCACGCTCGCCACCACCTCGTCGGCCGTGAACGCGCCGTCCACCCGGAACTCCACGGCCGGGTGCTTCTCGGCGAAGCGGCACATCATCTCGGTGAGCGGCTCGATCCCGGGGGAGGGCATGGACACCAGGTCCAGCCGGCCCGTCTGGAGCCCCTTCACCGCCTGCGCCGCCGCGCGGGCCGCGTCGAGGTCGCGCAGCACCTGCCGGGCCGGTTCGACGAGCTGGCGGCCCGCCTCGCTGAGCACCACGCCGCGCCCGACCCGGTGGAACAGCTGCACGCCCAGTTCCCGCTCGAGGTTCCCGATCGCCTGCGAGAGCGAGGGCTGCGCGATGTGGATCTGCTCGGCGGCCCGGCCGAAGCCGCCGTGGTCGACCACGGCGAGGAAGTACCCGAGCTGGCGCGCGTCCATGGCCCTCCCCCGTCCGTTTCGCCGTTTTTCGGAGTCTAGGCCCGCCCGGGACGCCCGGGCGGGCCCGGGCCTGTCAGCCTCCGATGTTGGTGAGCGCCACCATCGTCGGCACCGTGAGGGTGATGAGCACGCCGCCGATGATGTCGAACGCGATGCCGGAGCGGATCATCCGCGTCATCGGCACGCAGCCGGTGCCGTAGACGATCGCGTTCTGCGGCGTCGACACCGGCAGCATGAACCCGAGCGAGGCCGCGAACGTGGCCGCCAGCGCCGGGACGAGCGGATCGACGCCGGTGGCGGCGGCGAGCGGGATGATGATCGGCACCACGACCGCCGCCGAGGCGGTGTTGCTCGTGGTCTCGGAGATGACGATCGCCAGGAGCACGGCGAACGCGGTGATGGCGAAGGCGCTGGTGATGCCGAAGGTGTCGGCCGCGCCGTTGCCGATGGTCTCGGCGAGGCCGGTCGCGGAGAGCATGGCGCCGAAGATGATGCCGGTGCCGAAGAGCAGGATGGTGCCCCAGTCGATCTTCCCGGCGTCCTTCCAGGTCATCGTCGCCTGCTGCTTGGACCAGTTGACCGGGAGGATGAACAGGAGGGCGGCGCCGATGACGGCCGCGACGCCTTCGTTGAGGCGGTCGTCCACAAGGGCGTAGGCCTCGGAGCCGGTGCCGGAGACGAGGCCGACGACGGCGGGGACGAGCCAGAGGGTGACGGTGACGGCGAAGGCGGTCACCGTGTTCTTCTCGGCGCGGCTCATGGGGCCCTGCGCGATGCGCTGCTCGCGGATGTACTCCTCGACGCCTTCGATGCGGCGCACTTCCGGCTTGTTGATGAGCAGCAGGACCACGAAGAGGATCACGAACATGAGCAGGCAGATGGGGAGTGCGGTGAGCATCCACTGCCCGAAGGAGATCCGCTCGCCGGTGGCCTCTTCGATGAGGCCGCGCCCGATCAGGTTCGGCGGGGAGCCGACGGGGGTGAGGAGGCCGCCGACGCTGGCGCCGTAGGCGAGCATGAGCATCAGGGCCGCGCCGACGCGCAGCGTCATCGGGTCGAAGTCGGGGCGTACGACGCCCTGGTCCTGCATGAGCTTGGCGATGACGGCGAGGATGCCCAGGGCGGTGGGCATGAGCATCGCGACGGTGGCGGTGTTGGAGACGAACGCCGAGAGGATGCAGGTGATGGCGCCGAAGGCGATGATGGTGCGGAAGGTGGAGCGCCCGACCCCGGGGATGGCGAGGATGGCGAACGCGATGCGTTGGGCCACACCGTGTTTGAGCATGGCTTGAGCGAGGATGAACGCGCCGATGAAGGTGAAGATGGTGGTGGAGCCGAAGGGAGCGAGCACGTCGTCGGAGGGGGCCACGCCGAGCAGGATGATGGCGGAGACGCCGATGAGGCCGCTGATGGGGATGGGGATCGGCTCGCAGATCCAGAGCACGACCACGCCGAGGAGCACTGCCGCGAGGCTCTGCTGCTCGCCCGGGAGGTCCATGGGCAGGAAGAAGAACAGGAGCGAGACGGCGGGGGCGAGGAACCAGCCGACGAGGCGGCGGCCCCGCTCGAACCGAGCCTCGGCGCCGGAGCGGCCGAGTTCGGAGAGGCTGCGGTAGGTGCTGCCGCCGAGGAGCGCCTGCTCGACGTCGGTGCGGGGTCCTTCAACGGGTGTGCTTGCGGGCGTTGCCTCTTGCGGCTGCTCCGGTGCGGTTGACGTCATGCCTCCTCCTTGAGGGATAGACTCGGATCACTCTCTCACCGGGTGACATACCGGGTCCAAGACACACCTCCTCTCCGCCTTATAGGCGACGCCTATGAATCAGCTGCGGGGACTGGAGCGCTCTCGTTAAATATCGAAGATATTGACTCCGTCGATGTTGATTGTTACCCTTCACATCACCATTTCAGCTGCACAGCCCCTTGGAGCGTCAATGTCGACACCGCCCTCACACCGCACCACGCCGCGGCTCAGCCGCCGCGGCCTCATCGCGGCCGCCGCCGCCGTCCCCGCCGCCGCGCTGCTTCCGGCATCGCCGGCGGCGGCCCAGACCGCCTACACCGGCTACCTCATGGCCCACTTCATCGGCGAGGGCTCCGGCGGCGAGCAGATCTACCTCGCCCACTCCGACAACGGCCTCAACTGGACCGACCTCAACCGCGGCCAGATCGTGCTGCGCACGCCCATCGGCACCAAGGGCGTCCGCGACCCGATCATCGTGCGCAACCCCGCCGGGAACCGCTACTGGATCGTCGCCACCGACCTGCACATCGGCTCGGGCACGTCCTGGAACGACGCCGCCAACAGGGGCAGCAGGAACCTCATCGTGTGGGAGTCCACCGACCTCGTCAACTGGTCGATCCCCTGGTCGCTGCCCGTCGCCGCGTCCATCGGCGACGCGGGCGACGCCTGGGCCCCCGAGGCCATCTGGGACGCGTCCGCCGGGAACTTCCTGCTCTACTGGGCCACCAACTCGACCCTGAACGGCATCAAGAAGCACCGCATCTGGAGCGCCCGCACCACCGACTTCCGCTCCATCACCAGCCCGCAGGTGTACGTCAACCCGGCCGGCACCGAAGGCATCATCGACACCCAGATCGTCGAGGTCGCGGGCGGCACCTACCGCTACTACCGCGCCTCCAAGGCGACCCAGATCGTCATCGAGGGGGCGAACTCGCTCACCGGCTCCTGGACCCGCCTCGGCGACCTCGCGAACCTGACCGGCAGCGGCGTCGAAGGGCCCATGTGGGCGAAGTTCAACGACCGCAACGAATGGGCGCTGTGGCTCGACCAGTACGCCACCGGCCGCGGCTACATGCCCGTGCTCACCACCAACCCGGCCGCAGTCTCCGGCTACCGGAAGGTCTCCGGCTACAGCCTCGGGAGCAACCTGAAGCGCCACGGCTTCGTCCTCAACGTCACCCAGGCCGAGGAGACGCGGGTCCTGAACCGCTACCAGAACCCGGTGTTCAACCGGCTCCAGTCCTATAACTTCCAGGACCGCTACGTGCGCCACGCCAACTTCGACGTGCGCATCGACCCGGGCGTGAGCCCCCTCCAGGACTCCCAGTTCCGGCTCGTGCCGGGCCTGGCCTCCTCGGGCGCGGTCTCGTTCGAGTCGGTGAACTTCCCCGGGCACTTCCTGCGGCACGTCGACTACGACTTCGTGCTCGCCCCGCGCGCCTCCGGGGGCACGTTCAACGCCGACGCCACGTTCAACCGCGTCGCGGGTCTGGCCGACTCGTCGTGGAGCTCGTTCACCTCCTACAACTTCCCGACCCGCTACATCCGCCACTACGGGTACGCGCTGCGGCTCGACCCGGTCGCCACCGCCCAGGAGCGGGCCGACGCGACCTTCCGCGTCACCACGTAACCGGTCGTCCGGCGCGGGTCCGACCGCCCGCGCCGGACCCTCACGCCTTGGGCTTGCGCGCCGCGGGGGAGCACAGCAGCGCCACGGCGACGAGCACGAGCACCACGTAGAACGCGTTCCGCAGCCCCACCTGTTCGCCCATGATGCCGATGAGCGGCGGCCCGATGAGGAAGGCGCAGTACCCCACGGTGGCCACGACCGCGACGTTCGCGGTGGCCTTCTCGGGGTCGTCCGCGGCGGCCGACATGCCCACGGGGAATCCCAGCGACGCGCCCAGGCCCCACAGGACCGTGCCGACGATCGCGACCGGCGCGGTCGGGCCGAGGATCACCAGCAGCAGCCCCGCCAGCGCCAGCAGCGCCGACCCGGCCAGGACCGGCACGCGCCCGAACCTGTCGAGGAACAGCCCGCCGAAGGCCCGCCCGGCGGTCATCGCGGTGACGAACACGGCGAAGACGGCCGCGCCGCCGGGGTTGGTGAGGCCGTAGCCGTCGACCATCGCCAGGCCGAGCCAGTCGTTCGCGGTGCCCTCGGTGAAGGCCATGCCGAGGATGATGAGGCCGATGAGCAGCACGCGCACGTCCGTCCACGCCGACAGGCGGGTGCGCCACCCGGCCCGTTCGCCCGGCACGGCCTCGCGCGGCTCCTCGGCCGGCTGCAGGTGCTTCACGACGTACGCGGACGAGAAGAGCACCGCGGCGCCCACGGCCGTGAGGTGCACGCCGGCGCTGACGCCGAGCTGCTCGGTGAGCGCCCCCAGGCCCGCGCCGAGCATCGTGCCGACGCTGAAGCCCGCGTGGAACATCGGCATCAGGGTCTTGCCGATGCGCCGCTCGTTGGCCGCGCCGGAGAGGTTCATGGCCACGTCGAGCACCGAGTTGCCCGCGCCGAGGACCATCAGCGCCGCGAACAGCGCCCAGTACGAGGGCGCGAACCCGGCGATGAGGCCGATCGCGATGAGGCCGACCGCCGTCAGCGCGAGGAACCAGCGGATCGCCGCCGTCGCCCCCAGATGGGCCACCACGTGGCTCGCGGCGATGAGCCCGACCATCGCCCCGGCCGAGAGGCCCAGGATGAGCACGCCCATCTCCTGAGTGGTCGCACCGAGGAGGTCGCGCATGTTGGGGACGCGCGCGGCCCAGTTGGCGAACACGAACCCCGAGAGGACGAAGACCGCGAACACGGCGTTGCGCCAGTGCACGAGGGCGGGGTCGGTGCGGGCGGGCAGGGCGGTGCTGGTCACGGTCATCCAATCGGACGGCGGCATGGGTCGGGCCCGGTCCTGTGGAGGGCCCCGGTCCACCAGCTTGCACCGAGGTTTACCGTTCGACAAACGCATTCGACGGCTGGTGACCGCGCCGCGCACCGGCGGCGTCGCCGTGACCGCCGTCGCCGCGTCATGCTGGTAGCAGCCGGCACGCCATGGACGCCGGGAACCGTCGGCACCGCCGCGGCGCCTCGACCCGAGAAAGGCCACCTGTGAACCGTTCGAGCCACCTCACCGACCTCGAAGAGCAGTACGGCGCGCACAACTACCACCCGCTGCCGGTCGTCATCGCCGCAGGCGAGGGCGCCTGGGTCACCGACACCGAGGGCAACCGCTACCTCGACTGGCTCGCCGCGTACTCGGCCGTGAACTTCGGCCACCGCCACCCGCGCCTGACCGCCGCCGCGCACGCCCAGCTCGACCGGATCACCCTCGCCTCGCGCGCCTTCCGCACCGACGCGCTCGGCCCGCTCCTCTCCGGCCTCGCCGCCCTCACCGGCAAGGACGCCGTGCTGCCCATGAACACCGGCGCCGAAGCGGTCGAGACCGCCATCAAGGCCGCCCGCAAATGGGGCTACGAACGCAAGGGCATCGCCGCCGGCCGGGCCCGGATCGCCGTGTTCGACGGGAACTTCCACGGCCGCACCACCACCATCGTCGGGTTCTCCTCCGACCCCGGCTCCCGCGAGGGCTTCGGGCCCTTCGACGGCGGCTTCGACTCCGTCCCCTACGGCGACATCGACGCGCTCGCCGCCGTCGTCGGCCCCGACACCGCGGCCGTGCTCCTCGAACCGGTCCAAGGCGAAGCGGGCGTCATCGTCCCGCCCGCCGGCTGGCTCGCCGAAGTGCGCCGCCTGTGCGACGAGCGCAACGTGCTCATGATCGCCGACGAGATCCAGTCGGGCCTGGGCCGCACCGGCCACACGTTCGCGTGCGACCGCGAGAACGTCACGCCCGACGTGTACCTGCTCGGCAAGGCCCTCGGCGGCGGCATCGTCCCGCTCTCGGCCGTCGCCTGCGACCGCGAGGTGATGGACGTCTTCACACCCGGCACCCACGGGTCCACGTTCGGCGGCAACCCGCTCGCGGCCGCCGTCGGCACCGAGGTCGTCGCCATGCTCGCCACCGGCGAATGGCAGCAGCGCGCCCGCGACCTCGGCAAGCACCTCGAAGGCGCCCTGGCCGGACTCGACCGGTCCAAAGTAGACGCGATCCGGGTGTGCGGCCTGTGGGCCGGCGTCGACCTCGCCCCCACCGCTCCCTCCGCGCGCGAGGTCTGCGAGCGGATGCTCCGACTCGGCGTGCTCGCCAAGGAGACCCACCAGCGCACGGTGCGCATCGCCCCGCCGCTCGTCATCGAGCCCGAGGAGATCGACCGCGGCGTTGCGGCGCTGGCCGAGGCCATCGGCTAAGGCGGGTCCGGAGGAGGGGGCCGGTCCGCGACCGGCCCGCTCGGCGCGGGCCTACGCCGAGGACGGGTACGGGGTGAACCCGCTGCGGTGGTCCGTCACATCGAGGGGCCTGCCGATCGCCGGGAACGCCCGCTGCGGGCAGCCCGAGCGGTCGCACACCTTGCACCCCGGCCCGATCGGGGTCAGCGCCGCCGGACTCGCCAGGTCGAGCCCGTCCGCGTACACCAGGCGGTGCGCATGGTGCAGGTCGCAGCCCAGGCCGATCGCGAAGGTCTTCGCCGGCGTCCCGAACCCGCCGTAGCGCCGGGTCACCGTGCGCGCCACCCACAAGTACGACCGCCCGTCCGGCATCTGCGCCAGCTGCGTGCGGATCTCCCCGGGGTGCGCGAACGCCTCGTACACGTTCCACAGAGGACAACTGCCCCCCACGCGCGAGAAGTGGAAGTCCGTGGCCGACTGCCGCTTCGAGATGTTCCCCGCCCGGTCCACCCGCACGAAGAAGAACGGCACGCCCCGCGCCCCCGGCCGCTGCAGCGTGCTCAACCGGTGCGCCACCGTCTCCCACCCCACCCGGAACCGCCGCTGCAGCAGGTCCAGGTCGTACCGCAGTTCCTCTGCGGCACTGCGGAACACCCCGTACGGCAGGATCAGCGCGCCCGCGAAGTAGTTCGCCAGGCCGATCCGCGCCAGCGACCTGGCCTCCGGCCCCGAGAGGTCCGCGGCGGCCACGAGGCCCTCGATGAGGTCGGCGTGCTCGACCAGCGCCAAGTGCGTGGCGAGCTGGAACGCGCGCTGGCCGGGGGAGAGCAGCGGCGAGACGCGCAGGACCCGGCCCTCGGGGTCGAACCGGCGCTTCGCCCCGGCCTGCTCGTCCGCCGCCAGCTCGGCGACCGCGGTGTCATGCCGCGCCGCCAGGAGCCGCGTGAGCCCGGCGGCGAGGTCCGCCGGGTCGAGTCCGGCGGCGATCCGCTCGGCCGCCTCGTCCAGCTCGGGCACGTAGTTCCGCTTGGCGTAGAACAGGTCCCGCACCTCCTCGTACGCGGTGGGCGCGGCCCCGGCGTCCAGCTCGGCGCTCATCGCGGTGTTGCGCTCGACCGCGTGCCGGTAGCGCCGGTGCAGGTCGACCACATACCGCGCCAGCTCCGGCATGCCCTCGGCGAGTTCGCGGGTCTGGTGCGGCCCGACCTGCTCGGCGTGCGCGGTGTCGGCGAGCGCGTCCCGCAGCTGCGCGTCGAGCCGGTCGCTCTCGGCCGCCGAGAACCGCTGCACGTCCACGTCGAAGACCTCGGCCAGGCGCAGCAGCACCGGGCCCGTGATGGGCCGCTGGTTGGACTCCATCTGGTTCACATAGCTCGTGGAGATGCCCAGCGCGGTGGCGAGCGAGGCCTGGGTGAGGCCCTGCTCCTCGCGGAACCGGCGCAGCCGCAACCCCACCTTGGCCGTCCTCAACGCCATCATCAGGTCCTTTCACAACATTCACAGAACGGGGCCGATATTTCCACAAGAAACCACATGTTCAGTGCTTTCAAGAGCATCGGTGGTTGTACATACTGTGAAGATACTCGTCGAAGGAGCCGCTGCATGATCGAGCACCACGTCCGCGCCCACGCCTCCCGTGAGGCATTGCCGCGCGAACAGGAGCTGGCCTGGAAACTCGCGGAGGTCGCCGTCGACCCCGTCCCGGTCGAACCCGACGTGGCCGAGATGATCGGCAACCGGGTCATCGACAACGCCGCCGTCGCGGCCGCGTCCCTCGCCCGCCGCCCGGTCGCCAACGCCCGCGCCCAGGCCTTCGCGCACCCCTACCGCCCCGGCGCGGCCGTCTTTGGCGCCGGCCCCGAGGTGCGCAGCTCGCCCGAATGGGCCGCCTGGGCCAACGGCGTCGCCGTGCGCGAACTCGACTTCCACGACACGTTCCTCGCCGCCGACTACTCCCACCCCGGCGACAACATCCCGCCGGTGCTCGCCGCCGCCCAGCACCGCGGCCTCGACGGCGCGGCACTCGTGCGCGGCATCGCCACCGGCTACGAGATCCAGATCGACCTCGTGCGCGGCATCTGCCTGCACGAGCACCGGATCGACCACATCGCCCACCTCGGCCCCGCCGCGGCCGCCGGCATCGGCACCCTCATGGGCCTCGACGCCGAGGTGATCTACCAGGCCATCGGCCAAGCGCTGCACACCACCACCGCCACCCGCCAGTCCCGCAAGGGCGCGATCTCCTCCTGGAAGGCCTACGCGCCCGCGTTCGCCGGCAAGGCCGCGATCGAAGCGGTCGACCGCGCCATGCGCGGCGAAGGCGCGCCCTCACCCATCTGGGAAGGCGAGGACGGCGTCATCGCCCGCCTCCTCAGCGGACCGGACGCCCGCTACACGGTGCCGCTGCCCGCCCCCGGCGAACCCAAGCGCGCCATCCTCGACTCCTACACCAAGGAGCACTCCGCCGAATACCAGAGCCAGGCCCTCATCGACCTCGCCCGCCGCCTCGCACCGCGCATCAACGACCTCTCGCGCATCGCCGAGATCGTGATCCGCACCAGCCACCACACCCACAACGTGATCGGCACCGGCGCGAACGACCCGCAGAAGACCGACCCCGACGCCAGCCGCGAGACCCTCGACCACTCCATCATGTACATCTTCGCCGTCGCCCTCGAAGACCGCGACTGGCACCACGAGCGCTCCTACACCCCCGAACGCGCCCACCGCGACTCCACCGTGGCGCTCTGGCGCAAGATCCGCACCCTCGAGGACCAGGAGTGGACCCGCCGCTACCACGACCCCGACCCCGACAAGCGCGCGTTCGGCGGCCACGTCACCGTGGTCTTCGACGACGGCACCACGCTCGACGACGAACTCGCCGTCGCCGACGCCCACCCCAGAGGCGCGCGGCCCTTCGCCCGCGAGCAGTACCTGCAGAAGTTCCGCACCCTCGCCGACGGTGTCATCGAACCGTCCGAACAGGACCGGTTCCTCGACCTCGCCTGCCGCATCGACACCCTCGACGCCGCCGAGGTACGCGCCCTCAACCTCGCCGCCCCTCCCGGCACGCTCACCGCACCGGAGACCGGAGGACTCTTCCGATGACACCACGCGTCTCACCGTCCCAGAAGCGCCGCGCACTGCGCGCCGGGCTCGCCTCCGGCCGCCTCCAGCGCCTCCCCGGCGCGTTCTCGCCGCTCGTCGCCCGCGCCGTCGCCGATCGCGGCTTCGAAGGCGTCTACGTCTCCGGCGCAGCGCTGGCCGCCGACCTCGCGCTGCCGGACATCGGCCTCACCACGCTCACGGAGGTCGCCGGGCGCGGCGGCCAGATCGCCCGCGCCACCGACCTGCCCACCCTCATCGACGCCGACACCGGCTTCGGCGAGGCGGCGAACGTCGCCCGCACCATCGCGGCCTTCGAGGACGCCGGGCTCGCCGGCTGCCACCTCGAGGACCAGGTCAACCCCAAGCGCTGCGGCCACCTCGACGGCAAGGAGGTCGTGCCGGCCGCCGCGATGCTGCAACGCGTCCGCGCCGCCGTCCAGGCCCGCACCGACCCGGACTTCGTCATCTGCGCCCGCACGGACGCCCGCGCCATCGAGGGCCTGGACGCCGCGATCCACCGCGCCAAGGCCTATGTGGACGCCGGGGCGGACATGGTCTTCCCCGAGGCCCTGCGCACCGAAGCCGAGTTCGCGGCCTTCCGCGAGGCGGTCGACGTGCCGCTCCTGGCGAACATGACCGAGTTCGGCACCTCGCCCGGCCTCACCGCCCGGCAACTCGAGGACCTCGGCTACAACCTCGTGATCTGGCCCGTCTCGAGCCTCCGCGCCGCCATGGGCGCCGTCGAAGACCTCTTCGACACCCTCGAGACCGAGGGCACGCAAGAGTCCCATGTGGACCGAATGCAGACCCGCGCCCGCCTCTACGAACTCGTGGACTACGCCGCCTACAGCGCGTTCGACAAGCAGCTCTTCGATTTCCAGATCCCCGGGAGGGACGCATGAGCATCGACATCCGCAAGGGCCTGGCCGGAGTCGTCGCCGACACCACCGCCATCAGCGAGGTCGTCCCCGAGACGAACTCCCTCACCTACCGCGGCTACCCCGTGCAGGAACTCGCCCGCAGCTGCTCCTTCGAGGCCGTCGCCCACCTCATCTGGTACGGCGAGCTGCCCGACGCCGCCGCGCTCGCCCGCCTCAGTGAACGCGAAGGCGCGCAGCGGGAGGTCACCCGCTCCACCATCAGCGTCGTCGACCGCGTCCCCGACAACTGCCACCCGATGGACCTGCTGCGCACCGCCGTCTCCTGCCTCGGCGCCGAGGACCCGGCCGAGGACGACAACAGCCCGGCCGCCAACCGCGCCAAGGCCGAAGCGATGTTCGCCAAGCTCCCCACGATCGTCGCCCACGACTTCCGCCGCCGCCGGGGCCAGGGCCGCATCGCCCCCGACCCGGGCCTGGGCTTCGCCGAGAACTTCTTCCACATGTGCTTCGGCACCGTGCCCGCCCCGGAAGTGCTGCGCTGCTTCGAGATCTCGATGATCCTCTACGCCGAGCACAGCTTCAACGCCTCCACGTTCACCGCCCGCACCGTCGCCTCGACGCTCTCGGACATCTACTCGGCCGTCACCGCCGCGATCGGCGCTCTCAAGGGACCGCTCCACGGCGGCGCGAACGAGGCCGTCATGCGCATGATGCTCGAGATCGACGACCCCGCGCTCGCCGGGGACTGGCTGCGGGAGCGGTTGGCCGCCAAGGAGAAGGTGATGGGCTTCGGGCACCGCGTCTACAAGGACGCCGACTCGCGCGTCCCGACCATGAAGGCCGCCTTCATCGACATGGCCGAGCTCCAGGGCGGTCAGCGCTGGGTCGCGATGTACGAGGAGCTCGAGGCGGCCATGATGGCGGCCAAGGGCATCCACCCGAACCTCGACTTCCCGGCCGGGCCCGCCTACTACCTCATGGGTTTCGACATCCCGATGTTCACGCCGCTGTTCGTCATGTCCCGCATCACCGGCTGGACCGCGCACGTGATCGAGCAGCTGGAGTCGAACGCCCTGATCCGGCCGCTGAGCGCCTACACCGGACCAGCGCAGCGCGCGATCCCGTTGGCGGCCTAGCGCCTGTCCCGTGAATCAGGTCGGCCCGGAGCGCGACGGTCCGGGTCCCGCTCCGCGCGTCCCGGCCGCGTTCAGGCGCTGGCGAAGGGCGGTCATACTCGGTACCGACGCAGGCGCGGGGGTGTCAGGCCTCCGGCAGGGAGGCAGGAAGCATGAAGCAGCCGCAGCAGGCCCGGGCGGTCCAATGGCACCTCACCGCGGACGGTTCGGCGGTCCAGGCGTCCCCGAAGGCCCTCGATCACTTCGATCCGAAGCAGGAGGCGCCGAAGGGACTGAAGTACCTCCGCTACGCGACCACGCGGCGCCTGGCGCTGGCGGACCTGTACGCCTTCGAGGAGGTCGTCGACAAGGCCGCGGCGCGCTACAACCGCGTGTCCTCGGCGGGTGTCCTCACGGGTGTGATCGGGCTGGCCGCGATGATCGTCGGCTGGGGCGTCCTCCCCGCGATCGGCGTCGACGGCGACTGGACGCAGATCCTGCGCATCGCCGCGATCCCGGTCCTGGTGGCCGGGTTCGCGGGCGTGATGTTCGCGCCCGGCTTGACGAACCGCAGTATCAATGGCCTCCGGGCCGAGGCGGGCCTGGACTCCTCGACCCTTGAGGTCCTCAAGGAACCCGACGCGCTGGCCCTGCTCCACGCCCCGGGGAC
The DNA here is from genome assembly GCF_040641195.1 of Glycomyces sp. NPDC021274. NCBI lineage: Bacteria > Bacillati > Actinomycetota > Actinomycetes > Glycomycetales > Glycomycetaceae > Glycomyces > Glycomyces sp. NPDC021274. The sequence continues at coordinate 390,002 of NZ_JBFADC010000002.1, read as the reverse complement.
GGTCTGCGGGCCCGGCATCGCGGGCGGCTAGGGCCTTCCCCTAGCGCGGTCGGCAGGTACCGCTTGCGGAGCGAACGCGAGAGTTCCATGCTGCGGACACGGTGCAGGCGCGTCGGCGTTCAGGACCGCGGGCGACGGATGCGGGCGCGCCGGGCGAACTTCTGGGCGACGAGCGAGGCCGAGCCGGCGATCACGGTGACGTTGAAGGCCATCTGGACGCAGAGGAGGGCGCGGGCGACCTGGCCCTGCGCCGAGACATCCCCGTATCCGACGGTGAGCAGCGTGCTGAGCGCGTAGTAGAGGGCGTCCACGCGGGTGTCCAGGCCCGTGAACTCGCCGGGCCGGTAGACGGCCACGGCGTAGTCGACGAGCGCGAACACCAGCAGTCCGGCGAGGATGCCGACGACCATCGCGCCGAGGGGGGCGTCGGGCTCGCGGATCTGCCGCACCGCCTGCCAGCGGATGGCGACCGCGACGGCCGCGAGCAGCACGGCGGTGGCGCACCAGCGCAGGACCAGGACGGCGGCGTCGGGCTCGCTGCGGATCGGCACGACCAGGTACAGCACCATGAGCGCGACGCCCGCGAGCGTCCAGCGCAGCCGGTGCGGTCGCATGCCGCCTCCCTCCTCGCCCTGCACGGTCGCCTCCTACGCCGGTCCGGGGGCCGGCTCGCGCGCTTCGCCGCCGTCCCGGTCGATGAGCCGCTCGGTCGCGAACGCGACGACGACGGCGATGAGCACGATCGGGGTCATCCCGGCGGCCCCGGACCCGAGCAGCAGCGTGACGAGGACCGCCGCCGAGACCGGCAGCGGGAGGATCGCCGCGGTGGCGGCGGCCATGCCCGCGGCCATCGCCGGGGCGGTGCCGAAACCCGGAAGTCCACTGAGGAGCACGCCGAAGGCCGCGCCGAGGAACAGGGCCGGGAAGATCGGACCGCCGCGCAGCGTCGCGAGCGACACCGCGTACGCCAGGCCCTTCAACACCAGCAGTGCCGCGAGTGCCCAGGCCCCGGGCACGTCGCCCTCCTGCGTGAACGTCCCCAGCCCCTCCTGCCCGGACAGCAGCACCTCGACGGGGGAACGCCCGGTCAGCAGTGAATACGCCGCTGCGGCGGCGGCGGTGACGGCCACGGCGACCATCGCCATGAGCGCGGGCCGCCGCGTCGCGTGCGGGACGAGGCGCCGCCCGAGGTGGTGGACCTGGCGCACCCCCACCGCGATGACCACCGCGAGCGGGATCGTCCACAGCAGATCGGCGAGGTCGGGGCGGGCCGGGACGTCGAGCCCGGGGAGGCTGAGCGAGGGCACCGCCAGGCCCGTCCACTCGCCGAGCCCGGTGAACACGAGCGCGCCGACCCCGGCCGAGAGCAGGCACGGGAGGACGACCAGGGTCTGCCGGAGGCCGGCGCGGCCCGCCGATTCGAGGATGAACACGGCCGCCACGAGCGGGCTGCCGAAGATCACGGCGACGGCCGCGGCGGAACCGGACGTGCTGACGAGGGCGTTCTCCGGACCGCGTGCGATCCAGCGGCCGGCGAGGATCGTCGCGAGGGCCGCGCCCACGGCCATGAGCGGCGCTTCAGGGCCGAGCACGACGCCGAGCGGCAGGCCGCCGAGCGCCGCGAGCAGGATGCCGGGCAGATGCGAGGGCGGCACGGGTTCGGCCGAGAGGCCCGCGATCGGCACATGCCCGCCATGCCCGGGCAGGCGGCTGACGGCGACCGCGACGAGCACGCCGCCGACGAGGAGCCAGGGGACCGGCCACCACCACGGCACCGGGTCGAGTCCCCACCGCTCGGGCAGGTCCTCCCAGACGAAGCCGGTCAGCCAGTGCAGGAGCGCGAGGAACGCGAAGGCGGCCACGGAGACCGGAACGCCGACGAGGCCGGCGAGAGCGAGCACGCGCGCGTATCGCGCGCCGAGCCGTTCCGGGGCCGGACCTCCGGAAGTCCCACCCATGCCGCCCCCCGTCCTCGATCCTGCACTGTGGATCTTCCTACGGCGGCGGGCGTGCCGCAGGGCATTCGCCGTCCCGCCACCCCAACCCCTCTTGCAACATACCCTAGGGGGGTATATAGTGATGCGGTCGCGGCCGCCCCTGGCCGCCCAGCATTGAGGAGCAACCGTGGACCACTCCGCCCATGAGCACCACGACCACCACGAGCCCGCCGCGCATGAAGGCCACACCGGACACGGGCACCACGAGGACCACGCGTCCCACGGCGACAAGCCGACCCCCGCGAGCTGGCGCATGGCCGCCTCCGCGACCCTCCACTGCCTCACCGGCTGCGCCATCGGCGAAGTCCTCGGCGTCGTCATCGGCACCGCCCTCGGCTGGCACGGCGCGGCCACCATCGCCCTCGCGATCACCCTCGCGTTCCTCTTCGGCTACGCCCTGACGATGCGCGGCGTCATGCGCGCCGGACTGTCCTTCAAGGACGCACTGAAGGTCGCGCTCGCCGCCGACACCATCTCGATCGCGGTCATGGAGATCGTCGACAACGGCTTCATCCTCGCCATGCCCGGCGCGATGGAGATGGGCCTGGCCGACCCGCGGTTCTGGCTCATCCTGGCCGCCGCGCTCGCGATCGCCTTCGTGGTCACCGTCCCGATCAACCGCTGGCTCATCTCCCGCGGCAAGGGCCACGCGGTCGTGCACCAGCACCACCGGCACTAGGTCGCGAACCCCGGACCAGCCGTCAGGCCGCGACCGGGCGCAGCGCCTCCATCGTCCGGTCCAGGCAGGGTCCGAACACCTCCGGATCGGTGCCGCAATGGAGCGACGCCGCCTGGAGGCACGCGAACGCCCCGCCCACGATCGCCCGCACGACCACCGCGTCCGGCTCGACCCCGCTCTGCCCGGCCCGCTCCACCAGCAACTCCGAGAGCGAACGCTGCAGCAGGTCGAGCCGGCCCAGGTACGCCGCGAGCAGGCGCGGGCTCGCGCTCACGATCTCGTGCAGCACCCGGTCGCGCTCGCGCACCGCAGGATCGGCCAGGCGCTCCACCACCGGATCGAACGCGCGACGCAGCGAATCCCACACCGACTCGCCGGGCGGGCGGGCCTGCAGGCGGGCCGAGAGCTCCTCGCCCAGGCGCTCGACGCTGTCGAGCACCACCTCGTCCTTCGACGCGAAGTACCGGAAGAAACTGCGCTGGGACATGCCGACGGCGGCGGCGATCTCATCGACCGTCGTCTCCTCGAAACCCTTTGCCACGAACAGCGCTTCAGCGGTCCGTGCGATCCTCGACTGCACGGCCCGACGTGACACTTCTCGCAGACTCCCACCGGCGCCCATGACCGGGATGGTAGCAACTGCAATGATTGACAGTCACTGACACTTTCCGGTGCGCGCGTCCCGTCACCCTCCGACACCCCGGTGGGCTCCGGTACGGGACCGTCGTGCACCGGGCAGGAACACCACCGAAGGAAACATCCCCCATGACCGTTGACCAGCGACCGGCAGAGACCCCCGAGGCCGAAGCCGCGCCAACGCCCGAACCGGGCATGTCACGCCAGATCAAGATCGTGCTCGGCGTGCTCCTCGTGGCCACGTTCGTCATGATCCTCAACGAGACCGTGATGGGCGTGGCCCTGCCGCGACTCATGGAGCAGTTCCAGATCACCGCCGCCACCGTGCAGTGGCTGACCACCGGCTTCATGCTCACCATGGCCGTCGTCATCCCCATGACCGGCCTCATCCTCCAGCGCTTCACGACCCGCACGGTGTTCCTCGCCGCCATCGGGCTCTTCTGCGCCGGCACCCTGCTCGCCGGCGTCGCCACGATCTTCCCCGTGCTCGTCGTCGCCCGCGTGATCCAGGCCAGCGGCACTGCCGTCATGCTGCCGCTGCTCATGACCACCGTGATGACCTTCGTCCCGGCCGAACGCCGCGGACGCACCATGGGCTTCATCACCATCGTCATCGCCGTCGCCCCCGCGATCGGCCCGACCTTCTCCGGCTTCATCCTCAACAACCTCACCTGGCGCTGGATGTTCCTCGCCGTGCTGCCCATCGCCGTACTGGCCCTCGTCCTCGGCGGGGTCCTCATCAAGAACCTCGGCGAGACGCGCCCGGTCAAGCTCGACCTGCTCTCCGCGCTCCTGTCCGCAGTGGCCTTCGGCGGCATCATCTACGGCCTCAGCAGCCTCGGCGAGTCGGCGGCCGGGAACCACACCCCGGTCCCGCCGTACGCCGCGGTCGCGGTCGGCGCCGTCTCCCTGGCCCTGTTCGTGTTCCGCCAGCTCCGCCTCCAGCGCCGCGACGCGGCTCTCATGGACCTGCGGCCCTTCAAGAGCCGCTCGTTCACCGTCGGCATCATCATGCTGCTCATCTCGATGGCGACCCTCTTCGGCTCGCTCATCCTGCTGCCGATCTACCTCCAGAACGTCCTGGACCTCACCACGCTCGAGACCGGCCTGGTGGTCCTCCCCGGCGGCCTCGCCATGGGCCTCTCCGGACCGTTCATCGGCCGCGTCTACGACAAGGTCGGCCCCCGGCCCCTCGTCATCCCCGGCTCGATGGTGCTCGCGGGCGCCCTCGGCCTCATGACGATGCTCGACGGGGGCAGCGAGGTCTGGTTCGTCGTGGTCATCCACGTCATGCTCAGCCTCGGCCTCAGCAGCCTCATGACCCCGCTCATGACCTCCTCGCTCGGCGCCCTGCCCATGGAGCTCTACCCCCACGGCAGCGCCATCATGAGCACCCTCCAGCAGGTCGCGGGCGCGGTCGGCACCGCCGTGTTCATCACCCTGATGACCACCGGCGCCGCCTCGAGCCTCGACTCCGGCGCGACCGCAGCGGTCGCCGAAGCCGACGGCATCCACCTCGCCTTCCTGTGCGGCACCGCCATGGCCCTCGTCGCCGTGGCCGCCGCCTTCCTGGTGAAGAAGGCCGACAACCCGAACGGCGACGCCGTCCCGGCCCACTAGAAGCGCACGACTAAAGGCCCGGCCCCGCGGGGCCGGGCCTTTTCGCGCCCCCGCCCGCAGCGGCGGATGCTACCGTCCGAAGATGCCGCGAACCGACCAAGCCAGCAGGGACATACCCGCCTCCGTCGACCGCGTCTACACCGCGCTCACCGACCCCGAAGCGCTCGCCGCCTGGCTCCCGCCCGCCGGCATGACCGGCCGCTTCGACCACTACGACGCCCGCCCCGGCGGCGGCTACCGCATGACCCTCACCTACGACGACCCCGCCGGCGCACCCGGCAAGACCACCGCCGACACCGACACCGTCGAAGCCCGCTTCACCGAACTCGTCCCGAACACCCGCATCGTCACCGAAGCCGACTTCGTCTCCGATGACCCCGCCTTCACCGGCACGATGACCAGCGCGTGGACCCTCGAACCGGTCGCGAGCGGCACCCGTGTCACCATCACCGCCGAGAACGTCCCGGACGGCATCAGCGCCGAGGACCACGCCGAAGGACTCGGGTCCTCCCTCCTCAACCTCGAGGCCTACCTGGAGCGCTAGCGGATCGAGCCAAACGGCCGGGTTCTCAATGGCTGGGTTCCTAACGAAAATCCCGCGACGGCGCACTGGGGCTGTTCAGGTCCAGGATCGTCAGCTTGTCCGCCACGATCATCGGCATCGTCTTCTTCGGCGCATCCAGCGGCTTCTCCACCGCCCCCCTGATCACCAGCGCCCTCGCCACCGAGGCGACGCTCTGCCAGCGCTTCCAGAGCCCTTGGGAGCACACGATGTTCGCGATGCCCGTCTCGTCCTCCAGGCTCAGGAACGTGACGCCCTTCGCGGTCGAGGGGCGCTGGCGGTGCGTGACGATCCCGGCGACCTCGATCCGCGTGCCGTCCTCGGCGAACGGCAGCTGCGCGGCGGGCAGGACCCCGGCGGCGTCGAGCGAGGCGCGGACCAGCTCCATCGGGTGGGTCTGGACCGAGAGCCCGAGGCCGGTGTAGTCGGCGCGGGCGAGTTCGGCGGCGCTCATGCCGGGCAGGGTGGGCGGCGGCGCGGCCGGGCCGGTGCCGGGGATCGTGCCGGGGCGCTCGTCCACGGTCCCGGCCGTCCACAGTGCCTTGCGGCGGTCCGGTTCGAGGCTCTCGAAAGCACCGGCGACGGCGAGCTTCTCCATGCGCTCCTTGCCGAGTCCGGTCCGGCGGGCCAGGTCGGCGAGGTTCTGGAACGGGCCGTCCTGCTCGCGTTCGGCCACGATGCGCAGCGCGGCCGGTTCGCCGAGCCCTTTGACGTTGTCGAGGCCCAGGCGCAGGTCCGCTTCGCCGAGGATCGGCGCGCGGCGCTCGCGCCCGGAGGGGATGAGCGAGGCGACCGCGTTGCTGGCGTTCACGTCCGGGGCGAGGACGGCGAGGCCGTGGCGCTGGGCGTCGGCGATGAGCGAGGCGGGGGAGTAGAAGCCCATCGGCTGGCTGGCGAGGAGCCCGGCGTAGAACGCGGCCGGGTAGTGGCATTTGAGCCACGCGGAGGAGTAGACGAGGTGGGCGAAGGAGGCGGCGTGCGACTCGGGGAAGCCGAAGTCGGCGAAGGACTTGAGCTGCTCGTAGACCTGGTCGGCCTGCGCGCCGGTGATGCCGTTCGCGGCCATGCCCTTGTAGAGGCGCAGCCGGAGCTCCTCCATCTTCTCGGCGGACCGCTTGGCGCCCATGGCCCTGCGCAGCTTGTCGGCCTCGCCGCCGTTGAACCCGGCGGCGTCGATGGCGATCTGCATGAGCTGCTCCTGGAACAGCGGCACGCCGAGGGTCTTCTCCAGGGCGGGCATCAGCTTGGCGGGCACGAGGTGCTCCCAGGGCTCGCCGTGCCTGCGGCGCAGGTAGGGGTGGACCGAGCCGCCCTGGATGGGGCCGGGCCGGATGAGGGCGACCTCGACGACGAGGTCGTAGAACTCCTTCGGTTGCAGGCGCGGGAGGGTCGCCATCTGGGCGCGGGACTCGACCTGGAAGACGCCCACGGTGTCGGCGCGCTGCAGCATCTCGTAGACGACCTCCTCGTTCAGGTCGATCCGGGCGAGGTCGATCGGGTCGCCGTGGAAGTCGCCGATGAGGTCGACCATGCGGTGCAGGGCCTCGAGCATCCCCAGGCCGAGGAGGTCGAACTTGACGAGGTGCGCGTCCGCGCAGTCCTCTTTGTCCCATTGGAGGACGGTGCGGTCCTTCATGCGGGCCGGTTCGACCGGCACGATCTCGCTGACGGGCTGCTCGGTGAGCACCATGCCGCCGGGGTGGATGCCCAGGTGCTGCGGCAGGTTGACGAGGTCGCCGGCGAGGGCTTGGACGTCGGCGGGGATGCCCTCGGCCTCGGCGGGGTCCACGCCGCCCCAGCGGTGGAGGCGCTTGGACCAGGCCAGGGCCTGGTCGTTGCCGTACCCGAGGGCCTTGGCGGCGTCGCGGACCGCCGAGCGCGGCCGGTAGGTGACCACGTTGGCCACCAGCGCGGCCCGGTCGCGGCCGTACTTCTCGTAGACGTACTGGATGACCGCTTCGCGGCGGCCCGATTCGATGTCGAGGTCGATGTCGGGCGGGCCGTCGCGGTCGGAGGAGAGGAACCGCTCGAACAGCATTCCGTACGCCACGGCGTCCACATTGGTGATGCCGAGGGCGTAGCAGACGGCGCTGTTGGCGGCCGATCCCCTGCCCTGGCAGTAGATGTCGTGCTCCCGGCAGAAGTGGACGATGTCGGCGACGATGAGGAAGTAGCCGCTGAACCCCAGTTCCTCGATGACCCGCAGCTCGCGCTCGATCTGGTCCCAGGCGCCCGCCACCCGCTCCTGCCCGCGCGGCCCGTAGCGCTCGGTCCCGCCCTCGTCGGTCAGCGCCCTGAGGTAGGAGTGGTCGTCGTGGCCCGCGGGGACGGGGAAGTGCGGCAGCCGCGGGGCCAGCAGCTTGAGCTGGAAGGCGCACTCGGTGGCGATCCGCACCGATTCCTCCAGGGCCGCTGGGAAGTCGGCGAAGCGCTGCGCCATCTCCTCGCCTGAGCGCAGGTGCGCCCCGGCGTTCGCGGGCAGGTGCGGGTCGGTCGCATCGAGGGTGCTGCGGGCGCGGATCGCGGCGAGTGCGGCGGCGGTGCGGGCGCGGCCCGGGGCCGCGTAGTGCACGTTGTTGGTGGCCACGATCGGCACGCCGAAGCGGCGGGCCAGGGCCGCGAGCGTCTCGATCCGCTCGGTGTCGCCGGGCAGGTCGTGGCAGGTGAGCTCGACGGCGAGGTGCTCGGGGCCGAAGGCGTCGGCGAGTTCGCGCAGCGCGCCCTCGGCGGCGTCGGGGCCGCCGGCGTCCAAGGCCGTGTTGAGGAAGCCCTTGCGGCAGCCGGTGAGGATCTGCCAGCCGCCGTTCGCGTGGGCGCCCAGCCCGGCGAGGGAGTAGCGGGGCCGGTCCTTCTCGCCCCCTTCGAGTTTGGCCTCGGTGATGGCGCGGGAGAGGGCCCGGTAGCCGTCGGGGTCGCGGGCGAGGACGACGAGGTGGCGTCCGGCCGGGTCGACCTGGCCGCGGCGGGCCCGGGGCAGGTCGAGGTTCAGTTCGGCCCCGAAGACCGAGGGGAGACCGAACCCGGTTGCGGCCGAGTCGAACTGCGGGATCGCGTACAGGCCGTCGTGGTCGGTGATCGCGAGTCCTTTGAGGCCGAGCCGGTGGGCCTCGGCGGCGAGCGCGGCGGGGGCGTCCGCGCCGTCGGCGAAGGAGTAGTGGGAGTGGCAGTGCAGCTCGGCGTAGTCAGTCATACCAGCCCACCGCCTTCCACTGCCCGCCTTCGCAGACGAGGAGGGCGGCGCGGCCGTCGGCGAGCTCGACCTGAAGGCGCGCGTAGCGCCGCGCCGCCGGGCTCCACCAGCGCTCGGACACCGGCCACGGCCCGGCCCAGGCGACGACCCGGACCTGCTTGCCGCCCAAGGCGACCACGGCCGGGGACGCGGACAGGTCGCCCCTGGCGAGGGCCTGGACGGGGGCCCCGGCCGCGTCGAGGACGGCGACGTGCTCGTCGGTGCCGATGAGGCTGGGCAGCGGATCGGGCAGCGTCCCGGGCCACGGCCCCGAAGGCGGCGGCGGCGCGTGCTCGACCTCCCATGCGGCGCCGCCGTACCGCTCGGCGAGGTCGCGGCCGTCGGTGACGGCGGCGATCTGCACGGCGTCCGGGCCGAACCGGCTCTGGGCGTGCCGCAGGGCGGCCTCGGCCTTCACGTCACGGGCGGCCTTGTCGCCCCACAGGCCCCGCCCGGCCGCGACCAGGCCGATGAGCCCGCCGGGGGCGAGTTCGAGCATGGTGATGGCGTGCGCGGTCTCGTCGGCCGTTTCGCTTGCGGCACTGGTGGAGAGCCAGCCCTCCAGCTGCCAGCGCACGCGCCGCGACAGTTCGGCCGCGCCGATGGCGGGGTCGAGCTGCCAGGTGCGGCGGCGCTCCATGCCGCTGCCGGTGCGGGCGGTGATGTGGACGCGGGTGCAGGCGAGGTTGCGCGCGTCGAGGAGGCGCAGCAGGCGTTCGGCGAGGGGCCGGGCGGCGAAGACGGCCTGCCCGACCGTGGCGTACGGGGTCTCGGGGGTGTCGGTCACGGTCAGTTCCGGAGCGGCCGGGCGGGGGACGAGCGGGCGGGCGAGCTGCCCGGCGGCGAGCAGCTGGGCGCGGCGCACGGCCGCGCCGAACCGCTCGGCGACGGCCTGGCCGGGCAGGTCGCGGAAGGCGCCGAGCGTGTCGATGCCCAAGTGCCGCAAGGTCTCGCAGGTCTCGTGGTCGACCAGGCCCGTGGCCTGGAGGTCGCGGATGTCGCGGCGGGCGAGAAAGGCCGCGTCGCGCCCGGCCGGGACGATCCGGCCCTCGTGCGCGGCGAGGACGGCGGCGAACAGGCCGTCGGCGACCCCGGTCAGGCAGTCCTGGTCGACGAGGCCGGAGACGGTGTCGATGAGGGTCTCGCAGAACGCGGCCTCATCGCCGGCCCCGCGCCGCAGCGGCACGGCGACGACCCCGGGCTCGAGCACTTCGACGTAGGGGGTGAGCAGGTCGAGCGCGTCGAGCACCGGCTCGAACGCGGCCGAGTCCTCGGCATCCCAGTCCACGAGCCGCATCACGAGCACCCGGCTCCCGGCCCGCCGCACCTGCACGCTCACGAGGGCTCACCTCCGCCGGGCCGAAGCTGAACCACCTCGCCACCGGAGTCCCGCTGAGTGCCGTTCGCGCGATGCGAGGGGCTGTTCCGATCGGCGGCACCTCGGTCCATGGTGGATCTTGATCGCAGCTCGATGACGTTGCCGTGCGCGGGGCGCTCCGCTTCGGCGGTCGTCGTCACCGGGTCGAGGCGGCGCTCCTCCGTTTCGCCGCCGTAGGGCCAGATCCGGGCCTTGCGGGTGCTTCCGGTGCGCCAGTGGGCGGCGACCTCCAGTTCGCAGGCGTCGAGGCGGCCGGCGCCCCAGCGGCGTCCGGCGTTGGGGCGCAAGCCCTTCCAGCGCGCGCGGGCGACCTCGAGCCGGGCGTCGGCGCCTGCCACCGGGCGGGTCTCCCACCAGATGATCGCGGTGCCGCTCTTGCGGGCGCGGGCGGCCAGCCGCTGCGTCTGGGTCGGCGTGAGCCCTTCGCTCGGCACCACCACCGCGGCGACGCCCTCGGCCAGCGTCCCCGCCGCATCGACCACGAGCGGCCCCGGATCGACCAGCGCCACCCGCCCGAGGTCGACCCCGGCGGCCGTCGCCGCCAGCGGGTACACCCGCGGCATCCCGACCAGTGCGCACCACGCGCCCGACCCGGTCGGACCGGCCAGCAGCCGCCACAGCAGCGAGGTCGCCCCGCGCCGTGAGGCCATGATCGCGGTCACAGTCGCGAGTCCGCCGTAGGGCAGGAGCGCGGAAATGTCAGGGGTGACGGGGAGGATGACCCGTGACGCCTGCATCGCGGCGGAGGCTTCTTCGTCAGCGGCGGCTTCGGAGGGCCGCGGCTCGGCGGCCACGGCGCTGCGCGGTGCGGTCGCGAGCGACCCGGTGGTCGGCGGTCCGGCCGCAAGGCGGGCCTCGCGCCCGGGCCTCGCGTCGGCTGCGGGGCGCAGCTCTGCGGCGGTGCGCAGGCCGAGCTCAGCGGCCAGCGCGGCCGCGACGGATGTCGCCACCAGTTCCCCCGTATCTGTCGAACATGTGTATCAAGATCAACATACCGAACTGCGGGCAGCGCGCAACCTCAAACAGGTGTTTGATAAATCTCCTGGCGGCAATCTGCGACTCAGCCCAGGTCACATGGCATGGAATGGCCACGAATCGGCATTTCCGCGATGATCGCGCCCATCGGGCCCAGCGCGAGCGAACCGCGGGAAAAGCGCCTGAACGACCGGCGTGCCCGGTGATCGCCCTGGCGGGAAGGTGCGCTGAGGAGGAGGTCGCCTGAATCGGGGGCGTCGCCGCGGCTCGTCCGCCGCTCGGTCCTGACCCTTGATCGATCGGCCCGGGCTCGATCCGCCCGGCCGGTGCCTGGGAACAGCCCGGCACCCGGAAACACGAAAGGGAAGGGCCCTCGGCCGCTTCCCTCTCCAGAATATAACCCGGGTGTGCCGAACAAGGGCACACCGGGGTGCGTTTTCGCAGGTCAGCGTGGTTCACAATCGTACTTCCACACCAGAACCCACGAAGCCGAGGGGGACCGGAATGCCAGTGCCGCCGATCGAAGAGGCCACCGAAGCGAACGAGGTCCGCAGCGCCTTTCACCTGCCTCCGCGCCTGTCCGCGAAGGCCGACCCCAAGCTCATCGCCGACGACGAGCGCCATTTCGCCGCCATCGCGGCCAGCCTCGAGCAGTCGATCGCCGAGGTCGCCGACCGCCTCGCCGCCGTCCGCAAGGAGGCGGGCGGCACGGGCCGGTTCGAAGGCCAGGCCGCGGCCGACCGGGACCGGGAGATCCACCGGCTGACCGGCCGCCTCGGCGCCCTGCGCCGCTTCGGCCTGGACCTGTGCCTCGGCCGGACCGTCACCACCGAAGGCGAGACGGTCTACATCGGACGCCTCGGGCTCACCGGCGACGACGGCCGCCGCCTGCTGCTCGACTGGCGCTCGCCCGCCGCCGAGCCGTTCTTCGGCGCCACCCACGCCGACCCGATGGGCCTGGCCAGCCGCCGCCGCTACCGCTGGACCCGCGGCCGCATCAGCGACTACTGGGAGGAGGTCTTCACCCCGGACGGCCTCGAAGGCCATGCGGCCCTTGACGACCAGTCCGCGTTCATCGCCAGTCTCAGCACCAGCCGGTCCGAGCGGATGCGCGACGTCCTGGGCACCATCCAGGCCGACCAGGACGCGATCATCCGCGCCGGTTCGAGCGGCACGCTCGTGGTCGACGGCGGGCCCGGCACCGGCAAGACCGTCGTCGCCCTCCACCGCGCCGCCTACCTGCTCTACTCCGACCCGCGCGTCGGCCACCACCGCGGCGGCGTCCTCTTCGTCGGCCCGCACCAGCCGTACCTGGCGTACGTGGCCGACGTCCTCCCCAGCCTCGGCGAGGAGGGCGTGCAGACCTGCACCGTCCGCGACCTCCAGCCCGAAGGCGCCGACGCACCGGACGAAATGGACGACCGCGTGGCCGCCCTGAAGACCGGCGCGGCCATGGTCAAGGCGATCGAGCCGGCCGTGCGCCGCTACGAGCGCCCGCCCGCCGAGGAGCTGGCCGTCGAGACCCACTGGTCCGAGGTCCGGCTCAGCGCCGACGACTGGGCCGACGCGTTCGACGCCGCAGGCCTCGGCACGCCCCACAATGAAGCGCGCGAGCAGATCTGGGACGAACTGGTCGCGATCATCGCCGAGAAGCACGACGAGGACGAGATCGAGGAGGACCTGCTGCGCCGATCCCTCGCCCGCAACCGCGAACTCACCCGGGCCTTCGACAAGGCCTGGCCGGTCATCGAACCCACCGACCTCGTCGCAGCACTGTGGGCGGTCCCCGACTTCCTGCGCATGTGCGCCCCCTGGCTCGACGAAGACCAGGTCGCGCTGCTCTACCGCGAGGACCCGAAGGCCTGGACCACCGCCGACCTGCCGCTGCTCGACGCCGCGCGGCACCGGCTCGGCGACCCCGAGGCCTCACGCCGGTCCCGCCGCAGGGAGGCCGAGATCGCCTCCGAACGGCAGGTCATCGACCGGGTCGTGGAGGAGATCCTGGAGGCCGGCGACGGCAACGTGGAGGAGATGATCCTGCTCAAAGGCGCCGACCTGCAGGACGCCCTGGTCCACTACGAGGACCTGGAGACCGCCGAACCCGACCCGCTCGCCGGGCCGTTCGCGCACGTCATCGTCGACGAGGCCCAGGAGCTCACCGACGCCGAATGGCAGATGCTGCTGCGCCGCTGCCCGTCCCGGAGCTTCACCATCGTCGGCGACCGCGCCCAGGCGCGGCACGGCTTCACCGAGTCGTGGAGCGAGCGGCTGCGGCGCATCGGCCTCAACCAGGTGCGCCTGGCCTCCTTGAGCATCAACTACCGCACGCCCGAAGAGGTGATGGCCGAGGCCGAGCAGGTCGTCCGGGCCGCGATCCCGGACGCCAACGTCCCCACCTCGGTCCGCAGCAGCGGCGTCCCCGTCCGGCACGGGTCCACTAGGGATCTCGGCGCGATCCTCGACGCCTGGCTCGCCGAGCACGCCGACGGCACCGCCTGCGTCATCGGCGACACCGCGTTCGAGGCGACCGCGCGCGTCCGCTCACTCACTCCGGAGCTCGCGAAAGGACTCGAGTTCGACCTGGTCGTGCTCATCGACCCGGAGGCGTTCGGCGACGGCATCGAAGGCGCGGTGGACCGCTACGTCGCGATGACCCGCGCCACCCGGGAACTGGTGATCCTCACCAGTCCTTGAGGCCGCGGCGTCCGCTGCGCCGCAAGCCGGTTCAGGCGGTCTCCCCGCGGGCGCCGAAGTCCGCGGGGAGGCCCGCGACCATGTCGGTGTAGTCGCCGAAGGCCTGCTCCACCCGGTCGCGCTCCAGGCCGAACCGGTCCAGGCGGTACTCGTGCCTGCGGCGCTGGCCGGGCCGGGTGAGCAGGTGCTCCAGGTGCGCCGACGCCTGGTCGTCCCAGGCCAGGTCGAGCCTTTCGAACAGGAGCGGCACCTGTTGCCGGGCGTCGTCGGTCATCTGCGTGTAGCCGACGTCGATGATCTGCCCGGGCAGGCCGGCGCGGGCCGCCGTGCTCATCTCGACGGCCTCCACGAGCAGGCTCAGGGCGGTGGCGCCGATCTGCGCCGGGTCGTACTTGCGCAACTGCACCGACCAGCCGACCTCCATGAGCGAGCAGTACGAGGCCACCACGGTCGCGGGGTCCCGGTGGTTCCACACCACCTGCGCCCCGGGAAAGGTCTCGACCAGGGTCGGCAGGGCCCACAGGTGGCAGGGGGTCTTGAGGACCCAGCGCCGGCGCTCCCGCCCGTACTGCATGACCTGCAGCGCCTGCTTCAGGAACCGGTAGTCGTCGGTGAAGTCGCGGTCGCGGCGCCACTGCCTCGCGCTGTCCATCGGGCCGCAGACCCCCCACAGGAAGATGTGGAAGGGCAGCAGGAAGATGCACTCCTCGGGCAGCATGGCGTCCATCTTGTGGATGTCCCCGAAGACGGGTGCGGCCTTGTCGTAGGTGCCGATGAAGTCCTGCGCGTCCTTGATCGCGGCCCGGGCCAGCGCCTCGTCCGCCCCGACCGGCAGCGTATTGAACATCTCCCACAGCGGAGCGCGATTGCCCGCGGGATGGGCGAGCAGGTTGTGCGTGAAGGTGGTGGCCGTGCGCGGCAGACCGGTCACCACGACCGGCGCCGTGATCGGCTCCTCCTCGATCTCAGGATGCTCGGCGATGGCCCGGGCGACGCGGAAGCGGTTGGTGGTCCGGGACTGGAGGGCACCGAGGACCGACGCCCAACCGATCGCGGACGCGTAGTCCTGGTCCGCCCAGGCGCGCAAGACGAACCGCGCGTCCGCGAGGTACTGCTCGTGGTCGGCGGCCTTTCCACCGGTCTCGGCTTCGGCGGTCGCGATCAGCTTGTCGAAGGCCCTGTCGACGCGGCGGCCCGCCATGGTGGGGGCGAGCAGCAGGTTGAGGGCTTTGATGGTGAACGTGGCCTGTCCCATGAGGGGGCTCCTAGCATCGGCGTGCCTGGTTCCGAAAGGGATTCGGGATCCCAGGCAGGATATGGGCGCAGTCCTGCTCGCACAAGCCAGGCCGGGCGCGCCGATGCGGCCCCGGGTGAGCAACGACCGGCCGCGCGCTCACGCGCGGCCGGTCCTGCGCGCTATTCGAGCTTCTCGAACCAGAACTCGTGCTTGAGGAACGAGGTGTCGTACTCGTGGCCAGGGTACGGCGGGATCAGCTGCGAGGCCTGGAACAGCCGCCAGCCGTCGCGCAGCGCCTCGACACCCGTCTCGTACGGCGGGTCGTCGCCGTCGCCGGTCGTCGGGTTCGTCTTGCCGGTGCCGTCGTACTCGGCCCAGGCGAGGACCTGGGAGTCGAGTCCGGAGGTGTTCAAGTAGAGGACGAGGACGTGCTGCTTCATCAGACCCTCCCGGGGCGGTTGGCGACGCGGGTCGCCCAGTAGTCGATGTCGAACGAGGGGTCGTTGGTGAGCGCCCGCCACATCTTGATCCGGTTGTAGATCTCCAGGCGGGCGGTGGCGTGCTCGCTCCAGGGGTGGAAGACCGACAGCGCTTCCGCGACCTGCGGATCGTCCAGATCGGACACATCCCAGGTACGCACCTGCGGCACCGTCGGGTTGAAGCGGATCTTGTACATGTAGCGGCGGATGTCGGAGTCGTTGCGGCGGCCGCCGTGCCAGATCCCGTGGTGCAGCAGCACCACGGTGCCGGGCGGGCAGGTCAGCCGGGTCTGGCCGCGCAGGTTCTGGTACCGGCCCGTGTCGGACTCGTTGGTGCGCCGCAGGTGCGAGCCGGGCACGGACAGGGTCCCGCCCATGTCCGCGGTGACCTCCTGCGGGTAGTACATGAGCTGCACGTCGAACGCGTCGATGCGCGTGTCGATGATCGCGTCCCCGTGCAGCGGCTGCGCGTTCCCCTCGTGCGGCTCCCGCACGTGGACATGGTGGTGGTCGACCGTCGGATCGGGACCGACGAGGCTCTGGAGCGCCCCGGCCACCGCCGGGATGTCCAGGAGCGCCCGGGAGATCGAGCCCTCGGGGAAGGCGTCCTTCACCGGCGTGCCGTAGTCGACGTGCGGCTGCTGGCCGGCGTCGAACTCGGGGATGGCCCGCTCGTTGAGTCCGGGCGGCACGATCGCGTCCATACGGTGGTACCCGTTGGCGACGAACCGCGCCGTCTCGACCGAGGTCAAAAGGTGCTTGGTGGTTGTCATACACCGAAGATAGGATCTGGACTCGTTGTTGTAATTGGCTGTAATCACCAACTAGTGGTCGGTTTTCCATATGCGCACGGTGACGCTTCACCTCGACGAACCGCCGGAGGTCGTCAATGCCGGTGTCGGCATCCACGGCCTCAACCTGCCGGAGGAGCGCTTCCTCCTGCCCGACCTGTGGCAGATCCACCTGCACAAGTACGAGGGCGCGATCGAACTCGGCGGCACCGTCCACCCCGTCAAGCCCGGCTGCGTGAGCCTGATCCCGGCCGGCGCCGAAGTCCTCTTCCGCTACCGCGGCCGCTCCGAGAACCTCCACATCCACGCGCGCCTTCCCAAGGGCGGCAACGAGTACGCCGTACCGGTCATGCAGGACGCCGGACCGACCGCGCCCGCGCTGGCCGAGATGTTCCGGCAGGCGATCACCGCCGCGCCGGAGGCCCCGGCCCGCGCGAACGCCGAGGCCTGGGCGCTCCTGTGGCGGATGACGCGGCTCGATCCGGGACCGGCCGGGGAAGGGCACCACCGCTCGGTGGAGGCGGCCCTCGCCTACATCGAGGAGCACCTGCCGGGCCAGTTCACGGTGCCGGAGATCGCCGCCGCGGTCGGCTTGTCGCACAACCACTTGACGCGGCTCTTCCACGCCGCCACCGGCACCACCGTGGTCGCCCACATCCGGCGCCGCCGCCTCGAGCGGGCCCGGCACCTCCTCCTGGAGTCGACCCTGTCGATCCCTGCGGTGGCCGCCGCGGTGGGCATCGCAGACCTCCAGGCGTTCAACAAGGCCTGCCGCCGCGAGCTCGGGGCCTCGCCGCGGGCGGTGCGCGAGGCCGCCCGGAAACTCTGAGCCGCCCAGGGGTTTCGGGCGCGGGTTACTCTGCGGTACCTTCACGAAAGTTACTCGCGTCACTCTCGGAGGTGCCTGTGGTCGCAATGCCGCGCTTGCCCGACTTCGCTTGGGGGGTGGCCACTTCGGCCTTCCAGATCGAAGGCGCCACAGCGGCCGACGGCCGCGGGCCGTCGGTCTGGGACACGTACACCGACACCCCCGGGAAGATCCGCGACGGCCACACCGCCGCGACCGCCTGCGACCACTACCACCGGTACTCCGAGGACATCGCCCTCATGCGCGACCTCGGCATCGACGTCTACCGCTTCTCCATCGCCTGGCCCCGCGTGCGGCCGGGCGGGACCGGCCCCGCCAACCCGGCCGGGCTCGACTTCTACGAACGCCTCGTCGACGGCCTCCTCGACGCCGGGATCGCCCCGATGGCGACCCTCTACCACTGGGACCTCCCGCAACCCCTCGAAGACGCCGGCGGCTGGCTCGACCGCGACACCGCACACCGCTTCGCCGAGTACGCCGCCATCTGCGCCGAGCGCCTCGGCGACCGCGTGCGGCACTGGATCACCCTCAACGAGCCGTTCGAGCACATGGCCCTCGGGTACGCCCTCGGCCAGCACGCCCCCGGGCACACACTGCTGCTCGACGCGCTGCCCGCCGCCCACCACCAGCTCCTCGGCCACGGCCTCGCCACCAGCGCCCTGCGTGCCGCGGGCGCACCGTTCGTCATGCTCACCAACAGCTACACGCCCGCGGTGCCCGCCACCGGCGGCGAGGACGACCTCGCCGCCGCCGCGACCTACGACCTCCTCCACCGGCGCCTGTTCACCGACCCGGTGCTCCTCGGCCGCTACCCGGACCTCGCGCCCTTCGGCCTCCAGGCCCTGCCGTTCGTCAAGGACGGCGACCTGGAGGCCATCGCGCAGCCCCTCGAGGGCCTCGGCGTCAACTACTACAACCCGACCCGCCTCACCGCGGCCCCGCCCGGATCCCCGCTGCCGTTCGACATCGTGGAGTTCGACGACGTCGCGACCACCGACTTCGACTGGCCCGTCATCCCCTCCGGCCTCACACAGACCCTTGTGGAGCTCACCGGGGACTACGGCGCCGCCCTGCCGCCCCTGTGGGTCACCGAGAACGGCTGCTCCTACACCGTCCCGCCCGCCGCGGACGGCTCGATCCCCGACCAGGACCGCATCGACTACCTCGCCGCGCACGTGAAGGCACTCGACGCCGCAATCGACCAGGGCGCCGACGTGCGCGGCTACCTCGTGTGGACCCTCCTCGACAACTTCGAATGGGCCGAGGGCTACCACCAGCGCTTCGGGCTCGTGCATGTGGACCCCGACACCCAGGACCGCACCCCGAAGGCCTCCTACGCCTGGTACCGCGAACACCTCGCGGCGAGCAAAGCACCAGGCGCGCAAGAAACCGCATCGCACGACGGGCCGACCGCGCAGAGCAGACGCCCGTGACCACCGCCCCCGAAGCCCCTCCGCCCGCCGCCCTCGCCGAACCCGAACGCAACGTCGGCAAAGTCTGGATCGGCGGCATCACCACCGGGATGCTCGGCCTCTACATGGCCTTCTTCACCCCGATCCAGGTGCTCCTGCCCCTCCAGCTCGCCGAGATCGACGAAGACGGCAAGGTCGCCGCGTTCGGCCTCGTCACCGGCTTCGGCGCACTCGTCGCCGTCATCGCCAACCCCCTCGCCGGCGCGCTCTCCGACCGCACCACCGGCCGCTTCGGCCGCCGCCACCCCTGGACCCTCGGCGGCATCGCCGTCGGTGCGCTCGGCCTCTACCTGCTCGGCCTGCAGACCACCGTCATCGGCGTGCTCCTGTGCTGGTGCCTCGCCCAAGCGGCCCTCAACGCCGGGTACGCCAGCCTCAACGCGGGCATCCCCGACCACGTCCCGGTCCGCCAGCGCGCCGTCGTCTCCGGCTGGATCGGCTTCCCGCAGGCCCTCGGCCTCGTCGTCGGCGCGGTCATCGTGACCATGCTCGTGACCGACATCCCGACCGGCTACCTCGTGATCGGCCTGGCCGCCTTGGCGATGGCGCTCCCCTTCGTACTGTCCACACCGGATCCACCGCTGCCGCGCGCCGCCCGGCCGCCCTTCAGCTGGCGGGCCCTCCTCGCCACGTTCTGGGTCTCGCCCCGCGCCCACCCCGACTTCGCCTGGGCCTGGTTCACCCGCTTCCTCGTCATGCTCGGCAACGCCACCGGCACGCTTTACCTGCTGTTCTTCCTGCAGGACGCCGTGCGCTACGAGGAGCTGTTCCCCGGGCGCACCGCCGACGAAGGCGTCCTGGTCCTCACGCTCCTCTACACCGGCGGCGTCATCGCCACCGCCGTCGCGGGCGGCGTGCTCTCGGACCGCATCGGCCGCCGCAAGCCGCTCGTCGTCGCGTCCTCGGCGGTCATGACCGTCGCCGCGCTGCTCCTGACCTTCTGGCACACCTGGCCCGCCGCGATCGCCGCCGCCGCGATCATGGGCGCCGGCTTCGGGATCTACCTCTCGGTCGACCAGGCGCTCATCACCCAGGTCCTCCCGGCCGCCTCCGACCGCGCCAAAGACCTCGGCATCATCAACATCGCCTCCACCGCACCGCAGGTCCTCGGCCCGGCCCTCGCAGCCCCCATCGTCGCCGGCCTCGGCGGCTACTCGGCGCTGTACGCCCTGAGCGCGGCGGCCACCCTTCTCGGCGGGATCCTGGTGTGGCCCATCAAATCCGTGCGCTGAACGGGCACTGGCTACCATGCTCGACATGCCCGCCGCCATCCTGTACTGCGCCGACATGCTCCACCCGCGCCGCCCCGACGAGCACTACGCCGCAGAAGCGGCCCTGGCCGCCGCACTCGGCGCACCGGTCGCCCTGATCGACCACGACGCCCTGACCGGCGGCGACACCGCCCGTGCCGTCGCCAGGGTCCCCTCAGGACTCGGCACGGCCTGGTACCGCGGCTGGATGACCACCGCCGACCGGTACGCCCAGCTGCACCGCGCCCTCGCCGCACGCGGCGTCCACCTCGCGACCGCGCCCGAGCAGTACCGCACCGCCCACGAACTGCCCGGCTGGCACGACGCATTCGCCGCGCTGACCCCGGCGACCCGGTGGATCCCCTTGGGGGCGGGGGAGTTGCCGACCACCGACGCGCTGGCCTCTATCGCGAGCAGGCTTCCAAGTGGACCGGGCATGGTCAAGGACTACGTGAAGTCCCGCAAGCACGAACCGGAGGCCTTCTTCGTCCACGACCTCGCCGACGCCGCGGCCCTGCGCGAGGTCGCCGAGTGCTTCATCGAGCGCCAGGGCCCGCACCTGGCCGGCGGCCTCGTGGTGCGCGCGTTCGAGGACTTCGCCGGAGCGGACGGACGGGCCGCGGAGGCCCGCGTCTGGTGGGTCCGAGGCGAGCCGGTCGTCATCGGACCGCACCCGGACCACCCCGAGACGGTGATCGAACCCGATCTCACCGGAGTCGCCGAAGCTGTTGCGGCCCTGGGGTGCCCGTTCGTCACCACCGACCTCGCGCAGCGCACGGACGGCATCTGGCGCGTGGTCGAAGCAGGCGACGGCCAGGTCAGCGACTTCCCCCGAGGCACCGACCCCGAACCCCTGCTTCGCGCCCTCATCGGCGAGTAGAGGATGCCGGGCGGCCGGACGCGGGTGAAAAGCGTTTGCCGGGGTGACCGTGCGGTCCTACGCTCACCCGATGGCAGACACTCCCCTCCTGTGGCTCATCGGCACGGCCGGTTCGGGCAAGACCACGACCGCATGGGCGCTGTACTCGCAGCTCGCCGATGAAGGCGTCAAGGTCGCGTTCGTCGACGGCGACCAGCTGGGGATGGCGTATCCGGCCCGGCCCGGGGATCCGGACAACGATCAGGTCAAGGCGCGGGGGCTCGGCGCGGTATGGCCGGGGTTCCGTGCGGCCGGGGCGCAGTGCCTCATCGTCTCCGGCATTGTGGAGGGCGCGGCGACGGTCGCGGACTACGCCGCTCAGGTCCCCGACACGGCGATGACCTTGGTCGAGCTCAGGGTCGGGACCGAGGAGCTGCGGGACCGTTTGATCGGGCGCGGCGCGGAGTACTTGATCGAACCGGCCCTCGCGCATGCCGCCGCTCTTGAACGCGACCCCCTCACCGAGCACCGTGTCGACACCGGCGGCAGGAGCGTCGATGAGGTGGTGAAGCTGGTCCGCAGGCGCATCGGCGACTGGCCCGGTGCCACCGCGGGCAGTGTCGAGGCGTTCGACGCTCCGGCCCCGGTCGAGAGCGACCGGATGCCGATGGCGTGGATCTGCGGCGCCACCGGCGTGGGGAAGTCCACGGTGGCCTTCGGGGTCTTCATGCGACTCTTGGGATCCGGTGTCAAGGCGTCGTACGTCGACCTCGCGCAAATCGGCTGGTTCCGGCCGACAGCCGAGGACGACCCGGACGGCCACCGCCTCAAGGCCCGCAACTTGGCGGCGCTGTGGCGGTCCCACCGCGCGGCCGGTTCGGAGTACCTGGTGGTGTCCGGCACCGGCGGGGGAGCGGCGACGGCGCGGCACTACCTGGACGCGGTGCCCGACTGCGAGCCGGCGGTCGTACGCCTCGACGCCCGGCCCGAAGTTCTCGCCGACCGGATCCGCTTGCGGGGCAAGGGTGTCGGCGTGGAGCTACCAGGCGATGACTTGCGCGGGCTGGCCGAGGCGGGCCTCGAACGCCGCATCGAGGCGGCGCAGGAGGAAGCGGCCCGGCTCGAACGGGACCGCATCGGCGAATTCCGGCTGGACACGAGCGACCGAACCCCGGACGAGCTCGCCGACGCCATCATGGAACTGATCAAGCGCTGATCACCTGTGCGGGCTGGGCGAGAAAGTCGGTCAGCGGTGTAAGCGCGGGTCGTCTCGGTCGCGGGACTTGGTGAAGATGTCGGCCAGGACCCGGAGCGCCATGATCGAGGCGATCAGGAGCAGTGAGAGGCCGAGGAACTGGTAGAGGCCGATGTCCTCGGTGACGGCCGGGCCGGTCTCGATCCCCAGGAGCATGGCCGACATGACGCCCGCGGCGGCGGCGAGCACCGTGAGCAGGGCCTGGTGCAGCCAGTCGGTGATGGCGCGGCGGTCCTCGGCGCGCGAGAACAGCCGGAAGTTCGCGGTGAGCCGTCCGGCCTCGGCCGCGGCGGCGAGCCGGTCGAGGCGGCGGGGGAGCTTGCGGAGCACCGGCAGGAGGTCGGCGGCCTCCTCCGCGATCAGGTCCTTGACCGCGGCCGGGCGCAGGTGCTGCTCGGCGTAGGCCTCGCCCACGCTGCGCGCCTGCGTCACCAGGTCGAAGCCCGGGTCGATCGCCGTCAGGCATCCCTCCAGTGTGGCCAGTGCCCGGAACACCGCCGCGAGCTCCGGCGGGATCGCGATGCGGAACTTGGCGATGATCCGGAACAGTTCGGTGAACATCCGCAGGTCCGGGGCCGCACCGGCCATGAGGTGGCGGGCCATGAACGCGCCCAGCGCCCGCTCGAACGCGGCCTGGTCGAGCTCTGAGGGCCTGGTCGAGACGCTGATGAAGGCGTCGGCGAGCGCCGGCCCGTCCTGCCGGTCCACGGCCGCGAGGATCGCCTGGAGCGAGGCGCGCAGCTCCCGGTCGAGCCGGCCGACCGACCCGAAGTCGATGAGCCCCAACCGGTCGTCGTCGAGCAGCAGCAGGTTCCCCGGGTGCGGATCGGCATGGAAGATCCCGTCGATCATGACCTCGTCGAGCATCTCGCGCAGCAGCGAGGCCGCGAGCGGGCCCGGTTCCAGGCCGCGCTCGGCCAGGACCGGGCCGGCCGTCGCGAGCGGGACGCCCGAGAGCCGCTCCATGACCAGCACCCCCTCGTCGGAGAGGTCCGGATGCGGCCGAGGGACGCCGACGGCGGCGCGGCGCCGGTCGTGCGCGACCGCGACCTGCGCGAGGTTGCGGGCCTCCACCGTGAAGTCGACCTCCTCGCGCAGCGCCGTGGCGAAGCCGGCCGCCAGCCCGAGCACGTCCATCGAACGGCCCCAAGCGGTGTGGCGGTCGAGCAGGTGCGCGAGGCGTTCGATGATGTCGAGGTCGCGCTCCACGGCCTGCGCGGCGCCGGGGCGGCGCACCTTCACCACCACGGCCTGCCCGCCGTGCAGGACGGCACTGTGGACCTGGGCGATCGACGCCGCGGCCATCGGCTCGGGATCGAACCGGGAGAACACCTCGCCGACCGGCGCGCCGATCGCCGCCTCGACGAGCTCGGCGGCGGTCGTTCCGGGGATCGGCGCCGCCTGGTCCTGCAGCTTCGCCAGCTCGGCGATGTACGCCGGCGGCAGCAGATCGCGCCTGGTGGAGAGGATCTGGCCGAGCTTCACGAACGTGACGCCCGCGTCGTCGAGCGCCAGTCGCAGCGAACGCGCCTGCTCCGGCCCCTGGCCCAGCTGGCGGCGGCCTTTGAGCAGCCCGAACAGGCCGTGCCTGGAGGCGATGGCGAGGATCTGGAGGTACCGGCGGGTGCGCCGCAGCCGGGCGCGCAGGCCCTTGAACCAGCTCCGGACCGGCGGCACGGCACCCGTGGGCAGCACCGCCTCCCACACCACCAGCATGATCATCGCGATCACCGGCGCGCAGATGAACGCCAGCACGAGCAGCGCCACGGCCCCGGGCGCCTCTTCGGCGGTCGGCTGACCATCCTCAAAGGGCGCGAACAGGGTCGGCACGAGTCCGCCCTGGACGATGGACTGGCTCACGACGCTGACGATGATCAACCGCCACAACGTGTACCGGACATCGAGCAGCCTCGTCGCGGTGTACGCGACGAGGGTGGTGTTGATGGCGAGTCCGAACACGGAGACGAGCAGGACGGTCACGAGGCGGGCCCTTCAGGTCGAGGTGAGATCCGATGCCGCCACAGGTTACGGCACCGCCGCGCCGCTCGGTCCGCAGTCGACCGCGTTGGAATCCGTGGAGCGCTGTTGACATCCGTGCGTGCAATGCGCACCATATATTGAATATGTTCGATGTGACCGCATTGTTCCCGCGATCGCATCGGCGCGAGACGCGAAGGCGGTCACCATGACGAACCCACCGCAGGCGGGCAGCTCCCGCCGCACGGCACTCAAGCGCATCGCGGCCACCGCGGCGGCGGCCGCCACCGTGCCGCTCCTCGGCACCGCCGACCCCGCGAGGGCCGCGGACGCGGCCGCCCGGCAGATCGGCGCCGCGGCCTGGGAGACCCTCATCGGCGGCAACTCCTTCGCCAGCCGCGCCGCACTCGAATCCGAGTGGAACTACCTGTACCCCTGGGGTTCCGACCACAACGGCACCGCCCGCATGTACGCGTCCTCGACGGACTCGAACCACTGCTTCCTCTCGCCCGCGGGCGTCCTCAACCTCAAGGCCACCCGCATCACCTGGAACGAGGGCAACAGCAGCAAGGACCCGCACCTGCCCATCCGCTACCACTCCGCGGCGATCCACGCCAAGAACCAGGTCCTCGTCAACGACCGCTACCCGAACTGGGAGATCCGCGGCGAGTTCCAGGCGCCCTCCGCGCGCGGCACCTGGCCGGCCTTCTGGATCACTGGCGCGAACTCCTGGCCGCCCGAGAGCGACATCCTCGAGTACAAGGGCGACAACCGGAACTGGTTCAACACCTACGACGGCGCCTGGGACAACACCCTCGTGGCCGTCTCCTCGCCCGGCAGCTGGCACGAGTACCGGATCTGGATGACCAAGACCTCCGGCACCGACGTGCAGATCCACTACTACCTCGACGGCGCCTGGAAGGCCGCCCACACCGGCTCCAACTTCGTGGGCAAGGCGATGAACATCATCATCAACCTCCAGATGGAGGGCTCCTCGGGTTCCAGCGGCCCGACCGGCGACACCTACTACAAGGCCCGCAACGTCTACGTGGGCCGCACCAACAACGGCTGACGAACAGCGGGCCCGGCCGGAGAGCCGGGCCCGTCGTCACAGCCTCGGGTCGACGGGCTCGGACTCCAAGGCCAGGACGGCGAACACGAACTGGTGCACCCGCCACAGCGGCGCGTCGTGCGCGACCAGGTCCAGCGCCTCGAGGCCCAGCGCGTACTCGCGGAGCGCCTGCGACCGCTTGTGCCCCAGGCGGCGCCCGCGCAGCCGCTCGAGGTGCTGCGGGTCGGTGTAGTCGGCGCCGTAGATGAGCCGCAGGTACTCCCGGCCGCGGACCTTGAGCCCCGGCTGGAGTTTGAGCCGGGTGTCGAGGACCGGCTTGACGACCATGCCCTCACCGCCGGCCGCGCACAGCTCGTGCCACCACTCGGTCGCCTCGGCCTCCTCGGCGGTGCCGAGCGCGACCCAGCGGCGGCGCGTCTCGAGCAGCGTCCCGGTCGCATCGGCGGCCACGAGCGCGTCGATCATGTCGAGGTGCCGGTCGTGGCGGTGGTCGGCCCGGTTCGCGCCTGCGGTGGCGAGGATCTGGAACGGCGCGAGCCGCACGCCCTCAAGGCCTTCCGTGGGCCAGCAGTACCGCTGGTACGCGGCGGCGAACGCCTCGATGTTGGCCAGCCGGGAGGCGGTGCGCGCGGCGAGGTCGGCGACGTCGAGCCCCCGGGCCGCCGCGGCTTCCAGCGTTGCGACGGCGGCGGGGAGCGCGGCCGTGCCGGCGGCCGCGACGGACGCGAACTGGTCCTCGATGAGCTCGCGCGCCTTGGCCGACCAGGGGAGCAGCTCGCAGTCGAGCAGCATCCAGTCGGTTTCCAGTCGCTCCCACAGGCCCGCGCTTTCGGCGGCCGCGGCGACGCGGTCGAGCAGCCTGTCGGTCAGCTCGTCCTCGGCGAAGAACGCCCGGCCGGTGCGGGTGAGCACCGCGCCGGCCGGACCGGACTCCAGCCCGAACCGCTTGCGGGCCGTCTCGGGGTCGCGGCACACCAGGACCACGGCCCGCGAGCCCATGTGCTTCTCCTGGCACACCACGCGTTCGGCCTTGCCCCGGTACTGGTCGAAGGCCTGCGCCGGGTGCTCCAGGTAGCCGTCCAGTGTGGACGCGCCGACGGGGGCCATCGTCGGCGGCAGGTACAGCACGCGCCGCGGATCCTCGGCGAACCGGCTCATGACCTCCAGTGCGGCGGCCGCGTTCTCGGCGCGGACCTTCACGGTGCCCACGAGGCCGGTGGTCAGGTAGCGGTCGCCCGCGACGTCCTCGAAGTCCAGCATGGTCGCGTCGCGGCCGGTCGGGGCGTGCAGCGGCCGCACCGGCTCGTACCATTCCTGCTCCGCCGCAACGGAGACGAGCTCCCGTTCGGGGTACCGCAGGGCCGTGAGCCGACCGCCGAAGCAGCAGCCGGTGTCGAGGCAGATGGTGTTGTTGACCCATTCGGGCTCGGCGGTCGGCGTGTGGCCGTAGACCACCATGGCCCTGCCGCGGTAATCCTCGGCCCACGGCAGGCGCACGGGCAGGCCGTACTCGTCGGACTCGCCGGTGGTGTCGCCGTACAGCGCGAAGGACCGCACCTTGCCCGAGGCGCGGCCGTGGTACTCCTCCTTCAACCCGGCGTGGGCGACGACGAGGTCGCCGCCGTCGAGGCGGTAGTGGCTCACCAGGCCGTCCATGAAGGACCTCGCCTGGGCGTTGAACGCCTCGTCCTCCCCGCCGAGCTGTTCGAGGGACTCGGCGAGGCCGTGCGCGATCTTGACCTTGCGTCCGTCCAGGGCCCGCACGAGCTTCTGCTCGTGGTTGCCGCAGACGCTGAGCGCGTTCCCGGCGGCGACCATGCCCATGACCAGGCGGAGCACGCCCGGAGTGTCCGGGCCGCGGTCGACGAGGTCGCCGACGAAGACGGCCTTGCGGCCCTCGGGGTGCGCGGCGCCGACCGCGCGGCCCTCGCCGTCGCGCTCGATCGTCCATCCCAGGTCGCCGAGCAGCGTCTCGAGTTCGGCGCGGCAGCCGTGCACGTCGCCGATGATGTCGAAGGGGCCGGTCTCGTCGGTCCTGTCGTTCCAGGACTTGGCGTACTCGATGCGGGCGCGCTCGATCTGCTCGGCGCCGGTGAGCCGGTGGACGCGCCGGAACCCTTCCTTGTTGAGTCCCTTGAGGCTGCGCTTGAGGTCGCGGTGGTGGCGGCGGATCACGGCCTCGCCGAAGTCGCGGTCGGGCCGGGCGGCGTTCCGCTCGGCGGCCAGGCCGGGCTCGACGTCGAGGACGATCGCGTCGATCAGGACGTGGTGCTCCTTGGCGAGCTTGACGAGCGAGGCGCGGGACGTCGGCTG
The DNA here is from genome assembly GCF_040641195.1 of Glycomyces sp. NPDC021274. Lineage (NCBI taxonomy): Bacteria > Bacillati > Actinomycetota > Actinomycetes > Glycomycetales > Glycomycetaceae > Glycomyces > Glycomyces sp. NPDC021274. The sequence goes on along the minus strand of NZ_JBFADC010000002.1, from coordinate 362,659 downwards.
CACGTTGGTGGCGTCCACGACCGTGAGCAGGCCGCGGCGCAGCCGCACGCCCACGATGTGGTGGAGCAGGTCGAACGCTTCGGCGGTCGCCGTCTGGTCGGACTGGTCGTCGGCGACCAGGCCCCGGCAGTAGTCGGAGGAGACCACCTGCGTGGACTTGAAGTGCCGGGCCGCGAAGGTGGACTTGCCGGATCCGGACACGCCGATGAGGAGGACGAGCGAGAGCTCGGGGACGCTGATCCGCGTCGACTCGGTCGCGTTGTCAGACACGGTCGAACACTCCCATCTGGGTCGGGGCTCCGGCTTCGGGATCGGCGTCGCCGACCCCTTCGATCCGCACGCGGTAGCCGTACTGCGCGGCGGTCGCCTCGGCCCAGGCGTTGAAGTGCGGCCGGTCCCATTCGAACCGGTGGTCGGCGTGGCGCATCTGGTGGTCGTCGAGGCCGTACTGCGCGTTGTACTCCGCGTTCGGGGTCGTCACGATGACCGTGCGCGGCCGGGCCTCGCCGAAGACGACCCGCTCCATCGCGGGCAGGCGGCCGGCGTCGAGGTGCTCGATGACCTCCATGAGGACGGCGGCGTCGTGGCCGCCGAACCGCTTGTCGCGGTACACGACCGACCCCTGCCGGAGTTCGAGCTTCGCCGCGAGGCGCTCGGGCATCCGGTCGAGTCGCAGGTTGCGCTCGGCCTGCGCCAGCGCGCGCGAGGAGACGTCCACACCGGTGACGCGGGTGACCTGCCGCTCCTCGAGCAGCGGGGCGAGCAGCTTGCCCGAGCCGCAGCCGAGATCGATCACCGAGGTCGCGCCGCTCCGGCGAACCGCGTCCAGGACGGCGGCGATGCGCCTGCGGTGCAGCGGCTGCGTGCGCTCAGCGCCCGCGCTGTTCGTCGGTGACGCGTCGCCCTCCACCGGTTCCTCGTCCAGGGGCGTTTCGCGTTCGGGCGCGGCGCCTTCGGCTTCCGCCAGCCTGGTGAGCGCCGCGCGCTCATAGGACCTCCGGTGCGCGAGGTACCGCTGCGTGATGAGGTTGCGCTCGGGGTGGGACGCCAGCCAGTCGCCGCCGGAGCGCACGAGCTTGTCGACCTCGCCGATGTCGACCCAGTAGTGCTTGGCGTCGTCCAGCACGGGCAGCAGCACGTACAGCTGGCTCAAGGCGTCGGAGAGCCGCGCTTCGCCGCGCAGGCGGACCCGCACGTGGCGAGAGTCGTGGGCGAAGCCGGGCAGCGGCACCGCCTCGGCCTGCACGTCCCAGCCCAGGGGCGCGAAGAGCGCTGCGACGAGGTCGGGGCCGCCCTTGCAGGGGACGGCGGGCAGCTCGATCTCCAGCGGGAGCAGGGCCGCCGCGAGCTCGGGGCGGGACTCGCTCACGCCGCTGCGGGCGGTCGAGAACACCTTGCCGAGCGCGACGGCCATCAGCGACGAGGCCGCGTAGGGCCGGTCGTTGACGTACTGCTGCAGCGAGGCGTCACCGGAGCGCCCGTAGGTCTTCGCCAGCCTGACCGGGTCGACCTCCAGCAGGAGCGCGGCCGTGCAGCGCGCCGCCGTCGCCTCGGGGTAGAAGACCCAGGCGGTGCCGAAGGACTGCTCGAACGCCTGCACGTTCGCGGGGTTCTTGCGCAGGAGCCAGCCCAGGTCGGTCGCGGGCCGGGCCTCGGTCGCGGAGGTGGTCGAGATCGTCAGGAGCACCCGCTGATCATGCCACCGGCTCCGCAACCCGGCGAGTCGGTTTCGGACGGTCCCGGGCGGCGGATCGCGGGGCTTGGTTTTGGGAAGCGATTGCCCTATGATCGCATTGACAAATATAAATGCCCGGATTGCTGAGGAAACTCCCGGCATGTCTCAGCGTCCGGCCCTCCCATGGAGTCGACATGGCAACGAATACCGAAGGCCGCCCGCGCCGCGGGCGGCGACTGGCGGTCGTGCTGGCCGCCGTCCTGAGCGGCGTCATCGCCGCAGCCGGGACCTTCTTCGTCACGACCGGCGCGCAGGCGGTGGAAACCGGCGTCTGGTACCAGCTCGAGTCCCGCCACTCGGGGCTCGTGATGGGCATCCGCGGCGCCTCCACCGCCAGCGGCGCCGAGCTCGTCCAATGGGCCGCCAACGGCTCCCAGGACCAGCAGTTCCGCTTCGTGGACGCCGGCGGCGGCTACTTCAAGATCCAGGTGCGGCACTCGGGCATGGTCCTGGACGTGGCGGGCGCGAGCAAGGCCGACGGCGCCACCGTGCAGCAGTGGGGCGACGGCGGCACCACCAACCAGCAGTGGCGGGTCACCGAGAGCGGCGGCTACGCCACGATCGTCAACCGCGCCTCAGGGAAGGCCCTCGACGTCTGGGGGCGTTCGACCGCCCAAGGCGCGCGCATCTCGCAGTACACGCCCACCGGCGCGGCGAACCAGCAGTGGGAACTGATCCCCGCAGACGGCGGGGTGGAGGCCGACTTCGTGGTCGCCGCCGACGGCTCCGGCACCCACACCACCGTGCAGGCCGCCGTGAACGCCGCGCCCTCCGGCTCGACCATCCTCATCAAGCGCGGCACCTACAAGGGCAGCGTCACCGTGCCCTCCTCCAAGACCGGCCTCACCCTGATCGGGGCCACCGGCAACGCCGCCGACGTCGTCATCCACGACAACCGATGCGCCAGCTGCGACAACGGCTCCGGAGGCACCTGGGGGACCAGCGGCAGCGCCAGCGTGCTCCTCCAAGGCGCGAACTTCACCGCCGAGGACCTCACCTTCGCGAACACGTACAACGAGGCCGCGAACGGCAACAGCCAGGCCGTCGCCGTCAAGGTCCAGGGCGACCGCATGGTCTTCGACAACGTGCGCTTCCTCGGCAACCAGGACACGCTCCTGACCGACTCCCCTTCGGCCGCAACGGTCTCACGGCAGTACTACCACAACTGCTATGTCGAGGGCGACGTCGACTTCATCTTCGGACGCGGCACCGCCGTCTTCGACGACTGCCAGATCCACTCGCTCAACCGCGGCTCGACCTCCAACAACGGCTATGTGACCGCCGCGAGCACCGAGATCACCAACCAGTACGGCCTGCTGTTCTACCGGTGCGACCTGACCAGCAACGCCCCGTCGAACTCGGTCTACCTCGGGCGGCCCTGGCCCGCAGGCGGTTCCACGACCGCCCGCGGACAGGTCCTCTACCGCGAATCCGACCTCGGCGACCACATCCGCGACGACCCGTGGACCGACATGTCCGGCCTGAGCTGGCGTGACGCCCGCCTGAGCGAATACGAGAACGACGGCCCCGGCGCGGGCGCCAACGGCAACCGCCCGCAGATGTCCGATGCCGACGCCTCGCAGTACGAACCCGCCGACTACCTGCGGGGCACCGACGGCTGGAACCCGATCCGCTGACCCTGCGCGCATGCGGCCTGTCCGGTCCCGGACGGGCCGCTTCGCCGTGCGCCGGATTTCTGCGCGGAACCGCGCCGCCCGGCCGCGCCCAGTGGTTGTCTGGAAGCACCGCCGATCACTACGAGCCGGGACGCGCAGCGCCCGGGCGACGAAGGAGGAACGCCATGTCAAAGGTGAAACCGGTACCCGACGAGTACCCGCGAGTGACGCCGTACCTGCACGTCCAGGGCGCGGCCGAGGCCATCGAGTTCTACAAGTCCGTGCTCGGCGCGAGCGAGCGGGGCCGCATGGCCGGCCGCGACGGCAGCGGCGTCGGCCACGCCGAACTCGAGATCGGCGACTCGATGATCATGCTCTCCGACGAGGCCCCCGAGATGAACGCCTACGCCCCCGGGCACTTCGGCGGGACGCCCGTGTCGCTCCACGTGTACGTCGAGGACGTCGACGCGGTCTTCGCCGCGGCGCTGGCCGCGGGCGCGAAGTCGCTCAGCGAGGTCGTCGACCAGTTCTACGGCGACCGGTCCGGCACCTTCGAGGACCCGTGGGGCCACAAGTGGCACGTCTCCAGCCACATCGAGGACGTCCTGCCCGAGGAGATGGAGCAGCGCGCCGCCGCGCAGGCGCAGGGCTGAACCGCGGCACCGACACGCAGCGAGGCGGCCCGTCCGGAATCCGGACGGGCCGCCTGGAGTGCGGTATCAGGTCAGAGCGTCACCACCCGGCCGCCCAAGGTCACCACGAGCTTGCCGGTCGAGTCGAAGGACCAGCCCAGCCCGCCCGAGTAGTTCGAGCAGCGCGAGCCGTTGGCGCCCGACCAGAACTGGTTCGAGCTGTCCGAGTTCCCCACGATCCGGTCGTTCGTGCCGCTGGAGTACCGGCAGGACGTGTTGTTGCGGAACGTGTGCGAGCCCGCGTCGAAGCTGAAGTTCCGCTCGGCGTTGTCGATGCTCAGGTTGTTCGAGATCGTCATCGCGCCCGGGTTCGAGTTGTACGTGAACCCGTGCTTCCCGTTGTCGAACGCGATGCTGCGCACCACGGTGTGGTTGATCGGGACGTCCTCGCCGCCCAGCTTGTACCCGTTGCGGTCGCCCGCCCCGGCCTGGCCGCCGTTGGAGAGCGTGCCGTTCTCGTACGCCAGCGAGTCCTCGATCCGCACGGCCCCGATCGGGTCGTAGTCCGAGTACGTGTACAGGTCCCAGCCGTCATCGATGTTGTTGTGCGCCACCGAGTACCGGAAGATGTTCCCCGAGCCCACGGTCAGCTTCGCCGCGAAGCCGTCCGCATCCTCGCCGTCCGAGTCCGCGTTGTCGTGCGACTCCGCGCTGAGGATCAGGTTGTTCGCCGGCCACGAGGAGGTCGGACTCGTCGAGGTCTGCCGCGAGAGCTGCAGGCCCGTGTCGCGGTTGTAGCGCGTGATCGTGCGCTCCAGGATGTTGTTGCTGCCGCTCACGAAGATGCCGTTGTCACCAGCCCGCTCCACCGTGAGCCCCTTGAGGTGCCAGAAGTTCGCGTACAGCGCCAGGCCCCGGTTCGCGGACGCCTCGGACTGCGCCGAGAAGTTCAGCACCGGCCGCTCGCCCGGGTACGCCGCGAGCGTCGTGCGGGCGCTCGACGAACCGCTGTCCTGGTCGATGACCACGGTCGAGGAGTAGTTGTACGTGCCCCCTCGCATGTAGATGGTGCCGCCCGCGTTCACCCGGCTCAGCGCCGAGGCCAGCGTGGTCGGGTTCGCCTGCGTGCCCGCGGCCGAGTCGGTGCCGCCCGGGGCCACGTAGAGCGCGTTCCCGGTGGGCGGCGGGGTCGTGGGCCCGGTGCCGCCGCCGACCTCGAAGTCGAGGAAGTCGATGTTGGCCAGGCCGTCGCCGCTCGTCGCGGTGAGGCGGATCGTGTTGCTGCCGGCGTTGACCGGCACGGTGAGGGTCTTCGTGGCCCAGGTGGTCCACGAGCCCGTGCCGCCGAATGCGCTGGCGGACTGGGCGACCGAGCCGTTGACGGTGATGTCCGCGGGCCGGGAGGCGGTGGTGCCGTTGGCGTACCGGATGCCAAGGGTGGCGGTGCCCGCGCTGGCGGCGTTCACCGTGAACTGGGCCGTCGCGCCCGTCGTGTTCGGAGTGTTGCAGAACCCGCTGCCGGAGAATCCGGCGTTGTTGGAGTCGATGGTGCCCGAGCATGTGGCCGGCGAGGTCTCGGCCTCGTACCGGACGGGGGCGGCGGAGGCCGATTGCATGGCGACCAGGGTGGCCGCGGTGGCGATGATGCCGGCGAACCCGGCCACGAGCGCGGTGCGCACGCTTCTTCGACGAGACATGTTGCTTCCCTTCGCAACTTCGTTGTCGCACTGAGGGTGTGAGGGCCTCAGGCGGTTGATCCAGATATCGAAATGTATAGATCAACCGGTTGCCATGAGCGTAAGGAAAAGGCTTTCCTCTGTCAAGAGTGCAAATCGGACAATGCCCCGCCCGTCCGGAGCGGGGCCGCCGGAAACTCTCTCCTGGGAGCGATTGACAAAGTTGTGTGTCCCAACTTAATCTGGTATCGAGGATGTTCGATGGCCTCTCGCGGCCGCGCGTCCGTTCCGGCAGTCATAGTGGACAAAAGGAGTGCCATGCAAGGGGTCAAGCGACGAACCCGCAGGTGGATAGCCCTCGTGATGACGGCGGTCGCCACTATGGCGGCCGGACTCGGCATCCTCCTCCCTTCGGTCGCATATGCGGCTGAAGGGTGCAAAGTAGACTACAAAATCGTCAGCCAGTGGGGCGGAGGCTTCACCGGCGACGTCAAGATCACCAACCTCGGCGACGCGATCAACGGCTGGGACCTGTCCTGGACCTTCCCCAACGGCCAGCGCATCACCCAGATCTGGAACGCCTCGCACACCAGCTCCGGCGACCAGGTCACCGCCAAGAGCCTCGGCTACAACAGGTCGATCCCCAAGGACGGCTCGACCTCCTTCGGCTTCAACGGCTCCTGGTCCGGCACGAACGGCGTGCCGAGCGAGTTCAAGCTCAACGGCGCCGTCTGCACCGGCACCATCGGCGAGCCCAGCACCCCGCCCACCACCACGCCGCCCCCCACCGGCGGCGCGACCGCCATGGAGACCGTCGCGGCCATGGAGCCCGGCTGGAACCTCGGCAACACCCTCGACTCCGTCGGCGCCGACGAGACCGCCTGGGGCAACCCGCGCGTCACCCAGGCGCTGGTCGACAACATCGCCGCCCAGGGCTACAACAGCATCCGCATCCCCATCACCTGGGACAACCACCAGTCGAAGACCGCCCCGTACGCCGTCGAGGACGCCTACCTCGACCGCGTCGAAGAGGTCGTCGGCTACGCCCTCAACGCGGACCTGCACGTCCTCATCAACATCCACCACGACTCGTGGATCTGGATGGCGGACATGAACACCAACCGCACGGTCGTCGAGGCCCGCTACGAGGCCATCTGGACCGAGCTGGCGACCCGCTTCCGCGACGCGCCGCCGGAGGTCCTGTTCGAGAGCGTCAACGAGCCGCAGTTCAACAATGTGGACGACGCGACCGCCGAGGCCCTCCTGGACGACCTCAACGTGCAGTTCCACGAGATCGTGCGCGGATCCGGCGGCGGCAACGCCACCCGCGTGCTCGTGCTGCCGACCCTGCACACCAGCGCCGACCAGGACCACCTCGACGCGCTGAGCACGACGATCGCCTCCCTTGACGACGAGAACATCGCCGCGACCGTGCACTTCTACGGCTTCTGGCCCTTCAGTGTGAACATCGCGGGCTACACGAAGTTCAACGCCGAGGTTCAGGCGGACATCGAGGGGTACTTCAACCGCGCCTACAACGAGTTCGTCGCGAACGACATCCCGGTGATCGTCGGTGAGTGGGGCCTTCTGGGCTTCGACGCCCACACCGGCACCGTCGAGCAGGGCGAGAAGCTCAAGTTCTTCGAGTACGTGGGCTACTACGCGAAGCAGAAGGGGCTCACGCTCCAGCTGTGGGACAACGGCCAGCACTTCAACCGGGCCACCTACCAGTGGCGCGACGCCGAGCTCTACAACATGATGAAGGCGAGCTGGACGACCCGTTCGGGCACGGCCTCCTCGGACCAGGTGTACGTGGCGAAGTCGGGCACCGTCTCGGACGTCTCGCTGACCCTGAACCTGAACGGGACCACGTTCCAGGGCCTGCGCCTGGGCACCCAGAATCTCGTGCAGGGCACCGACTACACGATCTCGGGCACCACGCTCACGATCAAGGCGAGCAGGCTCACCAGCCTCCTCGGCGACCGCAACTACGGGGTCAAGGCCGATCTGCACGCGGTGTTCTCGCAAGGGACGCCGTGGCGGATCAGCATCATCTCCTACGACCAGCCGACGATGTCGGCCGCGAGCGGGCCTTCGGCCTCGTTCGCGATCCCGACCCAGTTCAAGGGCGACCAGCTGGCGACCATGGAGGCGAAGTACGCCGACGGCACGCCCGCCGGGCCGCAGAACTGGACCTCGTACAAGGAGTTCGCCCGCGCGTTCAGCCCCGACTACACCGCCGGCACGATCAGCCTGCCGACGGCGTTCTGGAACGAGGTCAACGACGGCCAGAAGGTCACGCTGACGTTCCACTTCTGGAGCGGCAAGACCGTCACCTACTACGTGACCGAATCCGGCGGCAACGTCACCGGCTCGCTCACCTGATCTGATCGGTGAGGCGGCCCCGGCGCGAGAGCGCCGGGGCCGTTCGTCTGTCCCGCCTCAGCGGACCGAGCGGCGCCGCACCGCCGGGAGGTGCGGTGCGGGCCCGGTGCCGGGGGCCGTCACGCCTCGCCGCGTCCCAGCACAGCGTCGAGGAGACCCGGGAAGGCCGCGTCGACCTCCTTGCGGCACAGCGTGTTCATGCGCGAGGTGCCGACGTAGCGCTGGGTGATGAGTCCGGCCTCGCGGAGCACGTTGAAGTGGTGGGTCGCGGTGGACTTGCTCACGGTCAGGTCGAAGGTCCCGCAGGCGCGGTCCTCGCCGGAGTCGTAGAGCTCGCGGAGGATGCCGCGCCGCACCGGGTCCACGAGCGCTTCGAGCACCTGCTGGAGCGGCACGTCGCCGATCTCCGGGTGCGCCGGCGTTCGACCCTGCTCCCGGCTCGCTGCTCGCATGCGACCTCCCTGCATCATCATACGATCCTCATCGAAGTATGATCCTCATCGAACTTCGATCACGATCGTACTAACCTTGCGGGAGCCGGCGATGGCCAAGACAGTGCGTTTCCACGAGTACGGCGGTCCGGACGTGCTCCGCGTCGAGGACGCCCCGGTGGGCGAGCCCGGCCCGGGTGAGGCGCTGGTGCGGATCGAGGCCGTCGGCCTGAACCGGGCCGAGGCGCTGTTCCGCACCGGCGTGTACATCGAGCAGGCGCGATCGTTCCCGGCCCGGCTGGGCGCCGAGGCCGCCGGGGTCATCGAGTCGCTCGGCGAAGGGGTCACCGGTTTCCGTGCGGGCCAGGCCGTCAGCGTGATCCCGACGTTCTCGATGAACGACTACGGGGTGTACGCCGAGCGCGCCGTCGTCCCGGTCGCCTCGCTCCTCGCCCGGCCCGGATCGGTCGACGCCGTCCAGGGCGCGGCCGTGTGGATGCCCTACCTCACCGCCTACGGCGCGCTCGCCCAGGTCGGCGGCATCCGGCCCGGCGACACCGCGGTGATCACCGCGGCCTCCAGCAGCGTGGGGCTCGCCGCGATCCAGATCGCGAACCGCCTCGGCGCCGTCCCGATCGCCACCACCCGCACGCCGTCCAAGAAGGACGCACTGCTGAAAGCCGGTGCGGCCGAAGTGATCTGCACCGGCGAGGAGGACGTCGCCGCGCGGATCCTGGACTGCACCGGCGGGCGCGGCGCCGAGTTCGCCTTCGACGCCGTCGCCGGCCCCGGCGTCACCGCGCTCGCGAAGGCGATCGCCCCCGACGGGACCCTGTTCCTCTACGGCGCGCTCTCGGGCGAGCCGACGCCGTTCCCCGGCTTCGACCTCGGGATGCCCGCGCTGAACATGCGCACGTTCCTCGTGCACGAGACCACCCGGAACGCCGAGCGGCTGCGCACGGCCGCCGCGTTCATCGCCTCGGGCCTGCGGGACGGCGCGTTCACGCCGACGATCGACCGGGTGTTCGCGCTCGACGACATCGCCGAAGCCCACCGCCACATGGAGGGCGGCGCCCAGTTCGGGAAGCTCGTCGCGGTTCCTTAGCGACCTAGCGGGTGGACTCGCGGATCTTCAGCTCGAACGGGGCCGTGTGGTCTTCGGGGGGCCGGGTCGGGTCCTCGAGGCGGGAGGCGATGAGCTCGACCGCCTTCTCGGCCATCCAGCGGTGGCCCGGTGCCACAGTGGACAGCGACGGCGTGAGGAACTCGCAGACGGAGATGTCGTCGAAGCCGACGACGCGCACGTCCTCGGGGCAGCGCATGCCGAGGTCGGCCAGACCGCGCATGACGCCGATCGCGACCGAGTCGGTGATCGCGACGACGCCGTCGAAGTCGACCCCCGCCTCGTGCAGGTCGTGCACGGCCCGGCGGCCGGTCTCCTGCCCCATGCCCGACAGGCACACCAGCGCGGGATCCACCGGGATCCCCGCGGCCTTCAACGCCTCCGTGTAGCCGTGGTAGCGGCGCGAGCCCACGTGCACGCCTTCGAGGCTCCATCCGGTGACGTTGGCGATCCTGGTGCACCCGCGCTCGATGAGGTGCTCGGTGGCCGCGCGCGACCCGGCCTCGTTGTTCATGCCCACGTGGTCGATGGTCTGCCCGTAGTCCCGCTCGCCGAGCATCACGATCGGGAAGTCGGACCACGTCTGGGCCTGCTCGCGCGGGTCGAGGATCACGGCGCTGATGATGAGCCCGTCGAACTGCAGCCGGTGCGACTGCGAGATCGCCTCGGCCTCGCCCTCGGCGGCCGCCCCGGTCTGCTCGATGGCCACGTGGAAGCCCTTGGCCGCGGCCGCGGCGATCACATGCTCGCCGAGCACGCCGAAGTACGGCTGGTCGACGCCGGGCACCGCGAGGCCGATCACCCCGGTGCGTCCGGCCTTGAGCGTGCGGGCGTTGACGTTGAGGCGGTAACCGGACTGCTGGACGGCTTCGAGCACGCGCCGGCGCACGGGGTCGCTCACCCCGGGCCGGTTGTTGACCACATTGGATACCGTCATCTTCGACACCCCGGCCAGCCGCGCCACGTCGCTCATCGTCACCATCGGTTACCGCCTCTCATGCTGCCGCCTATCTTCCCATCATCCGGACCGCTGCACGACGGCCGTGGCGAACGACCACGGCGGCAGCTCCAGGTCGAAGCCGCTGTCGCCCTCCACTCGCGAGTCCGCAGGAGCCACCGGTGAGGCCTCGTGCGGACGGCCCTCGTCGGGACCGGCACCGGCCAGGAGCCGCACCGCCGCGGTGACCGGACCGGGGTCGCCCGGCAGTTCCACCGCGGCCGTGCGCGCGGTCGCGGTGGCGTTCACCAGCCGCACCACGTACTCGCCGTCGCCGCGCGAGAACGCCCCGGCGACGACCCGCTGCTCGGGTCGCAGGTCCTGCTCGTAGTCGTGCCGCAGTTCGCCGTCGACCCAGACGCGGACGCGGGGGCCTTGCGTGCGGATGCGGACCCGCACGGGCTCGCCGGTGCGGACGCCCGGATACGGGAGCGGCCCGTGGTCGTCGCTGGTGATGCCGTCGTCGCCGCGGATGACCACGGTCGACTTGTTCTGCCAGCCGCCCACGACCACGTCCAGGTGGCTCCCGGGCGCCTCCGGCCCGAGCCGCACCAGGAAGCCCTCCTCGCCGTCCCGGCGGACGGCCGTGAACTCCAAGTCGGTGTCGCGCGGGTCGATGCCGCCGAGCAGCACGCCCTCCCCGCCCGGCGCCGTGACGGCGTCCGGCAGCGGGTTGCCGTCCAGGACCAGGCCCGTGAACGCCACCGTGGCGCGGTCCGAGCGCAGCAGCGCCGTGCCCGCTTCGGGGAGCGTCACCGGTTCGCCTTGCACGCCTTCGAGTTCGACCGCGTGGACGCGCTCGCCGCGCTCGGTCCCGAACATCTGCTGCACGTGGTACGACGCGCTGGGAAGCACCTCGTCGGCGGTGAAGTAGATGAGGTCGGGCACCCACTGGGTGTGCCCCACCCGGGCCAGCAGCGGCGCGTAGGACGCGAGCCGCACGACCTCGGGGCGGCGTTCGAGCCCGATCATGTACGCCGCCTCGGCCAGCGCCGAGCGCACGGTGTTCGAGCGGGCCGCGTACTCGCCGATGTACACCTTCGCCTCGGCCGGGTCGTACGACTCGTACCGGTCGGTGTTCTGGTGGAACCAGCGGGGGTTGAGGTAGCCGTGCTCGTCGACCATCGGGGTGCCGCGCTCGCGCACGAACGCCCATCCGGCCTCGTAGTCGGGTCCGGCCGGCTGCGGGCCGGAGGTGCCGATGACCGTGATCTCGGGGTGCGCCGCGCGCACGGCGTCCTCGATGCGGCCGTAGCGGTCCCGGAAGTCGTCGGTGATCTGGTCCTCGTTGCCGATGCCGAGGTAGCGCATCCCGAACGGCTCGGGGTGGCCGAGCTCGGCCCGCCTCGCGCCCCACGCGGTGTCGGTGCCGCCGTTGGCGAACTCCACGAGGTCGAGCACGTCCTGGAGGTAGGCATCCATTTCGGACTCGGGGATCGGGTGCGGGCCGCCGGGGGAGTTCTGGCAGCACACGCCGGCCGCGACGATCGGGATCGGGGTCGCACCGGTCGCCAAGCACAGCTCGAAGTACTCGACGTACCCGATCTGGCGGGACTGGTGGTAGCCCCAGGTGTTGCGGATCTGCTCGCGCTCGTGGCGCGGCCCGATCGTGCGCTTCCAGTGGTACATGTTGTCGAGGCCGTACCCGTGCGCCAGGCAGCCGCCGGGGAAGCGGATGAAGCTGGGCTTCAGCTCCTGCAGCGCCGCAAGCAGATCGGGACGGAACGTCAGCGGCTCGCCGTCCGCGCCGAGCGGGCGGAGCGAGACGCAGTCCAGGTCCACGACGGCGAATGCGGGCACTTCGATGCGAAGGGAACCACGGCCGGGCATGCCGGTGCCGAGCTCCATTTCCTCACGTGCCCACTCGATCGACTCGACGAAGACTTCCGAACCGGCGAGCGGAACCGCTGCGGACCCGATCACGGCTGTCAGGCGTTGGTTCTCCGACGACCTGGCGAACAGTGAGAGCAGGAATTTCCGACCCGGTGCGACCGCAATGCCGTCCCAGCCCTCGTTCACGAGGGTGAGCGGACCTGTGAGGCGCACGTAATGGGAGTTGTTCGGGTGGACCGGATCGTCGGTGCGCACCTCGACGGTGCCGGATCCCTCGACGGTCCACCCCGTCAGCGCGTGCCAGCCTTCCCGGTCGGCCTCGTTGAACTCGAAGTCGCCGTTGCGGGTCAACTCGGCGTTGAGCCCGCCGTCGAGGGCGTCGTTGAGGTCCTCGATGAAGAGGCCCCACAGGTCGGGGGCCGCGTCGGCGCCAGGAGCGCCGACGCGGACGGTGAAGCGCTCGCTCACGCGAGGGCGCCCGAAACGGTGACGAAGGAGTGCGCCGGGAGGTGCACGCGGAGTTTCGAGCCCTCCACCTTCACGCCCTCGTACGCGCGCGGGGCCACGGCCTCGAGCGCCTCGGGGGTGTTGTGGGCCTGGAGGGTGTCGGCGGTGAGGATGACCGACTCGAACTCGCCCAGGCCGCCGCCGCGCAGGTCGATCTCGACGTCCTGACCGGCTTCGGCGTCCAGGTTGGACAGCGAGACGAGCAGGCGGCCGTCCTTGCGGGAGGCCGAGACCGACACGGTCGGCAGCTCCTTGCCGTCGACCTCGCGGGTGGGGATGCCGGCCGGGGCGTCCACGCGCAGCGACGCGGCGTCCTGGTGGCCCTTGTTCATCTGGAACACGTGGTAGGTCGGCGTCAGCACCAGCGCGCCCGAGTCGGGGTCGGTGAGGATCATCGCCTGGAGCACGTTCACCGTCTGCGCGATGTTCGCCATGACGAGGCGGTCGGCGTGCTTGTGGAAGATGTCGAAGTGGAGGCTCGCCACGAGCGCGTCACGCATCGTGTTCTGCTGGTACAGGAACCCGGGGTTGGTGCCGGGCTCGACGTCCCACCAGGTGCCCCACTCGTCCAGCACGATCCCGATCTCCTTGGTCGGGTCGTACAGGTCCATGACGTTGGCGTGGCCCGTCAGCAGCTCGTCGGTGCGGTTGGCCTTGAGCATCGTCGTGTAGTACTCGTCGGTGCTGAAGTCCTTCGCGTCGCCCTTCTTGTCCCAGGTGCCCGCGATCGTGTAGTAGTGCACGGAGATCGCCTGGTAGAGCTTGCGCTCGACGCGCTGGCAGCCGATGTGGCTCAGCTGCTCCATGAGCGTCTTGGTCCACTCGAAGTTGAAGTCGGCGGCGCCGGCGGCGATGCGGTAGAGCTTGTTGTCGCCGTAGTCGCGGCAGTAGGTGGCGTACTTGCGGGCGTCCATGGCGTACTGCTCGGCGGTCATGTTGCCGCCGCAGCCCCAGGTCTCGTTGCCCAGGCCCCAGAACTTGACCTTCCAGGGCTCCTCGCGGCCGTTCTGCTTGCGCAGGCGCACCATCGGGGAGTCGCCGTCGCGGGTGAGGTACTCGACCCACTCGCTCATCTCGCGGACGGTGCCGGAGCCGACGTTGCCGGAGATGTACGGCTCGGTCTCCAGCATCTCGCACAGGTCCATGAACTCGTGGGTGCCGAAGTGGTTGTTCTCCTCGACCCCGCCCCAGTGGGTGTTGATCATGGCGGCCCGGTCCTCTTTGGGGCCGATGCCGTCCATCCAGTGGTACTCGTCGGCGAAGCAGCCGCCGGGCCAGCGCAGGTTGGGGATGTCGAGGGCACGGAGGGCTTCGACGACGTCGAGGCGGATGCCGCGCACGTTCGGGATGTCGGAGTCCTCGCCGACGTAGAAGCCGCCGTAGATGCAGCGGCCCAGGTGCTCGGCGAAGTGGCCGTACACGTGCTTGCTGATCTTGGGGCCTTCGATGTCGACGTTGATGACGGCGGACACGGCGTCGGTGCTCATGGGGAGCCTTCCTGGCGATTGGACCGGTGAGTGCGGGATCTTTATCGGTAAAGCGCGGTTCACTCTACCCGGTCGCACACCCGCCGTGTCAATACCGGCGCACCCCTGAATCCCGACCGATCCCGGCGTCCCGCGCAATGAGCACCACCCGACACCCGTGGACACCGGACCGCTCCCCGTGATTCCATGCGGCATGGCCGAAAGCCCCCGCGCCTTCGCCGTCACCGACTCCTAGCAGTCCCCGAGAGGACCGCCCCGCATGAACGCCCTCATGGAATTCCTCTACCTGCCCCTGTTCACGATCGCCGGCGTCCCCACCACCCTCGCCGAAGGCCTCGCCTTCATCACGGGGGCGATCTGCGTCTGGCTCGTCGCCCGCCAGCACATCGCCAACTGGGGCATCGGCATCGCCAACTGCCTGCTCTTCATCCTGATCTTCACCGACAGCGGCCTCTACGCCGACGCCGGACTCCAGCTCGTCTTCATCGCCCTCGGCGCCTACGGCTGGTGGAACTGGGTGAAAGGCGGCGGACCCGCCGACACCCTGCCGGTGAGCCGCACCGGCCGCATGGAATGGGTCGCCCTCACCGGCGCCGGGCTCCTCGGACTCGCGGGCATCGCGCTGCTCCTGACGTTCGCCACCGACTCGAACGTGCCCCTCTGGGACGCCCTCACCACCGTACTCTCGCTCCTGGCCACCTATGGCCAGTGCCGCAAACGCGTCGAATCCTGGTACCTCTGGATCGCGGCCGACATCGTGTACGTCCCGCTCTACGCGTACAAGGGCCTCTACCTCACCTCGATCCTCTACATCGGATTCATGGTGCTGTGCGTGATCGGGCTCCGCAACTGGCGCAGCGACCTCGCCGCCAAAGCCGAACCCGTCGGGGCCGCCGCATGACGACACCCGAGCACGGCCTGGTCCTCGGCAAGTTCTACCCGCCCCACGCCGGCCACCACCACCTGATCCGCACCGCCGAAGCCGGATGCGAGCGCCTCACCGTGCTCGTCTCCCACGCCACCGTCGAATCGATCCCGATGGCGACCCGCGTCGCCTGGCTCCAGGAGGCCCACCCGAACGTGCGCGTGATCGGCACGGTCGACGACGTCCACATGGACCTCAACGACGAGGCGATCTGGCAGGCCCACGTCGACATCTTCAAAGCGGCCGTGCCCGAACGGATCGACGCCCTCTTCACCTCCGAGTCCTATGGTCCGGAGCTGGCCCGCCGCCTCGGCGCCGTCCACATCGAAGTCGACCAGGACCGCGGCGCGTTCCCCATCTCGGGCACCCAGGTCCGGGCCGACCCGGCCGGGAGCTGGGACTACCTCGAAGGACCCGTCAGGGCCGGCCTCGCCCTCCGCGTCGTGGCCCTCGGCGCCGAATCCACCGGCACGACCACCATCGCCGAGGCGCTGGCCGAGCACTACCGCGGGCGCGGCGGCGTCTGGTCCCGGACGCAGTGCGCGGGGGAGTACGGGCGCACGTTCAGCGAGGAGAAGCTCCGCGCACTCCAGGCCGAGCGCCCGGGAGCGACCTGGAGCGACGTCCGCTTCGCGACCGAGGACTTCCCGCTGATCGCCGAGCGGCAGCACGAACTCGAGGAGCAGGCGGCGCGCATCGGCGGGCCCGTGCTGTTCTGCGACACGGACGCATTCGCGACGACCGTCTGGCACGAGCGCTACCTGGGCGGCCGCAACCCGGAGGTCGAGCGGGTCGCGAACCGGCTCGCGCACGACCTCTACCTGCTCACCGACCATGTGGGCGTCCCGTTCGAGGACGACGGCCTCCGCTCGGATGCGCACCTGCGCCCGTGGATGACCGCCCGTTTCGCGGCGGAGCTGGAGCGCACCGGCCGCCGCTACGTGAAACTCGAAGGCCCGCACGAGGAACGCCTCGAGCAGGCGGTCGATGCGGTCGACGCGCTCATCGCAGCAGGCTGGCACTTCGCGCAGCCGCTCCCCGAATACCGTTGAGCGGCATGCGGGGAGCGGCCACCGACTAGTCGACCGCGACGGCGCAGGCGAGGAAGCCCCGGCCGTCCTTGACCCGGAAGACGAAGGCCTCGCGGGCCGGGCCCTCCTCCTCGTTGACGTCGCACGTGCGCTCGAGCCAGCGGGTCGCCGCCGACTTGGAGCTCCATGCGTCGGTGGTGGGCTCGCTGGTGTAGACCTTCGTGATCTCCCAGCGCGCCTCCGGGTCCGAGCATTCGATGAACATCTCGTCGTAGTCGCGGTCGCTCTCGCTGACCCCGCTCGGGAGGCACTGGCCCTCGTACCCCTCGTACCCGGGGCCCATCAGGCGGACCAGGCCCACGATGACGATGACGACGATGGCAAGGAGGGCGAGGACGACGATGACGGCGACGGGCTTGGAGACGGTGGGCTTCTCGGTCTTGGACACGGGGCGCCAATCTGTCTGGGGGAGTGGGCGGTCGGCCTCGGTGAGGCCTGGACTCCGACATAGTAGGGCGTCTCCGCCCGAACCCGTGGACACCGCGCTGTTCGACCTTGCCGCTACACCTCGATGTGGGAGCCGACGATGATCGTGCGGTCCCTCGGGAGCTGGAAGTGCTCGGCCGCATCGGAAGTGATGTGGGAGGTGGCGATGAACAGGTGCTTGCGCCAGGTCGCCATCGTCGGTGCCGTCCCGGCCCGCAGCTGGATCGTGGAGAGGAAGTAGACGGCCTGGTCCACCCGCAGCCGCCGCCCCTCGGCCTGCTCCGGGCTCACGAGCCGCAGCGCCCGCGGCACGTCGGGGGTCTCGGCGTAGCCGAAGCGGGCCGTCACGTGGATGACCGGGTCCTGGCAGTGCCCCAGGTCGTCGACGACGATCCGCTCCGCGTCGGGGACGCGCGGCACCGGCTCGGTCTGGACTGCGAGCACGATGGTCTGCGCGTACCGGGCGTGGTTGAGCTCCAGCGCGGCCCGCAGGGCCAGCGGCGCGGTGTCCTTGCCGCGCCCCAGGTACACGCCGGTGCCGGGCACCTGCGCGGCCTTGGGTTCGCCGCGGCGCATCTTGTCGACGAACGCGCGCAGCGGGCCTTCGCGGCGTTCGCGTTCGGCCGAGACCACCTGCCGCCCGCGCTGCCAGGTGATCATCACGGTGAACGCGGTGACGCCGATGAGCAGTGGCAGCCAAGCGCCGTGGACGATCTTCGTGCTGCTCGCGGCCAGGAAGGTCACGTTGATCGCCAGGAGCAGCCCGCCGCCGGCCGCGATGGCCCACTTCGGGATCTTCCAGCGGCTGCGCGCGATGTAGAGGAACAGGATCGTGACGATGACGATCGTGCCGATCACGGCCATCCCGTAGGCGAATGCGAGCGACTCCGAGGTGCGGAAGGCGAAGACCAGGGTCAGCACGGAGACCATGAGGAGCCAGTTGATCCACGGCACGTAGATCTGGCCGTAGTGGTGCTCGGAGGTGTGCGCGACCCGCAGGCGCGGCAGGTAGCCGAGCTCGGAGGCCTGCGCGGCGACGGAGAAGGCGCCGCTGATGACGGCCTGGGACGCGATCACGGTCGCCGTCGCGGCCAGCAGGAGCAGCGGGATCCGCCCCCATTCGGGCGCGAGGAGGAAGAAGGAGCCGGCGATGTTGCCGGTGTCCTCCAGGATGAGCGCACCCTGGCCCATGTAGTTGAGCAGGAGCGCGGGGAAGACCATGAACAGCCAGGCGCGCGAGATCGGCCTGCGCCCGAAGTGCCCCATGTCCGCGTACAGCGCCTCGGCGCCGGTGAACGTGAGGATGACCGCGGCCAGGGCGAAGAACGCGATGTGGAAGTGGCCGAACAGGAAGTCGACCGCGTGGACGGGGGAGAGGGCGCGGAGGATCTCGGGGTTGCGGGCGATGCCGCCGAGGCCCAGCACGGCGAGGGCAGTGAACCACACGGCCATGATCGGGCCGAACCAGCGGCCGATGACCGCCGTGCCCTTGCGCTGGAACGCGAACAGCAGCACGATGATCACCGCGGTGGCGGGGATGATGAACGTCTCGAGGTCGGGGTTGACGGTCTTGACGCCCTCGACGGCCGAGAGCACGGAGATCGCGGGCGTGATCATGCTGTCGCCGAGGAACAGCGCGGCGCCGAAGATGCCGAGCCCGGCGAGGAAGAGGCCGGCTTTGCGCCCGCGCCCCTGGCTGTGGCGGCGGATGAGGGTGATGAGGGCCATGATGCCGCCCTCGCCGTCGTTGTCGGCGCGCATCGCGAAGCCGACGTAGAAGATCGTCACGATGATCATCAGCGACCAGAAGATCAGCGAGATGATCCCGTAGACGTTCTCGGTGCTGACGGGCACCGGGTGCGGGTCGGCGGGGTTGAAGATCGTCTGCAGCGCGTAGATCGGGCTGGTGCCGATGTCGCCGTATACGATGCCGAGGGCTCCTACGAAGAGGGCGAGTCGGGTCGCGCCGGCGGCGGAGGTGCTTCGGGGGTCGTTCCTCGGGGGCGCGGTGCCCGGGTCGGCGACGCCTGCAGTGCTTTGAGCGGTCACGGGGAATGCTCCTTTCCGCAGCCGGATGCTAGCCCGCGACGAGGGCCGAAAACGGGTTCGCGACCGCTCCTCGCAGATCCATACGTTTTCTTGACGCCGATTGCATTCCTGCATACGCCCTGTTGACGGTCCTCATTCTCGCAACTGAATGTCAAACATCGACATAATTCAATGCTTGACCGAAGGGTTGGAGGGTGTCATAATTTGGGCGGATGAAAGCGCTTCCATCCACCTGCTCCCTCACGCGTGCGCCACGCACGAGATAGGCCGGCCCTCATGAACACCGCATCCTCGGTCCATGCCCCGCCCCCGCGGGGGCGCTCCCTCTTCAGACTCCTGCTCGGCATCCTGGCCACGCTCGTCCTCGTCCCCGTGATCGCCCTCGTGCACGCGGCGCCCGCCGCCGCGAACACCAGCGGGTTCCGCGGCTTCAACTGGGCCGTCATGGGCGACAACTTCGTCGAAGGCCCGCTCGTCCTGGACAGGCTCAGCCAGTCCGACAGCTACGACACCGTCAGGGCCAAGGCCGACGCGATCTACGCCGACATGGCCTCGACCATGGGCACCAACACCGTCCGCCTGCCCGTCAACACCCACACGGTCGGAACGACCTGGTGGAACGCCTACCGCGGCACCATCGACGCCGCCACCGCCCGGGGCTTCAAGGTCATCCTCGCCTACTGGGAGGACGGCGCCGCCTCAGGCGGGCGCATCACCAACATGACGGCGTTCAACAACATGTGGAACACCGTGACCAGCCAGTACGGCTCCAACAGCCTGGTCTACTTCGAACCGATGAACGAGCCGCACGGCTACAGCTCGACCGACTGGCGGAACCTCGCCTCCTCGTGGATCAGCGCCCGACCTTCCATCCCCAAGGGCCGCATCCTCGTCGGCGGCACGGGCTACAGCCAGGACGTGAAGCCCATCTGCGCCGACTCCCGCTTCGACGGCACGCTCCTGTCCTACCACCACTACGCCTTCTTCTACGGCACCAAGGACTACGCCGGGTGGGTGCAGAGCTTCCGCGACGGCCTCGGCTCGTGCGCGTCCCGCGCGGTGCTCACCGAGTTCGGCGCGCCCATGGACAACGGCCTGAACTACGCCAACGCCTCCAGCACGGACAACTTCGTGCGGTACCTCCGGGCCGTGACCGACACCGCCCGCTCGCTGAACATGGGTTCGACCTACTGGCCCGCACTCGGCGGCAAGTACACCGGCACGTCGGGCTACGACTGGTACTCGATGTTCGCGGCGAGCGGCAGCGGCACCGACATCAACCTGACCATCCGCAACCCCTCCGGCGCGGACCGCATCCGGTACGGCTGGGGTGACGAGATCGGCGGGGGCAACACGGTCACCGACATCGTCGGCCGCGGCTCCGGCAAATGCGTCGACGTCCTGAGCGGCTCGACCGCGAACGCGGCCGAGATCATCCAGTACACCTGCCACGGCGGCGCCAACCAGCAATGGGAACTGCGACCTGCCGCCAGCGGCTACGTGCAGCTCGTCTCGCAGGCCTCGGGCAAGTGCATCGACATCAACGGCGCCTCGACGGCCAACGGCGCCAGGGCGATTCAGTACACCTGCGGCAGCGGCACCAACCAGCAGTGGCAGGTGCGGAGCGTCGCCGGCGGCTACGTCGAGCTCGTCGCCCGCCACTCCGGCAAGTGCCTGGAGGTCATCGGCGGCTCCACCGCGAACAGCGCCCGCCTCCAGCAGTACACCTGCTCCGGCGGCACCCAGCAGCACTGGACCGTCTGAACCCGCACCCGCGCCCCGGGCGGCACATGAGCCGCCCGGGGCGCGGGTCCCGGTCTGCGGGCGGACGAACCCGAGGAAATACGCCTTCGGGGGCGCTCGGCGTTGCCTCCCAGTCGAAAAGGGAACGAACTCCACACTCGGACACGAGCCGGTGCGCACGCGGCGAGCCGGGGCATATAACTAGGGCAAGGATCTACCGAGAGGTGACCATCATGTCCTCCTTCAAGCGCACCGCGGTCGTCGTCGCATCGGCCGCCGCAGTGTTCCTCCCCGCCACCGCCGCCGCCGCGAACGACCCCGAGGTCCCCGCCGAGGGCTGGGAGTACTCCGAGCAGTGGGACGGCGTCCGCGACGAGTACACCGCCGAGGCGAACGCCGAGATCGACGAGCTCCTCGCCGAGCACTTCGAGGACTGGAGCTTCGACAACTCGCTCCCCACCACCCGCCTCCAGAACTACTTCATCGACGGCCAGAACGAGACGCCGGTGCAGCGCAAGTTCCGCACCGACTACTACGTCGACCAGACCGGCGAGGGCTTCGAGGTCGCGCTCTACCTGCCCGGCGGCATCGCGACCGGGGTCCAGGACCTCTCCGGCGGCGCGGAGCTCGACATGCACTACCTCCTCCACTGCCAGGAGACCGACACCGACTGCGGGGAAGAGGAACTCGAGGACGGCACCATCGTCGCCTGGACGACCGACGGCACCTATGTGGACGCCGCCGTGTTCCACCCCGACGGGTCCGTCGCCACCGTCTGGTGGGGCCTCGCCGAGGACGGCCTCGACGTGACCACCGACGAGATCATCGCCCTCGCGCTCGAACTCGAGACCGGCCCCGTGTGGGACGCCCTCGAAGCCGACACCGACTCCTGATCACCGCCTGACGCGATCGACCGCAGCGGCCCCGCCCACCCGGCGGGGCCGTTCGCCGTGCGCCCACGGCCGGGCGCTGCTCGCCCGTCCCTAGATGCCGAGCCAGTGGTCGGCCAGGTCGTCCAGTGTGCCGATCCCGGGCGCGGGGATGGTCTTGAAGGACCAGGGAAGGTTGGCGAACCGGTGGAGCAGCGCGTAAGCCATGACGCGGCGGGCGAGGCCGGGCGCCTGCTCCGTGCGGACCCCGTATCCGTGCAGGAACTCCCTCCAGACCGCCTTGTCGCCTCTCGCGAGGAACACCCCTGGGGCGAGGAGGTCGTAGTCCGGGTGGCCGCACATCGCCGGCTCGAAGTCGAACAGGCCGGTCAGGGCGAGGCCGCCGTCGCGCGGGGCGGCGAGCAGGTGGGCGTCCGAGAACTCGGTGTGCAGCAGGACGCTGGGGACCGGGTCCAGTTCGACCGAGTCGAGGAAGTCCGGAATCTGCCGCAGCCAATACGGGTCGAGCTTCGCGCGTTCCTGCCGCTCCACCGCGGTGTGCCTCTGCCCCTTGATGAACCGGTCCCAGTCGGGCGGGCCGATCGGCGGTGCGGGGACCTCGTGCAACACCGCCAGCGCCTCGCCTGCGCTGCGCGCCAGCGAGCGCTTCGCGTCCTGGTCCAATGCGGGCCAGAGCGATCGGAGGTCCCGACCGGGGAGCTTGGTCATGAGCAGATAGCCCCAGTCGTCAAAGCGGCCGGTCGCGACCACTTCGGGTGTCGGCACGGGCAGGCGGCCGTGGAGCGCCCGCATGACGGGCTCCTCGGTGGCGAGGTCGTCGATGTCGGCGACCGGGTAGAGCTTGAGCACCAGTCCGTCGCCGAGGTCGTAGACGGGCAGCGAGCCTTCGGTGAACTTGGTGATCCGCTCGGCCCCGTGGCCGAGCTCGGCGCACAGCGCCTTCACCCCTGGCCACAGGCTCTCGTCGGTGATCAGCTCGCACTGCTCGTCGGTCGCGGAAGGAGGGAGGAGTGCCATCTGCCGATGGTAGGAACCGGCTGTGCTGCCGGTCCAGCGGTTTTTCGAAGCACAATGTCCCCTAGGGACTAGCGGCGTTCGTCTGCCGGGGCGCGATTGCCCCGGCAGACCGGGAGCTACTCCTGGAGGTAGTCCTGAGCGTTGTCCAGGTGGCCCTGCATGGTGTCGCGCCATGCGACGAGATCGGTCTCGATCGGCTGGAACGCCTCTACGAGCATGGCGGCCCAGCCCTCCTCGATCGCCGGACGGAGGTCGCTCTCCTGTCCGCAGGCCGCGAAGTCCACGGCCATGGCGCGTTCGAGCTCCAGCACGCCCATGAAGTCGGCCGGGACCTCCTCGGGGCCTTCGGGGATCTCGATGCCCTCCTCGCCGTACTCCTCGAAGTAGGCCGGGTCGTACATCTGGCCGAAGTACTGCCACAGCGGCATGTTGAAGGAGTCGTCCAGCTCCCAATCCGCGTACCCGCCGTCGATGAGGCAGCTCTCGAACGCGTCGACTTCGTCGCGGACGGCGTCGAAGAGTGCGCTGTAGTCCTCGAACTCCCCGAGCGCGAGCACCGGGCTCGGCTCGTGGGTCTCGGCGAACTCGCCGCCCTCCTCGCCGTCCTCTCCCTCGTAGGACACCATGTAGGGCTCGCCGTACATGGTCTCGACCATTTGGAGCCAGCATCCCCCCAGCGGGGCCTCGGGGTCGGGCTCGGGGCCCTTGACGCCTTCGTCTATCGCGGGCGAGCCGGTGTAGGCCTCGATCCATTCGGCGTGGTAGTCGGCGTCCTGGGCGTCCCATTCGCTTGTGTCGAGCCCCATGTCCTCCTCGTCGAAGATAACGAAGGCGGCCATCGCCTCGGGCGTCAGCAGCTCCTCGGCCAGGTCCTCGTCGGCGGAATTGCGCACGAACTCGGTCCACACGCCGAAGCCCCACTGCTCGGCGGCCTCGGCGGTCGGAACCGCCCAGAGCGGCGCGCCGGAGAGGTAGCCGCCCGCGGTGTACGCGGCGGTATGCGACTTCTGGAACTCCATGGGGTCGTGGACATCGAAGCCCTCGTCTTCCAGGCAGCGCTTGGTGACCCGGTGCTCGATCTCGGTGAGCTCGTCGGTGATGGCGTTGCTCTCGTTGACGATCTGGTAGAGCCGCTCGGCTTCGGAGACGGCGTCGGGCCCCGGCTCGACGGCGGTGCCGGCGGCTTCGGGCGAGTCCTCGGCGGAGCAGGCCCCGGCGGCGAGCAGGCCGCAGACGACGGCGAGAGAGGTGAGCGCTCGGCCCGTTCTGAGTCGCACTGGAGGTGGTCCTTTCGCTGGGGATGCGGGATGCGGGTAATACGGCGCCCGGGCCGCAGCGGTTGTCAGCGGCCGAGTGTGAGCAGTGCCTCCCGCATTTCGGAATAGCCCCCGCCCCCGGACCGTTAAGGTAGATGCAAACGCATGAAGATTGGACCGCCGCGGCGGGGAGAGCAGGGAATACCATGCAGTTCGGTGTCTTCTCAGTCAGTGACATCACGCGCGACCCGGTCTCGGGGGAGACGCCGACCGAGGCCGAGCGGATCGACGGCATCCTCAAGATCGCCGTCAAGGCCGAAGAGGTCGGCCTCGACGTCTTCGCCATCGGCGAGCACCACAACCCGCCGTTCTTCTCCTCCTCGCCCACCACGCTGCTCTCGCACATCTCGGCGCTCACCGAGCGGCTCATCGTCTCCACGGCGACGACCCTCATCACCACGAACGACCCGGTGCGCATCGCCGAGGAGTACGCGATGCTCCAGCACCTCTCCAAGGGCCGCATGGACCTCATGCTCGGCCGCGGCAACACCGCCCCGGTCTACCCCTGGTTCGGCCAGGACATCCGCCAGGGCCTGCCGCTCGCGCTCGAGCACTACAACCTGCTGCACCGGCTGTGGCGCGAGGACGTCGTGGACTGGGAGGGCGAGTTCCGCACCGCGCTCCAGGGGTTCACGTCCACGCCCCGCCCGCTGGACGACGTGCCGCCGTTCGTGTGGCACGGCTCGATCCGCACGCCCGAGATCGCCGAGCAGGCCGCGTTCTACGGCAACGGCTACTTCGCCAACCACATCTTCTGGCCCACGTCCCACTCCAAGCGCCTGGTCGACTTCTACCGCCAGCGCTTCGAGCACTACGGCCACGGCACCCGCAAGCAGGCGATCGTCGGACTCGGCGGCCACGCCTACATCGCGAAGCGCTCGCAGGACGCGGTCGACGAGTTCCGCCCGTACTTCAACGAGGCCCCGGTCTACGGCCACGGCCCCTCCCTGGAGGAGTTCACCCGCGGGACCCCGCTCTCGGTCGGCAGCCCGCAGGAGGTCATCGACAAGACCCTGACCTTCCACGACGCGTTCGGCGACTACCAGCGCCAGATGTTCCTCATCGACCACGCCGGGATGCCGCTCAAGATGGTCCTCAACCAGCTCGACCTCCTCGGCGAAGAGGTCGTCCCGGTGCTGCGCAAGGAGCTCGCCGCCCGCCGCGACCCCGAGTCGGCCGACGCGCCCACCCACGCGGGGCGGGTGTTGGCCAAGTACGGCGACCGTCCGGCGCGCCAGCCGCGCCCGAACGCCAACCTCGGCGACAACACCGCCGGCGACATGCCCTACCAGGACGACGAGCGCTGAAGGAGGCGAACATGACCCGCAGCAGGAGTCGCCGCGCCAATGAGGCGTGGGAAGCGCTGCTCACCGCGCACGCCGCGCTCATGAAGCGGTTCGCCGCCGAGCCGATCTGGGGCGAGCTGTCGATGCGCGAGTACGACGTCCTCTACACACTGTCCAAACACGATGAACCGCTGCGCCTCTTCGAGCTCGGACGCGGCGTGCTGCTCAGTCAGCCCGCCCTGTCCCGGCTCGTCGACCGCCTGGCCGAGCGGGGCCTGATCGAGCGCGCCCCCGACCCCGAGGACGGGCGGGGCGTCCGCCTCGCCCTCACCGAGGCCGGCCGCGAGCAGCAGCGGCGCGTCGGCGGCCGGCACGCGGTCGACGTCGCGCGCGCCGTCACCGCCGCCCTCACCGACGAGGAGATCGCCGCGCTCGAGGCCATCGGCCGCAAACTCGCCGCCCAAGGCGCGGCGACCCCCGCCCAACGCCACCACGAGGAGGCCGTCCTGTGACCGTCCAGCAGCGCCGATCCGAAGGCGCCCAACCGTTCCACCTGGTCGTCGTCAGCGGCGGCACGAGCGACCCGTCCTCGACGCGGATGCTCGCCGACCGCATCGCCGACCGCGTGCGCACCCTCGCCGAGGACCGCGGCGAACACGTCGCGACCGACGTGATCGACCTGCGCGAACTCGCCACCGAGATCACGACCGCGCTCGTCTCGCAGCTCATGGGCCCCAAGATGACCCGCGCCGTCGAACTGCTCGGCCGCGCCGACGCCGTCGTCGCCAGCGCCCCGGTGTACAAGGCTGCTCCCAGCGGCCTGTTCAGCTCCTTCTTCCACGTCCTCGACAACGACCTGCTCATCGCCAAACCGGTCATCCTCGCCGCGACCGCCGGCACGGCCCGGCACGCCCTCGTCGTGGACGACCAGATGCGCTCGCTGTTCGCCTACCTGCGGACGATGACGGTGCCGACCTCGGTCTTCGCCGCCACCGAGGACTGGAACTCCAAGGAGCTGGGGGAGCGGATCACGCGCGCCGCGATCGAGGCCCTGCTGCTCATGGAGTCCGGCTTCGCCGAGAAGGTCCGCAGCGAGTCCTGGAAGCACTACCAGCACGAGTACGGCAGCGCGGGCGGCACGGAGCTCGACATCGACCTCAGTTCCGACCTCATGCGCCTGGCCACCGGCGGCTCGGCCAAGCCGAGCCGCAGCACTTAGGGGGCCACCGTTCAAGGTTCCCGACCAGTACTTTGGAAGGGAACCCGGAACACTGGAGGCACGATGGACGGCGACGGCGAACTGGTGGACTACTCCGCCGCGGACCTCCCGACGGACTACGGCACGGAGGTCGCCGCAGTGGCGGCGGGCGCGCCCGGCGACGACTTCGACGACCTCGTCCTCCCCACACCCGCCGATGTCACGGCCGACCGGCTCCAGTCCGAGGAAGTGGACTCCGCCGAACTCACCTGGGTCGAGCCCGACACCAGCTCCGGTCCCTGATAGCGGGAGTGCGGCCGAGTTCAGGCTCGTCGCCCCCAGCGGCCTGAGAGCTCGAAGAACCACGGACTGAAGGCGCGGCGCCCTCGCGGGCACCGCGCTTTCAGCGCCTTCCGCTACCGGGCCCGGTAGGCGGCCACCGCCGCTTCCGTGTCCTCGCCGACCAGTTCCGCGTTGATCTGCGCCCCGGCCATCGCGCCCGCCGCGGCGGCGGCGCCGACCTGGGCCATCAGGTCGGTGACATTGCCCGCGACCCACACGCCGGGGACGTCCGTCTTGCCGAACGGGTCGGCCGGGACGTGCTCGCCCATGCCCGAAGGGTGCTCGACCGCGCCGAGGCCCAGGTCCTGCAGGAATCCGGCCCGCGCCTCCATCCGGGCGGCCGTGGCGAGCACGGCGCGCGCCACGAACTCGCCGCTCGCCAGCCGGACGCCGGTGATGCGCCCGTCCTCGGACTCGATCCGCTCGATCGCGCCGTCCACGATCCGGGTGCCGCGCGCCTTCAGCTTCTCGGCCTCCTCCGGCGGCAGGGCCAACCGGTCGTTGGTGAACACGACCAGGTCGGCGGTCCACTGCCGGAACAGCAGCGCGCCGTGCATCGACATCGGGCCGGTCGCCACGATGCCGATCGGCTGGTCGCGGACCTCCCAGCCGTGGCAGTACGGGCAGTGGACCACGCCCCTGCCCCAGTGCTCGGCCAGTCCCGGGATCTCCGGCAGCCGGTCCACCAGCCCTGTGGTGACGAGCAGCTTGCGGGCCTTGACCTCCCGGCCGTCGGCCAGCGCGACGGTGAAGCCCGCTTCGTTCGCCTTCGCGCTGGTGACGGCGCCGTCGACCACGTGGCCGCCGTACTGCCGCACCTCGCCGCGCCCGATCGCCAGCAGCTCCTGCGGCGGCATGCCCTCGCGGCCGAGCAGGCCGTGGATGCCCTCGGCCGGGGCGTTGCGGGGCTCGCCCGCGTCGATCACGGCCACCGACCGCCGCGCGCGGCCGAGCATGAGCGCCCCGTTCAGGCCTGCGGCGCCACCGCCGATCACCACGACGTCGTACTGTTCCCTCAGTTCATCGGTCATTGCGACCACCTCCGAGCACCAAGGTAAATGTGCCTGCCCGAAACTGGCAAACATTCTTGCCGATCTGGCAAACTCGGGGCATGGACGAAATGGATCAGGCGCTCGGCGCGGTCGGCCCGCGCCTGCGGGCGCTGCGCAAGGCCCGCGAGGCGACCCTCGCGGACCTCTCGGAGCAGACCGGGATCTCCGTGAGCACCCTCTCGCGGCTGGAGTCCGGGTCCCGCAAGCCCACGCTGGAACTCCTGCTGCCCTTGGCGAAAGCCCACAATGTGAGCCTCGACGACCTCGTGGACGCCCCGCAGACGGGCGACCCCCGCATCCACATGCGACCGGTCACCCGCCACGGCATGATCTACCTGCCGCTCACCCGCCGCCCCGGCGGCATCCAGGCCTACAAGCTCATCATCCCCGGCGGCAACAGGGGCGAGCCGAACCCGCAGGTGCACGAGGGCTACGAGTGGATGTACATCCTCAACGGCAACCTGCGGGTCGTCCTCGGCGACCACGACTTCGTGATGAAGCCGGGCGAGGCCGCCGAGTTCGACACGCGCACCCCGCACTGGTTCGGCAACGCCGACGAGCGGTCCGTGGAGTTCCTGAGCCTGTTCGGCAGCCAGGGCGAGCGGGCCCACCTCCGTGCCAAGCCGAAAGCCAAGGGCGGCTGAACCACGGGCGTCAGGCGAAGGCGTTCACGCCCGTGAGTTCGGCCGAGAGCGTCCAGAGCCGCTTCGCCTCGCCGGGGTCTACCGCGTAGGGCCGGACGCCCGACCACTCCTCCGACACCTCGGCGACCTCGCAGTTCTCAAGGTAGAGCCCGCCCATGCCGTCGAGCTGCGGCGACGTCGCGGCCCAAGTCTGCGTGGCCGCGCCCTGCCCGGTCGTCTTGAAGTACTCCGGCGGGTTGCCCTCGTCGTCCATCCAGCCCATCTCCCGCTGCTCCTCCACGGGGATGTGCCGCTGCAGCGGCGTGAGGATCGCCCCGGGATGCAGCGCGAAGGAGCGGATGCCGAGGGACCGGCCGAGCCGGTCGAGCTCGACGGCGAACAGGATGTTCGCGGTCTTCGACTGCCCGTAGGCCTGCCACCGGTCGTAGCCCTGGTAGAAGTGCGGGTCGTCCCAGCGGATCGACGAGTGGCCGTGGCCGCCCGAGGAGGTCATGACGACGCGCGCGCCCTCCAGGACCGGGACGAGGTGGTTCACGAGCGCGAAGTGCCCGAGGTGGTTGACCGCGAACTGGAGCTCCCAGCCGCGCTCGGTGCGCGTCTCGGGGCAGGCCATGACGCCCGCGTTCCCGAGGAGCATGTCGATGCGGCGCCCGTCGGCGAGGCGCCGTTCCGCGAACTTCCGGACGCTGTCGAGGTCGGCGAGGTCGAGTTCGTCGACCTCGACGTTCGCGATGCCCTGGAGGTTCTCGGCGGCGAGGTCGGGCCGGCGGGCGGGGACGATCACCGTCGCCCCGGCGTCCACGAGGGCGCGGGTGGTCTCAAGGCCGATGCCGGAGTAGCCGCCGGTCACGACGGCGGTCTTCCCGGTGAGGTCGATGCCGGCGAGGACGTCGGCGGCGGTGGAGCGGTTGTCGAAGCCGGAGTTGATCGGCTGCTGCTTGTCGTTCATGCCCCGACGCTACGACTTGGAGTGCACTCCAAGGCAAATCACCAGGTCAGTCCACACTGCTCACACCTGGGGCCGCGCTACTCCAGGCTGTGCTGCTCCAGGCTGTGCTTCTCCAGGAAACCCAGGACGTGCGCCAGGCCGCGCTCGCCCAGGCGGGTCTCGCCCGGGAGGATGTACGCGCGCAGGCCGCTCGCCGCCGCGCCGCCGTCCTTGGCCGGGTTGTCGCCCACCATCAGCGTGCGGCGCGGGTCGACGCCGAGGCGCTCGCACGCGGCGCGGAACAGCACCGGGTCGGGCTTCTCGGTGCGGTACTGGTACGAGATGACGCGCACGTCGATGAGGTCGACGAGGCCGAAGTGCTCCATGTGCACGCCCACGTCCCAGGGGAAGTCCGAGACGATGCCGGTCTTGATCCCGCGGCGGCGCAGCTCGCGCAGCAGCGGCTCGGTGTCCGCGTACGGCACCCACGCGTCCGGGGCGGCGATCGCGGCGTACGCCTCGGCCTCGACGCCCTGGAGGAAGTCGACGTGCGCGAACCAGCCCAGGAGGGCCACGCGGTGCTGCTCGGCCGACTCGTCGCGCCCGATCTGCAGGGCGGCGACCTCGGGGATGCGGTAGGCCTCGCCGAGCTGCGCGACGGTCTTCTCGAGCAGGTCGGCGTCGAGCACGCGGCCCGTGGCGGCGGCGATCCGGTGCAGCCAGGTGCCCGCGTCGATGAGCTTGAAGATGGTGTTGCTGAAGTCGAACAGGACCGCCTCGATCGGCGGCACGGGCTCGGACTGCTCGGCCTCGGTGGGCCGGTAGGCGACGGCTGAGTCGAAGAGGCTGTGGATCACGGCGGGCCTTCCATCCTGGACTGCGGCGGTCGCCGCAACCGTAACCGAGCGCGGGCGGCCCGGACCACGGTTCCGGCCGCACCTCACACCGGGAACCGCCTTGTTCCACCCCCGTTTAACCGCTGGTCCACTGCGGTACCGGTCCCGCATACTCGGCGGATGCGTCGACTTCCGCACGGCTACACGAACCTGACCACCGGCGACCGGGCGACGGTCGTGAAGCACTACCAGGGGCCCGATGCGGCGCAGCGGCTCGAACGCGAGCGAACGCTGCTGTCCGCGCTGGCAGGCGCGATCCCGGTGCCTCCGCTGCTGGGCGCGGGCGAGGGCGCGCTGACGCTCGGCTTCGTCGCGGGCACGCCCGGCCAGGAGCTGCTCGACGCCGCTTCTCGACCCGGTGACGCCGCCGCGGTCCTGCGCGCCTGCGGGGAGGTCCTGCGGCGCATCCACGCGACCACGGGCGGCCTCGGCGAGGGCACGCTGGTGCACGGCGACTTCGGGCCGAACAACCTCCTGCTCGACCCGGTCGGCTTCGTGGTGACGGCGGTGGTCGACTGGGAGTTCGCGCACCTCGGCGACCCGATCGAGGACCTCGCGTGGTGCGAGTGGATCGTGCGGATGCACCACCCGGACCGGGTCGGGGCGCTCGACGCGTTCTTCGCGGCCTACGGCGCGCCCGTCCCGGACTGGCCGCTGCGCCGGGCCGCCATGGTCGACCGGTGCCTCGAGCTGCGCGAGTTCTGCCGCCGCTGGGACCCGGACGGGCCCGCCGTCGCCGAGTGGGAGCGGCGGGCCGGGGTCACCGCGGGCTGGTGACCGCGTCGTAGAGCGGGTTGGTGCCCGGCGGGCGCTCCTCGTCCGCGACCGGACCCGGGGCGGTGCCGTCGCCGAACGGGCTGCCGCCCAAGGACTCCCGGCCGTGGTCGGAGAGCCAGTTCGCGAGGTCCGGGCCGACCGGGACCACCTGGGTCGGGTTGATGTCCTCGTGCACCACGTAGTAGTGCCGCTTGATCTGGTCGAAGTCCACAGTGTCCCCGAAGCCGGGCGTCTGGAACAGGTCGCGGGCGTACGCCCACAGGACCGGCATCTCGGTGAGCTTGTTGCGGTTGCACTTGAAGTGGCCGTGGTAGACCGCGTCGAAGCGCACCAGCGTCGTGAAGAGTCGCACGTCCGCCTCGGTGACCGTGTCGCCCATGAGGTACCGGCGGTCGGCCAGGTGCTCCTCGAGCCGGTCGAGGGCCTTGAACAGGCGCTTGTAAGCCAGCTCGTAGGCGCGCTGCGACCCGGCGAAGCCCGCCCGGTACACGCCGTTGTTGACCTCGGTGAAGATCCGTTCGATCACCGGCAGCATGTCGTCGACGAGCGCCTCGGGGAGCAGGTCCGGCGCGCCGTCGCGGTGGTGCTCGGCCCACTGGGTGGAGAGGTCGAAGGTCAGCTGCGGGTAGTTGTTGGTGACGAGCTGGCCGGTGGGCACGTCCACGAGCGCGGGCACGGTGATGCCGCGCGGGTACTCGGGGAAGCGCTTGAAGTAGTGCTCCTGCAGCCGCTCAGTGCCGAGCACGGGGTCCCGGCCGTCGGGGTTCAGGTCGAACGTCCACGAGCGCGCGTCGTGCACCGGCCCCGGCGTCGCCAGCGAGATGACGGATTCGAGGCCGAGCAGGCGGCGGATGATGATCGACCGGTGCGCCCAGGGGCAGGCCCGCGCGGCCACGAGCCGGTAGCGGCCCGGCTCGACCGGCCAGGCCAGCGCGCCTTCGGTGAGCCCGGCCATGCGCGGGTCGCCGATCTTGGAGTGCGCCTCCACGGGCGCGGCCCGCACGGCCGCCGCGTCGGCCACGACGCGGTCCTCGATGTAGTTGGTGTCCCTGGTGAACTCGCCGCCGGTCACGTACGCGCCCTTGGTGGAGTGCGCGGTGCCGTCGGTCCGGTCGGATTCGCTCTGTGCCACAACCCCAGCCTACGCATTGCCGCCTCGTGCGGCTGCCGCCCCGGCGAACGCGCGGGGGACCGCCCCCGGTCAATTTTTCCAATGGATTGAAAAAGTACTGGACAACCCCGGGCGCACCGGCGAATACTTGACCGCCATGTCCACCTCCAAGCGCCGCCGCATGCTCGCCCTCGGCGCACTCGCATTGGGCGCGTTCGGGATCGGTCTCACCGAGTTCGTCGTCGTCGGCCTCCTCGGGCCGCTCGGCGAGGACCTCGACGTCTCGATCTCCACGGCCGGACTCCTCGTCACCGGATACGCGGCCTCGGTTGCGATCGGCGCGCCGATCATGACCGCCGCCGGCACCCGCCTGCCGCGCAAGACGATGCTCGTCATCCTCATGAGCCTCTTCATCGCCGGCAACGTGCTCGCGGCGCGGGCCCCGGACTACGGCGTGCTCATGACCGGCCGCGTCGTGTCCGCCCTGTGCCACGGCGCGTTCATGGGCATCGGCCCGGTCATGGCCGCGAGCCTCGTCGCCCCCGAGCGGCGCTCGCGCGCCATCGCGCTCATGATGACGGGCCTGACCCTCTCGAACGTGGTCGGCGTGCCCTTCGGCACGGCCCTGGGCCAGCAGCTCGGCTGGCGCGCGGCGTTCTGGGGCATCGCGATCATCGGCGCGGTCTCGCTGGCCGCCATCATCGCGTTCGTGCCCTCCCGGGCGAACGACACCGGCGGGTCGCTGCGCACCGAGCTCGCGGTCTTCCGCAGGCCGCAGGTGTGGCAGGTCCTCACGATCACGATGCTCGGCTGGGGCGCGGCGTATGCCGCCATCACCTTCATGGAGCCGATCCTCACCCGCGTCTCCGGGTTCGACACCGGGGCCGTGCCCTGGCTGCTGATCCTCTTCGGCATCGGCCTGACCGGCGGCAACCTCCTCGGCGGGCGCCTGGCCGACCGCGCGCTCATGCCGACCCTGTACGGCACCATCAGCGCGGCCACCGCCGCCCTGGTCGTGTTCGCCTTCGCGGCCCCGTACGCGGTCCCGGCCGCGATCATGGTGTTCGTGCTGGGCGCGGCCGGATTCGCGATGGTCCCGGTCTTCCAGACCCGCGTCATGGACGTGGCGAAGGAGGCGCCCTCGCTGGCGTCCTCGGTGAACGCCGCGGCGTTCAACGTCGGCATCGCCCTCTCCGCGTGGTTCGGCGGCCTCGCCATCGACGGCGGCCTCGGACTCGTCGCTCCAGTGTGGATCGGTGTGGCCCTGGGCCTCGCCGCCCTCGCCGTCGCCGTGGTCTCCGGGGCGGCCGAGCGCCGCGCGAAGACCGGTACGCCCGCGGGCCTCGCGGCGGCGTCGGGTGCTCGGGCGCGTAGTCTGCGGTGAAAGGCCGGAGACCGCTCTCCGTTCGGTGAGGAAGTTCGCTCGGATGCAGTTCAGCAACACGATCACGATCGCCCGTCCGCCCGCAGAGGTCTTCGCCTACCTGGCCGAGCTCGAGAACATTCCGCAATGGAACTACGCGATCGGCGAGACCCGCAGGACTTCAGCGGGCCCGGTCGGCGTCGGCTCGCAGTACACGCAGGTCCGCACGATCCCCGCCCACGCGGAGGAGCAGCTGGAGATCACCGGTTTCGAGCCCGACTCCGAGCTGACCATCACCGGCGACCTCGGCCCGTTCCACGGCGAGATCACGTACCGGCTGGCCCCGGCCGAGGGCGGCACCGCCCTCACCAACAGCATGGCCCTCCAGGCCTCCGGGCCCGCGCGCCTCATCGCCCCGCTCGCGGCGACCCGCGTCAAGAACGCGGTCGCCGCCAACCTGGAAGCCCTCAAGCAGCTCCTCGAGAAGGAGTAGCCGCCCATCGTCCGGGTCAGTTGAGCGCGAGAAGGCTCACGGCCGCCGCCGCGGTGCCGAGGCCGATGAGCTGGCCGCGGTGGAGGCGCTCACCGAGCACGTTGCGGGCCAGCAGGACTGTCCCGGCCGGGTAGAGGGCCGCGATCACGGCGACGACCGCGAGGTCGCCGCTGCGGACCGCGAGCAGGAACAGCAGGTTCGCCACCGAGTCGAGCGCGCCCGCGGCGGCCGACACCGCGACCGCAGGCCGCTCCGGTCCCAGTCGGCGACGCAGCAGGAACGCCGCGCTCAACGTCACCGCCGACGAGACGGCCCGGCCGACGACCAGCGGCCCGACGCCGCTCTCGGCGGGCGCCTGGTGCAGGAAGACCAGTTGCAGCGCGATCGCCGCGCCCGCCCCGAACGCCAGCAGCAGCGCCGTCCGCGAAGGCCGCGACGACCGCATCCCCGGCCCGGCGCTCACCAGCACCACCGCCACCAGCGCCAGCGGCAGGCCGAGCATCCCGGCCGCGGCCAGGTGCTCGCCCTGGAGCAGGCCCACGCCCACCGGCAGCGCGGCCGAGACCAGCGCGGTGATCGGCGAGAGCACGTTCATCGGGCCGATCGCCAGCGTGCGGTACAGCAGCACGAACGCCGCCGCCGAAGCCACGCCGGAAGCCGCGCCCCAGGCGACGCTGGCCGCATCGAACGACGCCCCGAGCAGCGGCCACAGCAGCAGCTCGACCACCAGGCTCGCCGGGGCCGCGATCATCACCGTCCGCAGCACGTGCGCCTTGCGGGCCCCGAGCCCGCCGAGGAAATCCGCGCACCCGTAGGCGAGCGAACTGCCCAGGGCCAGCACGAGCGCGATCACGGCATCCCACCATCCTCCATTGAAACGACCGGATAGAATAGTAGAACGACCGACGTCGGTCAGTCAAACGACCGCTCGGACCATCTCAGTGACCTACGCGTCAGGAAGGCGAGCACATGAGCGACGCGGAGGCGGCCCTGCGAACGGTCGCGACCAACGTCAAGGCGGCCCGCGTCCGCGCCGGCCTCTCCCTCGACGAACTCGGCCGCCGCGCCCGCGTCAGCAAAGGCGCGCTCGTCGGCCTCGAGAAAGCCCAGGGCAACCCCAACCTCGCCACCCTGGTCCGGCTCGCCGACACCCTCGGCGTCTCCGTCTCCGCCCTCATGGAAGGGGCCGCCGACGACCGCGTCCGCATCGTCACCGCCGCCGCAGTCACACCACTGTGGACCGGTGAGCACGGCGGCGAGGCCCGGCTCATGCTCACCACCCCAGGCCCGGCCCCGGTCGAGATCTGGCGCTGGCGGCTCGAACCGGGCGAGGCGTACACGAGCCACCCGCACCAGGCGGGCGTGCAGGAGACCGTCAGCGTCATGTCCGGCGAGATGGTCCTGGTCGTGGACGGCACCGAGCACCCGCTCACCGCCGGCCAGACCGCCACCTTCGGCGGCGACGCCCCGCACGCCTACCGCGGCGCGGGCACCGGCACCTGCACCCTCGTGATGACGGTCAACCTCCCGCCGGGCACCTGAACCCGTCGACAGCGTGGAGCCGGCCCATGGCGAGCATTCCTGCCGAGCATTCACCGGATGCCGTCCGCAGTGGTGTCTGCGGCCGGTCCCCGCGAGCTGATTCGGGGACCGGCCGCCGACCGTTCTCGCACCCGCGCAACGAAGGTGCGGCCGTCGCGCGGGGGAGTCGC
The DNA here is from genome assembly GCF_040641195.1 of Glycomyces sp. NPDC021274. NCBI lineage: Bacteria > Bacillati > Actinomycetota > Actinomycetes > Glycomycetales > Glycomycetaceae > Glycomyces > Glycomyces sp. NPDC021274. The sequence continues at coordinate 326,978 of NZ_JBFADC010000002.1, read as the reverse complement.
AATCAGCGGGCGTGGGCGAGGACGCCCTTCACCGCCGATTCGAGGGCTGTCCGGCGCCGCGGGTTCTGGGGGCGCGGAAGGCCGTAGTGCTCGCGCAGCGTGGTGCCGGTGTACTCGGTGCGGAAGCGCCCGCGCTCCTGGAGGACGGGGACCACGTGGTCCACGAACGCCTCAAGGCCCGAGGGCAGCACGGCGGGCATGATGTTGAACCCGTCCGCCGCTTCGGCGTCGAACCACTCGACGATCGCATCGGCGACCTGCTCGGCGGTGCCGCTGAAGGTGCGGTGGCCGCGCCCGCCGCCGAGCCGTCCGATCAACTGCCGCACCGTCAACCGCTCCCGCCGCGCGAGGTCCACGATGAGCGTGAAGCGGCTCTTGGCGCCCTCGACCTGGTCCTCGTGGGGCAGGTTCGCGGGCAGCTCCCGCTCGAGGTCGAGTTCGGACGGATCGAGCTGCAACTGCTTGGCGAGGTCGCCCAGTGCGTACTCGGCGACGATGAGCCGGTCGAGCTCGGCCTCGAGTTCGCGGGCCTCCGCCTCGGTGTCGCCGATGACCGGCACGATCCCCGGCAGCACGAGCATCCCGCCGGGGTCCCGGCCGGCCGCCGCGGCCCGCCGCTTGATGTCGGCGTAGAACGCCTGGGCTTCCTGGAGCGTCTGCTGGGCGGTGAAGATCGCCTCGGCGTGGAGCGCCGCGAACGCCTTGCCGTCCTCAGAGGACCCGGCCTGGACCAGGAGCGGGTGGCCCTGCGGCGAGCGCGGCACGTTCAGCGCTCCGGCGACCTGGAAGTGCTCGCCCGCATGGTCTGCGGGGTGGACCAGGCGCTCGTCGCCCCAGCGTCCGGTCTCCTTGTCGCCCAGGATCGCCGCGTCGTCCCAGGAGTCCCAGAGCTTCTTGGCGACCTGCAGGAACTCCTCGGCCCGGGCGTACCGCGAGGCGTGGTCGGGGAGTTCGGCGAGGTTGAAGTTGCGCGCGGCGTCGAGGGTCGCGGTCGTGACGATGTTCCACCCGGCCCGCCCGCCGGAGAGGTGGTCGATGGAGGCGAAGCGCCGGGCCAGGTTGTACGGCTCGTTGTACGTCGTCGACGCGGTGGCGATGAGTCCGATGTGCTCGGTGACGGCCGCGAGTGCGGCGAGCACCACCGTCGGCTCCAGTGACGCGGAGGGCCGGCGGCCGATGGTGCCCCACAAGGAGGGCGAGTCGGCGAAGAACACCGAGTCGAGCTTCCCGCGCTCGGCGATCCGCGCGAGGTTCGCGTAGTGCGCGATCTTGGTGGGGGCGTGCGGGTCGGACTCGGGGAGCCGCCACGAGGCCTCGTGGTGGCCGGTGTTCATCAGGAACGCGTTGAGGTGCAGTTGCCTCTGCGGTGCGCTCATGCTTTCTCCTTCGTGGTCTCGGTGAGGCCGAGTGCGGCGAGCAGTTCGGTGCGGATCGCGGCGAATCGCGGGTCGGACGGGTTGCGCGGGCCGTCGAGGTCGACGCGCCGCTCGGTGCGGAGGTGGCCGGAGTCGAGGACGAGCACGCGGTCGGCGAGGGCGATCGCCTCGTCGACGTCGTGGGTGACGAGCAGGACGGCGGGTCGGTGGCGTTCGTGGAGGGCCCGCAGGAGTCCGTGCATCTTGATGCGGGTCAAGGCGTCCAGGGCCCCGAAGGGCTCGTCGGCCAGGAGCAGCTGCGGTTCGCGCACCAGCGAGCGGGCGAGCGCCGTGCGCTGCTGCTCGCCGCCGGAGAGCTCGCGGGGCCAGGCCCGCTCGCGGCCGGCGAGGCCCACCTCCGCAAGGGCTTCGCGGCCGCGCTCCTTCGCGTTCGGGCCTTCGAGCCCGATCACGACGTTGCGCAGGACCCGCTGCCACGGCAGCAGCCGCGAGTCCTGGAAGATCACCGAGACCTGTTCGGGCACTTCGATGCTGCCGGTGCCCTTCGCGTCGGCGCCTGTGGAAGCACGGCCTTCGGCGACCCTGTCCAGGCCGGCGAGCGCCCGCAGCAGCGTCGACTTGCCCGAGCCGCTGCGGCCGAGGAGGGCGACGAACTCGCCGGGGGCGATGTGGAGGTCGAGTCCGGAGAGGACCGGCCGGTCGTCGGTGAAGGAGCGGTGCAGGTCGCAGATGCGGACCGCGGTGGCCGCGGTCAGTCCGCCAGTGTGCGTCGCCATGACAGGACCCTCCTCTGTGCGATGCGGACGATGGCGTCGGAGCCGAGGCCGAGGAGCCCGTAGAGGACGAGGCCGACGATGATGACGTCGGTCTGGCCGTACGTGCCGGCCAGCAGCATCATGTAGCCGATGCCGCTGGTGGCGTTCACCTGCTCGACCACGACCAGGGACAGCCAGGAGGCCGTGACGGCGAAGCGGAGCCCCAGGAAGAATCCGGGGAGCGCGCCGGGCAGGACGACGCGGCCGATGAAGGACGCGGGACCGAGGCGCAGCGTCTCGGCGAGTTCGGCGTAGCGGCCGTCGATCGAGCGCAGGCCGTTGTGCGTGTGGAGGTAGATCGGGATGAGGACGCCGAGTGCGATCGTGATGATCTTCATCCGCTCGTCGATGCCGAACCACAAGAGCAGGAGCGGCAGCAGCGCGAGGTTCGGGATGGAGCGCTTGAGCTGCACCGGTCCGTCCACGATGGCCTCGCCCCAGCGGCTGAGCCCGGAGACGACGGCCAGCACGAGCCCGGCGGCGACCCCGAAGGCGAGGCCGAGCGCGAAGCGCCGGGTCGACACCAGCAGGTCGGGGCCGAGGCGCCCGGACTCCCACAGGTCCCAGGCGGTGGTCGCCACGGTCCATGGGGCGCTGAGCACCCGTGGGTCGATCCAGCCCTGCGCCGAGCCCCAGCACCACACGCCCAGCAGCAGGAGCGGGCCGATGAGGTACCCGAACGGGATGGCTCTGCCCGGGCCGAGGCGGCGCCTGCCGCGCGGGCGCGAGGCCCGCCCGCTCGCCGCCTCGTCGTGCTCCGGGGCCGTGACCGCCCGGACCGGCTTCACGTCGACGGCGGTCACGGCGCACCCGCCTCGCCGTACTCCTCGACGCCTTCGGCGACGAGCGTCTCGAAGCGGCGGTCGTAGAGGTCTTCGGCGTCGAGCACCTCGTTGCCGGTGCCTTCGGCGACGATCTCGATGGTCTCCTGGTGGCGGGCGATGCCCTCGGTCCAGTCGGCGGGGAAGTCCGGTTCGCCCTGGCGGTCGAACAGGTACTCGCCGTCCTCGTAGGACAGTCCTTCGTGCTCGACGAACCACGCGTTGATCCAGGCGTCCTTGTTGGCGCGGGTCCACAGCCGCGCCGCACCCCAGAGCCGCACGTACGCGGCGATGGCGGCGGCCTTGTCGGCGTCCTCCAGGACCTCGGTGGGCGTGTACAGCAGCCACGGGTCGTCCCGGATGCCGTGCGAGATCGTCGTGGCACCGTCGGGGCCGTACTTGTTGAGGTAGGACCTGACCTGGGAGTCGCCGACCGGGGCGACGTCGACCTCTCCGCCGGCCAGCGCGTTCGTGTAGGTGTCGGCGGTGCTCGGCAGCTCCACCAGCTCCACGTCGTCCTGGGCGAGGCCGGCGGCGGCGAGCACTCGCAGGATCAGCGCGCCCTGCGCCTGCCCGGGGGAGTAGGCGATCCGCTTGCCCGCCAAGTCTTCCAGGCTCGTGACGTCGACTCCGGGGGCGATCCCGAGGTCGTAGATCGGGTGCGCGAGCGGGTCGACCCGGTAGGAGGCGGCCACGATCTTCGTCGGGAGGCCGGTCCAGTTGGTGTGGATCGGCGGGATGTCGGCGACCGAGCCGATGTCGAGGGACTGGGCGCGGAACGCCTCGGCGGTCTTCGGCCCGCCGGAGATGTTGGCCCACTCGATCGTGAACGGCAGCACTGCGGCGAGCCCGGAGAGCTCGTAGGCGATCTGGTTCTGCGGGTCGCCGACGACCAGGACCGTCCCTTCGGGAACGTCGGCGGGGATCGCGGCGTCGGCCGCGAGCACCGGGCCGGTGGGCTCTTCGGAGCAGGCGGTGAGCGCCAGCGCCGCGACGGCGGGCGCGCCCGCTATCAGGGTTCTGCGGGTTGCTCTGTGCGACATAGGGATTGGCCTTTCAAAGAAGCGAGAGTCGGGCGGTGCCGACCGGATGGTCAGTCGAGCGGAGCCGCGGCGCAGTAGCCGCCCGCGTGGTAGACCAGCGGCTCGTGGTCGCCGCCGGTCTCGGCGTGGACCACCAGGGCCAGGAGCACGTGGTGGTCGCCGGCCTCGACGCGGTCGGTGACGACCGCGCGCAGGAACGACGGGGCGTTGTCGAGCACCGGCTCACCGGTCTCCAGCCGCGACCACAGCGTCGGCCCGCCGAAGCGGTCGATGCCGCTGGTGGCGAACCGGGTCGCGATCTCGTGCTGTGCGGCGGACAGGAAGTTGACGGTGAGGCTCGCGGCGTCCCGGACCGCCGGCCAGGCGGAGGAGCCGGTGGCGATCGCGAACGACACGAGCGGCGGGTCGATGGACACCGAGGTGAGCGAGGTGGCGGTGAACCCGGCCGGGCCCGACCCGGCGTCGGCGCACACCACGGTCACGCCCGCCGGATGGGCCCGGAAGAGCGCTCGGAAGGACTCGGGGGCGACCCCCGCCGGGGAGGCGAGTCGCGCGCTCATGCCGTGGCTCCGACCGGCTTGCGGCCCAGGCCGAGCGAGGCTTCCAGGGCCGGGGCGTGCGCCGCGGTCCAGGCGCCGATGTGCTCGAGGAGGTCGGGCAGTTCGCTCTCGCGCAGGGTCAGCGACGGCACCGGCAGGTGCGCGCCGAGCTCGGCCAGGACCGGCCGCAGCTGCAGGTCGGCGAGGAGCCGGTGCTCGGCCGAGGCGGCGATGGTGACCGGCACGGCCAGGACCCCTTCGAGGGCCCGCGGTGCCAGTTGGTCGAGGAAGAGTTTGAGCAGGCCGGTGTAGCTGGCCTTGTAGACGGGTGTGCCCACGACGAGCACGCGGGTGGCGTGCAGCAGCGTGGCGGCGTGCTCGAACCCGTCGTGCGGGGGCTCGATGCCGTCGAGGTACAGCTCCGCGAGGTCGATCGAGGCGGCGCGCGATGCGGCCCCGAGCGCCGGGCCGATGGCCGCGGTGAGCGCCTCGGCGGTGGTCAGGGTGCGGGAGAGTCGCTTCGGATTACCGACCACAGTGGTCAGTGAAAGGGCGGCGGTCACGTCGGTGTCCTTACTGTGAGACTGGCGAGGGCATGCCGCTGGAGGGCGTGCTGGGGAACGGGCGTCGAAGGGCCCGTGGAGATTCGCAGGTGGAGGCGATCGAGCGCAGCCGGGAGCCTGCCCGGCGAGGGCCGCGCTCTAGCGCATTCGCGGACACAGAGCGCTGGAGGCGCGCATCTGGTCGATTTCGCGCCGCCGCGTGAGGAACTCGGCGGTCGTCATGCGGAGAACGATATCAGTACTCCTATAGAAATACTAGGAATTCTTAGATGCTGAGAAGCCGGTCCGTGGCAGGCGAGGCCGCGCCGGTCCGGTACGCCACCTCGCGGCTGCGGGCAGAGCGCTTGCGCGGCGAGCGTCTGAAACCGGTTGGGCTGCAAGGATTGAGCGATCGCCGAAGCGACCGGCCAACGAGTGCTACAGGCGTCTTATGTCGTGCGGCACATGCGTACTGCGGCTACTATGGGCGCGACCTTGCCCCCGCCCGGAGTTGGACCACCATGCCGCCACTGCACCGACGACTCCTCCTCGGCGGCGCCCTCGGCATCGCCGGACTCGGCGCCGCCGCCGCGGCATGGGCCGGCCGGGAGCCCGACTCCGGCGTGATCGGCAACCTCCCCACCGAAGCCGAACCGTGGGAGGGCTCCGGCCCACTCGACTTCGCCGACCTCCGCGAACGCGCGAAATACCTGCTCACCGGCGGGACGATCGACACCGAGGACCCCGACTACGGGCGGGCGCTCCGCGTGCTGAACCGCGGGGCGAACGGCGACTGGGACACCATGGACCGCGCCGCGGAACGGACCGGACTGTGGGCCGACCTCGGCCCCGCCGGCGAGGCGCTGAGCTTCAGTACCTCCTACGTCCGCCTCCGCCGCATCGTCCTCGCCTGGGCGACGCCCGGCACCGACCTGCACGGAGACGAAGCCGTCGTCGGCGACGTGGTCGACGCGCTCGTACTGCTCTACGAAGCGGGCTACAACGAGCACGCCGAGCAGTCCGGCAACTGGTACTGGTGGGAGATCGGCTCGGCCTCCGCGCTGATCCAGATATGCACGCTCCTGGGCGACCGCATCCCCGGTGAGCACCTCGCCCACTACCTCGACACTGTGGACCGCTTCTGCCCCAACGCCGACGTGCGGCTCGCCTCGCCCAGCGATCGCGAAACCGGCGCCAACCGCGCCGACAAGGCCGCGATCCTGGCGCTGCGCGGCATCGTCGGCGAAGACCCCGACAAGCTCGCCCTCGCCCGGGACGGACTCTCCGACATCGAAGGCGAAGGCGCGAACAGCCTCTTCCGGATCGTCGACGAAGGCGACGGCTTCCACCGCGACGGCTCGTTCCTCCAGCACGGCCACGTGCCCAGCACCGGCAGCTACGGCATCGTCCTGCTCACCTCGACGACCCTCGCGCTCGCGCTGCTCAAGAACTCGGTCTGGGAGGTCACCGACCCCGACCTCGTGCGCTTCTACGACGCCGTCGAGCGCTCGTTCGCGCCGTTCACCGAGGACGGCCTGTTCATGGACTGCCTGCGCGGCAGGAGCATCGCCCGCCCGACCCAGCGCGACTCCGACACCGGGCCCGAGCTGGCCGAAGCGGTGATCGGACTCGCCGATCTCGCCCCCGCCGACTACCGGGACCGGTGGCGCGCGCTGGCACGGGGGTGGATCGAGCGCTCGGCCGACGCCGTCCCCTTCCACGAGCAGGCCGGCCTGCGGGGCATCCGACAGGCCAAGGAGATCCTCGCGGACGACGCGATCGAGGCCGCGCCCCGGCCGTCGTACACGCGCGTCTACCCGGGCATGGACCGGCTCCTGGTGCGCCGCCCCGAGTGGTCGTGGGCGCTCTCGATGTGCTCCAACCGCGTCGCCGGCTACGAGATGATCGGCGGGGAGAACCTCAACGGCTGGTACATCGGCGACGGCATGTCATATCTGTACACAGTGGATGATCCGCTGCAGTTCAACGACGCCTTCTGGCCCACCGCGAATCCGTACCGGCTGCCGGGCGTCACCGTGGACTCGCGCGAGCGCGAAGTCATCGGACACGGCGACGACCTCATCGTCCACCTGCCCGCGAACGACGTCGCGGGCGGCACGGCCCTCGACGACCGGCACGCCGTAGCGGCGATGGACCTCATTGGCGAGGACTCCACCCTGCGTGCCAAGAAGGCCTGGTTCGTGGTGGACGAGATGATCTGCGCCCTCGGCGCGGGCATCACCGCCGCCGACGGCCGGGCGATCTGGTCGACAGTGGAGCATCGCAACCGCCACGCCGACGGCGACCGGCGCATGACCGTCGACGGCGTCGTCCCAGCGGCGGACAGCGACCTCAAAGAGTCGATCGAGGGCGCGACCTGGGCGCATCTGCCCGGCGTCGCCGGCTACGTCTTCCCTGCCGGGAGCGCCGGACTCCGCGTGGGGCGCGAAACCCGCCGCGGCGCTTGGAACGACATCGAGCAGGGCCCGACCACGGGCGGCGGCGACACCGAAGTCCACACCCGCCGCTACGCCACCCTCTGGTTCGACCACGGCGTCTCCCCGGTGGACGCCGCTTACGCCTACGTCCTGCTGCCCACCGCCACCGAGGCGGTGACCAGGGCGCAGGCCGTCGACTGCGACATCGAAGTGCTCGCGAACACCACCACGGTCCAGGCCGTCGCGGCCCCCCGGCAGGGCCTCCTGGCCGCCCACTTCTGGCAGGCCGGCGACATCGGCGGGCTCGCCTGCGACGGCCCCGCCTCGGTGATCGTGGTCCAAGGCGAGGACCTCGCCGTCGCCGTCGCCGACTCCGGCCGCACCACCACCGAGGTCACCATCGAACTGCCTTACGCCGCAAGCGAAGTGATCGAAGCGGACGACACCGTCACCGTCGAGACCGGCGACCGGCCCCGCATCACCGTGCGGACCGAAGGCTCCCTCGGCGCGACCCACACCGTGCGACTGCGCTGAATCCCGAACCCGCACCGCCCGAGGACTGCGGACGCCCCGGGCCGCAACCGTTCGGCCGCGGCGGTTCCGGGAGCGCCTGTGCGCCGTCCCGCGACGCGATGCTCACGGCCGGAAGCGGTACCCCATGCCCGGTTCGGTGAGGAGGTGCACCGGGCGGGCCGGGTCGGCCTCGAGTTTGCGGCGCAGCTGGGCCATGTACTGGCGCAGGTAGTTCGTCTCGCGGTCGTAGTTGGGACCCCACACGCGGTGCAGCAGCTCGCGCTGGCCCACGAGCTTCCCCGGGTTGCGCAGGAGCACTTCGAGGAGCTGCCACTCGGTCTTGGTGAGCCGCACCTCTTCGCCGTCGCGCACGACTTCGCGGGTCGCGAGGTCGACGGTGGCCGAGCCGATCACGGTCACGGGGGCGTCGCTGCCGGCGCTCCCGCGCCGGGTCGCGGCCCGGACGCGGGCGAGGAGTTCGCCGATGTCGAACGGCTTGGTCACGTAGTCGTCGGCGCCCGCGTCGAGCGCGGCGATCTTCTCGGCGCTCGCGGCCCGGCCCGAGAGCACCAGGATGGGCGCGCTCGTCCAGCCCCGCAGTCCCGCGATGACCTCCGTACCGTCCATATCGGGCAGTCCGAGGTCGAGGACGACGAGGTCGGGGACGAACGCGGCGGCGGCGCGCAGCGCCTGCGCCCCGTCCGGCGCGGTCGCCACCTCGTACCCGTGCGCGCTCAGGTTGATCCGCAACGCCCGCGCGATCTGCGGTTCGTCGTCGACGACGAGGATCTTGATCACTCCGTGCCCTTCTCTTCCACCTGCGGCAGCGCCAGCACCATCGTCAGGCCGCCGCCCGGGGTCGCCTCGGCGACGAGCGAGCCGCCCATCGCCTCCGCGAGGCCGCGCGAGAGCGCGAGCCCCAGGCCGACGCCGCTGGTGTTGTCGCGGTCGCCGAGCCGCTGGAACGGCGTGAACATCAGCTCGCGGCTCTCGTCGGGCACGCCCGGGCCGCGGTCCACGACCCGCAGTTCCACGAGGTCCCCGTGCCGGCCCGCGATCACCAGGGGCGGCTCGCCCTCCGGGCTGAACCGCAGCGCGTTCGCCACCACGTTCACCAGGATGCGTTGCAGCAGACCGGGATCGGCCTGCACTTCGGGCAGGTCCGGGGCCACGTCGAGGCGCACGGCCGCGGCGGCGTCGCCGATCTCGTCGAGCGCCCACGGCACCGCGTCGTCCAGGGCCACCGGGACCGGGTTCGCGCCGAGTACCCCGGCCTGGAGGCGGCTCATGTCGAGGAGGTTGTCCACCAGGCTCGTGAGCCGCGCCAGGGAGGTCTCGGCGGCCTCCAGGAGCTCGTCGCGCTCTTCCGGCGTGAACAGGTCCCCTGTGGACCGCAGGCTCGACACGGCGACCCGCGCGGACGCCAGCGGCGTGCGCAGGTCGTGGGAGACGGCCGCGAGCAGTGCGGTGCGCAGTTTGTCGGTGTCGGTGAGCCGCTGCACCGCGGCGGCCTGGCGTTCGAGCCGTTCGTGTTCGAGCGCGGCGGCCGCGTGCATCGCGAAGGCCTGCGCGATCCGCCGGTCCGCCGCCTCCAGGGTGTGCCCGCGCAGCGCCAGCGCCAGGTCGTCGCTGATGGGCAGGTCGTTCTCGGCCGTCCCCGGGCTCGCGCACCCCTCGCCCGCGCACGCGATCACGCGCCACAGCCGCGGGTCCTGCCGCTCGGCCGGGCCCGCCCCGGCCTCGGTGCGTTCCAGGAGGGTCGCCGATTCGAGCGAGAACGTCTCGCGCAGCTGCTCGAGCAGGTCCTCGACCCGGCTGCCGCCGCGCAGCACGCTGCCGGCGAGCGTCGCCAGGGTCTGCGCCTCGGTGCTCGCGCGCGCCGCGAGCCGCGCCCGCGCGGCCGACAGGTTCACCACGCCCGCCCCGCCCAGCGCGAGGGCGATGAAGATCGCCAGGGAGATCAGCTGCTCCTGGTCGTGGACTTTGAGCGTGTTGTACGGCTCGGTGAAGAAGTAGTTCAGCATCAGGCTGCCCGAGAGCGCGCCGAGCAGCGCGGGCCACATGCCGCCGGTGAGGGTCAGGCCGAGGACGGCGGTGAGGACGATGAGGATCATCGTCGTCAGCGACAGCTCCTCGTGGAGCGGCAGGAGCGCCATGCACAGGGCCGGGATCCCCAGGAGTGCGAGTGCGATCCCGAGCCGCCGGCGGCCGCCGATGACGCCGCGGCCCGTGCGCGCCCGCTTCACCGTGGCGACCCGCTCGTGGCTCACCAGGTGGACGTCGATCTTTCCCGAGCTCGCGGTCGTGGTGACGCCGACGCCGCGCGAGAGCATCTGCGCGAACCGGCCCCGCCGCGAGGCCCCGAGCACCAGCTGGGTCGCGTTCACGCCGCGCGCGAACTCCAAGAGCGCGTTCGGGATCGCGCGCCCGACCACCTGGTGGTAGGAGCCGCCGAGGTCTTCGACGAGGTTCCGCTGCCGGGCGAGGTTCCGCGCGGAGCGCGCGCTCACGAGCCCGTCGCCCGAGGCGACGTAGACCGCTTTGAGGTCCGCCCCGCCCGAGCGCGCGGCGATGCGGGCGGCGCGGCGGATGAGCGTGTCGCCCTCGTCGCCGCCCGAGAGCGCGACGACGACGCGCTCGCGCGACTCCCAGGTGGCGGTGATGTGCTGGTCTTCGCGGTACTGCTCCAGCTGGTCCTCGACCTTGTCGGCCAGCCAGAGGAGCGCGATCTCGCGCAGCGCGGTGAGGTTCCCGACCCGGAAGTAGTTCGCGAGGGCGGGCCCCACCTTCTCCGGCGGGTACACGTTGCCGTGGATCATCCTGCGGCGCAGCGCCTCCGGGGTGATGTCCGCGAGTTCGACCTGGTCGGCACGGCGTACGACCTCGTCGGGGACCGCCTCCTCCTGGGGCACCCCGGTGATCTGGGCGACCACGTCGCCGAGCGAGGCGAGGTCCTGCACGTTCACCGTGGAGATGACGTCGATGCCGGCGTCGAGCAGTTCGTCGACGTCCTGCCAGCGCTGCTCGTTGCGCGAGCCGGGCGCGTTGGTGTGGGCGAGCTCGTCGACGATCGCGACCTTCGGCGCGCGTGCGATCACGGCGTCCACGTCGAGCTCGCCGATCCCGGCCGCGGTCCTGCGCGGCACGGTCTCGAGGCCGTCGAGGAGTTCGGCGGTGTGGGGCCGCCCATGCGTCTCCACGATGCCGATGACGACGTCGGTGCCGCGTTCGCGGCGCCTGCGGGCCTCTTCGAGCGCGGCGAAGGTCTTGCCGACCCCCGGGGCCGCGCCGAGGTAGATCCGCAGTTGTCCACGTGACACGGACCCATCATTCCCCGCTCAGGGCGGGTCGGCCATCAAGAATGCGTCAAAGGTGTCCTCCGGTACGCCGCGGCGGCCGGAAGCGGGCCGGCGGCTCGCTGCTGGGGAACCGCTCCATGACGCCGGTGGCGGCCCCTTGGCAACCGCGCCGGGGCCCCGCACGCTCTACGGGCGCGTCGGACCGTTCCAGCCCCACAGCGGCATTTCGAGGCGATCCGGCACGGCCGCAGCAGCGTCCGGATAGCGGGCCATCAGGTCGGTGGCCCAGCGGAACCACGCCTTGAGGGTCTCGCGCAGCCTCGGGTCGTCCGGGATGCCCGCGTCGTCGAGCGCGAGCGCGAAGCATTCCTGCGCTTCGTCGTCGAGGTCGCGGTGCTCGCCGTTGCCCGAGTGCATCCGCATCACGCGGCTGTGGTCGCCGAGCGATCCCGTGTAGGCGGGCGGGCCGCCGAGCTGCTCGCCCCAGTACGCGGCGAGGCGTTCGAGGTGCTGCGGGTGCTGTCCGGGATGGGTGAACGGGTGTCGAGTGTGCACGCCGGCGAGGCAGCGCTCATGCCATGCCCGGGCGAGCCTGAGCATGGCATCAGCGCCTCCCGCCGCTGCAAAGACGGTGGACTCCATGGCCTCATCGTCGCACCGGGGTGCGACAGCGGTCGGCGCAACCGGCCCGTTCAGCGGTCGGCGGGGGAGCGGGCGGTGTCCCGTCCGGTGAGCCGGACGCTCCTCGCTCATCCCGATCGGACTGCTCCTGGTCTTCCAGTGACTCTTCCTCAACGGCGCCGGCCTCGGCGGTGCACTGTAGGGCTGACCCGAAAGGCGGCAGTCGCCGAACCCATGCGGCCCGGCGCGTCTCACTCCCTGATGCGTGTGCCGGGCGATTACAGGACCGCGTCTGGCAAGATGTCCCCGTCGCGCCGGGAGCCGCACGGCGGCGCCGTCTGCCGGTGCCGCCGAAGACAACGCGTGCGACGTCTGACCGTCGATGCGACGAAAGAAGCGCCAATGCACACTTCCCCCTGCAGGACCCGTGCCCGGAAGGAGGCCTCCCCGTGGTCGACATGACCTGGTTCGAGGCCATCGTGCTCGGGGTCGTCCAGGGCCTGACCGAGATGCTGCCGATCTCCTCGTCCGCGCACCTGCGCCTCACCTCGGCGCTGTTCTTCGAAGAGGACGCGGGCGCGTCGTTCACCGCCGTGACCCAGCTCGGCACCGAGACCGCGGTCCTCCTCTACTTCTGGAAGGACATCGTCCGCATCCTCGTGGCCTGGTGGAAGGGCTTGCGGGACAAGGAGCTGCGAGGTGAGACCGACTACCGGCTCGGCTGGTACGTGATCATCGGCACCCTCCCGATCGTGTTCTTCGGCCTCATCTTCAAGGACGCCATCCGCGACGGCGCCCGCAACCTCTGGCTCGTGGCGTTCAGCCTCATCTTCTTCGGCCTGCTGCTGGCGCTCGCCGAGCTGGTGGGCCGGAAGACCCGCACGTGGGAGGACTTCCGGATGAAGGACGGCCTCATCCTCGGCTTCGCCCAGGCCGCCGCGCTCATCCCCGGCGTCTCCCGCTCGGGCGGCACGATCACGGCGGGCCTGTTCATCGGCCTGGACCGGACGGTGGCCGCGCGGTACTCGTTCCTGCTGGCGATCCCGGCGGTGTTCGGCGCGGGCATCCTCAGCCTCGGCGACGTGTTCGACCCGGCCACGGAGGGCTCGGTCCCGAGCGGCGCGCAGATGCTGGTGGCGACGATCATCGCGTTCTTCGTGGGCCTGGCGGCCGTGCACTGGATGCTCAAGTGGGTCGCCAAGCACAGCGTCTTCATCTTCGTGTGGTACCGCTGCATCCTCGGCGTCGCCGTCGTCATCATGCTGGAGACGGGCTACCTCAGCGCCACCTGATCCTTTGCGCTGCAACGAGGGCCGGTCCAACGACCGGCCCTCTACGCGTGCCCGGGACCTGTCAGCGCCGGGATTCGGCCAGGGCCAGTGCCGTGATCGAGCCGAGCAGGACCACCGCCCCCGCCGCGGTGGCGACCGTGAGCGGCTCGTGGAGCAGCGCGACGGCCAGGAACGCGGCGGTGACCGGTTCGATGAGCATCATCACCGAGGCCGTCGTCGCCCTGACCCGGGCCGCGCCCGCGAAGTACAGCGGATAGGCCAGCGCGGTCGTGAACACCGCGAGGTACCCGATGATCGCGAACGCCCGCACCGGGTCGCCGACCGAAGGAGCGAGCCCCTCGAACCAGGCGGGCAGGAGCAGTAGCGCCGCGCCGATCCCGAAGGACCACATGGTGAGCGTGAACGGGTCCTCGCCGTCGCTGCGGCGCCCCGTGGCGCGGCCGAGGAGCGTCACGGCCGCGTATCCGGCCGCCGAGAGCAGCGCAAGCGCGACGCCGCCCGGGTCCACGACGCCCGCGCCGTTGCCGAGGACGAGGACGCCGAGTCCGGAGACCGCTCCGGCGACGGCGAGCGCGCCGCCGCGGCCGAGGCGCTCACCGAGGAGCAGGCGGCTGCCGAACGCCGTCAGGATCGGCCCGGTGCCGAGCGTGAGCAGGGTAGCGGCCGCGACGCCGGTCGCGTCCACGGCGGCGAAGTACGCGGTCTGGAAGACCGCCATGCCGAGCCCGACGCCGGCCAGGAGCGGTGCCCGACGCCGCAGCGGCGCGTTCGGCCTGATGCGGGTGCGCTTGGGGCGCAGCGCGGTGAAGGCCAGGAGCAGCACGAGGCCGCCGAGGTGGCGCCAGAACGAGACGGCCGCGGGGCCGAGATCGCCCGCGCGGTAGACGAGTTCGGCGGCGGCGCCGGTGGTGCCCCAGGCGAGGCCGGTGATCGTGAGGAAGCCGAGGCCGCGCCTGGCGGCTTCGGGGCGAGCGGGGGCAAGGGTCGTTGACATGCGTTCTCCAGCAGGGAGCGAAGTGACGTGGCTCGTCTGCGGGCATGCCGAATTCGCGCTTCGGCTCAGAACGCCTTGCGCGGCGATGGATCAGGTGCCCGCCTCAGGCGGCGGGCGGGGGAAGGAATCCCAGTGGCATGGCGCCACCCTACCGGTCAGGCCAGGCCCGCGGCCAGTCGCTCGAGTCCCGTTTCGATGACGTCGAGGCGCTTGCAGAACGCGAACCGCACTTCCGGGCGCGCCGCCTGGTCGAGGTAGAACACCTGGTTCGGGATGGCGACGACGCCGCACCGCTCGGGCAGTTCGAGGCAGAACGCCAGGCCGTCCGCGTACCCGAACGGCGCGGCGCTCGCGGTCACGAAGTAGGTGCCCTCCGGTTCGTGCACGTCGAACCCGATGTCCCCAAGCCCGGCCACCATGAGGTCGCGCCGCTCCTGGTAGCCCGCCGCATAGGCCCGGTAGAACCCGTCGCCGGAGGCCAGCGCGGCGGCGATGCCGTACTGGAACGGGGTGCCGGATGCGAACGACAGCCACTGCTTGACGTCCTTCACGCGCGCGACGAGCTCGGCGGGGCCGCTCGCCCAGCCGATCTTCCAGCCGGTGACCGAGAACGTCTTCCCGGCCGAACCGACGGTGACCGTGCGGTCCCACATGCCCGGGAAGGTCGCGAGCGGCACGTGCGCGCGGCCGTCGAAGACCAGGTGCTCGTACACCTCGTCGGTGACCGCGATGAGGTCGTGCTCGACGGCCAGCGCCGCGATCGCCGCCAGTTCCTCGCGGCGCAGCACGGTGCCCGTGGGGTTGTGCGGCGAGTTGACCAGCAGCGCCTTGGTGCGCTCGGTGACGGCGGCGGCGAGCCGGTCCTTGTCGAGCCGCCAGTGGCCCGATCCGCCCTCCGGCGCCTCGAGCCGCACCGGCACCAGCGTGCCGCCCGCCAAGGCGACCGCGGCCTTGTAGGAGTCGTAGCTCGGTTCGAGCGCGATGACCTCGTCGCCGGGGTCGACGAGCGCGAGGATCGCCGCGGTGAGCGCCTCGGTCGCCCCGGCGGTGACCGTGACGCCCTCGTCCGGGTCCGGCGCGAGGCCGTACCAGTGCCGCTGGTGCGCCGCGATCGCCTGGCGCAGTTCGGGAATGCCCGCGAGCGGCGGGTACTGGTTGTGCCCGTCGCGCATGGCGGCCGCGGCGGCCTCGATGACGTGCGCGGGCCCGGACTCGTCAGGGAAGCCCTGGCCCAGGTTCACCGCGCCGTGGCGCAGCGCGAGCGCCGACATGGTCGTGAAGATCGTGGTCTGGGGCCGCCGGCCGGGTCCGCTCACGGTGCCTCCTCCTGGTTGCCGAACAGCGCTGGACGAACCCGGCCATCATCCCAGCCCGCGGCGTCAACCGTCGGCGGGCCAGCGGCCCTCGGCCTTCGCCCGCTCGATCTCGGCGAGCCCGGCCGGGCGCATCCGGCCCGCCGCGATGAGCGCTTCGGCGATGCCCCGGTTCCGCTTCGACCACGGGCTGCGCTTGGTGCGCGGCGAGTAGCGCTGCAGGAACGAGTCCTCGTCGAGGCCCTTGCGGTGGCCGTCGATCCACCCGAAGCACAGCGCCGCTTCGAGCGCAGGGCCGATCCGGAGCCGCCCCTCGGGGGAGCGTTCCTTGCCGATGCGCAGCCACACTTCGCGCTCGCCCTGGTGATTCTCCAGCCAGACCTCCCACTCATCGCGGTCGGCGAGATCGAGCGGTTCCACGGTCAGGCCCCCTTGCCGAACGAGGCGAGCGTGTCGAGGTAGTGCTGGTTGTACATGACGCCGAGCACGTTCCCGAACGGGTCGACGAACGAGGCCGTCTCGAACCCCTCACCGCGCACGATCTTCGGCTCGTACTCCTTCGCGCCCATGGCGCTCAGCCGCGCGATGCTCGCGTCGAGGTCGTCGACGTGCCAGTACGCGATGGCGCCGCCGGGCGCGGCGGTCATGTCGTGCGGCGCCCATCGGCCCTGGGCGATGCCGATCTCGTGCTGGTAGTCGCCCACCCGGAACTCGATGTACCCGGGCACCTCGAAGTACGGTGCGGCGCCGAGCAGCTCGGTGTACCAGGCCTTGGCGGCCTCGAGGTCCTCGGCGAAAAAGCTGATGGTGCTGAATCCTCGCAGCATGTGCGTGCTCCTTTGTCGTCGTTGAAGACCAAGCTATGGCCCATTGCGGAAGATTGGCTTCCGCAATGCGTGCGAGAATCAGAGCATGCTGGAGACCTCCGCGCGCCTGCTCCGCGTCCTCGCCCTCCTCCAGGCCCGCCGCGACTGGACGGGCGAGGCGCTCGCCGCGCGCCTCGACGTCACGACCCGGACCGTGCGCAGCGACATCGACCGGCTCCGCCGGCTCGGCTACCGCGTCCACTCCACGACCGGCAGCGCCGGCGGCTACCGCCTCGAGGCCGGGAACGCCGTGCCGCCCTTGCTGCTCGACGACGAGGAAGCCGTTGCGGTCGCGGTGGGCCTGCGCGCGGCGGCCTCGGGCTCGGTGGCCGGGATCGAGGAGACCTCGCTGCGGGCGCTGGCGAAGTTGGAGCAGACGATGCCGTCGCGGCTGCGCCGCCGCATCGACATCCTCAGGGCCGCAACCGCTTCGGCCGCCGCTGCGGGCCCCACGGTGGACGCCGGGGTCCTGACGGGGATCGCTGAGGCCGTGCACCGGTGCGAGCAGCTGCGCTTCGACTACCGCGACCGGGCGGGCGCGGCGTCGCGCCGCCGGGCCGAGCCGCACCGGCTCGTGTACACCGAGCGGCGCTGGTACCTGCTCGCTTGGGACGTCGACCGCGAGGACTGGCGCACCTACCGCGCCGACCGGATTGGTCTGCGGACCCCGAACGGCCCGAGGTTCACGCCGAAGGAGCCGCCGGAGGAGGCCGTCGCCCACGTCCTGCGCGGCCTCGGGCATGCGGCGTGGCGGCACCAGGCCGTGATCCGCCTGCAAGCGCCTGTGGAGCAGGTCGCCGCGATGCTCCCGCCGGGCAGCGGCCTGCTCGAACCCGCGGGCGACGCCGAGTGCCTGTGGCGCACGGGCAGTGACTCCCTGCGGGACCTCACGAACTACCTCACCGGTTTGGACCTGCCGTTTATAGTCGAGGCCCCGCAGTCGCTGCGCGACCACCTGAACGGCCTCGCCGCCCGCTACCTCGCGGCGACCGCGTCAGAAAAGACTCGAGAAGTAGTGGAATAAAGCATTCCGTTCTGATATGATGGTGGTATCGGAAGCGACAGCGACCGCACACACCTCAAGGAGCACGACATGACCACGACCACCTGGCCCCTCCTCGCCGAAGCCCACGACGCCCTCCTCAACGCCGTCAAGGGCGTCGGCGACGACCAGTGGCAGCTGCCCACCCCCTGCGACCAGTGGACCGTCACCCAGGTGCTCCAGCACGCCGCGGGGGACCAGGTCGGGTTCGCCGCCGCGCTCACCGGCGGCGAAGGCCCCGACGAGAACCCGTTCGCCCCCTCGGGAACGCCGCTCGCCGACCCGGTCGCGCACGTCGAGGCCGCGACCGGAGCCGCCGCCGCAGCCTGGGCCGGCGTCGCGGCCGATGCCGAAGCAGTGCCGGTCCCCGTGCCCCCGAACACGCTCGACGCGGTCACCGGCGTGGGCGCCTGCGCCCTCGACGCGGCCGTCCACGCCTGGGACATCGCAAAGGCCACCGGCCAGGCCCAGCCGCTCAGCGAGGAGGCCGCGAGCGCGATCCTCCTCGCCGCCAAGCAGATCGTCGAACCGCTGCGCGCCTGGGGCGCCTACGCGCCCGCGCTCGAACCGCAGGACGGCGACGACGCGGTCGCAGCACTCCTGCGCTACCTCGGCCGCAATCCTGAATGGACCGCCTGACGCGACCGCGGGCGGCGGATCTCCGCCGCCCGCGCAGCGCCTCGGCGAGGCCGTAGACGAACGCGCATGCATCGTGGCGTCCTAGCGATGGGCGCGGCGCCCCTGATCGACTTGACTGGGGGACATGAGCAACGAGAACGACATCATCCTGGTCACCGGCGCGACCGGCAAGGTCGGCCGCCGCCTCGCCTCCCGCCTCCGCGAGGCCGGGCACACCGTCCGCGCGGTCTCGCGCAGCACCGAGATCCGCTTCGACTGGCACGACGAATCGACGTGGGCCGCGGCATTCGAGGGCGTCACCGCCGCCTACCTGATCCCGCCGGACGAGCCGTTCCCGGCCGCCGCGGTGGTCGCCGCGGCCGAGCAGGCCGGCGTGCGCCGCCTCGTCGCCCAGTCCGGCCGGCGCATCCACGTGGTCGCCGAAGCGGCGGGCGTCGGGCCCGAGGCGGTCGGCATGTACGCGGCCCAGGAGGCGGTCAAGGCCTCCAGCCTTGAATGGACCGTCTTGCAGGCCAACAACTTCAACCAGAACTTCAGCGAAGGCGACATGCTGCCGGCGATCCGCGAGGGCGAGCTCTTCCTGCCGGTCGAGGACACCGTGGAACCGTTCATCGACGTGGACGACATCGCCGAGGTCGCCGCCGCCGTCCTCACCGAGGACGGCCACCACGGGAAGACCTACGAGCTGAGCGGCCCCGAATCGCTCACCTTCCCCGCGGCGGTCGAGGCGATCGCGCAGGCGGCCGGCAAGCCCGTCGCGTTCCAGTCGGTGAGCCCCGAGGACTACGCCGCGGCGCTGCGCGCCGAGCAGCTTCCCGAGGACCTCGTGTTCTTCCTCGACGTGATGTACCGGGTCATGCGGGAAGGCAGGATCGGCGACGTCGCCGACGGCGTCGAGCAGGTCCTCGGGCGGAAGCCGACCGCGTTCGCCGACTGGGCGAAGCGCGCCGCCGCTGAAGGCGCCTGGGTGAAGTAGCCGAGTGCCGGCCGGGCCCGGGACGACCCGATCGCTCGGCCCGGCAGCCTGCCGGGCCGAGCGCTCGCCGACCCGCATCTGATCGAGCAGCGCGGCCGGGCTCCGACGAGCCCGGCCGCGCTGCGTCCGAGCGTCTCGCGGACCCCCCACCGACCGGGCTCGCGCCGACCGGCGCGAGCAGGCCGGATCCTTGTCGCGAACCCGTTCCCGCGACCCCGTTCCCGCGCCCGCGGCCCCCAACACGCTCGACGGTCCGGCCCGGAGAACAGCGGGACCCTACGCACCGTGATCGAGGCGTAGCCTGGAGAGTGGCCGCCCGACCGTGTCCCCGAACGACACCGTTCGAACCGCACTGCCCTGACAGGACGGCCGCCCCTCCTTCCGAAGAAGGCCGCCATGTCCAGACTCCTCGTGACCCTTCGGCGCACCGACGACCGCGACGCCGTCCTCGGCAGCGTCCTCGAAACCGGCGCCCGAGTCCTCGCCGAATACCCCGACCAGCTCCTCGTCACCGGCACGCCCCGGCAGGCCCGCGACCTCGCCGCGCAAGGCCTCGAGACCACGCCGCTGCCCGAGCAGCCCGTCCAGACCGCCGGCGCCAGCTTCCAGTTCGCCGCCGCGCTCGACGCACAGACCGCCGTCCACATCGATCCCGAACCCGGCCGCACCGCCTACTACCTCGTCAAACTCGTCGGCCCGCCGATCAGCTCCTGGCTCGACCAGCTCACCGAGGCCGGCGCCGACCTCCACGGCAGCCTCTCCGGCTTCACCCTGCTCGCCGGGTTCCTTCCCGAACGCGCCGAAGCGATCCGGGACCTCGACTTCGTCGACGAGGTCACCCCCTACCGCCCGGCCATGAAGGTCTCCCCGAAGCTCCACCCCTCGCCGCGCCGCGACCTCGACGCCGCCTACCTCGCGGCCGTCGACCCCGACGACTTCGCCGAGGACGGCCCGCAGATGATCGAAGTCGCCGTCTTCCCCGGCGAGGACACCGCCCCGCTGGCCCGCCGCATCCGCGCCGCGGGCGGCTCGGTCTTCACGGCCCTCCCGAAGTCCCTCGTGGCGAGCGTCCCGCGCCCGGTGATCGCCGAACTCGCCGACCTCGAAGGCGTGCAGGCGATCATGCCGTACGCGTTCTCGCAGACCAGCAATGACAAGGCCGCCGCGATCATGGGGGTGCCGACCGACCACCGCTTCGGCGCACTCGCGCTGGCGGGCGCGGGCCAGATCGTGGCCGTCGCCGACTCCGGGCTCGACAACGGCGACCCCGAGACCGTCCACCCCGATGTGCGGGGCAGGATCGCGGCGATCACCTCCTGGCCGACCCGGAAAGTCCTGGCGCCCTTCACGAACGACCCGCCGGGCCACGACGACGGCCCGGCCGATACCGACTCCGGGCACGGCACGCACGTTGCCGGCTCGGTCCTCGGCAGCGGCGAGGCCGCCCGCCAATCCGGTGCCGGACCGGTCCCGGCCGGGATCGCACCCGAGGCGACCCTCTTCTTCCAGGCGATCAATCAAAAAATCCGGTGGAAGTCCCGCGCCGAGCTCGCCGCCGCCGGCCTGCAGCCGTTCACGATCCCTTGGCCGCCACCGGCTTCGGGCCTGTACGGCATCCCCGGCGACCTCGGCGCGCTCTTCGGCGAGGCCTATGAGGCGGGCGCGCGCGTGCACACCAACTCGTGGGGCGCGCCGCTCGCGGGGGAGTACGGGCAGAACGCGCGGGCCGTCGACGAGTTCATGTGGACGCACCCGGACATGCTGGTGCTCTTCGCCGCCGGGAACGACGGCGCGGACGCCGACAACGACGGCCTCATCGACCCCGACTCGATGGGCTCCCCTGGGACCGCCAAGAACTGCCTCACCGTGGGCGCCAGCGAGAACGAGCGGCCGAGCGGCTCGGAGCCGCCGCCGGGCATCGACCGCAACTGGAGCCAGCTGGGCCGCTATCCGAAGCTCGGCGCGGCCGGGCACGTCTCGGACGACGCCGACGGCATGGCCGCGTTCTCCTCGCGCGGGCCCACTGACGACCTGCGGATCAAACCCGACGTGGTCGCCCCCGGCACGAACGTCCTGTCCATGCTCACCTCGGTGTACGCCGGAGACGACGAACCGCTGTGGGGCCGCCTGCCCGAGGGGCATCCGCTGCGCGAACGGTACTGCTGGAGCGGCGGCACCAGCATGGCCACCCCGCTGGTCGCGGGCGCGGCGGCGATCGTGCGCCAGCACCTCGCCGCCCAGGGCCATCTCGAGGACGGCCGCCGCCCGTCGGCGGCGCTCCTGAAGGCGCTCTTGGTGAACGGCGCGGTCGCGATGCCGGGCCAGTACCCCGGCGAGGTCCCCGCGGGCCCGAACCCGGTGAGCGGCTTCGGTCGCATCGACGTGGCCCGCGCCGTCGGCGCGGCTCATCTCAGCCGTTTCGCGGACGCGCCGGACGACGCGGTCGCGACCGGCGAGATCCGCCGCTACCGGATCGAGGCCGCCGACCCCGACCTGCCGCTGAAAGTGACGCTGGTGTGGACGGACGCGCCGTCGCTCGAGGGCCTGGGCGGCCTGGTGAACGAGTTGTACCTGCAACTCGAGACGCCTTCAGGGGAGGTGCTGAACTGGGACGCGGGCCCGGCCACGCGCGTCACGAACAACGTCCAGCAGCTCACCGTGATCGCACCCGAGGACGGCGTCTACACGGTCCGCGTGCGCGGCGTCTCGGTCACCCAGCACGCCCCGGGCGCGGCCCCTTCGGACGGTCTCAGCCAGGACTTCGCCCTCGCCGCCTCGAATGCGGTCGCCGAGGGCGACGGCGCTGCCGCGCTCGCCCCGATGCCGGCCTCCCGGTGAAGAAAGGCGGTGGGCTTCCGAGAGGGAGTCCGCCGCCCACACCCGCTCGCAATGGGATTCCCGAGCGCTTCGGCCTACGCGCCGTCCTGCCGAGTCATCGGCGGTCGGTCAAGGATCTCGACGTACACGATCCGCTCGTGCACGACATCGAGCACGAGGTCGCCGGTCTCGGGATTGAGCAGGATGTTGCGATGCCCGGGGCCGTACGGCGTCCCGGGCGGGTGCTCGGCGGTGCGGAAGCTCTGGCAGTAATCGTCCTTGCACCCGCACTCGGCGACCAGGCGCAGGTCCGCCACCGCCGTCGCCAACGACCGCTCACCCTGGGCCTCGAGCAGCCGGGCGAGCTCGGCGACGAGTTCGGGATAAACGTCCCGGACCAGCGGATGCTCTTCCATGATCGCCAAGCATAGTGACGGCCCGGCCCGAAGTGAGCTGCCCTCACCGCGAGCCGAGCCGAGCCGGCACCCGCCGGACCGGGACCTAGACCGCTGACCGGGCGCGGAGCTCGGCGACCGCCCGCTCCGGGTCGTCCACTTCGAGGATCAGCCGGTCGTACCGTGCGCCCTCGAGTTCGATCACGATGGCATCGTCGGGATTCGCGACGTCCCAGAAGTCGCGGCTTCCGGCCCGCCGGAACGATCCCGTGTTGACGACGCCGGGAAGGTTGGTCGCCTTGCCCCAGCGTGCGCCCGGGAAAGCCCGGGCCGCGGCGGGGTCGGCGCGGACGGCCGTGATCGCCGCCAGCGGGATCACGAGGGGCCGCCAGCGCCCGAAGGCCCGCCGGGCTCCCGTGAGCCGGATGGTCAGGTGCGTTTCCGTGCATGCCAGTTCGGCCATGTCGATCTCCTTCGTTCGCTTCAGGTGACGTCGCGTCGCATGGGCAGCAGTACCGCGGCCGCCGCCGCGAGCAGCGCGTAGGCGAGCAGCACCGCCGCGCCGAGCACGGGCGGCAGCAGGGTCGCGGCCGAGCCGGTGACCTCGATGGACGCCTCGCCCATAAGGCTCGCCTGGGTCAGCGCGGCGGTGGCGCCGCCGGGCAGGAACGGGTACACCGCGCTCACCCCCGGAATCAGGACGAGCAGGTGCTCGACCATGTACAGGTAGGCCCCGAGCACGGCAAGGGCCGCAGTCTGGTCCCGCAGCAGCGCCCCGACGCCCACGCCGATCACGGTGTACGCGGTCATCGCCGCCGTGAGGCACGCGAGCATCCCCGCGACCGTCCCCGGGGAGGCCCCGACCTCGGTGCCGCGCGCCGCCGCGGCCCCGTAGAGCGCGATCGCCGCCGATCCGGCGACGATGAGGCCGTACCCGGTGCCCGCAAGGGCGTACGCCGCGAGTTTCGCGGCGAGGACCCGGTGCCGCCGGGGCGCGAACAGGAACGTGTAGGTGATGGTGCGGTGCCGGTACTCCGAGGTCACCGCGAGCGCCCCGAACAGTGCGGGGGCGAGCACGGTGAGGCCGATCAGGCTGAGGACCAGCCGCACACCCGGACCGGTGTCGATCCCGGGCATCGGCGGGTCGAAGTTCTCGGGGCCGACGAGCACGGCCATGGCGGTGAGCGCGCCCCCGGAGAGCACGGCGACGGGCGGGCCCCAGCGCCACAGCGGGGTCGAGAAGAGGCGGCGCAGTTCGGCGCGGACGAGGCGGTTCATGCCGCGGCTCCCGTCAGTCGGAGGAAGGCCTGTTCGAGGCCGGTGCCATCGCTGAGCAGTTCGGTCAGGGGCCCGGTGGTGAGGAGCCTGCCGCGGTGCATGACGACGACGTCGTCGACGAGCCGCTCGGCCTCGGAGAGGACGTGGCTCGCGACGAGGACCGTGCGGCCCTCGGCGGCGAGGTCGCGCAGGAGGCCGCGCAGCCAGGCGATCCCTTCGGGGTCGAGGCCGTTGGTGGGCTCGTCGAGGATCAGGACGGGCGGATCGCCGAGGAGCGCGGTGGCGAGGTTGAGGCGCTGGCGCATGCCGGTCGAGTAGCCGCCCGCGCGTCGGTCGGCGGCGTATGCGATGCCGGTGAGCGCCAAGGCTTCCGCGACGCGGGCGGCCGGTGCGCCGAGCATGTCCGCGTAGACCCGCAGGTGGTCGCGGCCGGTGCGGGCGGGGTGGAAGTTGGAGGCCTCCAGGACCGCGCCGACGGTGCGCGCCGGTTCTGGCAGGTCGCGGTAGTCGCGTCCGCCGATGCGGGCGGTGCCCGCGTCGGAGGCGACGAGGCCGAGGAGCATCCGGAGAGTGGTGGTCTTGCCGGAGCCGTTGGGGCCGAGGAAGCCGGTGACGCGGCCGGGTTCGACGTCGAAGGTGAGGTCGGTGACGGCCTCGACCGGTCCGAAGCGCTTGGTGAGGCCCCGGATCTCGAGGCGGTGGTGCGGGGGCATCTGAACTCCATCTCTTCTATCTGTTCTAGTTCATGTATATCAGATAGACTTGACGGATGCGCATCACGCTTGCGGTGGACAGCGAGATCCCGATCTATCAGCAGATAAGGGACCAGATCGTCACCGCCATCGCCACCGGCGAGCTCACCGCCGAGACGCCGCTGCCCTCAACCCGGCAGCTCGGCGCCGACCTCGCGGTCAACTTCCACACCGTCAACAAGGCGTACGACCTCCTCCGGCACGAAGGGTTCATCCGCGTCAACCGCAAGAGCGGCGCGGTCATCCGCCGCGACCGCACCTCCGGCCCGCCCGAGCCCGGCGTCGCCGACGCCTGGCAGGAGCGGCTCACGATCATGCTCGCCGAGGCCGTCGCCCACGGCCTGGACCGCGACGAGGTCCTGGCCCGCACCGACCGCATGCTCGCCGCGTTCACCGCCGCCGAGAGGACCGAACCGTGACCCTCCCGCTCATCACCCTGCTGCTGACCGCGGCCCTCGTGACCGCCGTCTTCCGGTCCGCCCCGGCCCTCGCCCGGCCCGGCATTCCGTTCGGCACCGCCGTCCCGCCCGACCGCCTCGCCGACCCCGCGATCCTCCAGGCCCGCAACCGCTTCGCCCGCACCGTGCTCGCCTGCGGCGCCCTCACCGCCGCGCTCGCCGTTCCCGCCGCGTTCCTCCTCGACCCCGAAGCGGTCACCGCCGCCGCGGTCACCGCGCTCGTCCTCGCCGACACGGCCGCCTACACGCTCGCGGGCCGCCGCGTGCGGGCCGCGAAGACCGACGGCGACTGGTACGCCGGGACCGCGCAGGCCGTCACCGCCGACCTGAGCTTCCGCGCCGACCCGGTACGCGTGCCCTGGCGCTGGACCATTCCCGCGGTGCTCGTCCTCGCGGCCACCGCCGCCATCGGGGCCGCCCGCGCTGGATCGCTCCCGGCCACGCTCCCCGGCCTCGGCGGCCTGACCCTCGACGGCGGACCGCGCGTGCCCGCGACCTTCCTCGCCGCCGCCAACCCCGTCCTCACCCAGGCCGCGCTCACCCTCGCGGTGCCGCTGCTGCTCGCCGCGATCCTGAAGTCCCGCCCCGAGATCGACGCCGCCCGCCCCGCCGACTCCGCCCGCCGCTACCGCGTCTACCTGCGATCCCTCGCCAACCTGCTCCTGTTCACCGCCGCCTGCGTGAACCTCACGCTCCTCGGCATCGCCCTGCGCCTCTGGGAGATCCTGCCGCCCTCACCCGCGGCGACCATCGCGATCTTCACGCCCCTCGCCGCCGCCGCGGCCGCCGCCGTGGCCTTCGAGGTCCGCGTCGGCGTCGGCGGGCACCGCCTGCCCGGCGGCGAGCCCGAGGACACCGGCCTCGTGCAGCGCGACGACGACCGGCACTGGCACCTCGGCGGCTTCGTGTACGCCAACCGCGACGACCCGGCCGTCCTCGTGCACCAGCGCGCAGGCGGCCACCAGTGGACCGTCAACCTCGGCCACCCGGTCGGCTGGGGCACCGCCGCGCTCCTCGTGCTCATCGCCGCCGCCGCGGCAGGCGCCGCCGCCCTCGGTATCGTCGACCTCCCCGACCGCGGCCTGTGACCGCCCGACCAGGAGCCCCCATGGACCTCGACCGCTTCTTCACGCCCCTGGGCGCCAAGGTCAGCGCCCATATCCGCGACATCTCGGACGGGCGCGGGACCGGATTCGGCGAGACCGACCCCGTGATCCTCGTGTCCGTCGTCAAGCTCTTCATCGCCTGGGAGTTCCGCTGCCAGGTCGAAGAGGGCCGCATCGACCCGGCCGCCCCCATCCGCGTCACCGCCGCCGACCGGCTCGGCGGCACCGGCGTCGCCGGGTTCCGCTACGACTCCCAGATCGCGGTCTGGGACCTCGCGTCGCTCATGATGGAGGTCTCCGACAACTCCGCCGCCGACCTCGTCGTCAAGCACATGGGCGCGGGCGCCCTCCGCAGCCTCCCGGCCCGGCTCGGCCTCAAGGACACGCGCCTGCTCGGCGCGCCCCGCACCATCCTCGAAGAGGTCGCCCGCGACCTCGACATCGCCGACCTCGAAGCCCTCGCCCACGTCCTCGAGGCCGGCTCGGTCACCACCGCCGAACTGCGCGCCACCAGCGCCTGGGACCCCATGCGCACCAACGCCTCCACCCCCGCCGACATGACCGCGTTCCTGCGCCACATCTGGAACGGCCCCGCACCCGTCGCCGCCGACGTGCGCCGCTGGATGGGCCGCCAGCTCACCGGCGGCCGCCTCTCCCGCCTCGCCCCCAGCGAGGTCAGGCCCTTCGGCCGCTCCGGCTCACTCCCGGGCCGGCTCAACGAGGTCGCCGTCTGGGAGTGGCCCGACGGCCGCCGCCACGCCATCGCCGTCTTCGCCCAGGTCACGCGCGGCAACTTCCGCGAAGTCGAACTCGCCATGAGCCGCGCCGCCCTCGCCCTGACCGAAGCGCTCGCAGCCGATCAGTAGATCGACGACCACGGCCGCGGCGGGTTCGCCGGGTCGGTCTCGGCCGCCCGCTGCACCAGCGTCCGCATCCGCTGATGCGCCCGCAGCAGCTCCGGCGCCTCCCGCATGAGCACATGCCCCGCAGGGGTCAGCTGGACCTGCCCGCCGCCGCGGTCGAACAGCTCCGCGCCGAGCTCCTTCTCCAGCCGCCGGATGCGCTGGCTCAACGGCGGCTGCTCCATCCCCAGGCGCTCGGCCGCCCGGCCGAAGTGACGTTCTTCACCCACTGCCAGGAAACACTCCAAGTGCCGCATGATGTCCACGCGGCAACGATATCAACGCGCGTATCAGCCCATAGGCGCGTCGATATTGGACGGAACGGGACACGGCGGCTTGAATACCACCCATGACCACAGCCAACGACCACTCCCCGCCGATCCGCCGCCGCGGCCTGCTCATGGGCACCGGCGCGGTCGCGCTGGCGGCCACCGCCACCGCGGGCGGCATCGCCGCCGCACAAGAAGAGGACACGCAGTCCGAAGCCGCTCCCGCAGTGCGGCTGCGCTGGCTCGGCACGAACGCCTGGGAGTTCACCACCCCGTATGCGACGGTGCTCATCGACCCGTGGGTGAGCCGCTTCCCGACCGGCGCGTACACGCCGGAGGGCGCCGACCCGGAGACGAGGATCGAGGTCTACGAGGACGTCATCGACGAGCACCTGCCGAAGGCCGACACCATCCTCGTCACGCACGGCCACTGGGACCACATCGCCGACGTCCCGTACCTGGCCTCGCGCACCGGCGCGACGGTCCTCGGCACCGAGACGCACCTGAACCTCCTGCGGGCCATGGACGCCCCGGAGGCCCAGTTCTCGCAGGTCCTCGGCGGCGAGCTGTACCGGTTCGGCGAAGCCGCTGACGAGGGCTACACCGTGGAGGTGTTCCGGTCCTCGCACTCGGCGAGCGGCGAGCACAAGCAGATCCAGTTCGGCGGCACCCGGCCGGGCGCGGTTCCGAAGCGCCCCAAGCAGATCAAGGACTTGATCGAAGGCGGCAGCCTCACCTACTGCCTCGATTTCGGCGGCGTCTCGTTCTTCAACGCCGGCTCGGCGAACTTCCACGAGCACGAGATCGCGCACCTGCGACCCACGGCGGTGTTCGTGCAGCCCGGCGGCAAGCACATGCCCGACTACGTGGAGCGGCTGCTGGCGGCCACGGGCTTCCCGCGGTACGTGATCGCGACGCACTGGGACGACTTCGACAAGCCGCTCACCGAACCCGCCGTCCCCGGCGGCAACCCGAACAACGTGGAGGTGCTGCGCGAGCGCGTGGCCGCCGCGAGCCCCGACTCCGAGTTCCTCGTCATCGACCACCTGGAGAGCCATGACTTCTGAGGTCCACGTCCGCTGGCTGGGCACCAACGCCTGGGAGGTCACGGGCAACGGCGCGACCGTGCTCGTCGACCCGTACGTCTCCCGCACCTACACGGGGGCGACCAAGCCGGGCCGGTTCGACCCCGAGACGCCGATCGCGATCGACGAGGCGGCGATCGACGAGCACATCGGCGCCGCCGACTCGATCCTCATCACGCACGCCCACTTCGACCACATCGCCGACGTCCCGTACGTCGCCGAGAAGACCGGGGCGACGGTGCTCGGCACCGAGACGCACCTGAACCTGCTGCGCGCCATGGGCACCCCGGCCGAGCAGCTGTCGCTGGTGTGCGGCGGCGAGCGGTACCAGTTCGAGGGCTACACGGTCGAGGTGTTCCGCTCCTCGCACGGCGTCACCGGCAAGCACAAGAACCTGCTGTTCCCGGGCACCCGGCCGGGCGAGGTCCCGGCCCGGCCCGAGGTGGTCAAGGACCTCGTGGAAGGCGGCAGCCTCGCCTACCTGGTCGACTTCGACGGCGTCTCGCTCTACTTCAACGCGGTGCCGTCGTTCCACGAGCGCGAGATCGCGGGCATCCGGCCGACGGTGCTGTTCATGCAGGGCGCCAACCCGAACTACCCGGACTACGAGGAGCGGCTGTTCGCGGCGGTCGGCAGCCCGCCGTACGTGATCCCGACCCACTGGGACGACTACGAGGAGCCGCTGACGGAACCTGCCGTCGACCTCTTCGGCGGCGCGGCCCTGGGGGAGGTGGTCGCCCAGTACAGCCCCGACTCGCAGTTCGTGCTGCTCGACCACCTCGAGTCGTTCACGATCACGGGTTAGGCCGCTAGATCCAGCCCTGCTCCCAGGCGTGCTGGGCCGCGGCGTGGCGGGTCTTCTTGTCCAGCTTGCGCATCGCGGTCGACAGGTAGTTGCGCACCGTGCCGGGGGCGAGGTGGAGCTGGGCGGCGATCTCCTCGATCGTGCCGCCGCCCCTGGCCGCGCGGAGCAGGTCCAGCTCCCGTTCGGTCAGGGGCGAGCGGTCCTCGGTGAGGGCCGTCGCGGCGATCTCCGGGTCGATGTAGCGGCGGCCCTGGCCGATGTCGCGGATGATCTGCGCGAGCCGCTCGGCCGGGGTGGTCTTCGGGACGAACCCGGAGACGCCGGCGGCGAGGGCGCGGCGGAGCACGCCGGGACGCGCGTGCCGGGTCACGAGCATGACCTTGATGCCGGGGTTCGCCTCGCGGATGCGCGTCGCGGCCCAGAGGCCGTCCTGCGGCGGCATCTCGAGGTCGAGCACGGCGATGTCGGGCAGCCGCGAGGCGGCGAGCGCCACGGCGTCGGCCCCGTTGTCGGCCTGGGCGATCACGGTGATGTCGGATTCGAGCCCGAGGAGCACGGCCAGCGCTTCGCGCACCAGCGTCTCGTCGTCGGCGACCAGGAGCCGGATCATCGCCGGACCCGCTTGGGCGCGATGCGGCGCACCGGCACCGCCCGCCGCGGCTTCGCCTCCCGGCGCTGCGGAGGCACCTGCGGGTGCTGCGGCGCCGCTTTCGGCACGGTGCCCTTGAGGATGAACCGGTCGCCGTCGTGGACGTGCTCGACGGTCCCGCCCGCTTCGGTGAACCGGTCCTTGAGCATCGTCAGGCCATTGCCGTGCCCGGTGGGGGAGGGCGCGCCGTTGTTCGTCACCGTCACCGTGACCTGCGCATCGACCTCTACGATGGACACGTTGGCGGCGGTCGGCTCGGCGTGCCTGATGAGGTTCGTCGTCGCCTCGCGCACGAGCAGGCCCAGCAGCTTCTGGGTGTCCTCGTCCAGTGACGGCGCGGCGTCGGGCACCGTCGCCTGCACCCCGGCCGATTCGAGAATCCTTGCAGCCGAATCGATCTCGTCGGCCAAGGCGACCTTCCGGTACCCGCCGACGACCTCCCGCGCGTCTTTGAGCGCCGCCCGCGCCAGCTCCTCCACGGCCCGCATCTCGGCTTCGGCGCGCTCGGGATCGACCGTGACCAGCCGCCGCGCCACCTGCGCCTTCAACGTGATCGCCTGCAGGTTCCCGCCCTGGATGTCGTGCAGCTCGCCCGCGAACCGCAGCCGCTCCTCAGCGACCGCCAGCTCCGCGGCCAGGCCGCGGGCGTTCTCGAGCTCCTGCGCCACCTGGTAGTGCCACAACTGGCACACGACGGCCGTACTCACCGTGGGCACCATCAGCACCGTCACGACGACCGCCCCGATCGAGAACCACCCGAGCTGCGCGAACACCACCACCGCAGCGAGGACGGCCACGCACGCCAGCAGCAGGGCCCGCGCCCGCCTGCCCGGCCTGAACCACAGCGCGAACTCCGCGACGAGCATCCCGGCGGGCGCCGCCCACATGCCTTCGACCGTGCCCGAGCGCGCCTCGGCTGCGGCCCCGAGCACCAGCATCACCAGTGACACCGACCAGAAGACCTTGCGGCGCAACGGTCCCTGACCGTGCCAGTGGAGGGCGAGGGCCGCCGTGCACAGCACGACCGAGACCGTCGCGGCCCCGCCCGCCAGCGCCATGTCGATATCGGACATGTCGGAGCCCGCGATGAACAGCACGGCCAAGAACAGCACCGCGGGGCCGGTGCCGATCACGGTGAAGAACGTGTACGTGCGCAGCCGGCGCAGATTCAGCGCGGAGGCCTCAGGTTCAGGGGGCATCCCGAGATTCAACCACCCCGGCCACGAATGACATTTGTCAGACCGCCCCCACACGTCCGTCACCTCGACCGATGCGGTTCCGGCACTACCTGCGGCCCTTCGCGACCGGGAGCATTGACGTCATGAACGCGATCACCCACCAAGCGCAACCCGCCGTCGAGATCCGGGACCTCGCCTGCCGCTACGGCTCCTTCACCGCCGTCGACGGCGTCTCCTTCACCATCGCGCCCGGGGAGCTCTTCGCGCTCCTCGGCACCAACGGCGCGGGGAAGACCACCACCGTCGAGACCGCGGTCGGGCTGCGCCGCCCCGCCGCGGGCACGGTCCACGTGCAGGGCCGCGACCCCTACCGGCACCGCCGCGAGCTCGCCGGGCGCGTCGCCGTCATCGGCCAGGAGACCGGCTTCGCCGACGACCTCACAGTGCGCGAGACGCTGCGCCTGTGGACCGACCTGCACCGCCTCCCGTCCCGCGAGGAGCTGATCGAACGCGTGGACCTCGCCCACCGCGCCGGTGTGCGCGTCGCCGCGCTCTCGGGGGGCGAGCGCCGCCGCCTCGACCTGGCGATGGCGCTCTCGACGGACCCGGCGGTGCTGTTCGCGGACGAGCCGACCACGGGCCTGGACCCGGCGTCGCGGCGGCGCACCTGGGCGCTGCTGCGCGAGCTCACCGAGCGAGGGGCGGCCGTGCTGCTGACCACCCACTACCTGGACGAAGCGGCCGAACTCGCCGACCACGTGGCGATCATGGACCGGGGCCGCATCGCCCGCTTCGGCACCGTCGAGGAGATCACCGCGTCCCACGAGGCGCGGATCACCGTGGGCCCCAAGCCGTTCGACCCGCTCGCCCTGCCGGTGCTGGCGGGCCGGACCGCCGTGTCCGACGGGCGGCTCACGATCCGCACCACCGAGCTCCAGGCGGACCTGCACCGCCTCCTGGACTGGGCCGCCCGCACCGGTGTCGACCTCGGCGACCTGCGCGCCGGACCGGCCACGTTGGACGAGATCTTCGCCGAAATCGAGACCGCCCCCGCTTCCTGAACGCCCCCCTGAACTGGAGACCTGCCAATGACCGCTCTGACCCTCGCCGTCGCCGAGACCCGGCTGATCCTGCGCAACCGCACCGTCCTGGTGACCGCCGCCGTCCTCCCGATCGCGATGGCGATCGCGGTGGGCCGCTCGAACCTGGGGGCCGTGTCCGAGTCCGGCGGTTCGCTCGCCGCCGTGCAACTGGGGATGCTGCTCCTCTTCGGCGTGCTCATGCCCATCACGATGACCCTCGCCGCCCGCCGCCAGCAGCGCTACCTGAAGCGGCTGCGGTCCTCGCCGGCCTCCACAGCGTCCATCGTGGCCGGACTCGCCGGGCCGCTGGTGCTCATCGTCGCCGTCCAGGCCGTCATCGTCTTCGCGGTCATGGCCTGGCTCGGCAACGCCGGGCCCGAACACCCCGAACTGCTCGTGCTCGCCTTCGCCAACGGCGCCGTCACCTCGGTCGCCCTGGGCTTCCTGACCGCCTCGTTCACCAAGAGCCCCGAGGCCGCCCAGATCACCGTGATCCCCGCGACGCTGGTGTTCATGGTCGGCCTCTTCCTCGGCCTGGCTCCGATCGATGGCGCGCGATCGGTGCTCGCCGCGGCCGTGCCGGGCGCGAGCCTGACCGAACTGACCCGCCTGGCCTGGGACGGTTCGCCCGACGGCTACGCGGCCGCGGTCCGACCGCTGGTCCTCTCCACCATTGTGGCCGTCGCCGCCGCGCTCCTCGCCGCCCGGCTCTTCCGCTGGCAGCCCCGGGCCTGACTGCTCTCCGCGAAACCCCCGAGGCGCGATCGTCGCGGTCAGGGGCCGGCGGGGACGCCCGCCGATGGGGCCAGGCCGCATCGACTGAACAGCTGATTTACCAAACCGTTGTCGCCCATGCCTTGCCGCTCGGCGCGCAGGGCCATAGCTTGAAACCATCGCGGCGAACGCGATAGGACCGGACCCCCCGTCCCCCGTGCACTCCGGTGCCCGCTCCCCAGATCCGGGGGAGCGGGCACCGGCCTCATCTACGCCGAGGAGCAGGTCACCTGCGGTGCCGCGCTCGGCCCCGAGGCGACGAACCCGAAGGCCTCCCGCGACTGCCCGGCCGCGACGGAGCCGTTCCAGCCCACGTCATCGGCGGTCACCGTCGCCCCCGTCTGCGACAAGTCGGCATTCCACGACGAGCTGACCCGCTGCGAGCCCGGCCAAGTCCACTTGAGACTCCAGCCGCTCAGCGCCGCGCTCCCGGCGGTCACGTCGACCCGGCCCTGCCAGCCCGATCCCCAGTCGCCCACCACGGTGAGCGTCGCCGTGCAGCCGCTCGCAGGCGGCGGCGTGGTCGGAGGGGGCGTGGTCGGCGGCGGTGTCGTCTCGCCGGTCCCGCAGCCGGGACTCGTG
Organism: Glycomyces sp. NPDC021274; assembly: GCF_040641195.1. Classification (NCBI taxonomy): domain Bacteria; kingdom Bacillati; phylum Actinomycetota; class Actinomycetes; order Glycomycetales; family Glycomycetaceae; genus Glycomyces; species Glycomyces sp. NPDC021274. The sequence goes on along the minus strand of NZ_JBFADC010000002.1, from coordinate 293,717 downwards.
TTGGTCTGCGTGAGCAGGCCCAGCCGCCAGGGCAGGTTGTTGTAGTCGCCGCTGGAGTTGGGGTCCATGCCCTGGTAGAGGTACCGCATGTTGCAGGTGCTGACCTCGAGCTTCTGGTCGATCCCGGACCGGATCATCTCGCCGTGGCTGATGTCCCGGGTCCACTGCCCGCCGGGGAAGGTCACATTGGACTGCGCGGCGAACGGGTTGGCGAGGTCGGCCGCCAGCGGCGTGTAGGGGCCGGCGATGCTGGGCGCGGTCCACGACCGGAAGTAGCGCCGCCCCGCCTCGCCGAACGCCTCGACCAGCAGCAGGTATCGGTTCTCGCCTTGGATCTTGTAGACGTTCGCGGCCTCCCACAGGTCGTACTTGTTGCTCTCCTCCATGGCGATGACCGGCTCGCTCATGCCGTTCGGGAAGTTCGCGAGCGAGGTCTGCGACCGGTACAGGTGCCCGTTGTCGTCGGAGGAGAACAGGTGGCAGTTGACGTCGTCGCAGGTCACCCACATGTCGACCCAGTAGCCCGAGCCGATGTTGTCCTCGATGATCTGCGGCATGCCGGAGTAGAAGTGCTTCGGCGCCGTCCACCCGTTCGGATTCGAGATGTCGGTGTTCGTCGAATATGACGCGTTCCCGGTCTGGTACACCAGGTACCAGAGGTTGTCCGGCTCGTAGAAGAACACCTGCGGTGCGGCCCGGTAGCCGGTGCCGATCGCGGACCGGTCGAGGTAGTGGTGGGTGGCGCTGGCGGCCTGCGACCAGTCGGTGAAGTTGAAGTACACCATGTTGTACCCGGCCGAGCTCGCGATGGACGCGAACACGTGCCACCGGCCGTTGTGGAAGACCACCGACGGGTCCTTCAAGCCCGCAATGTTCGGGTGCGCCGAGTCCGGCTTCGGGCCCGCGAGGACCCCGCTGGAGGACCAGGCGAAGTTCGCGGGCAGGGCTTCGGCCTGCGCCGGAGTGGCCGCGTCCTCCTCCGCGTTCTGCGCGTGGGCGGTGAGCCCTGCCGCCATGGTCGCCGCCAGCGCGGCGGCGAGCAGTGCGATGCGCACCGCCCGCAGCCGCGTTCGGATCGAGATGCTCATGTCGTCCTCCTTGGGATGCAAGGCGGTCGCGCTCGGAGCCCGAGAGTTTCGGGAGTTTCCGGAACCATCGCGACCGCACGAACAGGTTACCGATAAACATCGACGTCTGTAAATGCCATCGCGACCCGGTTGCGCTACGCTGCGGAGGCGTCACCCGGCCTGGCGGCTCTGTGGCGTGCATTGCCAACGCAGAGAGGACCTTCCATGCGCCGGACCACCGCACGATTGCGTCTTGTCAACGCCCTCACCGCTCCCGCCGCGCGGGCCCGTCACGACCCGTACCGCTTCTTCGACCGCCTCCTCGACGCGCAGCGCTCCGCGAACGCGGGCGTGGCCCTGACGGCGGAGGACGAGTCGGAGCTGCAGCACCTGCGCCGCTTCCTCGGGTTCATCGCCGACGTCCCGTCGCTGAGCGGCGTCGGCTGGCTCTCGGTGCGGGACATGGTGAAGACCCGCATCCGCAACCGGTTCCTGGTGCGGCGCCTGCAGGCCGAGCATCCGGAGGTGCGCGAGGAGCGGATCGAGGCGCCGGTGTTCGTGATCGGGCTGCCCCGCACGGCGACCACGCTGACCCACAAGATCCTGGCGAACGCGCCGGGCGGGCGCGGGCCGTACATGTGGGAGATGGACAACATCGGGCTGCCGCGGCCGGAGGCCGAGGTCGCGAGGCTGCGCCGGCAGACCCAGAAGCGGCTCGACCAGATCCTCATGCTGAGCCCGTCGTGGTCGCGCATCCACCCGGTGCGCGCGGACTGGGTGGAGGAGATCTACTTCCTGCTCAACCAGAGCCGCCTGCACAACACCATGGCGCCCATGCCGAAGTACGTCGAGTTCCTGCGCTCGTACGACGCGCGGCCGGACTACCGGTTCGTGCGCGACGTGCTGCAGATCCTCCAGTTCCGGCGCCCGGCGCCGCGGTGGATGCTGAAGCACCCGGACTGCCTGGGGGAGACGGCGGCGATCCACCACGTGTTCCCCGATGCGAAGTTCGTGTGGACGCACCGGGACCCGCACACGGTCATGGGCTCGATGTGCTCGATGGCGGAGTCCCTCGGCTACCTGCACAACCACCCGAAATCGGTGGACCCGCGGCAGATCGGGCAGATGTGGCTACAGATCCTCCCCGAGATGGTGGAGCGGGCCAGGCGCGAGCGCATCCAGATGCCGCGCGAGTCCACGGTGGACGTGGCCTATCACGCGATGATGGCGGACCCGTTCAAGTACGTGCCGGAGCTGTTCGACAAGCTCGACCTGAAGTGGACGGACGCCGACGAGCGGAACCTGGAGGAGTCGCTGAACCGCCCGCGGGACCAGCGCGGCCACGAGTACTCGATGGTGCACTACGGGCTCGATCCGGCGATGGTCGACGATGCGTTCGGCGACTACGGGCTGTTCGTGGACAACCTGACCGCGAGCATCCGCTGACCGGTCATCCGGTGTAGTCGAGGCCGGTGAGGGCGACGCCGCGGAACGCGGCGAGCTTCTCGGCCTCGACTTCGATCGCCTTGCGTTCGGGCGCTTCGAGATCGCGCCAGGGTTCGACGGTGACGTTGAACTTCTTGCCGGACTTGCGCGGGCGCCACACCCCGGCGACGCCGCCGTCGACGAGGACGGCGCCGGGCCTGCCGAGCACCGGCCACAGGGCCTTGACCTTGGCGGGGTCGGTGACGAGCGTGGCGCGGTCGCGGGCCTGGAGGTAGAGGTCGTAGGGGCCGAGCAGTCGCGTCCCGGAGGCCTCGGCTCCCTGGAGCGCTTCGAGGTCGGCCTCGAGCATCCAGCGTGTCTCGCCTTCGGCGGCGCCTTCGACCGCGACTTCGACGGCGTCCGCGGGCCAGTGGGCCTTGACCTCGCGGACGGGCGCGTCCACGTACTCGGCGACCTGCTTGTGGGTGGCGGGGCCGAGCAGGTGCAGGTAGGCGCGGACCGGGTCGAGGCGGTCCTCATAGGCCTCGGCCACCGTGAAGCCGGGCATGGGCTGCAGCACGGGCGGGGAGGTGTCGGGCACGAGTTCGAGGCCGGCGCGGACCGCGGAGAGCCGGAAGGGCATCTCGTAGAGGTGCACGGCGTCGCACGAGCGGCAGTACCGCTGGTACGGCTCGGGCATCGCCTCGTGCAGGCGCGTCGACATCTCGCCTTTGACCATGGGCTCCTTGACAATCGCGCGCATCTGCCCGGCGACGGCGTCGAGCGCGTCGAGGACGGGGATGCCCGCGTCCTTGAGGGGCTTGGAGGCGTCGAAGATCCGCTTCGCGGCGTCGGTCTCGGACCAGGGGGCGACGGCGGCGGCCACCTGCGGGGCGTCGGCGCGCCGGTAGCAGTGCGGCGCGCCGCGCAGCGTCCAGAGCCACACGAGGTCCTGGTGCTCGGCGGCGGCGCCGAGCCCGGCGGTGTCGACGCCGCGCAGCTCGAGGGCCCAGAGCGCCCCGTCAGGGCCCGTGTCCTGCACGCCGAGGTCGAGGGCGGCCGTGTCGGCGACCGTCCCGCTCTCGCGGTCGAGCTGCTGTGCCTGGACGCGGTAGCGCTGCACCTGCTGGCGTTCGATCATGCCCCCACGCTAGCGCCGGGGACCGACACGCGGGGTCCGATCGGCGGCGCAGAAGATTTTCGGGCGGCGCGATGAATCCGCACGGCGGGGCTCGTCTCTACTGGCAAGAACCCGATACTCCTTGAAAGAGGCCCCGCCATGACGACCTACGACCGCACCGCAGACGAGACCGTTCTCGCGACCACCGCCGCCGCAGCCCCCGGCAAGGTCCTGCACATCACCACGTGGGTGTTCCAGATCCTCTTGGGCCTGTTCATGATCGGCGCCTCGGCCACGCCGAAGCTGCTCGGCATGGAGTCCGCCGCCGTCGGCTTCGACATGATCGGCTGGGGCGACTGGTTCATGTACCTGGTGGGCTGCCTGGAGGTCGCCGGCGGCGTCGGCCTGCTCATCCCTCGCGTCGCGGGCCTCGCCGCTATCGGCCTGAGCCTGCTCATGGTGGGGGCCGCCATCTTCAACGTCGCGATCCTCGACTACCCGGTGCTCACGCCGCTGATCCTGCTGGCCCTGTTCGCGGGTGTCGCGTGGGTCCGACGGCACCAGACGCAGCGGTTCTTCAAGCACGGCTTCGCCTCCGTGCGGTGAACCCGCGCAGCAGGGGCCGGTGGCATTGCCACCGGCCCTTTCGCGTGCCCGCCGCACATGTCATGCAAGGCATCGAAGGCACCTGCTAATGTCTGTTGGCAGGTATTGGAGGCCGTATGGACGAAGGCATCCCGACCGGGGACGACCTGGTCGCGCTCCTGGCGGCGCTCGCCAGCCCGCACCGGCTGCGCGTCGTCGCCGCCCTCGCGGGCGGACGCAACTACGTGAGCCAGCTGGCGCGGGACCTCGGCATCAGCCGGGCGCTGCTGCAGGTCCACTTGAAGAAATTGGAAGCATCCGGCCTGGTCACCTCCGCAATCGAAGTGTCGGAGGACGGCAAGGCCATGAACTACTACGAGGTCGTCCCGTTCGCGGTGCACCTCACCCCCGAAACCGTCGAGCGGGCCTCGACGAGCCTCACCCTCTAGAAAGGACCGCTGACATGGACAGCCCCTACGATTGGCAGGAAATCATCGGCACCGTCGGACTCTTCACGCTCCTGATCACCGTCGTCCTCTCCTTGATCTGGCGCAAGACGTTCATCAAGCGCGCCGAGATGCAGATCAGGCAGGACGACCGGTACAAGAAGCTCGCCGAACGCGCCGACGAGCACCAGGCCGAGCTCGCCCAGCAGCTCGCGGTCCTCAATGAGCGGATCGCCCGGATCGAGACGAGCAGCGCGGGGATCGAGCAGACCCTCAAGGTCGTCGAGTAGCAACGCCACCGCGCAGTACCGCCGTCCTCGGACGCGACATCGAGAACCTCGCCCGGCAGTGATCCGGGCCGTCGAGCGGCAACTCGACGGCCCGTACCCGGGCCTCCACCGCCGGGCGGCAACCCGGCGACCTCCACCCGAGGGAACGCACCACCTCGCCGCACGCAAAGCCGCGGCGAGTTCCGCAGGAACGCCCCCCGAACAGGAAAGCAGACCGTGCTCCACGACAAGACCGCAGACCCCCGTGCCCGGACCGCACCGCACATCCGCCGCGGCATCGTCGCCGCCGTCGCCGACTGGTCCGCCCGGCACCGGGCCATCGCGATCGGCGGCTGGCTCGCGCTCGTCGCCCTCGCCCTCCTCTCCGGAGCGATCCCGCTGGGCGAGGAGGCCCGCGCGGCCGACCCCGGCGAAGCGGGCATCGCCGAGCAGCGCATCGACGCCGAGGGCGGTTACGCCGTCCGCGAGAACGTCCTCATCACCGGCCCCGACACCGACGACGCCGTCACCGACCTCGTGACCGCGCTCGCCGCGGCCCCCGAGGCGGTGGGCGACATCGGCTCCCCGCTCAGCGACCACGGCGACCGCTGGCTCGCCGACGACGGCGCCGCCCTCGTCACGTTCTCGATCCTCGGCCCCGACGCTCGATACGAAGCCAACTACCAGGCCGCCCTCGACGCCGTCGCCGCAGTGCGAGCCGCGCATCCCGACACCGAGCTCCTGCAAGCGGGCGACGCGACCCTCTCCGGCGCCGTCGACGCCGGCATCAAGGACGACATGCGGCGCGCCGAGACCACCTCGCTGCCGCTCACCGTACTCGTCCTCCTGGCCGTCTTCGGATCGCTCTGCGCCGCCGGCATCCCGCTCCTCCTCGCCGCCACCAGTGTCGCGGGCGCCTTCGGCCTCCTCGCGCTCCTCGGCCACTGGGTCCCCTTCAACGGCGCCGGCTCCGCGATCGTGCTCCTCATCGGCATGGCCGTCGGCGTCGACTACTCGCTGTTCTACCTGCGCCGCTTCAGAGAGGAACGCGCCGCCGGGCACGATCCCGACACGGCGCTGCACACCACCGCCCGCACCTCCGGGCACGTCGTCGCCGCCTCCGGCCTCACCGTCATCGTCTGCATGGCCGGACTCCTCATCACCGGCATCGACGTCCTCAAAGGACTCGCACTCGGCACCGCACTCGTCGTCGCCCTCGCCGTGATCGGCTCCGTCACCTTCCTCCCCGCCCTCCTCGCCACCCTCCGGCATCGCGTCGACGCCGCCCGCCTTCCCTGGATCGGCAAGCGCCGCATCAAAGCCGAACCCTCCCGCTTCTGGGGTCGCGTCGCCGCCGCCGTCGTCCGCCGCCCCCTCATCACCGGCGGCCTCGCCGCCGTCCTCCTCCTCATCGCCGCCACCCCCGTCCTCGGCATCCGCCTCCAAGACGCCGCCGTCACCGCCAGCCTCCCGCCCGGCACCTCCACCGCCGTCGACAACGCCACGACCATGCAGCAGCACTTCCCCGGATCGGCCACCAGCGCCCGCGTCGTCATCACCCCCGGCGGCGACGAACGCCTCGACCCCGCCGCCATCGACACCGCCATCGCACACCTCCACGACGAAGCCGCCGCCAGCAACGGTCGCCTCCTCGAACCCATCACCACCACCAGCCTCGGCGACGCCGTCGTCATCCGCGTCCCCCTCGCCGGCGACACCACCGGCCCCGAAGCCGACGCCGCCCTCGCCTACCTGCGCGACCACGCACTCCCCGACGCCTTCGGCCCCACCGGCACCCGGACCGCCGTCACCGGCAAGACCGCGCTCCCGCACGACTTCACCGAGCAGCTCACCGCCCGCACCCCCTGGGCGATCGCCTTCATCCTCCTGCTCGCCTTCGCACTCCTGGCGGTCACCTTCCGCTCCTGGACCCTCCCGCTCGCCTCGATCGCCCTGAACCTCCTCTCGATCGGCGCCGCCTGCGGGGCCCTCACCTGGGTCTTCCAAGGCGGCCACCTCGAAAGCCTCCTCGGCTTCACCTCCTACGGCGGCGTCGTCAGCTGGATCCCGCTGTTCATGTTCATCATCCTGTTCGGACTGAGCATGGACTACCACATCTTCGTGCTCTCCCGCGTCACCGAACGCCGCCGCGCAGGAGCCGCCGGACCCGACGCCATCGTCGGCGGCATCGCGGCCAGCGCCGGCGTCGTCTCCAGCGCCGCGCTCATCATGACCGGCGTCTTCTCGGTGTTCGTGACCCTCTCGGCCATCGAGTACAAGATGCTCGGCCTCGGCATGGCGCTAGCGATCCTCATCGACGCGACGATCGTGCGCGGCGTCCTGCTCCCGGCGGCGATGTCGCTCCTGGGCGACCGCGCCTGGGGCCGGGCGACCGCCCGCCCCTGAACGCCCGCACCAGTGCCCGACCCGGACGAGCACGAGGGGCCGCCCCGTTCGCAGGCCCGTCGCAAGTGAGTCCGAGCGGGCACTGGACGCGTGCCGGACCCCGGCCTGAGGCGGGGTCTGCTAGAAACCTCACATGGCTGAGAAAACCGGATTGCCCCTGCGCAGAAGTCTTGCGAACACCCCGCCGCTCACCGCTGGCATCCTCTTCGGCATCGGTCTGGCAGTCGCCACCGCCGCCGTATGGGCCGTCCAGGAACTCGGCACCGTCATCACCGCCCTCATCGTCGCCGTGTTCCTCGCGGTCGGACTCGAACGCATCATCAGCGGGATGACCAAGCGCGGCCTGCCGCGCTGGCTCGCGATGACCATCCTGCTCCTCGGCGTCGCCATCGTCTTCTGCGGCGGCATCGCCGCGATCATCCCCGCGATCGTCCGCGAATCCGCCCAGTTCGTCGACAGGGCCCCCGGCTACTACGAGACCCTCATGAACAGCCGGCTCGTCGAGAGCTTCGGCGGCCAGGACGGCCTGCTGGAACGCGCCGAAGGCGCGCTCACCGCCGCGAACATGACCAAAGCGCTCGGCGGCGTCGCGGGCGGGGTCGCCTCGTTCTTCGGCGGTCTGGTGTGGACGATCACCACGATCCTGCTGACCCTCTTCATCCTCGCCGCCTACGTCCAGCTCCGCAAAGGCGTGATCCGCCTCGTCGCCGCCTCCCAGCGCGAGCAGACCGAGCGGATCCTCGAAGGCATCCTCCGCCAGATCGGCGCCTACCTCATCGGCGCCCTCGCCATCGGGGCGCTCGCAGGCATCTCCTCCTGGATCTTCATGGCCATCGTGGGCATCCCCTACGCAGCGCTGCTGGCCCTCCTGGTCGCCCTGCTCGACCTCATCCCGCAGATCGGCGCGACCATCGGCGCCGTCGTCGTCACCCTCGTGGCCCTCGCCGTCTCACCCATGACAGCCCTGGCCTCGGCGATCTTCTTCGTCGCCTACCAGCAGTTGGAGAACTGGGTCATCTACCCGACGGTCATGCGCAGCGCGGTGAAGGTGTCGAACCTCGCGGCGATCGTCGCCGTGCTCGTCGGCGGCACCCTCTTCGGGGTCGTCGGCATCGTCCTCTCGGTGCCGATCTACGCCGCCATCCGCTTGATCGGCAAGGAGCTCGTGCTCCCGCGCCTCGACCACTCCTGATCGGACCCGAACACGACGAGGCCGGAGGCGCATACCCGCACGCGCCACCGGCCTCGTCTTCGCATCCAGGATAGGTCGCCCCTGCAAGCCCGCCCGCCTGACCTCCGCGAACATCGACCGGCGGCGGCCGAGGCCGACCGGTGCCGGCTCCTCGAGGCACGGCCCGGGGCGATTCCGCTTGAGCCCTGCGGCGGGGGTGAGGCTACAGTCGACTCGAGAGGCCTTGGGGGACAAGGACTCCACCCCGATGGAAGGACATCCCGATGGGCGACGGCAACACCACGATCTACGAGAGGATCGGCGGCGACGACACCCTCCGCGAGACCGTCGACGCCTTCTACGGCGCAGTGCTCCACGACCCGGTCCTGCAACCGCTGTTCGGCGCCGGCGCCGCCCACCACGTCGATCACCTCACCGCCTTCCTCGCGGAAGTCTTCGGCGGCCCGGCCCGGTACACCGACGAACTCGGCGGCTTCGACACCCTCCTCACCGCCCACCGCGGACTCGCCATCACCGACGAGCAGCGCGCCCGCTTCATCGAGCTCTTCGACCGCGCCGTCAAGGACCACGGGCCGGCCGACGACGCGCTCCGGACCTCACTCCACGACTACATCGTCTTCGGCACCGAAGTGGCGCAGGTGAACTCCCACGCCAAAGGCGAGGACGACCTGCACCCGTGCCAGGAAGTGCCGCACTGGCCCTAGCGGAGGCGGCGCGGCGTCCCCTAGCGGTCAGCCGGTGGCGAGTTTCGCGGCGAAGGCGATCATGACGGCGCCGACGAAGCCGTTGCCGGCTGCGGCGAGGCGCCTGCGGCGGCGGAAGGTCTGGGCGAGGCCGTCGCCGGCGAGGATGAGGGACGAGAGGTAGACCATCGAGCAGACCTGGAGGATCACGAAGAGCACGCCGTAGCTGAGCACCGGGTACGCATAGCCCGGGTCGACGAACTGCACGAAGAACGCGACGAAGAACAAGATCGCCTTCGGGTTCAAGAGGCTCGCCACGAGCGCCCGCACGAACGGCCGCTCATTCGCCGCGCCCGCCTCCGCAGTCGTCGCAGCGAGCGGATCGCCGCGCCGCGCCGCACGCCACGTCTTCCAGCCCCCGCGCAGCAGTCCGAACGCCAGGAACGCCAGGTACGCGACGCCCGCCCACCGCACCAGGTTGTACAGCACCGGCGAAGCGGCGAACATCGAGGCGAGACCGGCCGCCGAGGCGACCATCAGCACCGAGTCGCCGAGGAACACGCCCGCCGCGGCCTGGAACCCCGACCGCCGCCCCTTCCGCGAGGCCACCGACAGGACGTACAGCGAGTTCGGGCCCGGCAGCAGGATGATGAGCACGGTGGCGACGACATAAGTCCACAGATCGACGGTGCCGAACACGGGCGGTTCCTTCCAGGGGCCGAGCTCTCGAGCGGCAGGGCGGGACGCAGCGGCGTGCTGCGAAACCTCGCCAGTCTATGGCCGCCGGGACCACGGCGGCAACCGTGATCCCGTGAGTCGGACCGAACGGCGAAGGGCGCTGGAGTCGGCCGAATCGAACCTAGTGCTCCCTTGCGGTAGGTGACATATCACCGGTCACATGGCACCGCCTCGCGCTCAGGCGCCGCCGGTCCGGCGCTGGCGCACCATGCCGCGGAACAGCTCCTTCGGGCTCGGCGCGGGAGGCAGCGGCTCCGAGCCGCTCTCCGAGAACGCCCGCAGCATCTGGCCCACCAGCCGCTTCGACGCCATCGCCCCCGCGTCGCCGACCGTCCCCAGGACACCCGCATTGGCCATCAAGAGGATCGGCAGATCCTCGGGGGAGAAGTCCTCCCGCAGGCGCCCCTCCTTCTTGGCCCGGCCGATCAGCTGCGTGAACGCCTCGAACGCCTCCTGGCGCTGGCGTTCGAGCACCTTCGCGGTGCCGTAGTTCATGGTGAGGACCTCCGCGAATCCGCGGTTGGCCGCCTGCAGTGCGCACACGGTCTCGACGTACTCCCTGAAGCCCTCCCAGGCGCTCTCCGCGTCCCGGGCGGCGACCGCGGCGTCCCGGTTGCGCTGCATGGCGTCCTCGAAGACCGCGGCGATGAGGTCCATGCGGGTGGGGAACCGGCGGAAGAGCGTCGCGATGCCCACGCCGGCCGCGCGGGCGATGCCCGCCATGGAGGCGCTGAGCCCTTCGCGCCGGTAGACCTTCCGGGCCGCCTCGACGATCCGGTCGCGGTTCTGCTCGGCGTCGCTGCGAAGCCGCCTGGCGCGCTTGCACATACCGCTTTCGGAGCTCGAGTCCATGGACCCATCCTAACCAAGTGGAATGCCCTATCCGCTTGTGTTGTTAGACTGAGAGCCCCGTAACGGATAGACCGCTCCACTTCCTGGAGCGGTCTCGACCATGACGCTGTCAGGAGACCGCCCCCATGAACGTGTTCCTCTGGATCCTCCAAGGCCTGCTCGCCGCCGCCTTCCTCGCCGGCGGCACGCTGAAGGCGACGCAGCCGAAGGAGAAGCTCGTCGCGAACTTCTCCTGGGTCGACGACTTCTCCCCGGCGATGGTCAAGTTCGTCGGCATCACGCAGGTCGCCGGTGCACTCGGCCTGGTCCTGCCCGCGCTCACCGGCATCGCGGTGATCCTCACCCCGCTCGCCGCGGTCGGGCTGGCGCTCACCATGGTGCTCGCGGGGATCTACCACTTCCGCAAGGGCGAGTACTCCAGCCTGCCGGTCAATGCCGTGCTCTTCGTCCTCGCGGCGATCATCGCCTGGGGCCGGTTCGGGCCGTACGCCTTCTAGCGGGCCCGAACCAACCGGCTCACGCTGCGGCGCCCGCCCGCAGGCGCCGCAGCATCCTCGCGTCCGCGAAGCCGACCGCCCGCGCTGCCGCGTCGACCGTGGCGCCATGCCCGATCAGGTGCTCGGCCCGCTCCAGGCGCAGCAGCGACTGGTACCGCAGCGGCGTCAGGCCCGTCGCCTCCGCGAACTGCCGGGTGAGGGTCCGCTGCGAGACTCCCGACGCGGCCGCCAGGTCGGGCAGGCGCAGTGGTTCCGTGAAGTGCGCGTCGATCCGGTCCTGGACGCGGTGCACGGTGTCCGACAGGTGCGAGCGGTGCCGCAGCATCGCGCTCGCCTGCGGCTCGTCCCCGTTGCGGCGCGCGAAGACCACCATCTCCCGCGCCACCCGCGCGGCCGCCGCCGGTCCGTGGCGCACCGCCACGAGATGCAGCGCCAGGTCGATCCCGCTCGCGATCCCCGCCGAGGTGATCACGCGGTCGTCCTCGGTATATAGAACGTCACGTATTACTGCGGCGTCAGGGAAGCGCCGCGCCAGCTCCTCCTGCAGGTCGTGGTGCGTGGTGCACCGCCGCCCGTCGAGCAGGCCCGCCTGCCCGAGCGCGAACGCGCCCGAGCAGACGCTCGCGACCGTGCCGCCGCGGCGGTGGTGCTCGAACAGGTTCCGGGCCTGGGAGGCCGAGAGCCGCGGGCCGCCCGCGGTCCCGGGGGACCGCCAGCCGGGCACCATGACCAGATCGTCCGTGCCCAGACGCGGCCATGCGGTCTCGGCCTTCACCGCAAGTCCTTGGGCCGTGGGCACTTCGGGGTCGTCCGCGACGAACCGCAGCCGGTAAGGCGCTGACCCGCCCGGGCGGGTCAGCACATCCGCGGCGGTCGAGAAGACCTGCGCCGCGCCCGCCAGATCGAGCAGATGCAACTTCGGCACCAGCAGGAAGACCACCTCGGACACCGCGCCCCCTTCAGCGTTCAGTCGGCAGCACGATCCTGCCACTCGCGCACCAGCGCGTCCACTCCCGTCACCGTCGCGAACCGCCCCGACAGCGCGTACTCGGTCCGCTCGATGATCGCGTCCGTCCCCAGCGTGCGCGGGTCCGCCAGGACCTCCTCGAGATTCCGGCCCTGTGGCGCGTCCCGGTGCTCGACCGGGTTCGTCGACGTGGCGTCCGTGACGAAGACCGTCCGGTATCCGAGGTCCGAGGCGACCCGCGCGGTCGTCTCGCAGCACTGCTCAGTGCGGATGCCCGTCACCGCGACCTCGCCGATCCCCTCCTGAGTGAGGAGCTGCTGCGCGTTCGTCGTGGTGAACACGTTATGGGAGGTCTTGAACAGTTCCGGCTCGCCCGCAAGGGGTTTAAGACCGGGCAGGTACTCGACGAACCCGCTCGCGGGGTCGAACACGTTGCCAGTGCCCGGTTCGGCGTGGCGCACCCACACCACCAGGTGGCCGCCCGCGCGCGCGGCCTCCACGAGCGGATTGATCGAGGCGACGATGTCGGGGTTCGACATGTGGGCCCACATGGGGCGCTGCCGGAAGGACTCCTGGACGTCGATGACGAAGAGTGCGGTTCTCATGCAGTCAAGCGTCGTTCGCCGGAAGCATTGCGGCCAGGCACGATCGCGCCGTGCTGCGGACCGATCCGGTCAGGAGCGACGAATGCCGTGCCGCCCGACCCTCCGCGGCCCGGTCTTGACCCGGTCGGGTCGCGGAGGATCAGACGGCACGGCGTCTTCGGGGTGTCCCTACAGAGTGCCCAACGTCCGCAACCCCGGCAGCGCCTTGCCGTCGAAGTCGAACAGTGCCTGGTTCTCCCACCCGTTGCCGCTGGCCGGGTCGGCCGGGTCCCATCCGGCGCCGGCGACGCCGGTCCAGGTGGCCTCCCACCAGAACAGGCCCTTGCCGAGCCCGTTCGGCACGGCCTTCACCACGTCGGCGATCGCCGTGATCCAGTACGACTGGTTCTCCGGGCTCGACGGGAAGCCCGCCACCGGCTCAGGGTCGGTCATGATGTTCGCGAACCCGTCCGAGTCGCCCGTGGTGAACGGGTAGGCCGTCTCGACCAGGTACAGCGGCTTGCCGTACCGGCCCGCCAGGTCGTTCAGGTTCGCGGCCAGCCCGGCGAGCTCGCCGTGCCAGTACGGGTAGAACGACGCGCCGATCGCGTGGAACGGCACGCCGTTCGCGACCGCGTTGTCGAAGAACCACTGGAACGCGCCGCTGTTGCCGCCCTCGGCCAGGTGCAGGATCGTCTGCGCCTTGGGGAGGACGTCGGCGACCGCGTCGCAGCCGGCCGTCAGGAGCCCGGCCATCTGCTCGAGCTGGTCCCAGCGGCCGTCGGGCCAGATGAGGCCGCCGTTGGTCTCGTTGCCGACCTGCACGAGCCCCGGTTCGACCCCGGCCCGCTTGAGCGCGCCGAGCACGTCGGCAGTGTGCTCGTACACCGCGGTCTTCAGGTCGGCGAAGCCCAGTCCGGCCCAGGCCGCGGGCTTGTACTGCTTGCCAGGGTCGGCCCACGTGTCGGAGTAGTGGAAGTCGACCAGGAGGTCCATGCCGGCGCGTTTGGCGCGCCTGCCGAGTTCGACGACCTGGGTCTTGGTGTTGTAGCCGTCGGCGGGGTCGACCCACACCTTGGCGCGGATGCAGTTGAGGCCGTTCTCGGCGAGGATCTTGACGGCGTCGCCGCGGCGGCCGTCGGCGCGGCGGTAGACCGCGCCGTAGTCCTCGTTCTTGATCAGGCCGGAGATGTCGGCGCCGCGCACGAAGCGGGCCTTGCCAGAGCGCTGGGTCGGGGCGGCCGCGGCGCTGCTCGCGGTGGCGGCGCCGATGGCGGCCGCACCGGCGGCGGTGAGCGCGGTTCTGCGTTTCATGGCGTTCCTTTCGAGGAGTCGAGGGAGGCGGGCCGGTCCCGAGAAGTACGGTCCGGCCCGCTCAGAGTGGGGTCTAGAGGGTGCCGAGCGTCTTGAGCGCCGGGGTGGCCTTCCACGCGAAGTCGAACAGGGCCTGGTTCTCCCAGCCGTTCTTGCTGTTGGGGTCGTACGGGTCCCAGCCGTTGCCGGCGACGGCGGTCCAGGTGGCCTCCCACCAGAACACGCCCGCGCCGCGGCCGTTCGGCACGGCCTTCACGACGTTGGCGATCGCCTGGAGCATGTTCGACTGGCCCGCGTAGCTGGCCGGGTAGCCGGAGACGGGGGTCGCGGCGCTGATGATGTTGCCGAAGCCGTCGCGGTCACCGGGGTTGAACGGGTACGCGGTCTCGACCACGTACACGGGTTTGCCGTAGCGGGAGGCCATGTCGTTGAGGTTCGACTGCAGGCCGGACAGCGAGCCGTGCCAGTACGGGTAGTACGAGGCGCCGATCGTGTCCCAGGTGACGCCGCGGGCCTGCATGGCGTCGAAGAACCAGCGGAACACCGAGTTGTTGCCGCCCTCGGCGAGGTGCAGCATGACCTTCGCGGCGGGGACCGTGGCGCGGACGGCGTTGGCGCCCGAGATGAGGAACTGCGCGAGGTTGTCGAGCTGGTCGTAGCGGCCGGTGGGCCACAGCATCCCGGCGTTGAGCTCGTTGCCGACCTGGACCATCTGCGGCGCCGCGCCCGCGGCGACCATGGCGCCCAGGACGTCCCGGGTGTGGTCGTAGATCGCGGTCTTCAGCTGCGCGACGCTGTAGTTCGCCCAGGCCGCGGGTTTGGGCTGCGCGCCCGGGTCGGCCCAGGTGTCGGTGTAGTGGAAGTCGACGAGCACGTTCATGCCGGCCGCGCGGGCGCGCTTGGCGACGTTGACGACGTGGGTCCTGTTGTTGTAGCCGTCGGCGGGGTTGACCCAGACCTTCAGGCGGATCCAGTTGACGCCGCTCTTCTGGAGGATCCAGACGGCGTCCTCCTGCCAGCCGTCGGGCCACATGTACACGCCGCCTTTGGCCTCGGACTTGGCGAGGCTGGAGATGTCGGCGCCGCGCGCGAACGCGGTCTGGGCTGCCGCGGACCCGGCGGTGCCGAGGGCCAGGGCGGGGGCGGCGAGTGCCGCCGCCGCGGCGGTGAGCGCGGTCCTTCGCTTCATTGCGAACCGTCCTTATGGGGTAGCACTTGCAGTGGTGGTGCGGCCTGCGGCCGCGGAGGGATCAGTTCCCCGCGTGCGCGAGGACGACGACCTCCCCGGCGGGAACCGGGACGCCGTCGGTGTAGACGACGCCGCTGAGGGCGTCGGTGCCCCGGAGGTCCGGGACGTGCTGGTCCTGACCGGTGTGGTTGATCAGGAAACTGAGGGGGCCGCGGCGGACCGCTTCGAGTCCGTCCGGAATGCCTTGCGGCCGTGCGACACCGGCGCCGTCGAGCACGCGGGCGAGGAGGTCGCGCAGGCCGGTGGCGTCGTCGAGGGCGGTCGCGGCGTACCAGGCGGTGCCGGAGCCGACGGGGTGCCGCGTGACCGCAGGGCGGCCCGCGTCCGGGCCCTCCGCGAACGCGGCCACGGCCTCGGCTCCGTCGAGGCGCACGTGCTCGGACCAGATCCGCCCGCTCGCACCCGAGGTGAGGGCGAGCCGGGCGCCCTCGTGCAGCGGGTGGTACTCCTCGACCCACAGGCCGAGCGTCTCCCGCAGCACCGCGGCGTGCGCGCCCGGGTGCACGGTGTCGTGCTCGTCGACGACCCCGGAGAAGTAGGAGACGAGCAGGTGGCCGCCGTCTTCGACGTATCCGCGCAGGTTCTTTGCGGCCGACGTGGTGAGCAGGTAGGAGGACGGCGCGATCACGGCCTTGTAGCGGCCGAGGTCGCTTTCGGGGTGCGCGAAGTCGACGGTGACGTGCTGCTTCCACAGCGACCCGTAGTAGGCCTCGACGCGCTCGCGGAACTCCAGGTCCACCGAGGGGCGCCATTCGAGTTCGAGGGCCCACCAGGACTCCCAGTCCCACAGGACCGCGACCTCGGCGTGCACGTCGGTACCGACCACAGTGGAGAGTTTCTCGAGGTCGCTGCCGAGGGCGACGACGTCGCGCCACACCTGGGTGTCGGTGCCGCCGTGGGGGAGCATCGCGGAGTGGAACTTCTCGGCCCCGGCGCGGGAGGCTCGCCACTGGAAGAACATGAGGCCGTCGGCGCCGCGCGCGACGTGGGCGAGGGAGTTGCGGCGCATCTCGCCGGGGGTCTTGGCGATGTTGCGCGGCTGCCAGTTCACGGCCGACGTCGAGTGCTCCATGACCATCCACGGGCCGCCGGCGACGGCGCGGGTGAGGTCGGCGCTCATGGCGAGCTCGATCTCGTGCTCCTCGCGCTCGGCGATGAGGTAGTGGTTGTTGGAGACGACGTCGACGTGCTCGGCCCAGCGGAAGTAGTCCATGTCCTTGCAGTTGGGCACCATGAAGTTCGTGGTGGCCGGGGCGGCGGAGTGGCGGGCGATGATGTCGCGCTGGAGCCGGTAGTTGGCGAGGTGCGCGTCGCCTGAGAAGCGCATCCAGTCGAGCTTCAAGGCGGGGTTGACGCCGGGCGGGGCGGCCGCGGGGGCCTCGACCTGGTCGAAGTCGCGGTAGGTGAGGCCCCAGAAGGCGGTGCCCCAGGCCTCGTTGAGCGCGTCCACATCGCCGTACTTCGCCGCGAGCCAGCGCCGGAAGTGCGCGGCGGACTCGTCGCAGTAGCACTGGACGTTGGCCCAGCCGTACTCGTTGTGCAGGTGCCACATCTGGACGGCGGGATGCGCGCCGTAGCGGGCCGCGAGCTGCTCCACGATCGACGCGCACGCGTCGCTGTAGACCGGGTGCGAGGGGCACACGCCGTGGCGCGAGCCGGAGGCCATGGTGCGGCCCTCGAAGTCGACGAGGCGGATCTCGGGGTGCGCGCGGCGCAGCCACGAGGGCGGGGCGGACGTGGGCGTGCCCAGGTCGACGCCGATGCCGTTGGCGTGCAGCAGCTCGATGACCTGGTCGAGGCCGGTCCAGTCGTATGCACCGGGGGCGGGCTCGATGATCCCCCAGTTGAAGATCCCGAGGCTGACGAGGTTCACTCCCGCCTCGCGCATGAGGCGGACGTCCTCGTGCCAGACCTCCTCGGGCCACTGTTCGGGGTTGTAGTCGCCTCCGTAGCGAATGGTCTGCACCGTGTCTCCTGTGAGGTTCCTTGCATCAATGCCTGTGAACGTGCACAGTACTGGACCCTCGGCCCTGACGCAACCTGAGGATGAGAGGGGCGCTGTTTCAAAATTGTGATCGTTCTATGAAGAATTTTTGTCTAAAAAGCGGACATTAGGCCCAAAACTTAGTTGCTAACCGGGATTCGAGTCGCTAGATTCGTGTAATCGTTCACAGCCTGGTGGCGCGATTCATACGCCCTGCGCCGACCAGGCCACCACTCACCCGAGACAAGGACTTGACATGCGCAGCAACGGTGCTCACGCGGGACCCTCCCTCAACCGCCGCAACCTCCTCGCAATCGGCGGCGGCGTCGCCGCGGCCGGAACCCTCGCCGCCTGCGGCGGTCCCGAGGACGACGAGAACGCCCAGAGCGGCGGCCTCGAGTGGGACGCCGACGCCCAGCAGTACGTGATGGAGGAGGACATCGCCTCCGGCAAGGCCGCCCTCAAGGTCTGGTTCGAGCAGGACTACGTCGCCGAGGCGATCATCGCGGCCTTCACCGAGCAGTTCCAGGGCGTGAAGGTCGAGTACGAGCTCGTGCCCCAGAACGACGCCGTCGAGAAGATGACCACCGCCGGCGAGGCCGGGCAGGGCGCCGACGTCTACATGTCCTTCTACGACCAGCTCTCCCGCGCCATCGACCAGGGCGTGGCCGCCCCCCTCGGCGAGTACGAGACCGTGCTCAAGGGCCGCATGAGCGCGACCTTCACCGGCGTCGTCTCCGGTGGCGACGACGGCACCATGCACGCCGTCCCGGTCACCACCGAGTCGATCGCGCTGTTCTACAACAAGACCCTCCTCAAGGAGCTCACCGGCTCCGACGCCCCGGCCGCCACCTGGGAGGAGATCAAGGCCCTCGCCGCCGAGTACAACGACGCGTCCAAGAACCAGTGGACCGTCCAGTTCACCCCCGGCGAGATCTACCACGCCTACTCGATCCTCTCGGCCGTCGGCTGGCAGCTCTACCCGGACCTCGACCCGGCGAAGCCGAACTTCGACGACCCGGCGCTCGTGGCGGCCCTCGACTACTACGCGGGCCTGCGCGAGGTCTTCGACGTCCCCGCCGCCGACGCCACGGAGGAGAACATCCGCCAGGAGTTCGCCGCCGGCAACACCCCCTACGCCATCAACGGCCCATGGGCCTTCGCCGACTCCGACGCCGGCGCCGAGGCGAACGGCTTCGAGTACGGCGTCACGGTCCTCCCGAGCGTCGACGGCGGCCAGCCCGCCAGCTCCTTCGCCGGCATGCACACCGCCGTCGTCTCCGGCTACACCAAGTACCCGGCCGCCGCCCGCGTCTTCGCCGCCTTCCTGGCCTCCGACGCCGGCGCCGCCGCCCTCTACGCCGCCACCGGCCAGATCCCGGCCCTCAACGCCGAACTGCTCGCCGGCATCGAAGGCCTCGCCGACGACCCGCACGTCGCCGGCATCGTCCAGCAGTCCGCCCAGGCCGACCTCATCCCGCAGGTCCCCGAGTACTTCTGGGAGGTCGGCAACACCCTCGCCGTCGACGTCTGGGACTCCCTGAGCGCCGCCGCCGACGCCCAGACCAAGGCCGTCGACACCTACAACGAGCTGCACGGACTTTAGGGCCCACGGCACGATGAGCAACGCTCCAAGCAGCAGGCTCCCCGCACTGGTGCCGGGCCTCGCCTCGGCACTGGTGTGGGGGGCCGGCCAGCTCCTCAACCGCCAGGCGGGCAAAGCCGCCTTCTACTTCGCGTTCTTCGCAGGCCTGGTCGGCTGGGAGATCGCCTCCGGCAACTACTACGCCGGAATGGACTTCACTGCCCGCTCCAACGGCGGGTTCTTCGTCAAGGGCCTGTGGGGCCTGTTCACCCTCGGCACCCAGTCGCGGCAGATGACCCTGACCGGGCTCTCCGAAGGCGACAACTCCGTCACCCTCCTTGCCAGCGGCCTCATCGCACTGCTCGTCCTCGCCCTCCTGGCGGTCATCTGGATCTGGGGCGTCCGCGACGCCGCCGCCTACCGAGCCGCGCTCAACACCGGCGGCGCCCGCGAATCCTCCGCGGCGTACTACCGGCGGCTGTGGGACAGCGCGTTCGCGTACATCATGCTCTCGCCGGGCCTCGTGCTCGTCGTGTTCATGTCCGTGCTGCCGGTCCTGTTCGTCATCCTGGTGGCCTTCACCAACTACAACCGCGACCACCTGCCCCCCAAGAACCTCGTCGAATGGGTCGGTTTCGACAACTTCGGCGCGATCCTCTCCGGCTCCGCCTGGACCGACACCTTCCTCGGCGTCCTCGCCTGGACGTTCGTGTTCGCGCTCGTCACCACGGTCGCCTCCTACGCGCTCGGCTTCTTCCAGGCCGTGCTCCTGGCGAACAAGAAGGTCAAGGCCCCGCGCGTGTGGCGGTCGATCTTCCTCCTGCCCTGGGCGGTCCCCGCGATCGTCTCCGCCCTGGTGTTCCGCTCGATGTTCAACGGCCAGTTCGGTCCCGTCAGCCAGTGGCTCGTCGACGTCGGCCTCACCGATGACCGCATCTACTGGTTCACCGACGCCTCGAACCCGAACCTCGCCCGCGCGGTGGTGCTGCTCATCAACCTGTGGCTCACCTTCCCGTTCTTCATGGCCCTCGTCGGCGGCGTGCTCACCAACATCGACGCCAGCTACTACGAGGCGGCCCGCATGGACGGCGCCAGCGCCTTCCAGCAGCTGCGGCACATCACCCTGCCGGTGGTCCACAAGACCGTCGCGCCGCTGCTCATCCTCTCGTTCGTGTCCAGCTTCAACAACTTCGGCGTGGTCTACTTCCTCACCGAAGGCGGCCCCGACAACGCCGACTACCGGTTCGCCGGCAGCACCGACCTGCTCGTCACCTGGCTGTTCAAGCTCACCTTCGAGACCCAGCTGTACAACATCGGCGCCGTGATGAGCCTCTTCATCTTCCTCATCGTCGGCACGATCTCCGTGTGGAACCTCAACCGCTCCAAGGCGATTCGGGAGCTCTGACCATGACCGCCAAGATTGCCGAACGCCCCGCGCCGAGCGGGACCGCCACACCGCCGCGCCGCCGCAGGCGCCCCCGCGGCGAGGGCCTCTCCACGGTCCTCATCCACCTCGAGCTCGTCCTCGTCGCCGCCGTCGTCGTCTTCCCGCTCCTGTGGGTCGTCGGCGCCTCCCTGAGCCCCGGCGACGGGCTCGGCGAGGTCTCGCCGTTCCCCTCCGAGGCCACGATCGCGCACTACACGGACCTCTTCACCGAGACCTCCTACGGCCGCTGGTACCTCAACTCGCTCTACGTCGCCGTGCTCAACATGGCCGGCTCGGTCGTGCTCGCGGCCGTCTGCGGGTACGTGTTCTCGCGCGTCAAGTTCAAGGGCCGCAAAGCGGGCCTGCTGAGCATCCTCATCCTGCAGATGTTCCCGGCCTTCCTGGCCGCCATCGCCGTGTACATGCTCTTCCTGAACTTCGGCCTGCTCGACTCGCTCACCGGCCTCGCGCTCGTGAGCATCGCCGGCGCCCTGCCGTACAACATCTGGCTCATGAAGGGCTACACCGACAACCTGCCCGCGAGCCTCGACGAGGCCGCCGCGATCGACGGGGCCGGGCGCCTCACGATCTTCGCGAAGATCATCCTGCCGCTCATGCGGCCGATGCTCACCTTCGTGGCGATCACGCAGTTCACGCTGCCGTGGATGGACTTCATCCTGCCCCGGCTGGTGCTGCAGAGCGCGGACAAGCAGACCGTCGCCCTCGGCCTGTTCAATATGATCAGCTCCGAGTACGCCAACTCGTACACCACGTTCGCCGCCGGCGCCGTCGTGCTCGCCCTGCCGATCACGATCCTCTACATCGTGCTCCAGCGCTACCTGGTCACCGGCGCGAGCGCCGGCGCCGAGAAGGGATAGGCCCATGGCACGCATCCGGGGCGCGGACGTCTCGATGACCGCCGAGATCGAGCAGCGCGGCGCGGTCTTCCGCGCCGGCGGCACGCCGCACGACCTCTTCGAACTCCTTGCCGCCCAAGGCGTCAACTGGATCCGCCTGCGCCTGTGGGTGGACCCGCGCGACGAGGCCGGCGAGCCCTACCTGGGCGGCACGAACGACCTGGCGACGACGATCGCGCTGGCCCGCCGCGCCAAGGCCGCAGGCCACGCGGTCCTCCTCGACCTGCACTACTCCGACTTCTGGACCGACCCGAAGAAGCAGTCCACGCCGAAGGCCTGGCGCGGCCTCGAAGGCGCCGACCTCGAAGCGCGCGTGCACGACTGGACCTCGGACGTCCTGACCGCACTCGCAGCGGCCGGGGCGTCGCCCGACATGGTCCAGGTCGGCAACGAGATCACCAACGGGATGCTCTGGCCGCACGGCCGGACGCCCCGGTTCCTCGACGCCGAACGGCGCTTCGAACGCGAGGACCCGGCCGCGTTCGACCGGCTCACCGGGCTTTTGGCGGCCGGTGTCACCGCGGTCCGCGAACCGGGTGCCGGTGCGCGGGTGATGATCCACCTCGACTTCGGCGGCGCGAACGAGCTCTACCGCGGCTGGTTCGACCAGGCGACCGCGCGCGGCCTCGACTTCGACGTGATCGGCCTGTCCTACTACCCGTACTGGCACGGGACGCTCCAGGACCTGGGCGCCAACCTCAACGACCTCGCCGCGCGCTACGGCAAGGACCTCGTGGTCGTCGAGACCGCGTACGCGTGGACCGGCGACGCCCCGGCCGGGCACCACCAGGTGTTCCAGCCCGAACTCGCCGAAGCCGGCGGCTACCCGGCCTCGCCCGAGCGGCAGGCCGCGTTCCTGCGCGACCTCTACGCCACAGTGGACGCCGTGCCCGGCGGCCGCGGCCTCGGCATCGTCTACTGGGAGCCCGCGTGGCTCCCGGTCGACGGCACCACCTGGGCCTCGCGGGCCGGCATGGAGTACGGCGACGACGTGGTCGACGAGTCCGGCAGCTCCTGGGCCAACCAGGCGCTGTTCGACTTCGACGGGAACGCGCTGGCGTCGCTGCGGGCGCTGGGCGGCGCGTGAAACCGCTGCGGTACAGCCGTTCGGACCTATCGTGCGGCACATGCGGAGCGGTCGCCGTCCCCTTGGGCGGCCGCCCCGCATCCCGCCCGACCGTGCTCCCCGACGGCGCCGGCTCGGAGCGGGCCTCGGCCCGTCGCGATCGCCGGGGCGAGTGATAATCGAGTGAGACACAAGGGAGAGCTGAGCATCTTGACACGGAAACGACCGACGATCCACGACGTGGCCGAGGCCTCGGGCGTCTCGCGCGGCACGGTCTCCCGCGTCCTCAACGGCAAGGCGAACGTCTCGCTGTCGGCCGAGGCGGCGGTGCGGCGCGCGGTCGCCGAGACCGGGTACGTCGTGAACCGCGCCGCCCGCAGCCTGAAGACGAGCCGCACCGGTTCGATCGTCATGGTGCTCTCGGAACCGCAGGAGCGGCTGTTCGAGGACCCGAACTTCTCGGTGCTCATGCGCGTGGCCACGAACCAGCTGGCCGACCGCGACATGTCGCTGGTGCTCATGATCGCCGGCGACGACGGCGGCCGCGACCGGGTGGCGCGCTACCTGCGCGGCGGCCACGCGGACGGCGCGCTGCTCATCTCCACCCACGCGGGCGACCCGCTGCTCGACGAGATCGAACGCGCGGGCGTGCCCGCGGTCGCCCTCGGCGCGGTGCTCGGCCGCGAGTCGGTGATCCCGTACGCCGCCGCGGACGAGCGCGGCGGCGCGCGTGCCATGGCCGAGTACCTGGTCGAGCAGGGCCGCCGGAAGATCGGGATGATCACCGGTCCGCTCGACACGCCGGGCGGGTCGCTCCGCCTGGAGGGGTTCACGGGCGTGCTGGGCCGCAAGGCCGGGAAGCAGATGGTCGTGCACAGCGACTACACGCAGGCCGGCGGCGAGGCTGCCATGCACCGGCTGCTGCAGAACGTGCCGGACCTCGACGCGGTGTTCGTCGCTTCCGACCTCATGGCCGCGGGGGCGCTGCAGGCGCTGCACGCGGCCGGTCGCCGGGTCCCCGAGGACGTGGCGGTCGGCGGGTTCGACGATTCGGCGATCGCTTCGGCGACCCGCCCGGCCCTGACCACGGTCCGGCAGCCGCTGGCGAATGTGGCCGAGGAGACCGTGCGGCTGCTGCTCGCCCTGCTGGAGGACGAGGAGGTCGAGCCGGTCATCCTGCCGACGAAGCTGATCGTCCGCGACAGCGCCTGATCTCGACTGCGAAGGCGGGGCGTCCGGTGGTCCGGGCGCCCCGCCTTCGCGATGCGTGACATGTGGCGTGTGACGTATTACTGTGCTCGTACTCAGACCGGGACCTTCTCAGACCGGGACCTTCCTGATCCGGCGCCGGACCGGTGCGGGCTCGGGGATGTTCGCGGCCAGCGCCATCACGGACCCGGCTGCGAGCAGGAGCAGCCCGGCGGCGGCCACGACCTCGCCCGAGCCGAGCGAGCCGGCCGGGAGGTCTTCGCTGATGCGCAGGTCGCTGCCGTACATGACCATGGCGCCCGCGAGGCCGCCGAAGGCCCAGACAGTGCGGGTCTCATGGGTGCGCAGCGTGAAGTACAGGGCGCACCACACGACGAGGAGCAGCATGAGTCCGAGGGACATGACGTAGGTACGGGTGTCGGGCTGGACGCCTGCGACGCCGGAGAGGTGCCAGTAGTCGAGCGAGCCGCCTCCGGCGGTGTCGACCCAGGGCATGAACATCGAGCCGACCATGAGGACCGAGCCGCCGAGGGCGGTCAGGCCGCCGATGCGGGAGTACGGGGTCGAGGGCGTGCGCTGCAACTTGCACCTCCGGTGGGAGAACCGCTGATGCCTCAAGCGGACCACCGCGGGGCGGCGGCGTCAACGTTCTTGACGGGTTCTTGACGCGAAAGGGACGGAACTGTCGGGGACCGGACAGACCGGCAGCGGTCCTCCCCGGGCGGCGAGCCTCACCAGGTGCGCGTGCGCGTACTCGCAGACCACGGCGTGGCGGTAGACGGCGTGCGGCACATCGGTGTTGGAGTCGGCGCGGATAGCGAGGTCGCCGCTGCACCAGCGTAGGAACGTCGGGTCGCCGGTGATCGCGGCCAGGATGGCGAGGATCGAGTCGTCGAAGCGCATGGAGTGCACGGCCCGGCGGTACTCGTCGGGGGTGAGGCAGGCGGCGAACGGCAGGTTCATGAGGCACAGGGCGGTCTGGATGTCCAGGCGCATCAGGCGGAACCGGTGCGGCTCGGGGTCGAGCGCGGGCATGTCGAGGCCGCTGAAGTCCAGGGTCTGCGGGGGCCCGATCCGGTTGCCGTCGAGGGCGATGAGCACTTCGTAGACGTTGATGTCGTGCTCGATGACGGCGCGGTCGCCGAGTCCGGCGAGGTTCACGGGCCGGAGTGCGACCGGTTCGATCCCGGCGGGGGTGTTGCGGACGATGAAGTTGAGGAGGTTCGTCTCGATCACGAAGTGGCGGATGAGGAGTTCGACCGCGAGCGGTGAGACGAAGCGGCGCAGGAACCACAGGCAGAGCCGGTCCATGAGCCGGTGCGCGGTCCAGCGCACCGGCGTGAGGCGCTTGAGGGCGACGATGACGAGCGCGAGCACCCGCGAGACGGGCCGCAGGACGGGGTAGATCCAGGTGCGGGTCCACTGCCGCTGGTCGTCGGTGACCATGCGGGCGACGCCGGGTTCGAGGGGCATCGCGGGGTCGGCCCTCATCGCGTCCCACAGTGGAGGGTCGCCGAGCGGTCTGCCGGACGGCTCCGGGGCAGTGTTCGAGCTAGACATTGTCGAGCTCTTCGAGTTGGAGGGCGTAGAGGCGGGCGACGATCTTGGCGGTCTTGACGATGGCGTCGGCGGCCGCGGCGTCGATGCGCGGCGAGGCGAGGATGGCCTGGAGCTTCGCGAAGTGGTCGTCGTCGGCTTCGCCGTGGTAAGCGAGGAAGCCGACCTGGTCGTCGCGCAGGCCGAGGGTGGTCTTGAACCGGGCGGCCCAGTCGGAGGCCTTGCCGGTGCCGAGGCCTTCGATGATGAACATGGCGCCGAGGAGGCCGATCGGGTCGGGCTGGCTCGCGGTGTGGAACATGTACGCCGACAGGGCTTCGGAGCCGATGTTCTTCTCGCCGGCGCGGATGTCCTCGATGGACCCGCCGCAGGCGGCGTAGTCGCGTTCGATCATCATGAAGTCGCGGTGCTCCTCGGCGGCGTGCCCGATGGCGGCGCTGCGGAGGTCGAACAGTTCGACCGAGAAGTTGGAGGCGGCGCGGGAGATCCAGCGGGCGCCGTCGGCGACCTGCTGGCGCAGGTTGAACAGGAGCCGCCGGTAGTCCTCGATGGTGGCGGTGCCCTCGGCGAGGCGTTGCATGACCGGGACCTGGTCGAGCCGCTGCTCGAACTCCTGCCAGACGGCCGCCAGGCGGTCCTGGACGCTCGCGGACTGCGGCGCGATGCGCTGCACCACGGGCGGGACCTGCACCGGCCGCGAGACCGGCACGGGCGCCGGCGTCTCCGCTTCAGCGTCCACACAGGTCAGATGCGCGAACCCGAACGTGAACCGGCCCGATTCGGGCACGGCGAGGAGCACGGTCTGGCCGGGTTCGAACCGCCCGGTCCGCCAGCACTCCTCCAAGGCGATGAAGATCGAGGCCGCGCCGGTGTTCCCGCGCGTCTCGAGGTTGGAGAACCACCGGCCCGTGTCGATCTGCGCGCCAGCGGACGCCAGCTGGTCGAAGACGATGTCGCGGAACGCGTTCGTCGAGTAGTGGCACAGCACGTGGTCGAGCTTGCCGAGGTCGATGAGCCCTTCGCGGGCGAGCGACTGGAACTCCCGCAGCCCCGCCTCGGCCAGCGCCCCGAGCGCGCTCGTGTCCTGCCGCAGCAGCATCATCCCGGCCTGTTCGGCCGCGGCGGCGCTGCCCATGTCCTGCCAGGTGCGGCCCGCGGCGGGGGCGGTGCCCTCGCCCATGCCGGCCCGCATGCAGACCTGGTTGGCGTGCGCGAGCGAGACCGTGCGGACCCAGTCGACGCGCAGCGAAGGCCGGTCGGGGCGCGGCTGCGCCTCGACCAGGACCGCACCGGCGCCGTCGGAGAGCATCCACCGCAGGAAGTGGGCGTCGGCGTCCCCGCCGCCATTGCCGGGCTTGCCGCCGAAGCGCGAGCCCCGCAGCCACCGGCTCGACAGCTCGCTGCCGACCACGGCCGCGCGCCGCCGGTCGCCCAGGCGCACCTTCGCGACCGCCGCGTCCAAAGCGGCGAGGCTGGAGGCGCACACGCCGGAGGCGGAGAGCACCTGCATCGGCCCGCCTCCCAAGCGGCCGTGGACCATCGACGCGAAGCCGGGCACGAGCAGGTCGCCCTGGGTGGTGGCGGTGGCGAGCATGTCGAGGTCGGCCGCGCCCAGCCCGCGCTCGTCCAATGCGGCGTGGAGCGCGTTCGCGGCGAGCTCCTCGTTCAGCTCGGTCGTGCGGCCCTGCGCGTCGAGCGCGTAGTGGCGTTTGGCGATCCCGTTGGCGGCCAGGATGCGGCGGCGCAGGCGGTCGCCGCGCTCGTCGACCCCGCCGAGGCGCGCCGCGATCTCGTCGTTGCCGACCGGGGGACCGGGGAGGTACGCGCCGGCGGCGGTGATGTAGGCGTTCATCCCTCCATTGGACAGGACCGGCGCCGTTCCCGCCATCGGCGCTTCTACTCAATTACGGGCGGCGAAAGTACTCAGTCGCCGTCGATGCCCTGTTCGATCGCGTACCGCACGAGCTGCGCCCGGTTGTGCAGCTGGAGTTTCGTGAGGATGTGCTGCACGTGGTTCTGCACCGTGCGCTGCGAGAGCACCAGGCGCTCGGCGATCTCGCGGTAGTTCAGTCCCTTCGCGACGAGCCGCAGCACCTCGGTCTCGCGTTCGGAGAGCTTCGGCCGCTCCTCCTCGTTCGCGTTCGCCAGGCGCCGGTACTCGCCGAGGACGAGGCCCGCCAGGCCCGGCGTGAACACCGCGTCCCCGGCCGCGACCCGCTCGACCGCATCGGCGAGCTCGGCCGCCGACGCCGATTTGACGAGGTACCCGCGCGCCCCGGCCTTCATCGCCTCGAGCACATCGGACGATTCGCCGCTCGCCGAGAGGATGAGCACCGCCGTCGCGCAGTCCTCCCCGAGGCCTTGCAGCACACCGACTCCGGAGAGGTCCGGCAGCTGCAGGTCCAGGATCGCGACGTCGGGGCGCAGCTCCCGGATCGCGGTGAGCGCCGCCCTGCCCTCTCCGCAGGCGGCGAGCACGCGGTGCCCGGCCCCGGTCAGGTCGCGGGCGATCGCCTCCCGCCAGATCGGGTGGTCATCGACCACGATGAGCGTCGCCATCGGCGTCCCCTTCCGTTCGCGGACGCGGCACCCGCATCTCGACCTCCGTGCCCGACCCGGGACCGGAGACCACCGTGACGGTCCCGCCGAGCTCCCGCACCCGACCCTCGATCGACTGCGCCACACCGAGACGCCCCTCGGCGGCGGCCTCCGCGAGCCGACCCGGCGCGATGCCGGGCCCGTCGTCGCGGACGCTCACCGTGACCGCCTCGCCGTCGTCCTCCACCAGCAGCCACACCCGCGTCCCCTCCGGGCAGTGGTCCCGCACATTGTCGACCGCGCTCGCCACCGCCGCCGCGACCTCCCGCGCGGTCGCCGCGGGCAGCCGCACCGGCGTCGCCGGGGCCGCCACGGTCACCGACTCGCCCGCGTGCCGCCCCACGAGCTCGCGCAGGTCCCGCCGCCCGTCGAGCGGGTGCTGGTACGCCTCGGAGGAGATCAGCGCCCGCAGCGCCTCCTCCTGCCGCCCCGCGAGCCGCCCCAGCTCGGCCGCCTCACCGCCGATCTCGTTGCCGCGCCGCTGCACCAGCGCGAGCACCTGCAGCACCGAGTCGTGGATGTCCCGCGCCAGCCGCTCCCGCTCCTTCGCCGCCGCGGTTCGCTCGGTCGCCCGCCGCGTCCGCTCCTCGGCCTCCACCCCGAGCCGCACCAGGTGCCCCACGGTGAAGCCCGTGAGCACCAGCAGCGCCGCCTCGTTCACCGTGTTCTCGCCGATGCCGCCCCGGAACACCATCCCGAACACCGCGATCACCCCGCCCGCGACGGCCCCGCTGCGCCGCCCCCACGCCGCACCCCACGCGAGCACCACCCCGGCCAGCCACGGCCCCAACGAGATCGGCACCGGCCCGTCCGAGACGGCCAGTGCCCACGCCGACACCGCGACCGCCAGCGCCGTCACCGCGAGGTCGGCGTAGACCACCCGCTCCTCGTACCCTCTGCGGGTGTACCGGTAGCTCACCACCGCGGTCCACCCGCCGAGCACGACCACCAGCAGCGCCGCGGCCACCGGCCGCACCAGCGCCTCGAACGCGAAGGCGCCCAGCAGCACCGGATAGCCCAGAGCGGCGAACCGGAACACCGCGATCGCCCGCCGCAACTGCGTCTGCAAACCCACCCGCGCATTCTCCCAGGCGCCCGCGGAGCACACGGGTCCAAGTGCGACCGGAGTTCCCTACACATCGGCCGGTGGACCAGGGTCACTACAGTTGCGGCATGTCCTTTTCCAGCCCCCGGCCCGCCTCGATCAGCGTCGACTTCGGCACCTCGCACACCGTCGCCACGATCCGGCGCGCCGACGGCCGCGTCCACCAGCAGCTGTTCGACGGTTCACCGCAACTGCCCTCCGCGGTGTTCATGGACGACGAAGGCGGACCGGTCGTCGGCGCCGACGCCGTCCACTCAGGCCGCCGCAAGCCCGACCGGTACGAACCGAACCCGAAGCGGCGCATCGACGACGCGCAGATCCTCCTCGGCGAGACCGAGATCCCCGTGACGAGCGTCATCGCCGCGGTGCTCTCCCGGGTCGCGCGCGAATGCGAGCAGACCCTGGGCTCGCTCGGGCCGGTCACCGTCACCGTGCCCGCCGCGTGGGGCCCGACCCGCCGGCACGTCGTCGCGGACGCCGCCACCGCCGCCGGTCTCGGCACCGTGGACCTCGTCGCCGAACCGGTCGCCGCCGCGAGCTACTTCGTCGAGACCATCGGCGCGGAGGTGCCGCCCGGCAGCGGCGTCGTCGTCTACGACCTGGGCGGCGGCACCTTCGACGCCACGGTCCTGCGCCGCGCGACCAACGGCTTCGACGTGCTCGCCGTCGACGGCGCCGACGACCTCGGCGGCCTCGACTTCGACCAGGCCCTCGCCGAGCACGTCGCCAAGAGCGTGCAACCGGACGACGAGCGCTGGCAGCGCTTGACGAACCCGACCGAGCCGGCCGACCTGCGCCACCGCACCGCCTTCACGGAGGAGGTGCGACAGGCCAAGGAGCGGCTCTCCCGCAGCGCCTCGACCGAGCTCACGATCCCGCTGCTCGACATCGACGCCCACCTCACCCGCGAAGAGCTGGAACAGGTCTGCGCGCCGCTGGTCGAGCGCACGATCCGCGTCACCCAGGGCGTGATCCGCGAATCGGGGCTCGCGAAGGAGCAGATCGCGGCGCTCTTCCTCGTCGGCGCCGCCAGCCGCATGCCGCTCGTCGCCACACTCCTGCACCGCGAGCTCGGCATCGCCCCGTCCGCGATCGAGCAGCCCGAACTCGCCGTCTCCGAAGGCGGCCTCCTCGCCCAGCACACCGTCAACACCCCCATCTCGGTCCCGAGCCCGGCCCTGCCGCCGCAGACCGCGACCCCGGTCGCCCCCGTCCCGGTGCCGAGCCCGGTGAGCGCCCCGACCGGCCAGACGATGCGGCTCCCGCACCCCTCGGCCCCGCCCATGGCGACCTCGCAGCCGACGACCTCCCAGCCGACCCCGCAGGCGGTGCCCGGAATGCCGCCGCACCCGCTCACGCAGCCGCACATGGCCCCGCCCTCGGGCCCGCCCGCCGGCCAGTACCCGACCGGTCCCATTGCGCCCCAACAGGGTCCCTGGATCAAGTCGAAGCAGGGCATCGCCGTGCTCGTCGCCGTGGCCGCCGTCGTCGTCCTGTCGGTCGGCGCGCTGGCGGCGCTGCCGTACCTCACCAAGGACGATGAGGACGACCCGCTCACGTCGAACGAGCAGCAGCAGACCGAGGGCGCCGACGTGGCCGGGGACGCCGCGGCCACTGAGGACGACACCGACGGCTCGGCCTCCACCGGCGACGACGACGGCCTCGTGCCGCTCGCCGACGCGGTCCAAGGCGACCTGACCGCCCGCATGGAGTCCCAGCACGTCGGCGCGGTCACGCAGGTCGAGGTCGCCCAGCTCGACGGCGCGGACGTCGTCCTCACCGGCGGCGAGGACGGCATGGTCCGCATCTGGGACCCCTTGGACGGCAGCCTGATCGACGAGTACCGCGGCCACAACGGCGTCATCCAGAGCCTCGGCGTCGTCACCGAGACCGGTGGGCGCGTCGCGGTCTTCTCCAGCGACGGCACCACCGACGACACGTGGTACCTCGACGACCCGGCCACGTCCGTCGCCGACCGCGAATCCGCGTACGACACCATCTACTGGTACGGGCTCTGGGACGGCACCCCCGCCTACGCCACGGACTACCAGGTCAAGCAGTTGTTCACCGGCAACACGATCACCGACATCGACACGTTCTACGGCGACGGGCTCTCGTTCATCGACGTAGGCGGCACGCTGCGGGCCGTCTGCCACTACGAGAACCGCGTCATCGTCACCGACCTCGCTTCCGGCGAGCCGGTCGGCGGCACGTTCGACCAGCTCCAGTACGACATCATGGCCTTGGCCGTCGGCCAGGCCGCGGGGAAGAGCCTCGGGGTCACCGTCACGGGCGAAGGCGCCATCCAGGCCTGGGACCTCGCCGCCGCGGAACCGTTCGGCGCTCCCGCGCAGGAGCTCTACCAGACCGTGACCGGCCTGAGCGTGCTCGAGATCGACGGGAAGGCCGCGGTCCTCGCCTCCGGCGACCAGGGCTTGAGCTTGTTCGACCTCGAGACCGGCGCCCCGATCGGGGAGAGTTTCGCCGCCCGCACCGGCGACGAGGCGCTCACCGGCGCGGCGGTGACCGAAGTGGACGGCCGCCAGGTCGTCATCACCGGCACCGCCATGGGCCAGGTCGAGGTCTGGAGCCTGTAGTGACAGCGGCGCGGGTCCCGCGGGGTCCGCGCCGCTCAACCGCACTTCGATCCAGTCGCGCCGCCCCCGCTACTGCCGCGGCGGCGTGGTCGAAACAGGCTCGGTCGAGGCGTGCGTGGCCGGAAGCAGCGAGCCTTCGGCCGCTTTCGCGTTGCGGCGCTTGCGCGCCAGACGGATCGGCACGATGACCGCGGCGGCCGCGAGGGCCGCGACGGGCAGGAACGGCAGCAGGACGCCGATCACCACCGAGACGGCGACCAGCAGGTTCACCGCACCCTTGAAGCCCACGACCACTCCGTCCCAGAACGAGTCCGGCCCCGCATAGCCCGCTTCCTGCCCCACTGCTGACGGGGCGACGACCGTGAAGTCGATGGTGGACATGGCGACCCGGTCCTGCAGGTCCTCCAGTTGCGACTCCAGGGACGCCAGTTCGCCTTCGCGCTCGGCCAGTTCGGCCTCGAGTTCGAGGATCGCGGTCACGGAGGTGGCCTCGGCCAGGAGCTGGCGGACGCGTTCGACGCTGGCGCTCTTGGTGGCGATGTGCGCGGCGAGGTCGACGGTCGCCTCGGTGACGTCCTCGGTGGTCACGGACCGGTGGCGCTCGCTCTCGGCGAGCGCGGCGAGCCCGTCCATTGCCTCGGTGAAATGCTCGGACGGCACGCGCAGGACCAGGTGGGCGCTGCTGTAGGAGGCCTCCTCACCGGTCGCGCGGTCCCGTTCGTCGGCGGTGACGAATCCGCCGTAGGACTCGGCGAGGTCCCAGGCCTGCTCGGCGATGCCTTCGGCGTCGGCGTCCTCGACTTCGAGCACCGCCTCGTAGACGATGGCGCGGTCGCCGGTGTCGACCTGCGGGTTCGCGGAGGCTTCGGGGGCTGCGGCGGCTTCGTCCTCGACGATGTCGGCGGCGTTCTCGTCGGCGGCCCGGCCGCCGCCTTCGCCTCCGGCATTCGAGCAGCCGAACAGGAACAGTGCGGCCGCGGCGAGCACGGCGGCGGATCTGAGGAGTCGCATGTTGAGCCTCGCAAGGGGTGTGAGCAGGGGCGGGGCGGCCGGGGCCGCCCGGTGTCTCCAATGGTGATCCCTCCGCGTCACGAATCGACTGCGGAAATCTCTCGATAGGGGAGGGGCGGCCATCGGCGCACCTTTGACGCCCACAGGCACCGAAACGTTCCGGCCCGTCGTGCGAAGCCGCCTCCCCGAAGCGGAACGGGCGATGCGGTCTGCTGCAATATACTTGCAATAACGGAGCCAGTGTGTGACATGTGATATGCCACTGCCTCTGGCATGGACCGAGCCCAAGAGGGAGACCGATTGGCGGACAAGGAGACACCGGTGACCGACCACGAACCCCACGAACCCGGCGGCCGCGCCTCCGGCGACCTCGCCCCCGAAGACACCGCCCCCGGCGACCGCGCTGCCGGAGACGATGCAGGTGGCAACCGCGCTCCCGGAGACGTTGCTCCGGGAGACCGTGGCCGGGTGCACCCGATCACGCGGTACGGCGAGGCCGTGCTCCACCGCGCCTGCAAACCGGTCGAGGTCTTCGACGACGCGCTGGCGGAGCTGATCGAGGACATGTTCGCGAGCATGTACGCGGCCAACGGGGTCGGCCTGGCGGCCAACCAGATCGGCGTCGACGCGCGGGTCTTCGTGCTCGACTGCGAGGACGCCGACGGGGAGCGGACCGTGGCCGCCGTGGTCAACCCGGTGCTGCACCTGCCCCCCGCTCCGCGCGAGCTCATGGTCGGGGACGAGGGCTGCCTGTCGGTGCCCGGCGCGTTCGAGGACACGCCCCGGTCGACCACCGCCGTGGTCGAGGGCTTCGACGCCGAGGGCAAGCCCGTGCGGATCGAGGGCACCGGCACCCTCGCCCGCTGCCTCCAGCACGAGTACGACCACCTCGAAGGCACCGTCTACGTCGACCGCCTCCCGAAGAAGGCCCGCAACCGCGCCCTCGCCGAGGCCGGCCTCCGCTAGGCCCCCAGGGCTGTCGGACCGCTCTGGCATCATCGGCGCGGTGGACTACCGAGAGCTGAAACAGGAACTGCGCCGGTCGTACGATGCCGAAGCCGGCTCCCGCGCCGTCATGAAGGACACCCCGTGGAAGGCGCTGGAGCGCGCCCGGTTCGCCGCCCGGCTCCGCGAGACGGGGGCGTCGCGCCTGCTGGAGATCGGTGCGGGGCACGGGATCAGCGGCAGGTTCTTCGCCGACGAGGGCCTCGAGGTCACCTGCGTCGACCTCTCGCCCGAGCTCGTCGCGCTCTGCAGGGCCAAGGGCCTCGACGCGGCGGTGATGGACTTCGGCGACTTGGCGTTCGAGGACGCGTCGTTCGACGCTGTGTTCGGCATGAACTGCCTGCTCCACGTGCCGAAGGCCGACCTCTCCGGCGTGCTCGCCGAAGTGCGCCGCGTCCTCGCCCCAGGAGGCCTCTTCTATTGGGGGCAGTACGGCGGGCAGGACTACGAAGGTGTCTGGGAGACCGACTCGTACGAGCCGAAGCGGTTCTTCTCCTTCTTCACCGCCGACCGCATCGAAGCGGTTGCGGCCGAGCACTTCGCGCTCGTGGAGGCGAACCACGTCGCCCTCGAGTCGAACATCGACCAGTATCAGGGCCTGATCCTGCGCAAGCCCTGAGTGCGCGAGATACGTTTGGTGCAGGGCTTTTGGGGCTGGGCAAAACGCCCGGCCCCGCTCTATCCTCGCCACAGGCCGCCTGGCCGCCGCCCAGGCGCGGAACGGGGGACACGCCATTGTCTGCTGAGCAGCAACAGATCGCCGAACGGATCGCGACGGGCAACGACGGGCGCATGTACGCCACCGAGCCGGACCGGTTGCGCCGCCTCGTGCGCTACGAGCTCGCCCGCGAAGACCGCCTCTCCCAGCCGGAGCTGCGGCAGGCCGGCGTCGGGCTCATCGCCCTGGGGGAGTACGCGGAGGCGCAGCGGGTCCTCGCCGCCGCCGTGGACCGCGCCGCCACCCCGCGCCAGCGGGTCGCGGCGCTCGTCAACCTCGGCGACGCCCACCGCTACCCCGGCGACCTCGCGGAGGCCGAGCCGCTCTACGAGCAGGCCATCGAGATCGCCCGGGCGGAGAGCCCGAACACGCTCCACTTCGCGTTGCAGCACTACGGCAAGCACCTCATCGACGCCCGCCGCCCGCACCACGCCGTCGAGATCCTCACCGAGGTGCTGGCCATGCGCCGCAAGATCGGCGACCCTGCGCTCATCACGTCGACCCAGGAGGCGCTGAGCGCCGCCCGCGCGGCCGTCGGCCAGCGTACGATCTGACACTCGTGAAGCCGAGCAGAGGAACGCCATGACGACGAACCCGACCGCCGACGCCCTTCCCGCCCGGCGCGAGGCGATCGGCCTCGCCCGCCTCGCCGACATGCTGCGGGCCGAAGCCGCCAACGGCCTGTACTGGGGCTGCGAACCCGACGAGGAGGCCCGGCTGCTGGAGCTGCGCGACCACGCCGCCGCGCTGCTCGCCGAGGTCGACCACCGCCCGTACGAGGCGATCAGGGCGATCTTCGCGAACGACGCCGATCTGCGGTCGCCGATTCCCGGCACCGAGTTCCGCATCGACTGCGGCGATGGCACGCGCCTGGTCCACCGCCGGCGCTTCCGCTCCGACACCCTTGCGCAGCGCCTGGAGGCCACCGCCGCCGCCCTCGGCGCGGACGTCCCCGCCGAACCGGTCGCCATCGCCGACACCGACCTCGCGGACCTCCCGTGCCCCCACACGTACCTGCTCGTCTACGAGTTCGCGACGGCCCTCGACGCCGACGCGGCCGAGAAGCTGCTGGAGCCGGCCGACCCGGACCTCGCCGGCGACCTGCCGACCTACGCCCCGGCCGCGAGCGCGGTCGTGCGCGAACGCGGCCCGCTGCGCGTCTCCACGGCCGCCAAGGCGATCCTCGACGCCGTCGCCGCGATCGCGAAGGCCTCCCTTGCGGCCGCGACGAGCCCGTATTCCATCGAACGGCACCACCGGGTCGCGGCGCACTGCGAGCGCACCACCGAAGCGGACCTGGTCTACCCGCGCATCGACTGCGGCGACCTCGCCGCGTTCGGCGTCCCCACGGGCGCGGACGCTGCGATCTTCGACGACGAGGGCCGCGTGCTCGTCATCAAGCGGACCGACACCGGGCAGTGGGCCGTGCCCGGCGGGGCCACCGAAGTGGGCGAGCCGGTCGCCCTGGCCGCGATCCGCGAGGCGTTCGAGGAGACCGGACTCGAGGTCGCGCTCACCGGCCTGTCCTGGGCGTTCGACAAGCGGGACACCGACCTCGGCGACAGCCGCATGCCGATGATCATGAGCTTCACCGCCGCGCAGACCCGCCCGGGCCAGGCGATCCGCCTCGCCGAGCTCGAAGCCTCCGCGCACCGCTGGATGACCGAGGCGGAAGCGGCGGCGGCCGACCTGTTCAAGGGCCACGAACTGCGCATCCCAGTCGCCTTCGCGCGCAGCAGGACCACAGCGTAGACGCGGGCGGGCCCGGCGACCGTTCGGCCGCCGGGCCCGCCCCGCGCTCAGATCCCGAGAGAAGGAAGGAGGCCGCCGCAGGAGCTCTCGACCGCGGTGTACGCCTCCGTCTCCTCCGCCGATCCCGCCTCGGTGAGGTAGTACGCGTTGAGCTCGTCGATGCACGCCTGCAGGGCCTCCGCGTCCGCCGCGGGCCCCTCCAACTCGGACACCTGCGCCTGGGCCGCCGCGAGGTCCTCCTCCAACTGCGAGATCTGGTCGTCGCGGTCGGAGAGCCGCGCCTCCGCGTCGTCGAGGTCGCCGCTGGCGCTCAGCCACAGCGCGACCGACACGGCGGCGGCGGCCAACCCGACGACCATGCCGATGGCGAGGAGCACCACCGCCGGGGACTTTCGCGGCGCGGGCGGGGGAGGCGGCTGCAGGAACGTCTGCGTCCCGTATCCGGGCTGGGCCGGGATGCTCTGCGGCGGTGGGGCCGTCGGCGCCGGGAGGGGCGACTGCGGGGCGTACCCGGAGTCGTACGGCTGCGGTTGCAGCGGCGAGTAGGCGGGCGGCACGCTCTGCGGTTGCTGGGGATCGCTCGGACCGCCGAGGTTGTAGTGCGGAGGCGGGTTGTAGGCCATGATGGCTCCTTCAACGGAGGGTCGCAGTCCAGGGTAGAGCGGCCGTGCGAATCGACGGCACTACCAGTGTGACGACAGGGAACCGGGACCGGTCCCCGTTGTTACCCAAACTTGACATCACGGACCTGCAACGGCTGGGTCCTGAGTGACTCGGGCGGGCGCGGAGCATCCGAGCCCGCCCGAGTCGCTAGGCCGCCTTGAGGGTGCCGCCGTCGATCACGTGGTCGGCGCCGTGGATGTTCGCCGCCCGGTCGGAGAGCAGGAACGCCACCAGGTCGGCGACCTCCTCGGGCTCGCCGATGCGACCCGAGGCGATGCCGAACTGGCCGGGGATCGCCTCGAGGAAGTCGCTGTGCGCGACACCGTACGCGGCCGCGACCTTGCCGCCGAACCGCTCCTCGTCGCGCCACAGCGACGAGCCGACGACACCGGGCGAGACCGTGTTGACCCGCACGCCCTGCGGCGCGAGCTCTTCGCTGAGCCGCTTGGAGAACGCCGTCAGCCCGGCCTTGGCCTCGCTGTAGGCGACCGGACCGACCGCCGGCAGGTACTTGTTGACCGAGGAGACGTTCACGATCGCGCCGCGGCGTCCGATGAGGTCCGGCAGGGCGGCCCGCGTGGTCCACACTGCGCTGAACAGGTTGAGGTTGAAGATCGACTCCCACTGCTCGACGGGGATGTCGAGGAAGCCGCCGAGCGCCATCCGGTCGGCGTCACCCCCGCCGACATTGTTGACCAGCAGGTCGATGCCGCCGACCGTGCTGATCGCCTCGGTGACGATGCGCTCGGCGCCCTCCCTGGTGGAGAGGTCGGCGCTGATCGCGGCGGCGGCGACCTTCTCCAGCTCAGGGGTGACGGTGCGGGCGGCGCCGACGACGCGGACGCCTTCGGCGGCGAGGGTCTCGGCGATCGCGAGGCCGATGCCGCGGCTGGCTCCGGTGACGAGGGCGGTCTTGCCGTTGAGTCCGAGTTCCATGGGTGTGCCTTTCAATTGTTCTTGAACTTGAGGTCAAAAATTAGGGCCGCAAAAACGCCCTCGAACGAGGGCGCGTGCGATCCCGCGCGGCGGTCAGAGACCCGCCACGGCCGTGTCGATGATCCGGTGCAGCACCGGGGCGTCGTGGGTCTGGGTCATCACGCGCAACCCGACGACGGTGTTCATCAGGAAATGCGCCTGCGCCTCCGCATCGACCTCCTTCGCGACGTCGCCGTCGCGCTGGCCTTTGCGGATCCGCTCGGTGAACAGCCGGATGGTCGCATCGGTCATCCGCTGCACCGCCCGCATCGCCTCGGGGTCCGTGGCGCCCAGTTCGAGCGCGGTGTTGGCCGCGAGGCAGCCGCGGGGCGCGGGGAGGCTCAGGTCGATCTCGATGAGGCGCATCAGGTAGGCGCGGATGCGCTCCTTGGCGGTGCCCGGTTCGTTCAGGAAGGCCTCGGTCATCGCCGAGCCGCCCTCCCCGTACCGGTCGAGCGCCTTGCCGAACAGCTCCCGCTTGGAGCCGAACGTGTGGTACAGGCTGCCCTTGCCGACGCCGGTGGCCTCGGCGAGGTCCGCGGGGGAGGTCCCCGCGTATCCCTTGGTCCAGAACGTCTCCATCGCCTGCGCGACGGCCACGTCCGGATCGAAGTTCTTCGGTCTGCCCATGTCCGACACCCTACACCATTCTTGACCCCAGGGTCAATAATGGGTGCGGTTCGCGTCCTCGGGCGACGAAGGCGCTGGTGGGCAACCGGTCCGAAGGTCGCGGTGATCGTGCCGTTTCGTACGGTTGCCGCACTTGCGGGGCCGGGCGATACTGGAACGGTGCTCACACCCCTCGTCATCGCCTCCGATCTGGACGGCACCCTCCTCGCCCCGGACGGCGCCCTGTCCGAGCGGACCCGCGACGCCCTCGCGGCCGCCCGCGCCGACGGCATCGCCGTCGTCGCCGTCACCGCCCGCACCCCGTACGGCGTCGACATGCTGCCCGACCTCCTGCCGCACCTCGACGGCGCGGTCTGCGCGAACGGCGCGATCGTCTACGACCCCGCCAGCGGCCGCATCCGCATCCTCCGTTCGATCCGGATCTCGCAGGGCCGCAAGGTGGTCGCGGCGATCGCCAAGCGTCTGCCCGACGCGGTGTTCGCGGTGGAGAACGGCACCTCGATCGTCGGCGAGGAGCCCTACCGGGCCCTGGTCGGCTCCTCGAACTGGGAGTTCGCGAACGATGTCGACGGGGTCTTCAAGCGCGCCAAGCGGGCCGTGAAGATCAAGGTCTACTGCGGCGAGCGCACCGGCGATGAGATGGCCGCCGCGGTGGCCGGCGCCGACCTCGGCGGGCTCGCGATGTGCCATTGGGGCGACTTCGGCATGCTCGATCTCAACGCCCGCGGTGCTGACAAGGCCTTCGGCCTCGCCACCTGGTGCAAGGAGCGCCGGGTCGGGCCCGATGCGGTGGTCGCCTTCGGCGACATGCCGAACGACGCGCCGATGCTCGCCTGGGCGGGCCGCTCCTACGCGATGGGCGACGCCCACCCCGAGGCCGTCGCCGCCGCGACCGACCGTGCCGCCACCAATGCCGAGGACGGCGTCGCCCAGATCATCGAAGGGCTCCTCGACAGCGACACCGCGGCCGCCGCCTGACCCGGCCCGCGTCCGCGTCCGCGTCCGCGATAACGCCTTGCGGTGCGCCGCCCGGTCTGCTGGACTGGGCGGAGCGCGGTACCGCGAGCGTTCGGTCCGCACGCTTCGCCGGGCGTGCCGCGCACGACACAGAGGAGACTGGGATGCGCCAACAGTTCATGTCATTCGAGAAGGGTCACTTCGAACTCAAGGACATGACTGCTGTTGCGTACGCTCAATCTCGGGATCCTCGCCCATGTCGACGCCGGTAAGACCAGCCTGACCGAGCGGCTCCTCCAAGCCGCCGGCATCATCGACGAGGTCGGCAGCGTCGACGCGGGCAGCACCCGCACCGACACGCTCGACCTCGAACGCCGCCGGGGCATCACCATCAAGTCCGCGGTGGTCTCCTTCGCGCTCGGCGGCACCGCCGTCAACCTCATCGACACGCCCGGCCACCCCGATTTCATCGCCGAGGTCGAGCGGGTCCTGAACCTGCTCGACGGGGCGGTGCTCGTCGTCTCGGCGGTCGAGGGCGTCCAGGCCCAGACCCGCGTCCTGTACCGGGCCCTGCGCCGCCTCGGCGTCCCGACCCTGGTGTTCGTCAACAAGATCGACCGCACCGGCGCCCGCACCGATGCGCTCGTGCGCGACCTCGCCGCGAAACTCGACCCGGCGATGGTCGCGATGGACACCGTCACCGGCCTCGGCACACCGGCGGCGGCGAGCCGGCCGCGCGAACGCGACACCGCGTTCGACGAGGACCTCCTCGAAGCGCTGCTCGACGACGAACTCCTTGACGCCTACCTTGCGCCCGCCGACGCCGCCATGAAGCGCAGTGGTATGTCACATGTCGCGCATGACGCAGCACTGGCCTCGGCCTTCGCGGCGCGCGTCGCGCAGGCGCAGGCCCACCCGGTCCACTTCGGCTCGGCGATCACCGGCGCCGGCATCGCGAACCTCGTTGAGGGCATCCGCCGCTTCCTGCCCGGCTCGGAAGGCGACCCAGACGGGCCGCTCTCCGGCACGGTGTTCAAAGTGGAACGCGGCCCGGCGGGGGAGCGGATCGCCTACGCCCGCCTGTTCTCCGGCACGGTCGCCGTGCGCGACCGCATTCACGTCGGCGACGGCCGTGAAGCCAAGGTGACCGGCATCAGCGTCTTCGAGGACGGCGCCGACCGGCCGCGGCCCCGGGCCGAGTCGGGCCGGATCGTGAAGCTCGGAGGCCTCGGGGAGGTCCGCATCGGCGACGCGATCGGGCAGCCGCCGAAACTGCGCACCGAGCACTTCCTGCGTCCCGCTCTGGAGACCGTGGTCGCCCCCGCGGACGAGCAAGACCGCCCGGCCCTGCACGCCGCGCTCACCCAACTGGCCGAACAGGATCCGCTCATCGGCCTCCGCCACGACGAGGCGCGGCGCGAGCTCTCCGTCTCGCTCTACGGTGAAGTGCAGAAGGAGGTCATCGGCGCGACCCTCGCCGAGGAGCACGGCCTGGAAGTGGACTTCCGCGAGTCCACGGTGATCTGCGTCGAACGCGTCGCCGGCGCCGGCGCGGCCGCCGAGTTCATCGCGAAGGCCCCCAATCCGTTCCTGGCCACGGTGGGCCTGCGCGTCGAACCCACCACGGGGCGCGGCATCGACTTCCGGCTCGGCGTGGAACTCGGCTCCATGCCGTTCGCGTT
Source organism: Glycomyces sp. NPDC021274 (assembly GCF_040641195.1). Classification (NCBI taxonomy): domain Bacteria; kingdom Bacillati; phylum Actinomycetota; class Actinomycetes; order Glycomycetales; family Glycomycetaceae; genus Glycomyces; species Glycomyces sp. NPDC021274. Next base: position 252,886 of record NZ_JBFADC010000002.1, on the reverse strand, counting down.
CTTCAAAGCCGTCGAGGAGACCGTCCACGATGCACTCCGTGAAGGGCTCCACGGCTGGCAGGTCGAAGGCGCTGCGGTCACCATGACCCACTCGGGCTACTGGGCCCGCCAGTCCAGCGCCCACGGCGGGTTCGACAAGAGCATGTCGAGCACCGCCGGCGACTTCCGCAACCTCGTGCCGCTCGTGCTCATGGCCGCCCTCCGCGAAGCGGGCACGGTCGTATGCGAACCATTGCACCGCTTCCGCATCGAGCTGCCCGCGGCCGACCTCGGCGGCGTCCTCGCGGCGCTCGCGAAGCTCCGCGCCGTCCCTGAGCCACCGGAGCTCGGCGGCGGGCGATGCATCCTCGAAGGCACCATCCCCGCCGGCGCCGTCCACGGACTCGGCCAGCGCCTCCCGGGCCTGACCAGCGGCGAAGGCGTCCTGGAGAGCGTCTTCGAACGGCATGAGCCGGTGAGCAGCGGCCTCGTGCCGTCCCGCCCCCGGACCGGCGCGAACCCGCTCGACCGCGACGCCTACCTCCTCGCGGTGGCGCGCCGCGTGACCGGCAACTGAGCCCGTCCCGCCACGATCCGAAATGGATTCCATTGTGTCCCAATATGTTCGCTATTTGAGGATTTGATGAGGAAATGTATGATTAAGATCCCTTGACCGCCACTTCGTCCCGTCGGCACCCCGGCGGGACGAGTAGAGAACGGACACAAGCACATGAAGCTAAGGCTCGTCACCGCGAGCGTCGCGCTGGGGGTCGTCGTGGCCGCCACCAGCGCCGCCACCCTCACCGCCCAAGCCGATCCGCCCGAACCCGCAGGCGACGCGCTCGCCACCTGGACCGTCCCGCGGCTCACCGCCGACGAAGCGGCCGAACTCGAACGGCTCGGCTTCACCCTCGCCCACGACCACGGCGACGCCTCCCACATCATCGGCGACGAAGCCCTCGCCGCCGAAGCCCGCGAACTCGGCTACGACCCCGAATTCCTCGACACCGTCTACAAGGAACTCCCGGTCACCGCCGAGCAGGAGGGCACCTACTACGGCGGCTACCGCACCGTCGACACCTACGAGGCCGACCTCCAGGCGCTCGCCGCGGCCAACCCCGAACTCGCCAGCCTCCACGACATCGGCGACTCCTGGCTCAAGACCCAGGGCGACCCGGCCGGGCACGACGTCTACGCCATCTGCCTCACGAAACGCAACGCCGGCGACTGCGAGACCGACCCGGACTCCACCAAGCCCCGCTTCACCCTCGTCGCCCAGATGCACGCCCGCGAGATCGCCACGGGCGAGGTCGCCTGGCGCTGGATCGAGAAGCTCGTCGACGGCTACGGCACCGACACCGAGGTCACCGAGCTCATGGACACCACCGAGGTCTGGGTGGTCCCGATCGCCAACCCCGACGGCGTCGACATCGTCGCCTCCGGCGGCGACGACCCGATCCTCCAGCGCAAGAACGCCAACGACACCAACGGGAGCTGCGGCGACCGCCTCGGCGTCGACCTCAACCGCAACTCCACCTTCGAGTGGGGCGACGACTCCACCAACCCCTGCTCCGAGACCTACCAGGGGCCCTCGGCCGGGTCCGAGCCCGAGACGCAGGCCGTCGAGGACTGGCTCCGCGCCCTCCACCCCGACCAGCGCGGCGAGAACCCCGGGGACGCCGCGCCCGGCGACGCCCGCGACGTGTTCATCACCCTCCACTCCTACGGCGAGTACATCATCGTCCCGTGGGGCTACTCCAGCGATCCGGCCCCGAACGACGCCGGGCTGCGCGCGCTCGGCAAGGACATGGCCGAGTCCAACGGGTACTTCGTGGGCACCAACGACGACACCGTCGGCTACAGCACCAGCGGCACCACCGACGACATGGCCTACGGCGAACTCGGCGTCGCCTCGTTCACCTTCGAGATCGGCCCCGACACGGGGAACTGCGGCGGGTTCTTCCCCGCGTTCACCTGCGTGGACGACAGCCTCTGGCCCGAGAACGAGGGCGCACTCATGACCGCCGCGCAAGCGGCGGCCGCGCCTTACGCCGGCTAGCGTCCCGGGCCCCGGCGGCGCGCCGGGGCCCGGAAAACCCGATTCGCCGGTTCCGCCCGACCCGACCGTCCATACTGTCCGGATCATTCCGAGGGAGTTCGGCTGCAAGGAAGAGTCCTGACGGAGGGGAGCGGGCCATGGCGACCGACGGGACGGCCGGGGCCAAAGGCGGGAACGCGATCCGCCGACTCATCATCGCGGGCGTGATCGTCGCGCTCGCCGTCTGGTTCATCCTCGCCAACACCGAGACAGTGGGCGTCAAACTCTGGCTCGTCAGGGTCGAGACGCCCATGTGGATCATGATCACCATCGTCTTCCTCGCCGGATGGGCCGTCGGTGCACTGCTCCGACGACGCTCCGCGAAGCAGCGCGGCTGAACCACGTTGGACCTCGATGCGGGCCGGAGCGTGTGACGCTCCGGCCCGCAGCCCGATCAGGGTTGCCCCGCACTGCACCGAACCCCGATACTCAGGCGGTGCCCCTACCGAAACTCATCGCCACCGACCTCGACGGCACCCTGCTCGACCCGCAGGGCCGACTCTCCGAACGCAACCAGAAGGCACTCCAGGCCGCCCGCGAGCACGGCATCGTCACCCTCGCCGTGACCGCCCGCCCGCCCCGTGCGGTCTACCGCGTCCCTGAACTCGCCGGCGTCCTCGACGGTGCGATCTGCTGCACCGGCGCGATCTGGTACGACACCGCGACCCGCACCGCCGACCTGCGCCACCCCCTCCCACTGCCGACCGCCCGCGAACTCCACGACCGGCTCCGCGACGCCCTCCCCGGCGCGCTCTTCGCCGTCGAGACCGGCCAGCGCCAGGTCGCCCACTCGACCCACATGCAGGCGGGCATCCACTACGGCGACCCCTGGACCGTCCTCGAACCCGGCGCGGACCTGCTCGCCCACGCCGACACCGTCGCCGAACTCGTCGTCCGCGTCCCCGGCTCGACCGGCACCGCCATGCACGAGGCCACCCGCCACATCGACATGCCCGGCGTGCGCCTGTGGCACTGGGGGAACTTCCCCGAGATCGAATGCACCGCCGCCGCAGCGACCAAGGGCAAGGCGCTGGCCGCCTGGTGCGCCGGCCGCGGGATCGGTCCTGAGGGCGTGATCGCGTTCGGCGACATGCCGAACGACGTTTCGATGCTCGCCTGGGCGGGTCGATCCTTCGCGATGGCGGGCGCGCACGCCGAAGCGATCGCGGCCGCCACCGACCGCGCCGACCCGGCGGCCGAAGACGGCGTGGCGAAGACGATCGAGGCGCTCCTCGACCTCCAGGTCGGCTGACCCCAAGCGCGACAGCATCATCGCCGCGCCTTGCGCCTTGCGCCTTGCGCCTTGCGCCTTGCGCCTTGCGCCTTGCGCCTTGCGCCTTGCGCCTTGCGCCTTGCGCCTTGCGCCTTGCGCCTTGCGCC